>JANLFP010000005.1 GCA_024655905.1 Tepidanaerobacteraceae bacterium
TGTTCAAGACATCATATATTCCTAATGCATCATAAAGCCCGTCAAGCAGAAAATATCCGATGTTTTTAGGATTACAAACGCAGTCATCCTCGTTGTCGATATCGTATTCAATCATAACGCGCTTTCGTATGGGTTTATTTTCAACCAGATCATTAAGGCTTTCTATGATTGGTTTTCCTTCTTTAAAAGATTGCCGCAATCGCTCAAGATAATCCGGTTTGCCATCGTCGAAACGCGACAGTGGCCCTATATTGCGGACGACCCGACGTCGACATTTTGAGGCGCTGCCTTCTTCGGCGCGATATCCCTCCATAACTCTAAGATAGTCTATGCCATTGTTTTTAAAACACTCAATAAACATAAGTGGTCCTCCGTATATTGTATATGTCAACAATATTATACCATACATATTGTGGGATTGCAAGAAAAAAGTGCCGGAAATTGAATGTTTCCAGCACTTTTTTTCTTGAGTTTACTTTATTTAACTGTTAAACTCGGGTGTTACTTTCATATTTACTTTTATGTTTACTTTTCTAAATTTAGTGCTATAATATAGTCAGAGGTAACCGGACCCGCAAAAGTGCGGTTGCCATATAGGGTAATTAAAGAATAATCACCCGCTGGGGCATAGCAGGGTGATTATTTTTTTCCTTTGCTTATCGCCTTAATCAGCACGACAATTAAGGAAATCAGCGATACGGTAAGCATAGAGGATGCAATCATTAATGATAGAGCCTTGTATGTAGCCATACCGTACCACCTCCTTCCTTCTGATATAAAGGAGGTGGCAACCACACCCTGCTCATCCAGTTACCTGAAATACATGGTATCATATTCTACATTTTTATTCAATTTGCAATTTATTTTTTCTTTCAAACAAGCAGAGGAAAATAGCCGGCCGATCACGCGGCACTTCAAGCAGGCAAGGCACTCGGCAATGAGCGGCGCTTTTACATCGGTCGCCGCAAGTGGCGTCAACCCGAACTTCTTAAACTTGTCCACCTCCGCACCAGAGATTGCACAGGGCAAAAAAGAGCGGAAAGCTTGAATAAATACAGAGGCCTTTTGACCAAAGCGGCAGTCATCTTCATCGTAGCTACATGGATCTTAGTAGCCAAGGTCGAAGCTGTCAGAGTGCCGGTGATGAACTTTTAAGCATTATGATGTAATGTTTTCCCTTTACACCGGCGATGGTGAAGAAATAAGAGAAGTATCGGGAAAGGTAACGCTGGACGGGAAGCTGATTTTTTCCAAAGAAGAGACAGGCAGATTCCCTGAGCCGGGCGAAGTGGAAAATAAAATAATATGTTGAGAGCATAAAATAGGGGCTGTTTTCAATTTTTTTTGAAACAGCCTCTGTTTTATTTAAGCCTGGCTCCTCATCATAGCCTATATCATGCTTATGCTACGCTTTAATTTGCTTGCAGTCTTAATATTTCTTCTTCAGGCAAGCCGGTAATTTCCATTATTTCTTTTACATTTCTGCCTTTATTTAGCAGTTTTCTTGCTATTTCTAACTTGGCTTCCAACATGCCTTTTTCAATGCCTTTTTCTATCCCTTTTTCTATCCCTTTTTCTATCCCTTTTTCCATACCGATAATTTCTCTTTTCCGAAATTCTTCCTGTAAAGCTCTTTCAAGGTTATATATCATCTCATCCACCTCCTCGCTTTCTTCTATTACTTCCGAAAGCTCTCGCTTTTCCTCCTCGGGCAGTCCCCTTACTATGACTCTTTTCAACCATGTCTTGAACAGGAGAAATTCTTCGGGGCTCAATTTTTTCAGAACATCTATGAGTTTCTGCAATCTTTGCTTTAGCTTTTCTATATCGGCTTTCTGGTCGATTAGAAATACCGCTCCTATAAGGTTGGACAGTCCCATAAGTTCTTCTTCGCTATACCGGTTTACATCTACCAGGATGTATTCAAAGTCCAGCACCTGTTGTTTGAAAATCTCCTGGCCATTCAGGGTGTTTCTAAAGTTCATAGACGCTGTCCAGTTGTTTTCACCGTTGTATAATACTATTGGAATAATGGCGGGAAGTCTGAAATCTTTTCTTTCTGTTTCTGCCTTCGGTAAATCTTTAAGCATGCTTCTCCATATTTCCACCATGTAGAGCAGCAATCTATAAGGCATTTGAAAATCTACGGTTGACTGCAGTTCCAATAATACATAGAAAATTACTTCTTTGTTTTCTATTTTCAGTTTGTAGACTATATCTGCTTCTTTTTCGTCAAAGTCGGGTAAGATGAATGATTTATCTATTTTTTCTATTTTGTTTTCGTCGATTTGTTCTGCCCATTCATAATTTACGAAGCTTTTTATTAGCTCCAGAAATACCCGCTTGCTGGACAGTAAAAACTTATAGCCTTTGTCGTATTTGTTATGGAGGGGTTTTTCGCCGGTATTTATTTGGTTATCCTCAGTTGCCATAATGTTCCCTCTTTTTTATATTTGATTTCAATATAATATGGTTTTTGATATGTCTTTTTCATGTATTATATCACAGATTTCATGCTACTGCAAAAGCTTTTCATGCTCTTAGCCCATAATTCGCGCGCAATCTTTCCAGATTTCCTAAATCTTCCATTTCTTCCCAATCTAAAAAATGAAATTTGTGATATAATCAGAGTTTAACAGTTCTATTAATAAAAAATTCCTTGTGAATCAGTAGCCACAAGGAACTTGAGTAAAATATCATGGTATAAAATTGTAGTCATATAATGGCTGCCATTTGCTTACATCTCTTCATGATTGTTTTGGCTTAATGCGCCGACAGGAAATTTTGCCGCCGAAAAATGTACACCAAAACTTCAAACGGTAACAGCTTTATCGAACGAATATTTCAGTTTGCGAAGCTCGCTGGCCGTTGGCAGCCTTAGATCGGCATGGATGCCAAAGGAATCAAGGTGACCCTCCCCCGATTTGTAGGACACAGAGTTAAGAGTATATAATAAAAACAAAGAGGCGCTATGTCCATGGGAGAGTCCAGACGACAATATGATGAAGAGTTCAAGCGCGATCTTTATTCCAAAAGGATTGTAGGTTATTCGATGCAGAAATACGTCACCCGCGAACTGGTTATCGAAGCTCTACATATGGCCATCACCAACCGCCGCCCCGACCCGGGATTGGTCATCCACTCCGACCGCGTCAGCCAGTATGCGAGCTGCGATTATCAGCGACTACTCCGGCAATATGGTTTTATCTGCTCCATGAGCCGTAAGGGAGATTGTCGGGATAATTCACCTATGGAAAGTTTCTTCAAAACATTGAAGACCGAACTCGTCTACAATCGCCGCTTCAAAAGCCGTGCAGAAGCCAAACTGGGAATTTTTGAGTACATCGAGGTTTTTTACAACCGTCTCAGGTTACATTCAGCCCTTGGGTATGAGACACCGGAAGAATTCGAGAAAAACTTTGAGAACCTGATAAAAGTGGCTTAAGTTAGTGTCCAATTAACCGGGGGAAGTTCAAACTTTCTCTTCCCTGACGGATAGGAGCTTGTGAGAAGCTCCAATACGGAACCCGCGCTTATAGTTCGCTGCGAAGCAAGTACCAAAGAAGGTTTGGAGCGTATCAAGTCGGAGATGAAGGAGGCATTAAAGCCGCTGCAGCTTTTCTGAATGCGGTTCCTCTTCAGTCCAGATCCTCTCCATTCGATCGAATCACCTTTTTATACCAGTCAAACGACTTCTTTTTTAAACGCTTATAAGTTCCATTGCCAAAATCATCCGCATCCACGTAAATGAAACCATAGCGCTTGCTCATCTGGTTAGTGGACAGACTTACGATATCAATACAGCCCCAGGGCGTATACCCCATAACTTCAACCCCATCATCAATGGCACTTGCAATGGCCCTGATATGCTCACGGAAATAGGCAATACGGTAATCATCGATAATACTGCCGTCTGCCTCTACTTTATCATTACTCCCCACCCCATTTTCAACAATAAACAGTGGCAGCCGATAACGGTCATACATGTCAATTAACGAATAGTGCAGCCCTATCGGATCTATTTGCCAACCCCATTCTGTAACATCAAGAAATGGATTCTTAACACCTTGCGTTAAATTTCCATTTACCTTTTCTCTTTTATCTCTATCAATGCTGGAAACAAAGGACATATAATAACTGAACGAAACAAAGTCAACTGTATAACACTTGAGGATTTCTTCATCGTCTGATTCCATATGAATATTTATGTCCTTCTTTTTCCAGTATCTTTTTATAAATTTCGGATATTCGCCGAAGACCTGCACATCGGAATAGAAATAGTTGTCTCGGTTGTCTTTGAGCGCAAGCAGGCAGTTCTTCGGATTGCAATTTTCAGGATAAGTGAGAGTTCTGGTAACCATACAGCCCATCTTTGCATCAGGAATGATTTCGCGAAGGTATTTTGTGGCCAGCGAACTTGCAATAAATTGGTGATGAATGGCCTGATAAATGATCTCCTCAAGTTTTTCCTCTGGATAGCGTTCCGTAATAATCCCGAGTGATGTGAATGGATGACGAAATGCGCTGTCAATCTCATTAAATGTCAGCCAGTATTTCACAAGATTTTTATAACGTTCAAACACTACCCTGCAAAACTTTGCGAACTTATCAACGACCAATCTCTGATACCAGCCATCATTATGAATAGCCAGATAAAGCGGCATCTCATAATGGTGCAGCGTTACCAGCGGTTCAATATTGCGCTTTTTCATTTCCCTAAAAAGGCTTTCGTAAAAAGCAAGACCTTTTTCATTCGGGGCATCTTCCAGACCCGTCGGGAAAATACGCGTCCAGGCAATAGAGACGCGCAATACTTTAAAGCCCATTTCCGCAAAAAGATCCAGATCCTCTTTATAGCGGTGGTAGAAGTCAATGCCGCGGCGTTTTGCATATAAAGAAATATCATCGCTTTTCATTGCCGCTTCAATATCTGCCATTGTAATCATATGCTGCGACCGATAATCGTTTAGATCAACATGGGGTTTATACATGCTGCAATCTGCAACAGACATGCCTTTTCCATCCTCATTCCATGCCCCCTCGCATTGATTGGCAGCAAGTGCCCCGCCCCATAAAAATCCTTCTGGAAATAAATTTTTGCCCATATGAAACTCCCTTCCAAATCAGGCTTTTACAGATTCTCCTGCCCCGTATCATCAGTTATTTTCTATTTCCCTGTTTGTCATCAACACAAATGGAATCCACGTAAGGATGGTAACCGCAATGCATATAATCTGGACTATAATACCCTGCCAGCCGTGTCCGATAAAGGCGCCAATTAAGAGCGGAACGCCAAACGGAGTATCAACCGTATTGCACGGCATAAATCCGATTTTTGTTGCAAACAATGCGATTGCGCAAGAAATGGCGGAATTAAAAATGAACGGAATAGCAAACCTTACATTCAATACCAGAGGCAAGCCGAATACAACGGGCTCGCTGATGCCAAACACGCTCGGGCCAAGCCCCACCTTGGCAATCATCCTGTAATCCTCTCGTTTCGAGCACAGCAATATTGCTATAATCAGCGAAAAGATCATTCCGGCTCCGCCAGGCACAATGAAGTTCATCCAAAAACCGTAAGTAACCGGCTGCGTGGCCTGCTGACCGGCAGAGACTGCCGCAATATTGGCTGCAATCGCCGCCGCCATGAGCGGATTCCTTATAGGAGATATGACAAGACCGCCATGAATGCCAAGAAACCAGAATAGCTGCGCGAAAACAACTATCGCAATGATGCCTGCCGGGCTCTGAAAAACTGCTTCCAGCGGGGCCTGCATAACCTTATAGACAAATTCGTTCAGGTACGTTCCTGTACCCAGTTTGAATAAGGCCCCGAAAACACTTACACTCACCAGGGTAATCAAAATTGGAATCAATGTGTTGAAAGATGTTGAAATGCCAGCCGGCACGGATGGCGGCATCGTAATTTTAATTGCTTCGATTCGGGTTAGTTTCGTGAAAAATTCGACAACAACCACGGTTAGGAGCATGCCGACGAACAGCCCCTGCGCCCCAAGCGCCGGCGCAGGAATGCCTGCGGCGCTTCCGGTAGCCGAATTTACTGTAACCGTTACTACTTCCGGAATGACCGAACAATAAGCCGCCACAGCAACAATACCTGCGATGTATTCGGGCACTTTATTCTTTCTGGCCAGATTCATAGCAATGAGGAAAATAACCGGTATGCTCATAATTCCCAGTGTCGCAAAGTTCATTGCCGTGAAAGCCACGCTTAATTTGCTCAATGCGGGAATCCATTTGGCCAGCCCTGTCTGGGGGCTGCAAATTATTGAATTAAACAGCGTCGCAAATGAGCCGACAATAACAAAAGGCATGAAAACCGTAAAAGAATCTTTTATGCTATTCAGGTATTTATTCTCATCAACTTTTTCAGCAATGACCATTAAAGAATCCTGAAATTTTCCCGATAATTCTGCCATTTAAATCGTTCCTCCTCTTAACATTCTGATATATTTGTCATTCTCTATTTTTTATTCTTCAACAATTCTTCCGCCTGTTTCAAAACGGCGGCACCGTCACAGCGGCCGTACGCCACAGGATTGATTACATCAACCGGAGCTTTCCCATCAACAATTTTGCTTACTTTTTTCAAAATATGCCTGACCTGCGGTCCCAGCAATAACACGTCGAAATTGCCCAGTTCTGCTTCAATCTGGGTCTGGTCTGCAGCCCAAATCTTATAATCGGTTTTCCCCTGCTGCTTTGCCACCTCCTCCATTTTTGACACCAGCATGCTTGTAGACATTCCAAGACAGCATGCAAGCATAATTCTCACGGCCTTCACCTCCTCCTTTTCGTTTTCATTCCAGGTTGTTTTCAATTGCCAATTTATCCATAAGTCTTTTCATGATTTTATACAAATGTATAAACTCTTCAGCATTTTTTATGGCCATCATTGCCATTGTCAGATGATCCTGTGCATGAACCAGAATAATATTGACGTCTACCGGAGCTCCGCCGGCTTCCTGCTGAATCATCCGGGTTTGCGCACGATGCGCTTCGAGCATTTCCGCTTCGGCTTCCTGCATGCGTGCCTCTGCCTCCGCAAAATCAAATTCTCTCGCCGCTTCAATGGCCATTAAAGCGGCAGATTTCGCATTTCCTGCATTGGTAATTAATTGAAAGGCACCATCATATTTACTTTCTTCCATCGATTATTCCTCCATTTCTGCTTCCACTTTGGCGATTAAATTTTTAAAGACCTGATAGTCCCTGGACGCAATCAATTTGTCTATACAGTCTTTATTCAGCAAAAACTTTGATGTAACTCTGTAAAACTTTTGCAGCGTCTTATTTTTCTTTTTTCCCACGGATACAAGAAAAACCACCTGTACTTCCGTTTCATCCCAGACAATCGGTTTTTCAAGTATTCCGACACACACAAACGTATTTTGACTTAGCGTTTTAACCGGGTGCGGCATTGCTACCCTGTTGCCAAATTCTGTGCGGGCAAGCTTCTCTCTTTCCAATACGGCATCATAAAAGTTGTTGGGAATATCATGATATTTTTTTACATTGTCACACATGAATCTTAATATTTCCTCTTTTGTCCTGCATTTTATATTTGCCAAAAATAAATTGGGGCTGTAATATTCATCGCAAATGCCCGAAGATTTAGATGCCAGGACCTTTTTCATCCTCTCAATATCATCGTCGTCAAGAAAGTATTTTATCTCCATGATGGGAACCGGCACCTTATCCCGAATCGGCACTGTGGAAAATACATAATCAATTTTTGAAAAATCGATCGTGCCGATTGAGTTGACATCGCAGGTTTTAACTTCATTTATCTGATCATGAAATTTCTCCTTACATTTGTAGGCAAGCAGCCTGGCGCTGCCTTTGCCGGAGGAACACACCAGCAGAATATTCTTTTTTGTGTTTTTTGTTTTTTGCCTTTCCAGGGCGAGGGCAAACAGCAATGCGATATAACCGATTTCATCGTCTTTTAGCACTTTTTTATACCTTTCATTAATCACTCCGCTTGCGTGCGCCGCCATTGCATAGGCCAGTGCAAACCTTTCCTTTATATCTTTAAGTAACGGATTTCGCATGTTCATATCGCACTGAATCCTGATTTTTAAAGGAATTAAATGCTGGCACAACGATATTTTTAAATCCAGATCATTTCGGAAATCAACCTTGAAAGCATCATATACCGATTGAATCATGGCGCAAACCAGCATATTTGTTTCGTGATCTATAACTATATTCTCGCTGCCATGCGATTCTGCAAGGGTACGCTTTCCCGCCAGGTGAAGCGCAACATAACGGATTTCTGATTCAGGAAACTGGACTTGATAATTTTCTTGAATTTTTTCCACAATCTTGGATGCAATCAAATATTCATCATCATTGTATGAGCCATTTATCCACTCTTCTTCCAACGGGATATAATGATTGCCCTTAATGCGTTTAATTGCAATAAACAAATGAATGATAAGATTCTGCAGTGCAATATCTGATAAATGATAGTTGAAAGCCCTGAGACAATCCTGAATGCATTTTGCCAATATGTCCATGTTGTTTTCGTTCATAATCTTCGTTTGACTGCTGGTTACAATATAGTTGGCAAGGCATAACCTTAGACTGAATTCCTTACCTTTTAATTTGATGCCATGGTTCGGTTTGCGGATTAACTCGATGTTGTAAGGTTTAATTATTTTTTCAATATCTTTCAGATCATTTGTAAGCGTTCTTTTTGATATATACATTGATTCACTTAAATCATCCAGTTTTATATAATCTGTACTGTAAATCAAGTATTCCAGAAGGTATTGGATTCTCTCCTTGGAAGTTTGAGGCAGATTTTTTTTGTCAGACTGTTTCAAATAGAAATCTTTAAACTCCTCCCATGCTTTTTGCTCGTAAACCCGCAGGCAAAAACCGCTGCCTGGTTTGGATTCAATTGCAGCACCATGTCCTTTGATGAGCCTGTTTATTTGCTTCAGAAGATTTCTCACCGTTTTCGCGCTCAAATGCAGCTTTTCGGCAAAAGATTCTGCCTTTTGATATTCCGATTCACGGATCATTTCCATTAATAAATACAATCTTATGTCGTTCATATACAACTCTGCCTCCTGCCTTCAGTTGTATACGAGCATGTTAACTACTGTTATTTTAACATTTGCAGACTTTCAACTCAACGACTGTTTTTTCCACTGCTTAAAGTGGAAAAGGTTGCTTGCAAAAAAACTGAGTGCTAAACTGTCCTGCCGTCGGTCTTCCCTAAAGCTGCCATGGCATTGAGGTCACGGTAAATCTGACTTGCCTGTGGAAGATCGAAGTATTTAGTGATATAATTTCTGCTGAGAAGATGATGATCACCTTGAATCGGTCGTAGATTGTGAGCATAATTTCCGTTTAGACATTCATGAGCCAAAATGCATCACCATCAGATGGTGAAAATATTTATCTATATTTTCCGTTTAAAATTAATCAGCTAGATAAGGTGTGGTGTGAAACATGCTAAAAAAATACAAGAGAATTAGAATTTTGCTTTTTGTGGCATTTGTTATTGCAAGCATGTCATTTTTTTGTGCATGGCAGAACAATGATATAACAACAACATACATTAATTATAGCAACACTAAGATACCGCATGAATTTGACGGATACAGGATCGTCCATATTTCGGATTTGCATAATAAACAATTTGGCAAAAATCAGGAGCGTTTATTGAAGAAAATCAGAGCAATTTCTCCGGATATAATCGTGGTCACAGGAGACTTGATTGACAGAAGAAAATATGACCTTGCCACTGCGATGATATTTATAGAAGGAGCGATGAAAATTGCCCCGGTTTACTATGTTTCCGGAAATCATGAGGCATGGTCCGGTGATTATGAAAATATCAGCCGTAAACTGTTGAGCTGTGGCGTGCAGATACTTGACGACAATAAAGTAAAATTGATAAAGGGCAGAGCCGAAATAGAAATATTGGGCTTATCTGACCCCGATTTTCTTACATCTTCCTACATGGACGGGACAAATTCGTCTAAATTGGAAGAACATCTCATGCGCCTATCAGATGATTCTGTTTTTCAGATTTTGCTTTCTCACAGACCTGAACTTTTTGATTTATATGCAAATGAAAATATAGACCTCATCTTTTCAGGACATGCTCACGGAGGACAGTTCAGAATCCCTTTTGTCGGGGGATTAATAGCACCGGATCAGGGCCTGTTTCCTAAATACACAAGCGGTGCCTATACACAAAATCAATCAACGCTCATCGTCAGCAGAGGACTTGGCAATAGCATCATACCCGTAAGAATATTTAACAGGCCGGAGATTGTAGTGGTAACCTTGCAAAATGTAAAATCATCTATTTAAACTTAACAGTCGCACAACTATATGATCTTTTTTTGTAAATTTCACGGTGTATCGCCCACAAAAGCAAAAAACACAATCACCCGAAAACATTCAGGCAATTGTGTTTTTTAAATAGCTTCCATAATTAATGGCGGACTACTAACTCGCTCCACTTTTTTTCTTGCTTTTCTCGGCATAAATTAAATTCCAGCCTTTGTTACGCTTAATGCGAAATGTTGTCAATAACCCAGCCCCCTTGACAGAGTATTGTCTGCTTTTCTGTAAATAATCATAATATAGATAAAAGCAATAATAACCAAAAAAAAATGCTGAGACTACTGGCAAAAAAGGATGCGCGGATCCCAAACTTCTGTGCTACCCAACCAATGTCTACCACGCTAATCACCTCTCTGGCAGATCCGGCCATATTATAAACCGATAACATGGTCGCCCTATATTTATCTTGAATGTAAACACGGCGCTTGAGCTTTTTTGGCTTCTACCAGTTCAAAATCTATCTGCCTCTCGGGCACATTCACCTTTGAGACCCTGACCCTGACCGCATCTCCGATGCGAAATACTCTGCCTGTGCGCTCGCCCCGCAGAGTAATGCTCTTTTCTTCAAAGTGATAGAAGTCATCTTCCAGGTTGCTCACATGGACCAGACCCTCTACGGTGTTTTCCAATTCCACAAACATCCCGAAGGGGGTGACGCTGGAAACAATGCCCTCATAAATTTTTCCTATGCGCTTTGCCATGTATTCGGCAATTTTCAAATCCGTGCTCTCTCTTTCAGCTTCTTCGGCTACGCGTTCCCGCTCCGAAGATATCTTTGCCACCCTGGCCACAATGTTATTTAATTTTTCCTGCCTTGATTCATCCAGCCTCCCCTCCAGGTGTTCCCGGATGATTCTGTGTATCATCAAATCGGGATAGCGCCGTATGGGGGAGGTAAAATGCGTGTAAAAGTGAGCAGCAAGGCCGAAGTGCCCCAGGTTTTCTTCGCTGTAGCGGGCCCTTTTCAATGACCTCAAAAGCACTGTATTCACCACGCGTTCTTCGGAACGGCCCTTCACTTTTTCCAGAATATCCTGCAGTGCCTTGGGCTTTATATTTTTTATGCCTTTGATGGTATAGCCCAGGTTATACAGAAATTCCCTGAGTGAAAACATTTTCTCCTCGTCGGGCACCTCGTGGACTCTGTAGACGAAAGGTGCCTTTAGCCAGTACATGTGCTCGGCTATTGCCTCGTTGGCTGCCAGCATAAATTCCTCGATGATGCGATTGGCCGTGCGCCTCTCCTCCTTCACTACATCCACCGGGCTGCCGCTTTCATCCAGTATTACCTTTGCTTCTTCTATGTTAAAATCTATGCTTCCCCTGGAAAACCGTTTTGCCGTAAGTTTTCTGGCCAATTCCTCCATGAGCCTGAAGTCTTCCACCAGATATTCATAGCGCTTTATTGCGTCAGCATCATTTTCCTCCAGGATTTTCGTGACTTGGGTATATGTCATCCTTTCGCAGGTCTTTATCACTCCCGGAGTTATCCGGTAACTCTTTACATCCGCATTTTCGTCAAAGTCTATGATAATGCTCATCGTGAGACGATCGGTCCTGGGGTTCAAGCTGCAGATGCCGTTAGAAAGCTTTGGCGGAAGCATGGGGATGACCCTGTCCACAAGATAGACGCTGGTGCCCCTCTTCATGGCTTCGATATCCAGGGGGCTTTTTTCCCTAACATAGTAGCTAACATCGGCTATGTGAACACCCAGCCGGTATCCGTCTTTTGTGCGCTCTATTCCCACCGCATCGTCCAGATCCTTTGCATCCTCACCGTCTATGGTCACTATCTTCTTATCCCTGAAATCCTCCCTGCCCTTCAAATCCTCGGGCCTTACTTCATCGGGTATACTTTCAAGCTGGTTCAATACTTTTTTGGGAAATTCCAGAGGAAGGTCGTACTTTTTTATGATGGAAAGCACATCTATGCCTTTTTCCCCTTCATACCCCAGCACTTCTATAACTTCACCCTCGGGGTTGCGCCTTTTTTCAGGCCATCGGGTTATTTTCACAACCACCTTCTGTCCGGATTTTGCACCCATGGTGTGATCCTTTGGAACGAATATGTCATAATAAAACCTTTTGTCATCGGGCGTTACAAAAGAAAAATGCCTGTCTCTTTCAATTGTGCCCACGACCTTTTTCGCGGCCCTCTGCAGAATTCTTATCACTTCTCCCTCGGTTTTACCTTCATGCCTTGCGGGCAGCTTGGGACGGACTATGACTTTGTCGCCGTGAAGGGCGCCGTTCAAATCTTCGCGGCTGATATATATATCTTCCATTTCCTGATTTTCAGGGATTAAAAAGGCATATCCTTTCGGATGGCCCTCTATTTTCCCCACGACAAGATTCATTTTTTCAGGGATGCCATAAAGGCCCCGGCGCGTTTTTACCACGAGACCTTCCTTTTCCATATGAAGAAGGACTTTCAATAAAAGGTCGAGCTCCCCAGCATTTATATTCAGTGCATGGGCCAGCTCGCTTTCCGTCATGGGTTTATATGCTTCCTGCCTCATGAATTCCATTAGTTTTTCTTTAAACGGCATGCTTTGCCTCCTGTTCAATTTAATGCAATATATCATATCTTATTTTATGCTTTTTTGGCATATTTTACAAGCTATGCGGAAATTTATCGGTAATATTTTTGTATTCTTCATACCGACAGCTGTCAAAATATCTTGCAATGCCATTTATAATGGCCTGTGCCGCCCTCTCTTTAAAAACCGGGCTGCGAAGCCAGCCTTCTTCCACCGGATTCGATATGGTGCAGACCTCAATGGTCACAAAGGGTATGCTGTACTCCATTGTTTCAAAAAAGCCGGCCAACTTTGAAAAGCTTTCTTCGCATATACCATTGTTTTCCAATTTTAATTTTTTGCCGATTTCCTCAAGAATGTATCTGCAAAGCAGCTCGCCCTGCTTGGAATGATACAGCGCTCCGGCTCCGCATTTGCTTTTGTCCCGGTCCCAGCGGGTGTGAATGCTTATCCATATATCAGCTTCCAGCAATCGGGCCGCCTGCAATCTGTCTATAAGGTTTACGGATATGTCTTTCTCTCTGGTAAGTACTGCCCTGCCCCCCGCATCTATTATCTTCGCCTTTAAATAATTTGCAATATGCATCACCACATTTTTTTCCAGAAGGTTTATATAGCCCCTGCGCCCGGAATCGCCGCCGCCGTGGCCCGGGTCGATCACTATCATTTTTTCTTTCATTATTTGTTTTAAAAATGCTCTGTCGAAATTAATTTCAAGTCTGTTTGGAATGCCCCGGACCTGTTTTAATCGGCATGACGATGGGTGCTGCAGCAGGATGGAAACCTGAGCGTCTCCATTTTTTTGCGATACGCTGATTGTGTTTATAATCCCGTCATATATATTAACGGTATCGGGCGCCATTATAAGTTCTCCATCCAGCAAAACCTCATAAATATGGCGAGAAAGCTTTCTTACGGTATGAGAAAGCGGTGCTGTGGATTCCAGTGCAATGGTGGAAAAATCGGAACCGGTCCTGGCATATAAGTTTGTCAATCCCTTCTTCATGCGGACCCCCCTCGAACCCTATTTTTTCTTCATCATCTTTATTTTATTCACTATTTTTTTTATGGTGACTAAAATCAAATTCTAAAATATTTTTGTGTTGAATAGAAATTATATTGGAGGTATGGCAATCATGGTATTATCCGCAGCAGGATGGGCGCCCGTGCCCATCAGGACTCACATCATAACGGAAAAAGACGATATCGTGGATGTCGTAATAAAATATACCCGGCCTGTGGCTGAATCCGGAGATATAATCGTAATAGCCGAAAGCCCCGTGGCAATATCCCAGGGAAGGGCGGTCTTATCCAGTTCCATGAAAAGCGGCCTGCTGGCGCGTTTTTTATCCAAATTTCCGGACAAGGATGGAAGCCTGGGTACGCCCGAAGCCATGCAACTGGCCATAAATGAGGCGGGCAAATTTCGCATTATCCTGGGTGCTATAGCGGCAGCCCTGGGAAAATTGTTGGGTCGCAGGGGCGATTTCTACAGAGTGGCAGGCAGGGATTTGGCCAAAATAGACGACATAGCGGGAACCCTCCCTCCTTATGACCGCTATATAGTGCCGGGACCAAAAAATTCGAAAGAAATCACGGAGAAGATATATGAAAAAACCGGTATAACCACCGTAATTGCTGATATAAACGATTTAAAATGTGTGGACATTCTGGCCATATCCGGAAAAGTAAAGGAAAGGGAACTGATTGAAATTTTAAAAAACAATCCCTTGGGCAATGACGACCAGCAAACACCCATCGTGGTATTAAAGCGCATAAGAACAAGGGAGGCGGTTTAATGAAATTTCCCGGCCAAAAACTTTACAGCATCCTCAAAAACCTGTTTAAAAAATCGAATTCAATATCAAATCCGAAATTGCAGGCGATAATTTTTGTTGTAATACTTATGGGGTTAAGCTATCATATGTTTGTTACTGGCAACATTCCGGTATTCAAGTTCCTCGCTCCTTATGGGACCGTTGTTATCGACCCCGGTCACGGGACTATTGACAGGGGGGTCGTCCACAGGGAAAGCGGTGTGGCCGAGAGCCCAATAAATCTGGCGGTTTCTCTGAAATTGAGGGAAATCTTGAAGCAGCAAAAATTCAATGTAGTTCTCACCCGCGATAGTGAAACCCAGGAACAGATGGCCAATCACAGAGAACTTAAACGAAGAATCGATATGGCGGTATCAAATAAAGCGGATATTTTTGTCAGCATACATGTAAACCAGTATCCCGATTCGTCCTGCTTTGGAGCACAGTGCTTTTACAATCCTCAAAAGCCGGAAAGCAGGTTGCTGGCTCTGCTCATACAGGAGGAATTGAAAGCCCTGGAACCGGAAAATTTCAGGGAAGCCCTGCCCCGAGACCTTTTTATTCTGAGGGAATCACCCATGCCTGCGGTAATTGTGGAAATGGGGTTCATATCCAATCCCTCGGACCGCAGCAAACTGCAGGATGCCGCTTATCAGGAAAAAATAGCAAAAGCCATTGCAAATGGCATAAAACGCTACTTTGATAAAGATTCTCCCAATCGCGCACCCGACTACAATTGATTTGGATTCTTATTTTTCATTTGTTCGGCGGGTGTATGCCGCCGGCTTGCAAATTAAATGCCTCTATGGCGTTATAAAATGTAACGAATGGGCAGTGCCTCTCATAGTATATTTTGAAGATTTTTTTGAGAGGTGTTTTTTTTATGTTGCCGCTTCCAAAAAGATACAGGCTCGTTGCCGGCAGCTCCGAAGGAACCACCGAGCTCAATGCCTTTGATGGCGCTCTGCTTTCGGCCGGAGCGGGAAATCTTAATCTCCTCAGGGTTAGCAGCATTTTGCCCCCCGGGGCGGTATGCGATGAAAATCTGCTCATTCCTCCGGGAAATCTGGTGCCCGCAGCCTACGGTTACATAGTGAGCAATAGGATCGGGTCTGTCATATCCGCTGCAGTGGCTGTGGGAATCCCGGGAGATGGTGATTACGGCGTCATAATGGAGCTTTCGGGAGAATTTGACCGGTTTGCCGCCGAACGCCGAATAGGGCAAATGGTGGCGGATGCCTTCAAAATTAGAAATAAAGCTCTGGCGGACATAAGAATTTGCTCTGCAGAACATCTGGTGACAAAAATAGGTTGCGCCTTTGCCGGAGTGCTGCTCTGGTATTAGATTAAAATCCAAATTCCCAGAGCCGCCAGAATCCCCATAATCCCTCCGAAGTAAAAGGGAGCGGCGGCTCCGAACATGTTCCATAAAGCCCCGGCCAGAATTGACGCCGGAAGAAGTCCTATTCCAACCAGAGTGGCGTGCAGGCCTATTAATGTCCCCCGGAGGCTTTCCGGCGCTATGTCGGCCACAAAAGCCTTTTCCACGCCTTCGGTGAAAGCGATATAAAGTCCGTAAACCCCGAAAAGAATCCAGATGGCATTTGGCTTGCCGGCCAGGGCAAACCCGAAATATACCAGGCCGTAAACAAAATAACCCGCTACCAGCATTTTCTTCCTGCCGATGCGGTCCGATATCCATCCCGCAGGATAGGAAAATATATCGTATATTACATTATATAAAAGGTATAGAAGCAGTACAGTCTTTGCATCAAAACCCACATTCTGGGCTTTTAAAAGCAGGAATTGGTTGGATGAATTTCCGAGGGTAAAGATGAACATCAGGATTAAAAAGAATTTCAAACGTTTATCCAAGGCGTTCCAGTTCAGTGATAATTTTTTGGATGCATTTTTAACCTGAGTGACCTTTTCTTTTACCAGAAAGAGCGCTCCCACGCCAAGTACAGCCGGAATCAGGGAATAGAGAAAAACGCTGTAATAATCGCCGGGGCGTCGTACCATAAAATAATAAGCCAGCACAACCCCTATGGCCGCCCCCAGGGTATCCATCGCCCTGTGAAGCCCAAAAGCCCTGCCTCTAGCATGGGGCGCTGCCGACTCGGCGATGAGCGCATCCCTCGGGGCCGTACGCACTCCCTTTCCGAAGCGGTCCGCCATCCTGCCTGCCAGCACCAAAGGCCACGATGACGCGAGGTACAGCAGCACCTTTCCTATGGTGGAAAAGCCGTATCCCATAATGGCGAAAGGTTTCCGCCTTTCCACTTTGTCTGAAAAATAACCGGAAAATACCTTCAAAAGGCTGGCCAGACTTTCGGCCATGCCTTCGATAGTGCCCACGATCAGAGGCGTCGCTCCCAGCTTTGTGGTGAGAAATAAAGGGAGCAGCGGATACACCATCTCGGTGCTTATATCGGTTAAGAGGCTGGTTATGCCAAGAATGATGATGTTGAACAATTACATCGACCCCTCTTTTTTATATATTTTTTCGGCAAACTCCATTAGCATCTTTCGACACTTTGCCATCATTTCTTCCGCTTTTTGCCGCTTATTTGAACAGAAAAAATCCCTTTCCCTTATTTTTGAAAACCAGCGGGAAAGCTTATCAATTTCCTCGTCGTTTTCTTCCAGCTCCGCAAAAGTGAAATTCTGTTTTGCGGTCTCTTTTTCTATTTCTGAATAAAAGTCATTGCATTTATCCATCAATTCCTCATATTCCAGGTCCCTCTGCTCGTTGAATTTTGAGATAAGATAATTTTCATCTTCACTGGAAAGGGCCGCCACTTGAAGCAGAAGAGCTTCTCCCCCGGATTCCTTTATATCTTTTGTCAGGATGAGGATTTCATTCTCGAGGTTGTTTATGCCCGGGTAAACGGCTACCGACTGCTGCAAATATAATGCCCCCACCTCTTTCAGCTTTCTCCAGGCCTTCACCCGGAGGGTTGAGGGCTCCGACGGGACTTTATAGATGAGTAGATGCCAGGTTGTTTTTTCGGACATAAAGATTCGCCTCCTTTACAACATATGTTTATTAATGACAATTGTAACATATGTTTCTGATTAATGCAACAGCCGTTAAATTTTGATTTAAATATTGATATCTATTTTAATGTATTTTACAATTTTATGTAAGAATTTATTACTATAAGTAAGGAGGTAAGAAGAGTGAATTATAATATTGTAAAGGTAACAAGCAAGGGTCAAATGACTATTCCACATCTCATTAGAAAGAAACTGAGTATAAAAAAAGATGATTCTTTAATAGTCTATTTACAAAATGATGAAATCAGGATAAAGAAGCTGTCAGTGGTAGAACCATTGGGAGATAATGATCCTATATGGAAATTCACAGGTACCCTGGTTGATGAGCCGGATGTAGCCGAAAATCACGACAAATATTTAGTAATGGAAGAAAAGAAGCATTTAGAATATAAAAAGGATGCAGCCTTTACTTTTGATAAACATTTTGTACAATACGGATTTAAACAACTACAATAAAAAAGCTTCTACTTTATTTGTCAAGTAGAAGCTTTTTTGCTTTTATCTCATGAAGAGCGGAGCAAACACCAGGGACACAATGGTCATCAGTTTTATCAGAATGTTGAGCGATGGCCCTGAAGTGTCTTTAAAGGGATCGCCCACGGTATCGCCCACCACGGCGGCTGCATGTGTAGGTGTACCCTTGCCACCGTAATTGCCTGACTCGATGTACTTCTTTGCATTGTCCCAGGCGCCGCCGGAGTTTGCCATCTGAATGGCTATCATGACGCCGGTCACCAGCGATCCCGCAAGCAGTCCTCCCAGAGCCTCTCTTCCGAATATTAGCCCCACTGCCAGTGGCGCAACCACAGCCATTAGACCCGGCAGTACCATTTCTTTTAGTGCGGCAGCGGTGCTGATGTCCACGCACTTTGCATATTCGGGTCTGGCCTTGCCTTCCATAAGGCCTGGAATGGTTTTAAATTGTCTTCTCACCTCTTCTATCATCTGGAAGGCCGCTTTGCCCACGGCTTCCATCGTCATTGCGGAAAACAGGTAAGGCAGCATGCCGCCTATCAACAAGCCCATTATCACATCGGCCCTGAGCAGGTTTATGCCTTCTTTCAATCCAGCGGCGGTGGTATAAGCAGAAAACAGAGCAAGGGCCGTCAGCGCTGCGGAACCTATGGCAAAGCCCTTGCCTATGGCCGCTGTAGTGTTGCCCACGGAATCGAGCTTATCGGTTATCTTTCGCACCGCCGGGTCCATTTCCGACATCTCCGCTATGCCTCCGGCGTTATCCGCTATGGGGCCGTAAGCATCCACAGCAACCGTCATACCGGTGGTTGAAAGCATTCCTATGGCAGCCAGCGCAATGCCGTATAATCCCGCAAATTTGTAAGCTACGATTATCGCAAATGCTATGAACAGCACCGGCCATGCGGTGCTCTTCATACCCACCGCCAATCCCGAGATTATGTTGGTCGCCGGGCCCGTCTGGGAAGATTTGGCTATACCCTGGACAGGCGGGTTGTCGGCAGATGTATAATATTCGGTAATCATTCCTATGATAATTCCTACAATTATTCCCGATGCAGCTGCATAGAAAACTCCCAGTTCTCCCAGGATGAATCTGCTTAAAAAGAAGGAGGCAAGTATTATGAGTATGCCGCTGGCAAATGTGCCGTTCGTAAGGGCTTTCTGGGGATTTGCTCCTTCGCCGGTCCTGACAAATAGTGTGCCGATGATTGAGCACAGGATTCCGGCAGCAGCTATTATCATGGGGAATATAATGCCTTTTATTCCGTATGGTTCACCTGTTGCGGTGCTCACCGCCACGGCTCCTATGGCCATTCCGGATACTATGGAGCCCACATAGGATTCAAAGAGGTCTGCGCCCATTCCGGCCACATCGCCCACATTGTCGCCCACATTATCCGCAATTACCGCCGGATTTCTGGGGTCGTCCTCGGGTATGCCAGCCTCCACCTTGCCCACCAGGTCCGCTCCAACATCAGCAGCTTTGGTGTATATTCCTCCCCCCACTCTGGCAAAAAGAGCTATGGAGCTTGCACCCAGGGCGAATCCGTTTATCACGTCAAAGCTCTTTATGTCAGCAGGATTGCCAAAAACAAAATAAAGCATTCCAAGCCCCAGAAGTCCAAGACCCACCACCGACATGCCCATGACCGCCCCGCCGGAAAAAGCGATGTTAAGAGCCTTGTTCTGGCCTTCCTGGGCGGCGTTTGCGGTGCGGACATTGGCTCTTGTGGCCACGTTCATGCCTATGAAGCCTGCCGCCACTGAGGCTATAGTTCCGGTTATGTAGCTTACCGCAGTCTGCCAGTTGATAAAAATGCTTATCACGGCAAACATAATGATGACAAATACTGCCAGGGTTCTGTATTCCCTGAAAAGAAACGCCATAGCCCCTTCATGGATAGCGTCGGAAATTTCCTTCATGCGATCGCTTCCCGCGGGGCTATTCACCACTCGCATAGCCAGCATGTATGCAAAAGCCAGGGCAACGATGCCCATTACTGGCGCGGTCGCTATAAGGTTTACCATAAGCATCCCTCCATTTTTGAGATTGGTTTGAAATTTCTTGCTATAAAAATTTCATTCTTACCTGCACTGATATTGCGGTATGGAAAATTTCATTGAAAAAAGCCGCTCTCGCGGCGCTCACTACTTTAAAAAAATCATCATTACAATTGACATCGCCAGAAAGCCTACAGCCAGAAACTCCGTATACTTTGCCAGTTTCTCATCAATGCCCTTCTTTTTCCCAAAAAAGGTTTCGGCGCCGCCGGCAATACTTCCGGAAAGGCCGGCGCTCTTGCCCGATTGAAGCAGAACCGTTGCAACAAGGCCCAGACAAATAATAACATAAATAATCGTCAAAAATATCTCCATCGGTGCACCTCCAGAAAAATTTACGAATGATATTTTATCACAAAGTTCATAAAAACTCAATATACAACAAGATAATTATGGCACATTTTTTATAAAAATCCTGAATTAATATGTCTTATATCAAATTTTGACACATATTTCGATCAAATTATGCAGTTACATGATATACTTATTCCCATATCGAATATATTGAGGCATTTCTTTTTAAACATTTGTCAATAAAATTTTATCCTTTCATGATTTACGGGCTGAAATCCAGCGGGTTCAAACTTTCCCGAAAATATAGATAAATGTTTTCATCATCTGATGGTGATGCGTTTTTTATCATGTACGTCTAATCGCTTATTAGCCAAAAATTGCGCCCGCCTTTTCGAATTCACGAGGCGAATTCGAAAAAGACGGGCGCATTGAAAGAGCGGGACTGCGTCAACTTTCCTGGCAGTTTGCCAGCACTTTTTCATCTGTATTTTAGATAAACCACCTTGGTCTGCAGGAATTCCTCCATGCCGTGCCTGCCGTCATCTCCGCCGATGCCTGATTTTTTCCAGCCCGCATGGTAGCCGTTGATGGCCTCTCCCTGCTGTCGGTTTATATAAAGTTCTCCGGCTTCAATGCTGTTTGCTACTTCAAAAGCCGTGCTGAGATCATTGGTGTATAAACTGGAGGTCAGACCGTACTCGCAGTCGTTTGCCAGCTCCAGCGCCTCCTCCAGGGTTTTGAAAGTCATTATCGGAAGCACGGGCCCGAAGATTTCTCTTTGCATTACATCCATGTCCTGCCTGCAGTTCATCAGCACAGTAGGCTCATAGAAACTGCCTCTTTTGAGATGCTCTGGCGCCTTACCCCCTATGAGCACCTCTGCTCCCTCTTCCACAGCTTTTTTAACCAGGCCATCCACGAATTTTACTGCGCCGTGGTTTATGAGCGGGCCCATGGTGACTTTGGGGTCTGCCAGGCCGTCGCCTATGGTGATTTTCTTCATCAACTCCATCACTTTATCCGTAAATTCTTCAGCCACTTTCTCATGCACGTACACCCTCTCCACGCAGTTGCACACCTGTCCGGCATTGATGGTCTTAGACCCCACTATGCACCTGGCCGCAAGGTCCAGGTCTGCATCATCCATGACTATGGCCGGTGCTTTTCCGCCCAATTCCAGGGAGACCTTTGTGATATTGTGTGAACACATCTCCATTATCCGGGCGCCGGTCTCCCCACTTCCCGTGAAGGTCACCATGCTGACCGCAGGGTTTGTGCATATGGCCTTTCCGATTTCTGCACCTTTTCCGCAAACCACATTTACTATTCCCTTCGGAAGGCCAACTTCCTGGACAATTTTGGCAAATTCTAGGGCACAGTTGGGTGTCTCGCTGCTGGGCTTTATGACCACACCATTGCCGGTTATGAGAGCCGGCGCCACCTTTCTGACCAGGATGCTGAAAGGGGAGTTCCAGGGCACTATGCATGCCACAACTCCCATGGGTTCCTTGCATATGAATATATTTTCCTTTTCATTATCGCTGGGGACAATTTCCCCCTCAATTCTGAGAGCCCATTCTGCGTGATATTCCATCCGCTCTGCGGCTTTTTTCACTTCACTTACCGCCTGCGGAAGGGGCTTGCCCTGCTCTTGGGTCACAACTGCACCCAGTTTTTCGGCATTTTCCACTATTTTCGCAGCCATCTTCTTCAGGTAGTCAGCGCGCTTTGAAGGCGAAAACCTTCTCCACTGCTTCTGAGCCCTTCTGCAGGCCTCCACGGCTCTTGCCACGTCCTCTGCTGTGCACTGCGGCACCCGGCTTATCACTTCGTCTGTGGCGGGGTTGATCACATCAAAGCAATTACCAGAACTCGATTCCACGAACTCACCGTCGATAAAAACCTTGTATCTTACCATCCCAATTATTCACCCTCTCCATGTTTTAAAATTGCCAGCTGCATGACACAGCCTCCGCTCTTTTTGAGTATCGCATATCGTTTCAAATTCAATAATAGGAAATACTGGCCCAAAAACTTCCATTTCAAAGATGATCATGGCATCGTTGCCGCCAAGTTCTAAAAAGACACGATGCAAATAAGAGGCAGCGATCTGGGCTATCTCTCTACCGGCTTCAGTACTACCTGTCATACTGACCGCATTAATTTTATTGTTGGCCACTAGCCATTTACCCACTTTAGCTCCTCTACCCGTTATTATCTGTACAGCATTTTCTGGGATTCCAGCTTCCAATAACAGCTCAGTCATCCTGATAAGAGCGAGAGGATCTTCAGTAGACGGTTGGTGCCTGCAAAACCTTATTTATGGCGGGTTTGCTCAGGATGCTCTTAGGTTTAGCCCCCTCGCCACTTCTTTAAGCAAGTGCCTTTATGCTGTCTTCGCCACCTCCTCGCTGTGATAGATAAACTTGCTTTGGCAACCCTGCCTTCGCAAGCAGCCTCATGTAACAATACCTCTTAAATGTATTACAGGCGGGTTTATCTAAATCGTTATGCTTTTAAAAACATAATGGGCCTGCTCCTGTCAAACATTTTTCACCGGCGTTTAAGCTTTAATCCATTGTTTAAACCTCATTCATGAATAGATATCTGTACTCCATCGGCGGGACAAACGTTTCGCTTACAGTCCTCATACTCGACCACCTCGGCAGGTTCATCTTGCTCCCAGCTTTATCGTTTGTTCCAGAAGCCCTGCTGCCTCCGAAGGGCTGCTGTCCTACTACTGCCCCCGTAGGCTTGTTGTTTATATAAAAGTTACCGGCTGCATGGCATAACCATCGCTCCATCTGTACTATCGCATTCCGTGGAAGCGGGCTTCCATAAGACCACATTTCCCATTATAGCCGGTGCAGTTATCAGATTGCACGCTATGGCCGTAAAATTAAAGGGAGTTACTGCAAAAACATACCCTTCCAGGGGCCTGTATTCCATCCTGTTCCAAACATTTTGCGATGAATATGGTTGCTCACCATATATTTGTGTCATATTGTAAGCATTGAATCTCAGATAATCTATTAATTCACAGGCAGCATCGATTTCCGACTGGTAGACGGTTTTGCTCTGGTTCAACATCGTGGCGCCGTTGAGGACCGGTCGCCATGGTCCCGAGGTCATTTCCGCTGCCTTCAAAAATATAGAGGCTCCATGTTCCCATGGCATGTTTTCCCACTGGCTTTTAGCTTTTAGGGCTGATTCAACAGCTGTTTGAACTTCTTTTTCGCCAGCCTTGTGATATATAGCCAACACATGATGCCTATCGTGCGGAATGATGCATTTTTCAGCATTTCCGGTCCTGATTTCCCTGCCTCCTATAATAAGTGGGATCTCAATTTCTATCTCTCTCATCCTTTTCAGTTGCTCTTTTAAGACTGTTTTTTCAGCACTGCCGGGTGCATAGTTTAATGTCCGCTCATTCTGGGGTCTCTCCATTCTAAAAAGGCCATTTGCCATTCGAAAATACCTCCTGTTTTTGTTTTATAGCGGGCGCCCCGGCATTTCAGAAGTTGATGCAAATATACCCCGGTCAACCAATCCATCGCCTGTTGTACGTGAATTTAAACGATACGGTCAGTTTCTTATCACCCATACCGGCATTTGAATGTAAATAGTTGCAGTTGCGTGATTATGACAACCGGCTTATTTTAAGAATTACTACGAAAAATCCGCCCTGTGGAAATCACAAGGGCGGACTATTACCGTCATCCGCACTTTCTCTTCTTTCCACACCGGGAGGCGCAACCGTTTCCAGCTACACCCTAACGGTCTTAAAACCCTGGATTGTATCTTTAGGTTAAAAAGACTCGAAGAGGTTTAAATAAACGGGCATTTTCAATTTTCATTTTTATTTTAATATACTGAGTGTACTTATGTCAAGCTTTTATTCAGGCTAATTTTATAAAGCGAAGCACGCTTCAATCAAGCATATTTTTGTATACTCAGAGTAAAAGTGAATTCATCTAGTCCGGAATTCCCGCTTGAACATTCTTCTAATTTATGTCAAATGCGGCTTTATAAGCCACAGGTGGCCGAAAGTTTTGGCCACCTGCAGGTATTGATATAAATGTTTAGACATACATTATGCAAAACGCATTACCATCAGATGATGAAAATATATATCTATATTTTCTGGATAGTATTACCGTTTTATATTGTAGAATGCGCTCAACCCAAGATATTGAGCCGCCATATCCAGCTCCTCTTCTATCCTTAACAGCTGGTTGTATTTTGCCACTCTATCTGTGCGGGATGGGGCCCCGGTCTTAATCTGGCCGGCATTTACACCAACCACCAGATCGGCGATGGTGGTATCTTCAGTTTCTCCCGAACGGTGGGAAACAACCGCCGTGTATCCTGCCCTTTCGGCCATCTGTATCGTATCAAGGGTTTCGGTGAGTGTGCCTATCTGGTTTAATTTGATGAGTATGGAGTTGGCCACTCCCATTTCTATACCTTTTGAAAGTCTCTGGGTGTTTGTGACAAATACGTCGTCTCCCACCAGCTGTACTTTGCCGCCCAGAGCGTCAGTAATTAGTTTCCAGCCTTCCCAGTCTTCTTCGGCCATGCCGTCTTCTATGGATATTATTGGATATTTTTCTACAAGGCGGGCATAGTAGTCCACCATCCCGGCGGCATCATACTCAAGACCCTCGCCTTTCAGCTGGTATTTGCCGTCGCTGAAAAACTCCGACGATGCAGGGTCCAGAGCTACATAAATATCTTTTCCGGGGGTGTAGCCGGCTTTTTCAATGGCTTCCACAATGAATCTAATGGCTTCTTCGTTGGAGGAAAGGTTCGGCGCAAATCCTCCCTCATCTCCCACGGTTGTGGAGAGGCCTTTATCCGCCAGCACTTTTTTTAGGGTATGGAAGGTTTCAGCCCCCATCCTCAAAGCGTGTGCGAAATTCCTGGCACCGACGGGCATTATCATGAATTCCTGTATGTCTACATTGTTGTCGGCATGCTTTCCGCCGTTTAAAATGTTCATCATGGGAATGGGCAATACTTTGGCGTTCGCACCTCCTATATACCTGTAGAGGCTAAGCCCGAGGAAATTGGCCGCAGCTTTCGCTGTCGCCAGTGAAACCCCCAGTATAGCATTTGCTCCAAGCTTTGCTTTATTGGGAGTGGCGTCCAGATCAATGAGCACACGGTCTATGCTCACCTGGTCCAGGGCGTCCATTCCCTTTATTTCAGGCGCTATTTCGTTGTTTACATTCTCTACAGCTTTCAGGACCCCTTTGCCATTAAACCTCTTCGCATCTTTATCCCTAAGCTCCACGGCTTCAAACTGCCCCGTAGAGGCTCCCGAAGGCACCGCCGCCCTCCCCACAGTGCCGTCTTCCAGGACAACCTCCACTTCAACCGTCGGGTTGCCGCGGGAATCAAGTATTTCTCTTGCAAATACATCCAAAATCGACGACATATTATATGCTCCTTTCCATGTTTCATAATTTAAATCTTATTCCGGAATGAGAAGCGGGAATGGATTGTCTGCATATTATGCGGTATCTATCAGCGATTCACCTGTCATTTCTTCCGGTTTTTCGATATTCAAAAGCTCTAGCATGGTGGGCGACACGTCGGCCAGTTTGCCCGGATGCAGCCTGTAATGTTTATCTCCCACCAGAATAAAGGGCACGGGGTTGCTGGTATGGGCGGTATGGGGTTCGCCCGTAGCGTAATCCAGCATCTGTTCCGCATTGCCATGGTCCGCTGTTATAATCGCGGTGCCGCCCTTATTGCGGATGGCATCAACCACCCTGCCGATGCACCTGTCCACTGCCTCCACCGCTGCCACCGCAGCCTCAAAAACTCCAGTATGTCCCACCATATCCGAGTTGGCATAGTTCAATATTATTACGTCATATATTTCTTCTCCGATTTTTTCGATTACCTTATCCGTGACCTCATAGGCGCTCATTTCGGGTTTCATATCGTAGGTTGCCACTTTGGGCGACGGAATCAGGATTCTATCTTCTCCTGGATATGATTTTTCAACACCGCCGTTGAAGAAGAAGGTAACATGCGCGTATTTCTCGGTCTCGGCGATGCGAAGCTGTCTTAAGCCTTTTTTCGAAATCACTTCTGCAAATATATTCTCAAGGGACTGTGGCCGATAGGCGATTTGCGCGTTTTTTACTTTCACATCATACTGGGTCATGCACACATAAAATACTTTTAAAAGCCCTTTCCTACGCTCAAAGCCCTGAAAATCCTCATCGCAAAAAGCATAGGTGAGCTGCCTGGCCCTGTCGGGTCTGAAGTTGAAAAATATAATGGAATCCTTTTCATTCACTGTGCCTTTCGGATTGCCATCTTCATCCGTTATAACCGTCGGCACCACGAATTCGTCTGTTTCTTCCCTGGAGTAGCTCTTCGCAAGGGCCGTCAGCGCATCGCCCTCTTTTATCCCGTCGCCGAAAACAATGGCGTTGTATGCCTTTTCGGTTCTATCCCATCTTTTGTCCCTGTCCATAGCATAATATCGCCCTGCGATGGTGGCGATCTCTCCGATGCCTAGCTCATCCATTTCTTTTTCGAGGCGCTTTATATATACCTCTGCATTTGCAGGGGGCACATCCCTGCCATCCAGAAATGCATGGACATATACTCTGGCAACGCCATGCTGCTTTGCCATTTTTAACAGTGCCAGCAGATGGTCTATATGGCTGTGCACTCCTCCGTCGGACAAAAGACCCATCAAATGAAGGGAACTGCCGTTTTTTGCAGCATTGCCCATGGCATCAAGCAAAACCGGGTTTTTAAAAAAGCCGCCATTTTTTATATCCTCGCTTATTCTGGTAAATTCCTGATAAACAATCCGCCCAGCCCCGAGATTCAAATGGCCGACTTCAGAGTTGCCCATCTGACCTTCCGGCAAACCTACAGAAAGACCGCTGGTTTGCAGGATTGTGTTGGGATAATGCCGCATCAGCTTGTCAAAATTCGGGGTTTGAGCTTTCAGGATGGCATTGCCTCGGGCATGCTCATTGATTCCCCATCCATCCAGTATCATCAACATCAATGGCTTTTTTGACACCGTTTTCAACTCCTAGCTCCGATTAAATGCCGCAATCAGATAAAATCCATCGGGCTTGAGGCTGGCGCCGCCCACAAGGGCCCCGTCAATGTCCTGCTGCGCCATGAGCTCTTTAATGTTTTCAGGCTTGACGCTTCCTCCGTAAAGCACCCTGACCTTTTCCGATACGACGGCATTGAAAAGTTCCTCAATCTTTTTTCTGATTGCCCCTATAACATCCTGGGCGTCCCGGCTGGATGCGGTTTTGCCAGTTCCTATAGCCCAAATGGGCTCATATGCGAACACAACCTTTTGCGCTTCCTCATCACTCAATCCTGAGAGGGCATTTTCCACCTGCCCCAGGACCCAGGGCATGGTAATTCCCTGCTCTTTTTGCTCCAGGGTCTCGCCTACGCAAATAATGGGGGTCAATTCATATTTTAAGGCAGTCTTTACCTTTTTATTCACCGTTTCGTCGGTTTCCGCAAAATATTGACGCCTTTCAGAATGGCCTATGATCACGTAATCGCATGGGATTTCTTTGAGCATGGCCGCGGAAATTTCTCCGGTAAAGGCGCCTTTTTCCTCCCAGTGCATGTTCTGAGCTCCGAGTTTTACCCCCGAACCCCGAATTTTTTCTGCCGCCGCCCAGAGGTCCGTGAAAGGAGGACATATGGCGACTTCGGCTTCCAGGTCTTTAGCCCTCGGCAAAAATGCCTCGAGAAACTCCATGGTTTCCTTTCTGTCGTTATGCATCTTCCAGTTGCCTGCTATAAGAGGAATCCTTTTCACAATATCACCCCCGGATAAATTTGAAACAAGGCGCATTATTTATCGTTCAAAACCGCCACTCCGGGCAGTTCCCTTCCTTCCAGGAATTCCAGCGATGCACCGCCGCCGGTGGATATGTGGGTCATGGCATCGCCAAATCCCAGCTGTTCAACCGCAGCCGCCGAGTCTCCCCCTCCTATTATTGTAACCGCCCCGGATTCCGCCATTGCCCGGGCTACGGCCAGCGTCCCTTGCGCAAACTCCCGGATTTCAAAAACTCCCATGGGCCCGTTCCATACCACTGTCTTCGCGTCTTTTATGGCTTTCGCAAATTTTTCCCTGGTCTTTTCGCCGATGTCGACCCCCATCAAATCGTGCGGAATTTCATTTGCGGGAACCGTCCTGTAAGGCACTCCCTGTTTTATCTCCTCAACAACAACCACATCGTCGGGCAGAAGCAGATTTACCCCCATTTCTTTCGCCCGCTTCAAAAGGTCCGCCGCCAGTTCGATTTTATCCTCTTCCAAAAGCGATTTGCCTATTTCATATCCCATGCTCTTTAAAAATGTATAGGCCATGCCACCTCCGATGAGCAGAGAATCCACTTTTGAAAGCAGGTTCTGGATAACGCCTATCTTGTCGCCAACCTTGGCGCCTCCCAGAATGGCCACAAACGGTCTCTCCGGAGCTTCCAGGGCTCTGCCCATTATATCTATTTCCTTCTTCATCAGATATCCCGCTCCTGCGGGCAGGAACTCCGCCACCCCCGCCGTAGATGCGTGGGCCCTATGAGCAGTGCCAAAGGCGTCGTTTATATAAATATCAGCGAGACTGGCCAGTTTTCTTGAGAATTCCCTATCGTTCTTTTCCTCTTCGGTATAAAATCTGACGTTTTCCAGCAGCACTACATCTTGCGGTTTCATAGCCGCTACAGCCTTTTCAGCAGGTTCTCCGATGCAGTCCGGCGCCATTGCCACATCTTTTCCCAGGAGCTCGGAAAGCCTTTTTGCCACAGGTGCCAGGGTGTATTTCATATTCACCTTCCCCTTGGGCCGCCCCAGATGTGAAGCCAGTATGACCTTTGCCCCATGCTCCGAAAGATACTTTATCGTAGGCAGAGCCGCCTTTATGCGGGTATCGTCCGTAATGCGCCCCTGCTCATCCATAGGCACATTGAAATCCACTCTCACCAGCACTCTTTTGCCGTTTACGTCAAAGTCCTCAAGAGTCTTTTTGTTCATCATTCCTTTTCCCTCCTTCGATATAAAGAAGCCTTCTCGCAGCCCCTTCATCCGTGATTAAAACCGTTGGCCGGTGATACCTCAGAAAAGCCTGTATTGCAGGCGCCTTGCTGGCTCCGCCTGCAATCGCGATCACCGTCCTTATATTCTTCAAGTCCATGACGGAAAGCCCTACGCTCGTCGTTGCATGAACTATGCTGCCTTCACTGTTGAAATAATATCCAAAGGCTTCCGCTACAGCGCCTTTTTTTAATATTTCTTCAATTTGCTGTTCGGCCATGCCACGGCGCCTTGCCATTTCTTCGGCCCCTCCGATGCCATGCAGCAGAATACTGGCCTGTCGTATGGTGGCAATAACCTCTTTGATGCCGGGTTCATTCACTATCGATTCCATGGCCTCTGACCCAAGATTATCCGGGACGTAGAGGAGCCGGTACTGGGCTCCCAATTTTTGTGCGAGTTCTGCGGCTATGGAATTGGATTGAAGCTCCACCCTCTCGCCCAGACCACCACGGCCGGGCACCACCACAACCTCATTAAAGCCCGAAGCAGGGGGCATGCTGTGCGGTACCTGAGCCATGGTGGTCCCTCCCGTTACCGCCACTATGTCGCCGTTTTTCAAAAACGACAGAAGATTTCTGGCCGCTTCCCTGCCCAGCTGCTTTTTGATAGTTTCATCCTTATCCGAATCTCCGGGAACGATTATGACATGCCTGCACCCGAATTTTTCTTCGATGTTCCGGGCAACGGGGCTTAGGCCTCTCAGGTAAAATATGAAATCCTCCAGCCTGTTGATTGTGTCTTCCCCTTCAACGGAAACCTTCATGCCCTTTTGCTCGATTTCCACCAGACCCTGTTCTTCCAGCTTCTTTATTTCACTCCTGAGCGGTCTTTCGGACCAGGAGATTATTCCGGCCAGTGCCCTTCTGCCGATGGGCTGGTAGAAATATATGTTCTGCAGGATGGTATAGCGGTTTTCCACCTCTCTCACAATTTCAGGGGCAATCTTTTTTAGCAGTTCCGCTACCTGTTCCATTTATAATCTCCTCAGTTTAAAATAGCCCAGAGTCGGGCTATTTAACTTAAAATCCTTTATTAGCGATGTACGCTACAAGGTCCATTACTCTGTTGGAGTAACCCCATTCGTTGTCGTACCAGGAAATTACCTTTACAAAGTCGTCTTCTATGACCATGGTGGAAAGGCCGTCAACTATGGAAGAAAGTTCGCATCCCTTGAAGTCCATGGATACCAGAGGCTCTTCGGTATAGCCCAGAATGCCTTTCATCTTTCCTTCTGCGGCTTCTTTCAGTGCTGCATTCACCTGTTCGGCTGTTGCACCCTTTTCCAGCTGGCAGGTGAAATCGACTATAGAAACTGTAGGAGTGGGAACCCTCAGCGCAAAACCGTTCAGCTTGCCTTTGAGTTCGGGAATAACCAGGGCTACGGCCTTCGCTGCTCCCGTGGTGGTGGGAATGATGTTCAGCGCAGCGGCTCTCGCCCTTCTCAAATCTTTATGGGGCAGATCCAGTATCCGCTGGTCGTTGGTATAAGAATGCACGGTATTCATAAGACCCTTTTTAATCCCGAAGTTGTCCATCAGCACCTTTGCAACGGGTGCCAGGCAGTTTGTGGTGCATGAAGCATTGGAAATCACATGATGTTCTTTTGGATTGTATTTTTCCTCGTTTACTCCCATAACTATGGTAATATCCTCGCCCTTTGCCGGTGCGCTTATGATGACTTTTTTGGCTCCTCCGGCTTCGATGTGCTTCACTGCTTTATCCTTTGAAGTAAAAACTCCGGAAGATTCTACAACAATGTCTACGCCCAGGTCCTTCCAGGGAATATTTGCAGGGTCTTTTTCAGCGAAAATCTTGATTTCCTTTCCGTTTACCACCAGCGATGAATCTTTTGCCTCCACCTTAGCATCGAATGTCCCGAAGACCGAATCGTACTTCAGAAGGTGTGCCAAAATCTGTGTGTCATACAAATCGTTGACGGCCACTATTTCTATCTCCGGATGTTTGTTAAACGCCGCCTTGAAAGAATTCCTCCCTATTCTGCCAAATCCATTGATACCGACTTTGATGCTCATGAAATTCTCCTCCTTTATATTTTTTATTCTGCCTGAAGCGGCAGCTTCTTACAGCCTTTTAAAAAACTGCACTACTTAAAGAATCGGTAAATTGAGCTGATTTTATGCAGTTAAAATGATATAATATCATGCGGGTCAAATTTAGGCCCATGATTTAATTTTATGTCCCATATTGTTCAAAAAATCAGGGTTCAAAGAAAACCCATATTATCTCTTATAATTTTATTCTACACTTTTTGGCAAATTCCTTCCTTATTGGAAAAATTTTTTTAAACGATTAATATCTCTTCCTCTTTGCCGAAGATGGAATGCCCAGTTCTTCCCTATATTTTGCCACAGTCCTTCGGGAAATGATGATTCCATTCTTCTTCAAATCATCGGCCAGCCTTTGATCGCTGAGCGGATTATATGGATCCTCCTCTCCCACCATCTTCTTTATCATTTTTTTTATGCTCTCGGAAGAAGTGGATGAACCGTTAATATTGTCGAGACCGTTTTTAAAGAAGAACTTCAACTCAAAAACTCCTCGCGGAGTCTGTACGTACTTGCCGCTTATGGCTCTGGATACGGTTGACTCGTGTATGCCGACTCTATCCGCTATCTGCTTCATGGTAAGGGGCTTGAGGTATGCGACTCCGTAATCCAGGAAATCCCGCTGAACTTCCACTATGCTGTTAATCACTTTGTTTAGGGTAAGCCGGCGCTGTTCTATACTTTTGATGAGCCACATGGCTGAATCCAGCCTTTGAGACAAAAACTTGGAAATATTTGATTCCCGGTTCTCGGAATAAAGCAGCGAGCGGTAGTAGGAATTTATAGAAAGCCTAGGCGATATGCTGTCATTCATAATCACGACGTATTCGTCGCCCACCTTTTCAATAACCGCATCCGGCACGATGTATTGCGTCTCGTCGCTAGTGGAAAAGTTTCTTCCAGGCTTTGGATCCAACGTCAATATTATATCTTTCAGCTTTTGGACTTCCGACAGCGAAATGTTCAAAGCCTCCGCTATCCTGCTGTAGCGAGCCTCCGCCAGGTCTTTCAGGTGAAATGCTATCAATTCACGGATTTTGGGCGCGCTTATATTCCTCTGTTCAATCTGTATCAAAAGGCATTCTATTAAATTTCTCGCTCCGATTCCTGCGGGTTCGAAACTCTGTATTATTTTTACTACATCCTCCACTTCCTGCTCTGATACTTTCAAAATCTCCGCCGCTTCGGCCGAGGTTATGGTCAGGTATCCCTTCTTATCGATATTCCCTATTAAAAATTCACCGATTTTAAACTCGGTTCGGGAAATGGAACAGAGGTGCAGCTGCATCATCAGATGTTCCTGGAGAGTAGGCGTTGAAGAGACAAAATTTTCAAATCCCGGCTCTTCCTCCTTTTTTTCCCTTGGGAACCTTAAAAAATCGAGATCCGCGCAATCCTGAAAATATTCCTCCCAATCGATGGTATCGGAATCTTTTTGCTCTGATTTTTCTATAATGTCTTCATTTTTTGAAATATCTTCATTCAAATCTAACAGGGGATTTTCCAAAAGCTCCTGTTCTATATATTCATCAAGTTCCTGAGCGGACAGCTGCAATATAGTGATGGCCTGTCTCAATTCCGGCGTCATGACCAGTTTTTGCGTTTGTGCAAGTGTTAGGCCATAACTCATCTGCATTTCATAACCCCCCCAAAGGCCGCAAAATGGTAAAACCCATATCTTTATTTATATAATATATATTCTATAAAACATCAATTTTTCCTCTTTTTTTTCAACAATTCCCCAAAATTAATAATCCTGTCCCAAAAATATGGATAAATTTTCTCATCATTTGACTGTGATGCGTTTTGCATCATGTATGTCTAAGAATAAATTTTCTTATATTGATCAAATTCTATGCAATTATTATACCATAAAACCCGTGTGCAGTGAAGTTTCTAAAAAAATATTTGTGCGCGATTTATTAAAAGCAGGGCTGCATTCGCCCTGCTTTTATTCAATGAGTTTCGACATCTTTCGCTCCGTTTTTTCTCATTATCGCGGCTGCATTGCCAACCTTCTGCTCGTGCGTTTTTACCGCAGCGAGTATCCTGCCTTTTCTGACTTCGCCCTCGTAATAGCGGCCCCTCTCTTCGGGAATCCCCATATCCAGCAGGCCACCTGCCACACCGCCAGTAGCCGCTCCCGATATCAGCCCCGCTATGGGTCCTGCGGCGATTATTGGTCCCAAGCCGGGCACGGCCAGCACCCCGGCTCCCAAAGCCAGGCCGGCGAGACCTCCCAATGCCCCGCCCGCAGTGGTTCCATCGGCTATAGTATCCATATCCAGAGTGCCGCCGTCTTCGTCGTCACCGTCATTTCCGTTTCCTTCCGCTCCATCTGAACCGTTTTTTCCTCCTTTGGCCACAATTGATATTTCGTTTGTATCAAAGCCAGAACTCCTCATGTGAGAAACAGCTTTATCCGCCTGTTCCCTGCTATCGAAAACCCCTATGACGGTCTTTACCATTCGCAAATTCCTCCTCTTTCTGTTAGAAAAATTTTGATTTTACTGTGAAAGCCTAAAGAAGATGATACATGACTGCCGAAGGCACCATAAACCGAGGTTTGACCGCATTTAAGTCCGTGCAACACCCAACCTCGGTGTGTGCGGCATTCACGGATGCATGTTGCCCGGCACCCGAGGCGGGGCGCCGAGTTGCCGCCTGCCCTTGAAGTGCAGAGCCAGACTTTAGAGCGGTTTACCGAGCGATCCGGCATCGGGGCCGTCACTACCATCAAAATTGACTTTCTGCATTTAAATCAATTTTATTTTAACCTCATTTCTTGAAGGTATGCGTAAAACCATCACATCTAAGCCTATGAATTTTTATTGGCAACTCGGCAAATATTAAATAAAGAAAAAATAAACGCAGGGAGGAAAAAAATGTGGCCGATAAAAACGATGTTGCCCAAAAGAGCAAACAGGACAAGACCATGAGTGAAATCAGCGAAAGGCTCGGAACAGAAACAGTGAATCAAATCCAGGATATCGTCAATCAGCAGCGCCGGCAGAATGCCGTACAATATCAAAATGATCAGCACAAGCAGTTTTCCACCAATATAGAATGTCTGGTAAATGCCGCCCGGGAGCAGCAGATGGCTTCGGAACAGCAAATTCAGAGTACTTTAAACCAGGCATCCACCAGCCTAATGGATGCCCGCAGGCTTGAAAGTCTTTACAACAGCGCCCAGCAGCTACAGCAGGGAGCACAAATGGGAATATCAAACCTTCAGATGAATGCCAAACAGTATATTAAAACAATTGAGCAGATGGAAAAGGATTGCCACGAGCAGCAGGTGTCCACGGATATGCAGGCAATTCAGTCCATGCAGCAGGCCGTCTCCGCTCTTGCACAGGCTCAGAATGCCATCCTTCAGAGCCAGGCCATAAATAAGATGTTCGATTCCATAACAAAATGCGAAGACAGCCTCACGCAAATAGAGCAAATGGAACAATCTGCCATAACCATGTAAGACGTTCAGTTTGCGCTTATCAAAAAGCCCCGGGCAAACCCGAGGCTTTTTATTCTCACCAGTCATCGTGGCAATCATCATGGTCTTTATCGTGGTATTTATCGTGATGTTTATCATGATATTTATCATGACCCGTGTCCGGACATGGCTCATGATGCTTGCCATGATGCTTGTCGTAATATCCATCGTCGCACCAGCAGGGCTTTTCGAGTTTGACCAGCATCTCGAACAGTATCGTAACTTTAATTCTTCTGGGGCTCACCGCATCCACATTTATATGTTCCACTTTAAAAAATACCAGGGCTTCCATTCCAGGTTCCGCACCATGCAAATGGACGAACTGCAGGAAAGGAAATACGGCTTCAAAAAAGTGCACCGGCTGAGATGGAATTGAAGCAACATATAAAATTTTTGCAGTCACTTCGCCATCCACAATAACCTTATCGCAAAGCACCCTCACCTCATCGACCATAAAAGAAGCTCTGGCCTCTACGCCTCTTTCGGCGTCGGGTTTGCCCTGCGGAATCTCTACCGTGTCCTGCACGATGGCCTGAATTCTGCCCACCCATAATTTCCCTCTCTGTAAATCCCTGCGGGCCTGCATAACATAAATATATCCGTACACGGTGCCCAGGCAAATTTCACCAAAGCCTCTAACATTTAATTCTCCCGCATCAACGCATATGACGCCGTTCGGTATGGTCTGCTTCCACTCCAGCACAATGCTTCTGCCCTTCCAGCCATATATATACACGGTGTTGAGACAGGTAAGCACGAGTTCTTTTTGACCGTCTCCATCAACATCGAAAACTGCCGCATCCTTTGGGTCATGGTCCAACGCCGGGCATTCCCACATCGCTTCATATGTTCCGCCTTTAAAATGCAGCATCTTTACGGTTCTGTCGGCGCAATCAAAGATAATTTCATCTTTTCCATCACCGTCAAAATCATCCACCACGACAAAATCCTTGTCGGCATCCTGTACGGAGCCGCTCCATTTTTCCATTTTTCTGCCGCCCTTAAAACAAACCACATGTATGTCGCTTCCCCTAAAGCCGCGGGTTTTGAAAACCACCTCGCATGTACCATCGCCGTCGGTATCACCGGAATCCACGCAATAAACATTATTTTTAAAGACTTCCTGCCTTAAAAAAATCAGCTTTCCGTCAAAGCGGAACATGTGAACGAGCGTCTTCCCCTTTATTGCCGCCACAATCTCAATTTTACCGTCTCCGTCCACATCGGCAATGGCCAGCGAAACCACTTCTCCTCCTATTGCAAGGCTTTCTGCGATTTTAATCAATTCCTTGCCTCGCATCTTGTATATGAAAATGCTCCCGTAACTGCCTATTATTATCTCGTCTCTACCATCTCTATCAATGTCAAATACTTTTATGCACCGCACATCATTTTCCCCGAGATGAATTCTTGCCAACTGATGGTAAGTATCCCTTTCGAATCTGAATACATATAAATGAGCGTTTCCGGAAGATGCTGCAGTGGTCCCCGCAACTATATTCTTTCTGCCGTCGCCGTTTATATCACCCAGAGCTATTCTGGTCTCCTGACCCAGATCCTTGCCGGCCCATTCAAGCTGATAGGTTTGACGCATTTTACCCCCTCCTTTTCGGTGCCACATCTTCTTTACTATAATATTCCCCGGAGGGAGGTATGGTTCATAATGGAGGTGGGAAGTCAGATTTAATTGGAATTTGCGGCTCAAAATCCCTTCTGCTCCGATATCCGGCTTCCGGGCTTTTACAGAGCAAAAAAGATATGCGGCGCAGGTAACTCTTGCAGCAAAGCGATTTTCTGCACCGGAATATCCATGCCAGCAAGTATGAAATTCAACATGCGCCGAATCCGACAGAATTAAATTTCATGCCACAAATCATGCCTTAAATAAGAGAATTCTGCACCATGTATTCCGCTATCTGTATAGCATTATAAGCTGCGCCTTTTCTCAAATTATCCGCCACTATCCACATGTTAAGACCGCATGGGATTGAAAAATCCTCGCGAATTCTTCCTACAAAAACATCGTTCTTGCCCGATACCGATGCCGGCAGCGGATAAACCTTATTTTGAGGATCATCCGCAACCTTCACCCCGGGGGCTTTTGCCAGAATACTGCGGGCTTCTTCTGCTGTAAGCTTTTCAACCGTTTCAACATTTACAGCCTCCGAATGTCCATTGATAACTGGAACCCGCACAGTGGTGGCTGTAACTTTTATGTTTTCATCGCCCATTATCTTTTTTGTCTCTCTTATCATTTTCCATTCTTCCTTGCTGTATCCCGTATCGTCGAATAAATCTATATGCGGAAGAACGTTAAAGGCTATCGGATGGGGATAAACCCTACCCTCGGGCGATCCTCCGTTTAAAAGCTGCGCGGTCTGCAGCTTCAATTCTTCTATTGCATCAAGCCCCGTCCCTGACACGGCCTGGTATGTGGAAACCACAACCCTTTTTATTCTTGCCCTGTCATGTATGGGCTTTAAAACCACCACCATCTGGATGGTAGAACAGTTGGGATTTGCAATAATTCCCCTGTGCCGATGAATATCCTGCGGGTTTACTTCCGGTACCACCAGGGGGACTTTAGCATCCATTCTGAAAGCATTGCTGTTGTCGATAACCACAGCCCCTCTTTTGACGGCTTCCGGTGCAAGATTTAGGCTCACATCCTGCCCTGCGGAAAAAAGAGCAATATCGATCCCCTCAAAGGCAGCAGGGACAGCCTCCTCCACTGTAATCCTTTCACCCATAAAATCTACCGTATGTCCGTTCGATCTGGCAGATGCCAGGGGCAAAATCTTTTTAACGGGGAAACTTCTTTCCTGCAAGATTTTAATCATGGTCTGGCCAACCGCACCTGTTGCACCCACCACTGCCACATTGTAACCTTTCATAATACCTCTCCTTTAAATTAAATAGAATTATTGCAACGATTCGATGAGCAGCCTTGCTCATCATTAATAATTATATGCAAAATATATTATTACAGTTACCACCCCTGTGTCAATATATATAATGGAATATAAAAAAATTTAACTAAAATTTAACACTTTAAAATACAAAAATCATGAATTTGTCTCTGCTTAATGGATATTTGTTCTTCATAAAAAGACAGTTGAGATAATATATTCTACAAACATTTCAATAATCCTTTTTTCTGAAATTATTTCCTAGTGAAAATATAATGAATAATATTGTTATGAGTCAAAACGAATGAATATAAATTTAAAACGGCAGAAAAACTGCCGTTTAGGGGAGTTATTTATATTGAACGGAATGGTTTATCCTGCGGCTGCTTTTAAGCAGCCTTTATGTTAAAGGGAGGGTCAACATTTTTTTCGATTTTATTATCGCATAAATAATTTAAGAAAATATTAAGCTCATATTAAATATTTGTTAAAACTTACAAAGAAATCGTAAATTTTTTTGTGAGTTCTGTAAGGGTTAAGGCAGTATCCGCTAGGGCTGATGCTTCGCAGGACATTTTTTTGCCATTTCAAGATGTTCTTTAGAAATCTGTAATATATTTCTGCTTATATCAGCAGTAGCCCCGGCCACTCCTGCTACTTCCTGAACCGATAGCAATAGAATTTTCCCCTTAAGACTAAGCTTTTTGTAAAGATGATTCTGCAAATGCCATTCCCCCATTTTTATTTTTTGCAAAATAAAAGCCGGAGAAAGAATCATCGTCTCCGGCAGAGGAAGTATTTTATTATCTTGAAACCTTCATATCGGAAATCGGTATATATCCCAGTTCTGCCACCAAGGATTTTACCTCATCGCTTACCATATAGTCAAGGAATGCTTTTGTGAGGCCGGTGGGTTCGCCTTTCGTATACATGTGTTCATAAGACCATATGGGGTATTTGCCGCTGGTAATATTTTCGGCTGTGGGCTCAACACCATCCAGTTTCAAAGCTTTAACACTGCTGTCCACATAAGACAGGGCTAGATAGCTGATGGAACCCGGAGTATCAGCTATGGCTTTCTTAATGGCTCCGGAGCTTTCTTCCGTCAGAGCGATACCCTGAGCTTCTTCCTGGCCGTCGAGAGCATATTTTTTGAAAGTTGCTCTGGTCCCGGAGCTGGTCGGTCTGTTGAGTATGACTATTTTTTGGTCATCGCCGCCGACTTGTTTCCAGTTGGTTATCTTGCCTGTGAAAATATCAATCAATTGCTGCTTTGTAAGGTTGTCTACCTTTATGTTCGGATTTACGACCGTGGCAAAGCCGACCACGCAAACTTTATGGTCAACCAGCTCTTTCGCCTTGTCCGCATCCAGTTTTTCTTCAGCAAAAATATCAGAGTTTCCTATTTCCACAGTACCTTCCGATACCAGTTTAAGTCCCGTGCCGCTGCCTCCTGCCTGGACGTTTATTTTGGCGTTGGGGTTCTTGCTCATAAATTGCGATGCGGCCTGTTCCACCAGAGGCAATAAAGCAGATGAACCCGCTGCAGTTATGCTGCCCGATACTTCGCTGCTCTGGCTGGAGCTCTGGCTTGAGTTCTGATTCTGGCTTTGACTCTGGTTTTCACTGCCGGAATTCTCGTTTTGATAGGCCGACTGCTTTCCACAGCCCACCAGCGTCATAATCACAATGATGAAAACCGCTATTGCTGAAAGAAAGCCCTTTTTTCTTCTTAACACAATTACACCTCCATTATTTTTTGCTTGCTTGCAAAAAAAATTATACTAGCTTATTGTAAAGTTAGTATTAATCTGATGTTAAGATTTAGTAAATTCTTTAAAAATACTGCAAACAAAAAAGGAGCATGGCATCGCCACCTCCCTTATCAATACAGTCGCAATATTTAATTCTTTGGCCCTTACGACGCAATTTTCTTCGTCAAATACATCCTTTTACCTTAACCGGCCTCTTCTATTTCCTGTGTGAAGAAACCATCAAAAATTGCTCTGACTGCCGGTCGGACATGGTCTCCCTCAACCTCGGCGCAAAACATGTTAGACATGATTTTCCTGCTTTTTACGGGGATGCCTGCCGCTGACAGCAGAGACTCTATCCTGGCGCTTATAGCGCCGGCGTTCACTGCGGCATCGCACTCGTTATATACCACCGATACTGCAGAAATTCCATTTTCCATGTCTTTGACGGATATGCCCGAAACCGGGTAATCGTTTCCCTTCGGGCCCACCAGAGTTCCATCCCCATCGTCGAAAGTGGATTTTATTCTGAAAGGCATGTTGAAATTCATGGCAGCTTTTACCGCCCTGGGATGTATGACTTTTGCACCGTTTTCCGCCAGAGTGAGCATTTCGCCGAAGGATATGCATGTTAAAAAAGGAGCCTCCGGGATAATGCGCGGGTCCGTCACTGCAACCCCCGGTACATCTGTGTATATCTCCACCAGATCCGCCCGTAGATAGCCTCCCAGCACCACAGCGGTGGTGTCGCTGCCTCCACGCCCCAGCGTGGTTATTTCGCCCTTTTCGGTTCGGCCCTGAAAACCGGCCACCACCACCACTTTGCCTTCTCTTAGCTTTCCAAGCACGGGTTCCGGATCGATGTCGATAATATCGGCATTGCCGAACTCCCCGGTAGTCAGTATCCCTGCCTGAAATCCGGTCATAGCTTCCGCAGGCATACCGGCCGCCTCAATATTTGCAGCCATGACGGCCGAAGAAATAATTTCTCCGCATGCCATTATAAGATCTCTCTTCTTCAGACATTCGGGCCCGCCCTGAGCCTGGAGAAGTTGTATCAGGGTATCCGTGGCGTAAGGATCTCCCTTCCTCCCCATGGCCGATACCACTACCACCACGTCGTTGCCTTCATTTCTCGCTTTTAAAATATGTTTTAAAGCCGCTTTTCGATTTTCTAAAGTCCTTACGGATGTACCGCCGAATTTCTGTACTACAATAGCCATTATTTTCCTCCTTTTCTTCAAGATAAGAATTCAAATCAGGCCCATCTTTACAAGAGTTTCGGCAATTTGAACCGCATTGAGCGCAGCGCCCTTCCTCAGATTGTCCGCCACCACCCACATATTGAGGCCGTTTTCTATGGAAATATCTTCCCTGATCCTGCCCACGTAGACATCATCCGTGCCGATAAGTTCTGCAGCTAGCGGATAGAGATTTGCGGAAGGGTCATCCATTACTTTTATTCCCGGCGCCTTCTCCAGGATTTGTCGCGCTTCCGCCGCGCTCGCATGCCTTTCGGTCTGTATGTTGATGGCCTCCGAATGGCATCGCATGACGGGGATACGTACTGCGGTTGGACATACGGCTATGCTGTCATCATGAAGCATTTTACGGGTTTCGTTCACCATTTTCATTTCTTCTCTGCTGTAGCCGTTTTCCAGAAATATGTCTATGTGGGGCAGGGCGTTAAAAGCAATCTGATGGGGATAAACCGAAACTTCCAGCGGTCTTTTCTCCGCAAAGGCCCGGATTTGGCCTTCCAGTTCTGCAATGCCCGCAAGGCCCGTGCCCGAAACGGCCTGATAAGTGGAAACCACGATTCTTTTTATCCTGAAGCAATCATGCAGAGGCTTTAGAGCCACCAGCATCTGGATGGTGGAGCAGTTGGGGTTTGCTATAATATTCCGGTGCCATCTGAGGTCTTCCGGATTAACCTCCGGAATTACCAGCGGCACATTCGGATCCATTCTAAAGGCATTGCTGTTGTCGATAACCACGCATCCTTCGGCTGCAGCCACCGGTGAAAGCTTGAGGCTGGCGGCTTCACCGGCGGAAAAAAGCGCCACGTCCAGGTCCTTGAAAGCACCCTCCCGTGCCGTTCTCACTTTGACACTTTCACCCCGGAACACGATTTCTCTGCCTTCATTTTCGGCTGTGTCAAGCGGCACTATTTTTTCTACGGGAAAATCTCTCTGCTCAAGCGTTTTGAGCATTTCGGCTCCTACCGCCCCCAGGGCCCCGACAACACCCACGCGATATTTTTTCATACATGTTCCTCCCAAAAATTTATTTTTAAAACTGCCCGGATATAACCGGAAAATATGATTAAACAATTCGTAATCTGCTGGCGCGACTTTTAAAAGAGGAACATCAGCAATATATATTCGACACACCCTTTGCCAAGTCCTCTTTCTGAAAAATAATCGCAATCAGCTCCGGGGATGTAAACTTTTTTTACATTGCGAAAACCAATATGAATCAAAGGCATGCACCCAATGAGAGAGCTTTTTTGTGATTATATTTCGAAACGCTTCTTTGGTCAATAATAAATATTAAAAAAAATGCTCAAACACTTCACGTTAAAAGGCTTGAGCATTTCTATTTTTTTTATATAATTTTTATAATAATGCAAAAGCTATAGATTATTGACTTTTGTGCCGGTCTTGCCCGGCATAGAGGTTAGTCGCCGAATTTGTTTAATTCTGCCAGTGCATCGAAAAATCCGGGATATGAGATTTTCACGCAGTCCACATCATTTATTATGGTTTCGCCTTCGGCTCCAAGTGCAGCTATGGCGAGCGACATGGCTATACGATGGTCGCCGAAGCTGTTCACCCTGCCGCCCTTCAGTCGGTTCGTCCCTTGTATTTCCATTCCGTCAGCGGTTTCCTTTATACGCGCTCCAAGCCCGGAGAGCCCTTCCACCATGGCAGCTATCCTGTTGCTTTCTTTAACCCTGAGCTCGGCTGCATCTCGAATTACGGTAGTGCCCCGCGCAGAAGCCGCTGCCACGGCAAGAATCGGAATTTCATCTATGATGCGGGGGATGATGGCTCCTCCTACTTCAATGCCTTTTAGCCCGCTGCTTTTCGCCTTAATATCGGCCACCGCCTCTCCATTTATCGTCCGTTCATTTAAAATCTGAATATCCGCTCCCATCAGCCTAAGGGCATCGATTATACCGGTCCGGGTGGGATTAATCCCCACATTTTCAATAATCACTTCCGAATCCGGCAATATGCAGGCTGCTGCCAAGAAAAACGCCGCCGAAGATATGTCGCCCGGCACCCTTATCTTACGGGCCGTCAGCCGCTCTACGGGCGTCAATCTGATTTTGTTGCTTTCACGGCAAATATCAGCACCAAAGGCCTTCATCATTATTTCGGTATGGTCCCTCGATTTTTCCGGTTCTTCTATGATAGTCGATCCTTCCGCGTAGAGACCGGCCAGAAGCAGGGCTGATTTCACCTGGGCGCTTGCAATCGGAAGTTTGTATTCTATGCCTTTCAGCCTTCCTCCCCTTATTTTCAAAGGAGCTCTGCTCCCGCCATCCGCACCGTCGATGCTGGCTCCCATCAGTTTCAGGGGCCATGTCACCCTCCCCATTGGCCTTTTTTTTATTGATTCATCCCCCGTTATTTCCGTCTCGAAGTCCTGCCCTGCCAGGATGCCCGAAAGAAGCCTTATGGTGGTGCCTGAATTGCCGACGCAAAGGGGGCCGTCCGGTTTTTTAAGGCCATAAAGACCCCTGCCGAAAATTTTCACCACTGCACTTTCCGGCCGGGAATCGAAGCCTTCACATCCCGGTTCCTCTCCATCGATGCGACCTTTATTTTCATAGGTTATCTCTATCTCGACACCCATTTTTCTGAAACAGTCAATGGTGGAAAGGCAATCTTCCGCCATCAAAAAACCTTCTATTTCTGTAATGCCATCGGCGATGGCCCCGAGCATTGCAGCACGGTGCGAAATGGATTTGTCGCCGGGCACCGATATGCTGCCTCTAATGCTTTGGATTCCCCTCAATATTTTATCCACGGCTTCACCCCCTGCTTTTATACGCCTTGGCATTCTGAAATCTTTCTATAATTGTATTGCCTTCGGAAGATGCTATTGCTGCTTCCAAATACAGGAGCTGTTCTTTGAAGGCTGATATCAGCGGCAGTATTTCGTCTTTATTGCAAATGAGTATATCCTTCCACATGAAGGCATTGGAACCGGCTATGCGCGTTGTATCGCGCCAACCCCCTCCTGCCAGTTCCATGATGCGGTCTTTCGGGCATGACCCGGACACCGCATTTACCAGGGTAGTGGATACGAGCTGGGGCAAATGGCTTGCTGCAGCAGCCATTCTGTCATGCTCTTCCGGAGACATTATTACGGGCTTTGCACCCATAGCGGTCACCAGTTTTATTACGGTCCACACAGCTTCTGCATGGGTGCGGTCAGTAGGGGTAATTACATACGGTGCTCCCACGAAAAGGTCTTCCCTGGCCCATTGAAAGCCGGAATTTTCAGAGCCTGCCATGGGATGGCCGCCTACAAAAAATATGCTGTCAGGCAAAGCGTTCTCTATTTCATGGACGATGATTTTTTTTACGCTTCCGGTGTCGGTAATTATCGCATTTTGAGGCAAATATCCCGCAATAATCCTGATAGCGTCAACAATGCAGCATACCGGGAGCGATACGAAAACTATATCCGCATCGGCAAAAATATGCGGTATGGCCGTTTTATCGGCCATACCTTTCATATCGAATCTATAACCTTCTATCCCTTTTTGTCGAGCCATTTCCAATGCATTTTCATCCGAATCCAGCCCAATCACAGCAAAGCCATTATTCTTTAATGCCATTGCGATGGAGCCCCCTATAAGCCCAAGCCCTGCAACTATCGCTTTCCTATGAGCGTTTTCCCGCATTTGCTTCATTTGCAATACCCCCATATGCCACCATGCATTTTTTCAATTTTCAATCCTGAAGCTTCTCCCAACTATTGCCGCGGTTTGTTTCAGCTCTCTGCTCAAAGCCATGAGATTTTCGGGGTTCAGAGACTGCGGCCCGTCGGAAAGAGCCTGTTTTGGATTCGGGTGAACCTCTATTATAAGTCCGTCGGCTCCAACAGCCACGGCTCCGCGCGAGAGCGGAACCACCCAGCGCCAGTTGCCGGCGGCATGGCTGGGATCCACTATTACGGGAAGGTGGCTCAGGTGCTTTACAATGGGAACCGAACTCAAATCCAGCGTGTTTCTGGTCATGGTCTCAAAAGTCCTAATGCCCCGCTCGCAAAGTATTACGTTGAAATTACCTTCATTCATGATGTATTCGGCGGCATTCAGCCATTCCTCAATGGTCGAAGAAAGGCCGCGCTTCAACATTACGGGTTTATCCGTCTTGCCCACCACTTTCAGCAGTGGAAAGTTCTGCATGTTTCTTGCCCCTATTTGCAGTATATCGGCATATTGGGCCACAAGGCCCACAGTCTCGGTATCCATTACTTCGGTTATCACAGCAAGGCCAGTTTTCTCGCGAGCCTCAGCCAAAATCTCCAGCCCCTTTTCTCCAAGCCCCTGGAAGGAATAGGGGGAGGTTCTAGGTTTGAAAGCCCCTCCGCGCAGTATTCTCGCTCCAGCCTTTTTTACAATTTCCGCCGTTTCCAGAAGCTGCTCCCGGCTTTCTATGGCACACGGCCCCGCCATCAGGACCACATCATTGCCGCCTATTTCAACGTCCTTCACCTTTATCACCGAAGACTCCGGATGAAAACTCCGGCTAGCCAGCTTATACGGCTCCATAATCGGTACCGTTTTCTCAACGCCGTCCATCAGCTCTATGGGTTTTTCCGCCAATTTGCGCCTGTCGCCGATGACGCCGATGATGGTCACATCTTCGCCCTTCGATATGTGAACCCCAAGTCCCGCATTTTTTATCACCTCACACACATTTTCAATATCTTCCGGAGTTGCTTTTTTTTCCATTACAATTATCATTGTTGATTCCTCCTCAACCATGCTACATAATTTTAAAATGAAATCACTGCCATCCTACCATCCTACACTAATTCTTCTCCCCCCGCAGGGGGATAAGCCTTCCTCACCGGCATGGTGATAAGTTTTTCATAAACATCTCGCTTTTTCAACAAATGGTCAGACGCCATTTTTTCATCCCTTTTGCCGCATAAAGCAGAATCGCAAAACGCGGGGTATGACCCGAGCAGCTTGATAAATCCTGCATGCTGTTTTAAGGTTTCCAGAGCATGTTTCAATACCCCATCTTCCCTGTGTCCCTCCACTTCAATGAAGAATACATATTCCCCCAGCATTCTTTTTGACGGTCTTGACTCAATCTTCGTCAGATTCAAATTTCTTTGCGCGAACACCCCAAGGCTTCGAAAAAGGCTTCCGGGCCTGTTCTCTGTGGAAAATGCCAGGGCGGTCTTGTCTCTGCCCGTTCTGGCCGCGTCATTTGCCGAAAGCACATAAAATCTAGTCAGATTGTTTTTTTGACCCTGTATATCCTCTGCCAGTATCTTCAAGCCGTATATTTCTGCCAGGCGACGGCTCCCAACGGCTGCAACGCTTTTGCCACGCTCGGCCACCATCTTTGCGGCTTCGGCAGTGCTTAGAGTCTCATTTGCTTTGGCCTGCGGCAATCTGTCATTTATAAATCTTATGCTCTGATAAAGCGCCTGGGGATGCGAAAATATTTCCTCCACATTTTCAAGAGGCATATTCTCTTTTGCCAGCAGGCATTGCCTGATGGGAATTACCAATTCGCCTTTAACCATTACGTTTGCTTCGTGTATCAGCATGTCTACGGTTATATTCACGGAACCTTCCAGGGAATTTTCCACCGGCACCACTGCCTCATCCAAATCCCCTGCATCAAGAGCGTTTATGAGCTTCGGAATTGAAGAATGCTCAACTCTGGTATATTCATTTATTGTATCACTTTTTTGTGTTTCAATCCACATTTCCATGGCCTCTTCTGTAAAAGTTCCCCGGGGCCCCAAATATCCGATTTTTATGGTCATGGCATCCCTCCTTCTTATTCTGTTTTGTATCATGGCAATCGCTTTGAAAAACACAAGCCGGCCTGCATTTATATATAAAAAACCCCTCGCCCAGCAAAGGGGCGAGAGGTTATGATTTCCCGCGGTACCACCCAAATTGACCTGCAACAAACAGGCCCTCTCATAAAGGGTACGAGACATAAAATGCCTTTATACCCCCTTCCTTTTCACGGTGGAAGCTTCCGGTCACGCCTAATAGCTTTCGGGAAATATCCCGCGCATTCAGGTGACAGCTCCAGGGGGAACTTCAAAGGATTCCTTCATACCGGCTTTCACCTTCCCGGCTCGCTTTAAATCCGATAATCCATCTACTTTCCCCTGTCATGGCTGTTGAGCTAATTTCGTATTGATTGGTAAAATTATAAACCATGGATAAGTTGTTTGTCAATAGGAGAATTTTAAAAAACCCAGCAATGGCTATCTGTATTCTCCGGCCAGTTCCGCATACTCAACCGCCCGGTTTTTTGCCATTTGTCTGTATTCATCAGATAGCTCTTTCACCGCTTTTGCCGGAACTCCCACAGCCAGGGTGTGCGGAGGTATTTCTTTTTTCTCGGTGACCAGGGCTCCGGCTCCCACGAGCGCTCCTTCGCCTATTATCGCCCCATCCAGGATTATGGCTCCCATGCCGATAAAGGCGTTGTCCTTTATGATGCAGCCATGAATGATGGCTCCATGGCCGATTGTGACATTATTTCCTATGATGGTGGGGTATTCTCCGGCCACATGCACAATAGTGCCATCCTGAATATTGGTGCAGGACCCTATTTCTATCCTGTTTACATCCCCCCGCAGCACCGCGTGATGCCATATGCTGGAATTTTCCCCCACGGTCACATCTCCGATCACGTCGGCAGAAGGTGCAATAAAAGCCGTTTCGTGAATCTTTGGATTCTTGTCCTTGAAGTTTGCTATCATAGAATTAATCCCTCCATAATCATATATGAATTCCATCAAGTTTTAACTGTGATAAGCGTACATCGGGATGTCCAAGATGCCTGCCTACTACAAATTCTCCGTGGCAATCCGAGCCGCCTGTCACCAATAAATTTTTCGATTGGCATATTTCAAGACAGTATCGGGTAATTTCCGGACTATTCTCCGGATGATAGCATTCTATGCCCCTTATCCCTTCGCCAATCATAAACGCAATTAAATCCTTATAACCGCCATTATAAAATCCTGCGCCCGGATGTGCCAGTATTGATACTCCTCCTGCCATGTGAATAGTTTTTATAACTTCATCGGGCGGAGCAAATATGAGTTTCTCAAAAGGATTGCCCCAGCCTTCGAATAGGCTGAAAAAGTCTTTATAACTCGTGCAAAGTTTTTTATCGATCAAGTAGTTTAGCGCTTTCCAGCCGCCTCTAGCCGGGTTATTGACATATTCCTTATATTCATCAAAGGATACCTGCGGAAATTTGCCTTCAAGAAATTTTATGCTCTCATCATCTTTTGCTTCAGTCAATTCCCTGTTTTTTTTCAAGAGCATCTGCAATTCCTTGTTTCCGGGATCGATTCCCAAACCAAGTATATGGTAATTTCGTCCGCTGCAAGTTGCGTTAATCTCGACTCCGGCAATAAATTTAAGGCCTCGCTCTCTGGCTGCGGAAGCAACCTGCGCCAGGTTTTCCGTAGTATCATGGTCCGTTACGGCAAATATTTCTATTCCTGCACCCAGCATGTTTTCCACCAGTTTTTCGGGTGGCCAGGTGCCGTCAGAAGCCGTCGTATGAACGTGCAAATCCACTTTAATATTATCCGTATTCTTATTTTCAAATAACGGACTGTCTATCATTCGTTACTCCCTTTCTTAAGTTTTGTTATGATTCTCTAAATGGTTTAATTCAACTTATTTTTGCATATTCCTTCTTTAATACGTTTAATTTTTGATATAAGATTTTTTATGTTTCCAGCAGATTCCATGGAACTTTTTTTGATTTTTTTCGTCTATAATTATTGGGATAGAAATTTCCAGAAGTTTTCATCTCTGGAAGGAAGGATTTGCGGTTTTTATTGCGAATAGTATAATTAGCCGGGGGGATCGCACCAAAGAGGAGGGGTAAAATTACGGGTCATAATCCCGATTATTGCTGCTTTCAACAAAAAACAAAGATACACATATGGAGGGAATAATTACATGCTACATACGAAGACTTGTTTTTGGAAACTCTGGAGAAAACGTGCGATTTCGATTCTCCTGGCGGTTTTGCTTGTGCTGGGCTCATCCCCGGCCTTTGCCCAGGAAATATCCCTTTATGAGGATTCCCTGACTTTTCCTGTAACAGCAGGAGTGACCTATGAGGGCAAGACGCTTTTTACCTCTCTTGGATGGCAAAAAATCCATATATTGAAGGTCGACCTTTCTTCGGAAAATGTAATCATTGATTCGCTTTTGCCCGCAAAAGGCCTCTCGCAGAGGGATACTCTCGGCAGGATGGTGCAGGACAGCAGCGCTGTAGCGGGCATAAACGGCGATTTCTTTATAATGGCCACGCCTTCATCACCCATAGGAGTCCAGGTGAAAGACGGCAGGTTGGTTTCATCGCCTTCCAACCGTCAAGACATGGCTGCTTTCGGACTTACCTTGGATAAATTGCCGGAAATCCTCCGTATGGAATTTTCCGGAAAAGTGGAAGCCCCCGACGGAACAACATTCGATATCGGGGGAATAAACAAGATTGGAGACGGTTACAGTAAGATTTTCGTATATACCCCTGATTTCGGAGCGGCCACTCCTGCCGTTGCCGATACCGCTTCAGACCTTACTTTCGCCATAATAAGAAACAACCGGATAGAAAATATCGTAGATGGAAAAGCCGTCGATATCCCGAAAGACGGGCTGGTGCTTGCCGCCAGAGGAGACGGTGCCAATTTTCTTAAAAGTCGTTTTAGCATTGGGGACCCGGTTAAGCTGGACCTCAATATCACTCCGGATATTTCAAACCTCAAGATGGCCCTGGGAGGTGGAGCTGTTCTTGTGGAAAACGGAGCTGTTCCTGCAACCTTTTCCCATAACATACCCGGCACCAATCCCAGGACCGCCGTTGGATTTTCCGCCGACAAGAAGATTATGTTCCTGGTGGTGGTAGACGGCCGCCAGGCGGCGAGCCGCGGAATGACTCAGAAAGAATTGGCGGAGCTAATGGTGAAACTAGGGGCTTCCTTTGCCCTGAACCTTGATGGAGGCGGCTCATCCACCATGGCTGTCAGGCCTCTGGGAGAAAAACAGCCCACTGTTATAAACAGCGTTTCCGAAGGCGTCCAGAGGCTGATAGCCAACGGCATCGGCATTTTTTCCAAAGCTTCTGCATGCGATGTCTACGGTATCAGGATTGTATCCAGCTCATTCAACATTCCTAAAGGCGGGCACAGGACGTTTGAGGTGAGGGCCTATGATAAAAACTATAACCCGGTGGAAATTGATCAGGATAGCGTTAAATGGAGCGTTACCAACAATCTGGGCGCTTTCAGCAAAAATGTATTTTATTCTTCAAGGCCCGGATACGGCCAAGTAACAGCCACTCTGGGCGGTATTAAAGCGACCCAGGAGATAAAAGTGCTGTCCGACGGCGCAGCACTTTCTGTGAGTCCGGGGAAAGCTCAAATGAATTGCGGTGATAAAAAGACTTTTAATGTCATTATAACCGATGTGCAGGGTTTTAAAGCTCCCGTAGAACCTTTGGACATAAAGTGGGAAATACTGGGCAATATCGGTGATTTCAGCGCCGGTGAATTCGTTGCAGGGCAGACTCCCGCCAGCGGCGCCGTCATCGCAAATTTTTCTGGCTTAAGGACAGGAGCCCTGTTGCAGGTCGGCATGGGTGAAAAAATTCTGGAAGACTTTGAAAAACCGGATGGCAAGGAATTTTCTTCATATCCGTCTACCCTCGGAGGTTCCTTCTCGATTGTGACCCAGCCGGAACCGGTAAACCAGGGCACTTCTTCGGGAAAACTCGCCTATGAATTTCCCGTAGGGGACAGCACGAGAGCCGCTTATGTGAACTTCAGCAGCCTTTCACTTCCCGCAGGCACCGTGAAGCTGTCGCTGATGGTGTACGGTCAGGCAAAAGGGCACTGGCTCCGCGGCACGGTGACTGACGCCGACGGAAATGACTACAATATCGATTTTTCAAAAAACATTGACTGGCAGGGTTGGAAGAAGGTAGAAGCGGAACTCCCCGATGGCAAGCAACCGTTCAGCTTAAAACGCATATATTTGGTGGAAATCGACCCAACCGACAGCGATTCGGGAGTCATATATCTGGATAACTTTTCTGCAGTTGTGGCGGGAAAATATGATGAATCCCTTCTTCCGCCCTCATCATCATGGTATGATTTTGCAAACAATGCCGCAGGTGCGGGAAACCTTGTGTTCAGCGCAACGGGAAACTTAATTATTGATTCCAGCGCCCAAAGCCAGAAGGCTGCAAGCATCGCAGCCACCATGGCAAATCAGCATAAGACCAGGTTTAATCTTATAGCTGGAAAATCATCCGTATCCATTAAACTATCTTCAGCAAGTCCCATTGCGACTTTTATAAAGAACGCAAAAGCAGCCGGCTCGGGTTATCAAACGCTGGCGGATAAGGAAGCCTCCTTCATATTCCTGGATTCCTCAAAAGGAAGTTTTCGGCTTACGGATTACAATCAGTGGATAAAGCTTAGGCAGGATTTAAATGCGCTTCCAAAATCCAAAACCGTATTCATAACAATGGATAGAGCGCCGGAAGCTTTTTCAGATGCATTGGAAGGCGAGCTGTTTAAGAAAATACTATCCGAAAATGTTAAAAACAAAAACCTCAACATCTGGGTGCTATGCGGCGGTGCAAACCGTTTCGGAGCAAGCATGGAAAATGGCGTTCACTATATTTGCCTCCCGCCAACCAATGCGAATGAGCCTTCTATTGCCATCTTCAAGGTCTCCGGAGGCAATGTCAACTATAAAGTGGTGCCTGTTATAGAAAAAATTGTTTCCGAAACCCCTGCCGCAAAAAAAGGCATTGCTGCCAATCTGAAAGTCTACGGCATTTCTCCGGCAGGCCAGAAGATGCTTCTGTCTTATCCGTATGCGGTGGATTGGAATCTTCCTAATGGTTTGGGCGGCTTTGACTTCCGGTCACTGGTACTTACTGCCGCAAAAACCGGCACTTTTAATCTGACCGCAAAAACCGCCGGGATATCTTCATCCTTCAACCTGACTGTGGTGGATATGACCGTGAGAGTAAACGGCAGGGAAATCTCCTTCCCGGATCAGCAGCCTTACCTCAATAAAGACGGCCGCACCATGGTTCCGGTAAGATTCATTTCCGAAAGCCTGGGAGCAAAAGTGGACTGGGATGAAAAGACAAAAACAGTGACTATAGCGGGTACAGATAAGTCCGGCAAAACCATGCTTATCAAGCTGCGGATCGGAGAAAATAAAGCCAATGTCAACGGCAAGAACGTAACCTTTGACACCAAAGCCGAGTTCAAAAACGGCAGGACCATGGTTCCCCTGAGGTTCGTGAGCGAAGTCCTGGGCGCAAAGGTAACCTGGGACCAAAACACAAGGACCGTAGATATCGATGAATAATTTTTCATCTCCCGGTTTGCCCGGGGATGAACAGTAAAAAGCCTATTATCGTAAAATCGGCGGGCTACTTTAGCCCGCCGGATTTTTTTTCCATTGTACCGGATTTTTACAATTCCACCAGCTCATAATCCCTGCTGCCCATGCCCAGCTTCTCGCCGTATTCAAGCTGGATGAGTCCGTTGGTCTTAGGGTGAACGGCTTTGAATTTATCCTCTCCAGGCGCAAGGCCGCTGTTTGCGTCACCCAGGGCGCTGGCGGCAAGACCCGCCTGGCTGTTTACCAAATCAAAACTGGCTTTATCGATGGCGACAGGGTCGAAAGATGCCAGTATGCCTACATCAGGCACCAGCGGGGCATCGCTCCAAGGAGTGCAGTCGCACAGGGGTGTTATATTCATTACAAAGTTTATAAAGGCTATCTTGTTTTCTTTCTTGGTCTTGTAAGCCCCATAAGCATATTCCGTCATACGTTCGGTGAAGGCATCCATGTCGGTTTCCCACTGGGGTTTTATGACCCGATAATAGCACATGGATATGCACTCGCCGCAGCCTATGCATTTCTCGGGGTCTATGTAGGCGGCTCCATCCACCATGGATATGGCCTGTTCGGGGCAATTTCTTAAGCACGACTGGCATGCCCGACAATTTTCTCCTACAACAGGTTTTAACGTGGAATGCTGCTGCTGTTTTCCGGCGGCCGGTGCGCAGCCCATGGCAAGATTTTTTATAGCGCCGCCGAATCCTGCCACTTCATGGGCTTTAAAGTGGGACATGACTATCATGGCATCGGCATAATATATGTTGGATGATATCTTTACACTCTCAAAATGCTTTTTGCGGATCTCCACTTCCATTGAATCCTTGCTCACAATACCGTCGGCGATGACCAGAGGTGCATTTACCACCGCATAGGCGAATCCATTTTCAATGGCCGTTATCAGATGGTCCACGGCATTGCTCCGGGCCCCCTTATAAAGAGTGTTAGAATCCGTCAGGAAGGGTTTTCCGCCGCAGCTTTTAATCTTGTCCACCATCTGCCTCACATAGATGGGATTTATGTATGCGTTGTTGCCCTTTTCCCCGAAATGTATCTTCACGGCCACAAGATCATCTTTTGAAATGGCGTTTTTAAATCCCGCCGCATCAAACAATCTTCCCACTTTATTTATAATATTTTCGGACCTCCTTTTGGCCCGCATGTTATAAAAATAAACTTTTGATTTCATGCCTCATCCTCCTGTTCCATAATTTTCATATCGAGTTTAGAACAAAAAGTGCGGAGGTGAAAATAGCGCTTCCCTACCGCCTGCCTTTTACCAGCTAACTATCATTATATATAAAAATGCCAATAAGTAAAGATTTGATTTTACTGTAAAAACAAGACTTGACGGCCAAAGGCACCATAAAGCGAAGCCTTCAACGAGGCACAAAAAATCAACAAGCCTGAGATTGCAGGCAGCGAGCAGGGAAGCCAGTTCACCAGCAATCGATATGCAAATTTGCTACTAGAAAACCAAATAAAAATAAGCATGGATGGTCGTGGCCGGGCCATGTACAACATCTTCACACAGAGGCTCCGGCGCACCGTTAAATAAAGGAAGTATACATGAACTATTATGCAAGCCCCGGAGAAGCTCGCATAGGCCTTGCGAGGTTCTTTGACAAGTACAGCAACTGCCGACCCCATCAATCATTAAAGTATTTAACGCCAGCAGAATTATACTATGGGAACTACACATTAAAAAGATTTTGAATAAACGCCTTCAATATGTAAGGCCAAAAAAAATGTATTGACAACTTTAGCCACCATACACCAATACGCAAGCTCATCTTTTGGTTTTGCAACCTATTTTATAATAGAAATCGTTATGTCGCTAAAACCTCAATGTGGCTATCAATCGCTTTGTATGCTTGAAAAGCTCAAGGGCTTCCGCAATATTGTTCACAACTATGTCGGCTTTAAGCAAAGCATTTGCCGCAGCGCCTTCATTTCCCAGCACGCATATTGAAAGGTCGTCTATTTCAAACATGCCGGTATCATTGTTGCCGTTACCTATGCATGCCTTGCCGCCCTGGAGCCTTTCGACGAACCGCTTTTTTTCCTCGGCACTGGATACAATATGGACTTCGGCCTTTAAATTGTTTTGCAAATCGCTTGCCGTACCGTAAGTGTCTGATGTCAGCACATAGATTTTATATTGTTCGCTTAATTCATTTATAATAGAAATCGCATCGTCTATCGGCTTGCCGTCTTTTGCAAATGTACCGTTATAATCCAGCACAATATTCTCAATTTCCAAAGTGCGGTAATTCGGAATATCCCATCTCACAGTCAAACACCCCTCTCCTATCAGTCGTTTAAACAGGCTTTTATCATTATTTTGCGCATTTTCATCTTGGAATTTTAAACGAGTTTTAAAACGAAGCGATTATGCACCGCCAAAAAAGCTCATGAGCAATCATGAGCTTTTTTGACTAATTACAATACGCTGCTGCAATCCCTTATCTTATCTATGGCTTCTTTTATGGATAAAAACAACGGTTTTTTTTCCATGCCGAGCAACACCATGTCTTCGCTGTCCACAATTGGTATAAGGATTTTTTTAGCGCTGCAGGATGTTATGGCTTCGGCGATTTTCGGAGTTATCTCTCCCATCATGGAATTGGGTATTACTATACCCAGGGAGCCAACAACCACATCGGCCTTTTTTACGCTGTAAACGATGGCGCTTTCACCGGTGGCCCCTCTGTTGGCCTTTTCCTTCATCATGTTCGTGGTGGCGGCGGAATTGGTGCCCAGGGCATATATCCTCACGTCCGGCGGCAAGTCCTGCCTCAAAAGGGCGATGACCTGAGCGCCTATGCCTCCTCCCATGCCGTCTACTACCGCCACTATCATTTCTTATCTTTCCTGCTTTCCAGTATTATCTTATGCTCGAGAAGCTTTACCTCTTTTATGACTGCATCCACTATCTTCTGCTCGCCCAGCAGGTCATACATGAATACCTTGCCGTCCTGAGGCTCGATGTAAATCACATTTTCCATTATAGGCATTTCGGAACCGTTTTCCCTAAGATAAACCCTGGATTCGCACATATGCTTTTCACCCCTGCCATTATTTTCATTTTTCATTATTATTTTGCAACATTTTCGTCTTATTGTCTAGATATGTTTTTTCGCTTCCAATAGGTACAGGCTTGCTGCATTGAGCGAATCCGCAGCTTTTGATATCAACTCCGCAACCCTTGCCTTTCCGAGTTTATCGGATTTTTCGGCCCACTCTCTGAAATTTTCTTCATGGGACTTGTTGTGTTCTATCCAATGGGCCAGAAGAATGCGCAGGGTTTCAATATCCTTATCCTTGTCCTGAATAGAACCGCCAGCAGATGGATGATTGTGATTGTGATCGCACATAGTCAATACCTCCATATAAATATTGATTTGCCTGGTTTGCCAACATTTTAATGCCTGAGTTAGTGCGCTGCCGTGAGTCAATTGAGTCGGGGACGGTTCCTTGACTCATTTCATCCCCTGACTCATTTGGCAACTCTATTTATATACGTACCTGACGCTGGGGAATAAGTTCATGTCGGTATGTGGCAAGAAGCATGCGCTGACGAATTCTTCCATATAGGCGGGGTCCGCGCTCAGCTCTATATAAGTCATCAAATCGGCAATCTGCCGCGCTTTATGTCTCGCTTCATCGCTGATGAGGCACAGATATGCCCCCGTAAGCGAGCTGTTGCCGATAAATTCGAACCTGCTCCTGTCTATGTCCGGAAGCAAGCCAATCCGCACGGAGTTTTCAATGTCCAGGTTCTGTCCTATTCCTCCGGCTATGATTACCTTTTGTATATCATTCATGCCAAGCCCCACGCCGTTGAGGAGGGTTTTAATGCCTGAATAAACGGCACCCTTTGCCCTCAAGAAATTGTCGATGTCAATCTCGTTTATCACTATATCCCTGCCGTGGGCTGTGTCTTTTGCAGGCACCAGCAAATACTCGCGGCATCCCGCAGTATTATCGAAACGTATCCTGCAACTCTTCGAAAATTGCTTTATCTTGCCTTTTCCATCGATTATGCCGGAAAAAAACATCCCTGCTATCAAATCAATTATTCCTGAACCGCATATGCCCGAAGGTTTGGTATTGCCTATCACATTGACGTTGGGTATAAAAGTTTTTTCATCTATCCTTACCCCGTCTATAGCGCCTGGAGCCGCCCTCATGCCGCAGCTGATGTCTCCGCCCTCAAAAGCCGGGCCTGCTGAACAGGCGCATGTCACCATCCAGTCTCTGTTTCCCAGCACCAGTTCGCCGTTTGTGCCGAGATCCATGAACAGCGTGATTTCATCGCTGTTCCAGAACCCTGCTGCCAGAACTCCAGATGTTATATCTCCACCTACATAGCTCGCCACATTTGGGAGAATGTAAACCGGAGCGTTTGGATTGATGTCGAGGGCTATGTCTTTCGCCCTGAAAACCGGTGAATTTCTGAACGCCGGGATATATGGCTCAAGCCTTATGTTTTCGGCGGGCACGCCCAAGAATAAATGGGTCATCGTCGTGTTGCCGGCAAAAACGGAACTGACAATATCCTCCCGCCTGCAATCCTTTTTTTCCATCATGCGTTCTATCAGTTTGTTCACATTGCCCTGCACTATGGCATCCCGAAGTTTTTCAAGGCCGCCGGGCTTTGTGGAATGAATTATCCTGCTTATGACATCCGCGCCGTACTGCATTTGGAGGTTTCCGGAGTTGGCCGAGGCTTCGATCTCACCGGTATATAAATCGACGAGGCATGCTGCTACGGTGGTGGTTCCTATATCCACGCAAAGGCCGTATATCTTTTTTTCCTTATTCGCCGCTATGTCCAGAATCTCATAGTTTTTTTCATCTTCACGAAGCACAAGGTTCACATCAAAACCGGCCTCTCTGATTATCCGCGGCATTTTTCTCAAGACTTCCACAGAACAGTCCGGTTTTTTTGATTCCATCAATGGATTTAACTCCCTTGCAATTCTCTCAAAATCCGGAATATTGTCGTCCAGAGTGGGTTCCTTAATTTTTATTTCTATCGATCTGAAGCTGTTTTGAAGCTTTATGCCGGAGTCTTTCAAAACCTGAATGGCTTTTTCCACCCTCAATTTTTTTGTTTTATCAGATGTAATATCTTCAACTATTATATCACCAACGCCTACGGTTTGCACGAGTTCCACCGTCATATCGCCCTCTACGGTTGTAAGGCAGGCAAGCCTTATGCCGCTCTCTTCTTCTTGCCGGTCAATAAGGCGGGAAGGCTTATACCGGTGTTCCCCTTCGATTACTTTTACCCTGCATTTTCCGCACTGGCCCCTTCCCCCGCAAGGTGCATCAAGAAAAACCCCGGCTTTTTGCGCTGCATCCATGAGGCTGGTACCCTTTTCCACTTCCACGTTCTTTGCCGAGGGTTTAAAATGAACAGAGCATGTCCGCATATAGATTCCACCTTGAAATTAAATTTTACAAGCCACTTTTTTCAAGTGGCTTGCCTAAGATTATAGACTTTTTTCGTAATCGGTATTATTCATCAAATTGTCCAGTTCTCCCGGATCGGCAATTTTTACCTTAATCATCCATCCCTTATCATACGGGGATTCGTTAACAATTTCGGGACTGTCTTCCAATTCCCCGTTGACCTCTATTACTTCGCCGCTCACAGGTGCATACAAATCCGACGCCACTTTGGCGGACTCCACGCTTCCGAAAACTTCCCCCTGCTTTATCTTTTTGCCCGCATCCGGCAAATCCACATATAGGATTTCTCCCAGCTGGTCCTGAGCGTGATCGGTAATGCCTATGGTGGCCACATCACCTTCAATCTTTGCCCATGTATGCTCGGCATGATATTTGATGTCAGACGGAAATTCCATGATATCCCTCCTTTTATTTTTAATAAATAACCATCATCATTCACCGATGCAACGATTTTTTGCTCGCTCCAAGTTCGCACCGACAGCACCGCGGTTTGTTCGGACTGAAATTGCGGCACTGCAAATGCGGAATGAATCTTTCCGCCATGCCATATTTATTTGCAAAGCCAGTTTTAATAAATGTGTGGCTTTAATCTGCCACAAAGCTTCATGCCGCAGACCGATTACCCTCACTGCGCTTTGTGCTTTTACCGGCGCTGCACAAGTCACTTGGCAAAAAACCACTTGCACCATCGCAAGGTGCCGAATAATAACATTTTTTACAGCATCGGATCCATGGCCAGTGCGGGATGGCCGATTTTTGTCAAATATTCCACTACCGTATCCGGATCGGTGCCTACGGTCTCGTCGGCTATCATGTCGTAGAAGTTGTCTACGCCCATTTCTTTTGCTCTTTGTTCCAGTTTTTCCTTCAGAGCCTCTTTTAATTCTTTAGGCATCCAGACCACTCTGGCGAGCCCGCCGTCGGCATACAGGAATTTTTTGCTGGTGATGAACTGCCGTCCGTGGCCCATAAATCCCGGCGTTTGGACACCTCCTCCCGTGGTTGATGCTAGTTCCCCGAAGGTCATGCCCAGTGGCGTCATGCCCGCATACTCTCTGTTGACTATTATGACTCCATTGGCTTCGGGCATGATTCCGCAGATGCATTCAAAGCACCCGCACGATGTCATCGGGTCTTCCATTATGGTATAAATATTCACTTTGCTTACAGCACCGTGGGAAAGCTCAGACACCGCTTTGTCCACTGTTTCCCAGCTGCCCTTCACTTCATCGGCGCATGCGCCTTTTTCTATGGGCTGGCATGGCCCGGCTGGATTGAGTTCCTTTGTGGCTTTGGCGTCCAGCCAGCTCACTGCGCCGCAAAGCCCCAGCCTTTCCGGCGTCACTATGCACACATGGGCCGGCGCAAAGGATTGGCAAAGCAGGCATGAATAGAAGGTGTCCACGCTCTCGTCGGTAAGTCCTGCCAGTCTGGCATCCCTGGCTTCATATCGCGGCTTTGCTATTTCATCCAGAAGTTTTTCTACTTTTTCCTTGTCGGTAATTATGGTTACCTGCACCTTATCCACAATGCTTCCGAATTCATCAAGCATCTTGGCATAGAGCACTTCTCCGATATGTTTGAGCCTGAAGCCCGCATCGTAGGTGGATTTGCTTATCCTTATCCATACGATGTCCCGCTGCCCCAGGTGCATTACTCCTTCTGTATAATTGGCAAAATAATGTATCCTTCTTTCCATAACAGGCTCAAAATCCTGCTGCATGTTCTTGCCGGCGACTTCCACCAGCAGCGCCAGAGGGAGCTTGCCTCCATCGGGCGCGAGAGTGTCTAAATCCGGACCGATCACTTCTATCTTATGGTCTTCAACCTCCGACATCTCTCTCATCCTCACCAGTTCCCAGGCTGTGGTCCTGCTTCCTCCAAATTCGGCGAACATGTCTTCCTTTCTTACCCTCTCGCCTTCGAAAGCCGCTGCAAACCCTACCGGGATGGGAATTTCCGTGATTTTTATTTTTATACCCCTGGCTTCCAGGGACGTGGCAACGATTTTATCGTAATCCTTCTGAACTATGAGATTTTCGGGTACTTCCTGGACGTCCTGGTCGGTTATTACCGGGAATCCCAGGGCGATGGCTCCTGCTCCTGCGGATACCACTAGTTCGCTCAAGGGGCCAAGAGCATTGACAAAAGCGGGAACCCTCTCTTTTGTGTATTTGAGAAGCTCGGCGAGATTCCCCGGCTGAACATTGCCGAAAATGAGGGCTGCCCTTATGGCCACAGTCACCACATGAATAACCGATGTGACATCATACCCGAGCGGTATAACCCTGAGCTCCAGGCCCATTTTAACCTTAGCATTTATCGCCTGGTCTATGATTTTCCCCACCAGGAAAACCAGCAGGCCCTTGTTCTGATATCCCTTTATGACTTTTGCAGCCTCTTCCTCTGACGGCGCTTCGCCTATAACCACGGCCACACCCGGAATATCTCCGGTCACCAATGGAACCCCCAGGGAGCGGATTACTGTATCCGGAACAAAGCCGATGCACAGCTCTGCATAAGGCGTGGCTCCTCCCGCATACTTGCAGGCCTCTATCACTTCCGCCGCCACGGCGGTTGCAAGACCTGCATTGAGAGCTTTTTCCAGATTCTGCTCTTTGACTATGAGGCTCTCGATTATCGGCATGACACCCTTCAATTCGGCAAGGGTGCTTATTTTCTTGCCCGTAGCTGCATAAATCGTGGGCAGGCTGTACGCGGTGCCGGGAAAAGCAACTTTTTCATTTTCCCCCAGTTCCGCCACCGTCTTTTCCACAACAGACTTGCATGCGGCAAGAGCCTGCTCGGATCCCGTGAAAATAATGTCGAATAAGCTCACGATAAGCTCCTCCTTTTTCAAATATAATATTGGTGTAGAAAATATGTCCACTGCCTCCACAAAGCGCAGGACTAAACTCTAGAGCGACAGGATGAGCGGAGGTGCCGGGCCATCGCCGGCAGCGAATTTTAGTTTCTTCACCAAAATCAAATTACAACTCCAGGTAGGAATCGCAGTACAGATTTCTGCCTTTTATTACATCCGCAGTCTTGATGATGTCCATGAGCATCCTGTTTAGCGGATTTACGATGGCCGAGGTCAAGCCGCACTGGATTGCCATGGCGCAGAAAGTCGCTTCGATGAGTCCTCTCAGCTCTTTCGGGCAGCCGTTGGAAACGTTGCTCAGGCCGCCGGTAGTCTTGAATCCCATTTCGGTAATCTGGCGAAGTGCCTCCAGAACCTCCTGCTGCTTGTCCTGCATCCCTTTCACCACCACAAAAAGGGGGTCGAACAAAATATTTTCAGGGTCAAGCCCCGCTGCCATCGCCCTGTCGAGGATTTCGGTGCAGTACTGGATTCTTTCGTCGTTGTCTCTGGGTATGCCCTCTTTTGCGCAAAGTCCAATGACCATGGCATCATATTCCGCCGCCAGATCTATCATTCCTATTCTTGAACCGGCATCGGCCGAATTTATTATCGGCTTTCCGGCCTTGCGGTCGTAAACTTTGATTCCGGCCTCCAGAGCTTTGGTATTTGCGGTATCCAGGCATAGAGGGGTGTTGGGGAATTCCTGCTGAAGGAGCTTCACAACCCACGGCATCAGTTCTTCGCCATCCCTGTCCGCAGGCCCTATGTTCACATCAAGATAATTGGCTCCAGCTTCCACCTGCTCCCTGGCCCTTTCTACGATTGGTTTTGGGTCCCTTTCCTGCAGCGCTTTTCTTATGACAGGGGATATTACGTGAATTCGTTCTCCTATTGATATAAATCTGGCCATTCGCTATTCCTCCCGATATGCATTTTTATGACGCCTTTTCCTGGCGGTACTCCTTTAAAAACGCCGGCAGAGCAGCGGCTTCGCGGGTTCCCACTATTACCTTCCAGCCCGGCAGTTCGTCTTCGATGTCGGATTTCAAAACCGCCACTTTCCCCGGGATGATGAGTTCTCTCGTCTTCAGCTTGCCTTCCACTTCAAAATCCTTAATCGCCTTTGCAATGGATTTTGCATTGAGTTTTCCCGAAGCCCATGCAGTCAGCACCGAATATCCCCCTGCATCGGGAATCAGTATCCATGACGGCACCTTTGCCCTCTCCACCTCTCCGGAAACTATGAAATATGTCAGCGCAAAGTCTACGGTAACCAGAAGAGGCGATTTTTCATCAGCCTGACCTATTCTGTAAATGCCCTGTTCAATCCTCATGGGCCTCTGAGGATCGGTGTAAATATTCTGCCTCAGGGAAAAGAGGGGCAGAGCCATTGAGTAATCCATATCGCTCAATACAATAATCGACGCATATTTTTCAATAAACAGCGCCGCCATGGCGACTTCCATCATCTTATCCCGCGTCATGTCGCACACAAAAGCCACAGTGGGGTATCCAAAAGTCCTGTCTTTTGAAAGAAGCGCCGTCCGCCTTATATTGACAGCATCATCAAAGGCGGTTTTCAAACTCCTGCCGCCGCCGTCCAGGAGAAGTTCGCGAAAGCCCATGCTCTGTATCTTCTGGACAGTATCATACAACTTTGCCTGATCCTCTGCTTTTACTCCGAGCAGAAGTTTGTGCTTGCTTGCTATTCCTGCCATGGCTTCGCAGTTTTTTTCATTTGCACCGTAAATTATGGGCCCAAGGGCGGCAAATTCTTCCGCAGCTGCCGAAGCTATGTCTGGATCTTCGGAAATTATCATGGGCACCACTTTTTTGCAATCGGAAGTAACCTTTTTAATCAGCGAAATAAATTTCTGCTTGTCTTGCGACGAGCACCTGAATGCCGCTATCTCCACGTACATTTCTTCGCTGATGCGGGTATAATTCACCGCATTTATATGGTTGATTTTTTTTGCTACATCATCCGCATTTTCTCCATCGTCGAACATCACCGCAAATCTGGGTTTGTTCACGAATGTTTTCTCGTGCCTGAAAAGGACATTTTCGCCTCCCAGTGAATATGCCCTGTCACCTATGCCGAATGTCACCGTCTTCATTGGCGGGGCTGTAGCCTCTGCCAGTTTGTCTTTCGCCTCATCGGACATGTAAGGGCATTTTTCCGCCTGAGTTCCTCCCTGAGCCAGCTTCATGGCAAAGGCGAGGCATGTGGGGAACCCGCATTCCTTGCAATTTTTCTTTGGAAGCATTTTGTATATTTCCATACCATTTAAGGCCATGATCATCACTCCTATCGTTATAACAGTTCATCGATAAAATTGCGGATAATCTCCACGGATTTTGGATGCCTCAAAATAACGGCGTTGGAACCCGCAGCCAGCACCCCCGCGGCTGTTGCTATTTCCATGGCGATGCCTCTTTCTTCCTGGCTGCCCCATTCGGGCATATCTTCTTCCGATGCCGCAGATTCTTTAACTTTCCATGTTTCGAAGGATACCGGGCTAACAATCGGCATTTGAAGTGTGGCGTCGTTCTGGTCCAGGGCGGCCAGCTTTATCCTGTCCATTGTGGTGATTACATACTCGAAGCCGTATCCCACCGCAGCGCATCCGGGGTTCATCACCATTTTTTCCGGTTTTACACCCAGCTGGGTTATGAGTATGTTCAACTGTTTTGCCAGATTTAAATCAACCGAAGACTCGGCGCTCACGATGTTCCCGTATGCCATTCCGCAGGCGGCGCCTACCTCCTTGTAGTTGGCTTCCACCGCCGAAAGGAAGACATAATTTTTGTCCGGCAAAGCCTCGGCTATTTTGACAAATATTTTGGCGTTTTTTTCATCGGAATCGCATCCCGCTATCATCAGCGGAACCGGCACTTCCCCCGCAAGCCTCTCCGCCGTCCGGGCGCATTCCTCCGGAGACCTGTCTTCTCCTTCCGGATTTGCTCCCTCAAATCTTATGCATATAAAATCGGGATTATATTTTTCCATGCAAAATTTCGCCCATTTTACCGGATCGTCGGCGTATTCTCCGAATATATCTTTCAGGCTCTGGGGCCAGCTCTCGGGAAAAACATCCCATATTTCCATACCCACAGCCGGTTTTGCTCCGGTGTCTCCATCAAATTTATAGAATGGGAGAACAGATTCTCCTCCGAGTTTCAGACCGGAGCCCACAGTCACTTCCCGGATTTTTCCGCTGAATTTTTGAGAAGGCTTTTTATAAGCCATGCAGATCACTCCTACGCAATAATTTTGCTGCAACTTTTTTTCGATTAATGATTCTGTGCTGCATCTTCCAAAAGCGAAAACTCCATTCTTGCCTGTGCCGTTTTTGTGAAATAAATCCCTATACCATCTCCTTTGACATCAAATATGAATCGAATATTTTTTCGGCGGCTCTTCGCGCAGGCACTTCTAGAGGCAGCTTAACAAGGGGCATCCCCCGATTGTCATAGTCAAAGATATTTATATCAAGAGGTATCGTGCCCGCCAGTTTCAAGCCGTATCCTTCTGCAGCATCAATTATTTCCTCGGTTACACCGCCTTCAGGCACTCTGTTGATTATGAGATAAAGGTCTTTTACATCCAGAGCAAGCTCTTCTATAAGACTTTTTACCCTTGCCGCAGCGTCAATTCCCCTTTTTGAACACTCGCTTACCGCAAACATTAAATCCACTTTTTTTGTTGTGCGGCGGCTGAGATGCTCAAGGCCCGCCTCATTGTCCACAACCATGAATTTATAATTGTCCGCCAGCCTGTCGGTGGCTTCCCTCAACAAGCCGTTGGCAAAGCAATAGCATCCCAGCCCCTCAGGCCTTCCCATTACCAGGAGGTCGAAGCCATGGCCTTCGATGACGGCCTGCTGAAGCTTTAAATTGATGTAATCGGCTTTTGACATGCCGCTGGGAAGCTTGCCATCCCTGTTGTTTATGCTAATTTCCTCCCTGATTTCACCCAGCGTAGTTTCAACTTCCATTCCCAGAACCTGATTCAAATTGGAATTTGGGTCCGCATCAACGGCAAGAACCGGCGTCATGCTGTTTCTCACAAGATAATCCACCAGAAATCCCGCTATTGTGGTCTTGCCCGTGCCTCCCTTTCCCGCCACCGCCACTGTATACGCCATGCAATCGCCTCCATGAAGTTGTACTGCAATTTTTCAGCCCGCAAGGCGATTTACGTTCGCACCGCCTATGAGCTGCTAAATAATAATTGTTTTACACTTTGTGAATGGCATTGCCGTTTACATCTTTTAAAGCTTCCATTACCGCTTCGGACAGGGTTGGGTGCGAATGAATGGCTGCACCCAGTTCTTCCGCCGTAATTCCGCATTTTATGCCAGCAACCAGTTCCTGGATGAGGTCAGTGGCATGGGGCCCAAGCATTGATGCTCCCAGTATCTTTCCGGTTTTTTCATCGGCTATCACTTTTACCTTTCCGACAAGCTGCCCCATGGCCTGAGCTTTTCCCAGCCCTCTGAAATCGAAGGTTCCTTTTTTTATAGTGTATCCGCGTGCCAAAGCTTCCTCTTCGGTTAGTCCTACACCAGCAACCTCCGGATCGGTGAAAACGCCTCTGGGAACCGCTGAATAATCCATGACGCACTTTTTTCCCATGATGTTCTCCACGGCGCATTCAGCTTCCGCAAAAGCTAGATGCGCTAGCTGAGCCCCAGGCACCACATCCCCTACTGCGTAAATCCCTTCAACATTTGTCATCATAAATTCATTTACGGGAATCCTTCCGTTTTCTATCCTGACCCCTACCTTTTCAAGACCCAGGTCATGAATATTCGCCTTCCTGCCGATGGCCACAAGCATCATTTCCGCTTCAATCTCTTCTCCGCTTTCAAACGCCGCTTTGACTCCGTTATCGGTGACTTCGACCCTCACTATCTTTTTGCTCAGCATAAGTTTTATTTTCTTCCTCTTGAGCACCTTTTCCATCTCTCTGCCTATCTCTTTGTCTTCCAGCGGCAGGGCGTGGTCCATCATTTCCACCATGATAATTTCAGAGCCCATGTTGTTGAAAAACATGCCGAATTCGCAGCCGATGACGCCTGCACCCACTATTATCATGCTGGAAGGCAGCTCCCTGAGATTCAGAGCCTCATCGCTGGTAAGCACCCTTTTACCATCGTATGGAAAGACCGGTATCTTTGCAGGCGAGGAACCCGCAGCAACAACTATGGCGTCGGCAGTCAAAACCTCTGACGAGCCGTCGTCTTTTGTTACCGTGACTTCGTTTTTGGCGGTAATTTTTCCTGTCCCCTTTATCGCTCTGACTCTGTTTTTTTCGAAAAGAAATTCTATTCCCTTTACTAACCTTTCCACAATACCGTCTTTTCTATCCATAATGGCAGCGATATCAGGTGCAACTTCGCCTTTAATGTGAATTCCAAATTCTTCCGCTTCTTTGACGGCAGTCAGGACATCGCTGGAGGCCAGAAGCGCCTTGGTAGGGATGCATCCTCGATTCAGGCATGTGCCTCCAACCCTGTCTTTCTCCACCACAATCGCCTCAGCGCCCATCTTTGCAGCCTTAATAGCTCCAACATATCCCGCCGGGCCGGCTCCGATAAATACAACTCTCTTTCCCATAGCCATCCTCCCGCAAATATTTTATGCCGCGCGCTTAAAACCGCACATTTCAAGCAGCACGGGGACATTTTCCTCAGCACCGATAGCCATAATGTGGACGCCGCTTGCCAGTTTTTGCTCCACTATTTCATTAATAAACTCGGCGGCTATCTTCAAACCTTCCTTTGTCTTATCCTGAGACTTCCTGAGCCTGTCGATCACTTCTTCGGGCACATATATTCCCGGCACGTTTTTGTTCATGTAATTGGCCATTCCAGGAGACTTCAGCGGAATCACTCCTACCAGTATCTTCGCGTCTATGCCCTTTGCCGCCTCCAGGAATTTTTTAAATAGTTCGATGTCGTAAACAGCCTGGGTCTGAAAGAATCTTGCGCCTGCATTGATTTTCTTCTTCATTTTCAAAACCTGGAGTTCAATCGGGTCATACACCGGCGTCACGCTCGCTCCGAGGAAAAAGTCAGGCGTGCCATCGAGGGGGTTTCCGGCAAGATCCTTTCCTGCCATGAGAGTGGCGGCGGTCTGCAGGATGTTTACCGAATCCATATCAAATACGCCTTTTGCCTGGGGATGGTCGCCTACCGAAGGATGGTCGCCGGTCAGTGCCAGCACATTTTTAATGCCTAGGGCTGCGGCGGACAGCAGCTCCCCCTGGATGGCTATGCGGTTTCTGTCCCTGCCTGTTATCTGCATCACCGGTTCCAATCCTTCCTGAACAAGGATTGCTGCGGCACCCAGGGACGAGGCGCGAACCACAGCGCTCTGAAAATCGGTCACATTGACCGCATCCACCATGCCCTTTACTTCTCTGGCACACTGTATGAAATGGCTGAAATCCGCACCCTTGGGGGGAGCCATTTCGGTGGTCACGGCAAAGCCGCCGCTTTGCAGCTTTTGAGCAAGACCCATAATCCTTCCTCTCCCTTCAAGCTATTTTCCGATGGTTACCCTGCGGGGATTCGCAGCTTTGCTGTAATCCTTCGGGTCCTTTATTTCCAGCAATCGGTCGAGCTCGTTTGATTCCTTTAATTTCTTATATATCAGAACCCATGCACAGTCGTTTTCCGGATTGACTTCGCATTTGCCATCCCTTGACCCGCCGCAGGGGCCATTCAGGAGGCTTTTTGCGCAGCGCGTGATGGGGCAGATGCCTGCGGTCCATCCCAGCTCGCACTGGCCGCATGCCTTGCAGGCTTCGCTGAAATGTCCCATTCTTTCCACTTCTCCTATGAACATGGTGTCGTTGGCCGGGTAAACGGGAATGTTTACAACCTCCGCCACGGTTTGAGCGCCGTCTCCGCAAGCCATGCACAGTATGGCGTCAGCCGAATCCAGCGCCTGCTTGTATTTCTTCAAGGTAGATTTGGCCTGGAGTTTGTGGCATGAAGGGTCCAGCACCACATATCCCGTAACCTCTTTGCCTTCCTTCTCGAGTTGCTCCTTCATTGCCAGAATCTCTTTTTCTCCCCCGGTCATGCAGGAAGTGGCGCACAGGGTGCATCCTGTTATGAAAATATTCTTCTTGCCCTCCAAATACTTTAAAATATCCGAAAAAGATTTCGGCTGCGTGATGACCATTTTGTCTACCCCCTTTTGCAGGCTTGAATTACGTGTTTTGCCAGAACGGTGGAGGTTACCGCACCCACGCCGCCCGGAACAGGAGTTATCATTCCCGCTGCGGAGCTTACTTCATCAAAATCAACATCACCGCACATTTTGCCGTTTTCGTCAAAATTTATCCCCACATCTATGACGCAAGTGCCTTCTCTTACCATATCTTTTTTAATCATCCTCGCTTTCCCGGCGGCAGCAATCAATATGTCCGCCCTGCGGGTTTCTTCGGCAAGATTTGCAGTCCTTGTGTGGCATACGGTTATGGTTGCATTCTCTTTCAGAAGCATCATTGCAAGCGGTCTTCCCACCACCATGCTTCTGCCAACGATGACAGCCTTTTTGCCTTTCGGGTCTATGCCGTAATGATGCAATATCTCCATTACCGCCGATGGAGTGCAGGGCGCGAAGCCCCCCTCTTCCCCGCTCATGACTTTGCTGACGTTCACGGGGCTGAAGCAATCCACGTCTTTGGCGGGAGATATCTCATATTTTACCACATTTTCTGAAATTTGCGAAGGCAACGGCCTCATAATCATTATGCCATGTATTTTTTCATCAGCATTTTGTCGATGGATTACCTCCAGAAATTCATTCTGGCTCAAATCCTGCGGCAGTTCGGTAACACTGCACTCAATCCCGATTTCGCCGCACCTTTTTACTGCCCCCTTTATATAGGCGGCAGAATCCGCCCTATCCCCCACTATGATGATGGAAAGGGTAGGGACAACACCTTTTTCGCGAAGTTCATCCGCCTCGGCCTTCAATTTTTGCTTCAAAGCCTCGGCCACTTCCTTGCCGCTCAATATATTCCCCATTTTCCAACCTCCTAAAACAATTATTTGAATCCGGTGCGAAAGTTAAAATTGCCGTCATATGCCGGGGCGCCTCCGGCAGAAAAGTTCTTTTCTCAACCACAATCGCTTTTAACTCCCCAGCCTACGTTCCACAATGCATATCGTCTCATCTGCAATTTCAATGCTGTTTTTTATCAGAATATCCATTTCTTGCCTGCAGTTTTTCACGAATTCTTCGTCTTTTATGCCATTTAGATTGATGTCCACGTTGAGCTTGCCGCTCAACAGGGCTGCCTTCAAGCAATGCACTCCGACTCCCACATCGCTTATGGCAAGTTTTGAACCGATATCCGCCAGCCTTCTCTGGAGCCTTATGGCCTCACCAGCATTCTTCATTATATCAAGCGGCACGGTGCACGCCTTCCTCAGCGCCGCCTGCATGGCTTCTTCCCTGGCTTTTTTCTCGCTTTCGGTGCCCTTCGGCATTTTATATACCTCCGCCACGTCCTTGAAAACCTCAGCATCTTTGTCCACCAGGGAAAGCAACTTTTCCTGAAGAACTTTGGCTTCCTCCATGATGCTTTTGATTTCCTCTTCCACGTCTTTATACTTTTCCTTGCCTACCGTAAGATTGCCCACCATGTTGCCAAGCGCCATACCGATGGATCCTACCAATGCAGCGGCTCCTCCTCCTCCCGGCACCGGCTCTCTGGAAGCCAGCACATCCACAAATTCTCTGCAGCTTTTTTCAATCAGCATCATGCATCCCTCCCAATTTTTTTATTGCCATCCTGGCAGCATTGAAATTAATATGACCCGCCACATGCATGATTAAATCATTTAACTCGGGGTCCATACCTCCGCTCGATATGCAGGGGTATGCTGCCCAGAGATGGTTTGCCTTTTGCAATATTTCATCCTTTGGCACGCCTATAAGCCCTGAGGCCACAAAATATGTGGCTCCGCAGGGCGATGACCTTATTACACGGATGTCATTAACTTTATCTTGCTCGTCCAGGAATATCTCATACTCGGGCATTCCTATCCTGAAATGCTCGATAAATCTATTTATAAATTCGAATCTGCCCTTCGACAACGAACAAAACGGCCTCGGAAATGCATATTCCAAACCCAGCTTTTCGCACACCATTTTTATCTTGTTTAAAGTTGAATTGTCAATCCAAGAAGGGTCTTCCCTGGGAGCGATCACGGCCCGGCATCCGGCGCCGCACGCTCTTTTTAAAAATTCCAGGAAAATGTCTGGATGAACTCCTATAACCACAACAACGTCATGGGAGGGAAGCTCGGTTTTGATATATGTCTCAGGATCATCCACCAGTTCCGGCAGGACGGCAGGGAATTCAATTATCCCTGCCAGGCGGTCTGAAAAGTCCAGCCGGTATTTTTTGCGGAATTCGGAGCAACGATGGCTGCATGCAAACTTTTCGTCCCTGTAGTCTGTCATATGCGGTATAAATCTTCTTTCGGCGAATTCACCGCCGTATTTTTTTTGGAACGGACCGGGTGCGGTGGGAACATCCTCGCTTTTCGCTATTAATATTTTTAAATCCCCAGTCATGTATCTTCACCCTGCTATACCAGTATATACATCATTCTCTTCCGTAATTATTATAACTTATCCCTGCACAAAATTCCACCAGAATTTTAAAAAAAAATGGAGCATTTAAAAAAACCTTCAATTAATAAATGCTAGCGGTTAGTCAGCAGTCGGCTTTTTGAAATGCATTGCAAAAAGCCCTAAATTAAGGTTTATCATTGCCTTCCCATGCATTTTAAAAAAGCCCTGTGATGCGCCCGTTTGCATCCACATCTATATTTTCTGCAGCAGGCTTTTTCGGAAGCCCCGGCATGGTCATGATGTCTCCTGTAAGCGCCACCACAAAACCGGCACCCGCAGAAACTTTCACATTCCTAACGTTTATCCTGAATCCGACAGGCCGACCGAGTTTCCGTGGGTCGTCCGAAAGCGAATACTGCGTCTTTGCCATGCACACCGGCAGGTTTTTAAACCCGAGTTTTTCCAGATTTTCGATTTCTTTTAATGCTGCTGGAGAAAAATCTGCTCCATCCGCTCCGTATATTTCCCGGGCAATGGTTTCAATTTTTTCCGCTATGCCCTGTTCGAGACTATATACAGGTTTATAGCTGTTTTCGCCCTTTTCTATCAGTCTGATTACTTCTTTTGCAAGTTGAATGCCACCTTCTCCGCCTTTTGCCCATACTTCCGACAGCACCGATTTCACACCGTACCGGGCACATTCTTCTTCAATTAGTTTTAGTTCTGCTTCAGTATCAGCCGGGAACCTGTTGATGGCGACCACAGCCGGCAGGCCGAATTTTACGGTGATGTTCTCCACATGCTTCAGCAGATTCGGAATGCCTTTCTTTAAAGCATCCAGATTTTCCCTGTTCAAATCTTCTTTCGGCACTCCGCCGTTATATTTGAGTGCTCTGACCGTAGCCACTATGACCACCGCATCGGGCCTTATTTCCGCAGTCCGGCACTTTATGTCCAGGAATTTTTCCGCCCCCAGGTCTGCGCCGAATCCCGCTTCGGTTACTACATAGTCCGCAAGTTTCAGCGCCATCTTCGTAGCCATTATGCTGTTGCAGCCATGGGCGATGTTCGCAAATGGGCCACCGTGCACAAATGCCGGTGTGCCTTCCAGAGTCTGTACCAGATTTGGCTTGAGCGCATCTTTTAAGAGTGCTGCCATCGCTCCATGAGCTTTTAGTTCTCCCGCCGTGACCGGCTTTCCTTCATAAGTATAGCCAACTATTATTCTTGCCAATTTGTTCTTTAAATCCTCCAGGTCCTTCGCCAGGCAAAATATGGCCATGACCTCCGATGCAACTGTGATGTCATATCCGTCCTCCCTGGGGGTACCGTTAGCCTTGCCGCCAAGGCCGTCGACCACAAACCTCAGCTGCCGGTCATTCATGTCAACGCATCTTTTCCATGTAATGCGCCGCGGATCGATGCCCAGAGCATTTCCCTGATATATGTGGTTGTCAATCATAGCCGCAAGAAGATTGTTGGCCGCACCGATGGCGTGAAAATCTCCCGTGAAGTGCAGGTTTATGTCTTCCATGGGGATTACCTGCGCATATCCTCCTCCTGCAGCTCCTCCCTTTATTCCGAACACCGGCCCCAGCGAAGGTTCCCTCAAGGCTATGGCAACCTTTTTCCCCAGCTTATTTAGAGCGTCTCCCAGGCCCACAGTCGTGGTTGTTTTTCCCTCGCCTGCCGGAGTGGGATTAATGGCGGTGGTCAGAATAAGCTTTGCATCTTTTTTGCCCTCAAGCTTTTTCAATAGATTGTAATCCACCTTTGCCTTGTACTTGCCATAGTACTCGATGTCGTCTTCGCCGAGCCCCAATTTGCCGGCAATATCGCGGATGTGCTGCGGCCTTGCCTCCTGGGCGATTTCAATGTCGCTTTTGTAGTTCATGGGTTTCTCTCCTTTAGCAAAAATGATGTTGGTATATAAAACCATTCTCTGCAGCAGGTGACAGCCCCTGCACCTGCCACATTGTCTGGGTTTTATATCAGAACCAAATTTGATATGGGTTTTAAAATCAGTTTCCTGCCGGAGAATATCTAGCTTCTTTGCTCATCCACTTGTTCTTAATCTTGATTCCAATTCTTCTTTAATCATTTTTACCTCAAGAATTATTTTTCGGCTCCTTTCATATGGAGAAACTCCCAATCTATCGGCATGCATTATGTTCTCGTCATGAGACATAAAGCCAAGCACCGGTATATCGCCGCATGAATCGAGAATAAAAGTTTCTTCCTCGGGGCTTTTTATTTTATTGCCTACTGCAAATATGTTTTTGATGCCAATATCCCGGGCTAGCTTCTCTACAGCCTTCAACGTCTGAATGCTCCTCTTGCCCGGCTCCACCACCACCAAAAAGGCATCCACAGACTGGGCGGTGGCTCTTCCCAGGTGCTCTATGCCTGCTTCCATGTCGAGTATCAACGCCTCATTTGTCCTGAGTATGAGATGACTCATAAGCGCCTTCAAAAATGCATGTTCCGGGCAGATGCATCCCATGCCGCCTTCTTTTACCGTACCCATTACCAGAAGCGTCACATTGTTGTGGGTTACGCAGTATTTTTCAGGGATGTCGTCAACTCTGGGGTTCAGCTTGAACATCTGACCGATTGCTCCCGGCTTCGCTTCAGTCCTTTGGGCTATCAGGTCCTTCATATCTGAAAGCGGCACGATTTTTTCAGTTATCTCCTCTGGAAACCCCAGTGCGGAAGCTAAATTGGAATCAGGGTCCGCATCCACAGCCAGCACTTTGTATCCGTCATCGGCATATGACCTGGCCAGAACTCCTGCCAATGTGGTCTTCCCCACTCCGCCTTTACCGGTTACAGCAATCCTCATGGAATCACATCCTTAATAATTATATGTCCAGTTGTCTCCTTTTTGCCTCTATATGATCAATAATCTTGCGGGCGGTCTGAACCGGATCGGATTCTATCTCAAATCTTCCTCCGTAAATGCTCTCCACATCGGATGTCAGATGCCTGGTAAGGTTTTCTGAACCCGTGATTTGCGGCGCCACTCCCAGCACCACATATATTCCCGAAGCCACTGCGTAAGTACCGATAGACAGCGCCTTTTCAGACATCCACTCGGGAGCCGCCGCAGCCACGGGGAGGTCCTTAATATCAACATTCATATAATTTGCCATTATAGAAAGAAGGTGTAAAATCCTGCTTATGTCAACACAGGAGCCCATATGGAGCACCGGGGGGATATTCAACAACTCGCAGCAGGTGGCGAGGCCCTTTCCGCAAAGTTTTACGGCATCTTCGCTCATTAGGCCTGCTTTGATGCATGCATGGGCACCACATCCGGTGGTGACGACAAGCACATCGTTTTTAATCAGTTCTTTGGCAAGCACTACATGGCTTCTGTCATGCGGCACCCTGTGGTTGTTGCACCCGACTATGGCTGCCGCTCCCCTGAGCACTCCCGACTTTATTGCGTCTACCAGCGGTTTCACGGTACCGGACGGATGGGCGAAAGTATTCGTAATACCATCCAGAGCCCGAATAATGGCCTCCAAGCTGTAACCTACTTTGCCTCTCGATTTTTCCTCCGGTATGAGCACATTGCCCGTTCTGTTCTTAAAGTTCATTATTGCTTCCATCACTATTTTTCTGGCGCATTCCACAGAATTCTTTTCGTCAAACTCCATATGAACGGCACCGGGAACCTTTGCCTTGGGAGATGTAGTAATGAGCTTAGTATGATAGCATCTTGCCACCTGCGACAGCGACGGCATAATGCACTGTACATCCACCACCATTGCTTCCACAGCTCCCGTCACAACAGCCAGCTCCTGCTGGAAGAAATTGCCTGCCATCGGTATACCGTGCCTCATAGCCACTTCATTCCCCGTGCAGCACATTCCCACAAGGTTTATCCCCTGGGCTCCATGCTGCTTTGCCGCTTCAAGCAAATCGGGATCGTTTACCGCCAAAACCAGGGCTTCGGACAGAGTAGGCTCATGGCCGTGCACAACTATGTTAACGCATTCTTTCTTCAAGACGCCTAGATTTGCTTCCACTTCATGGGGAACAGGAGTCCCAAACAATATGTCCGAAAGTTCGGTGCCGATCATCGAACCTCCCCATCCATCGCTCAGCGCGGCCCGGACGGCAGCATTCATTATGTTCCTGTAATCCGCATCGCATCCCATATGCGTGGAATGAAGCACCTCGACTATATCCCTATCAATGGCTCTGGGCGCAACATTCATGCCTTCCCATATTTCTTTCCGCTTTTGAGGAGCTCTTTCTACAAATCGCAGGTGGCCGAAGGGCTTCCCGAATTCTTTCAAGGCTTCCCCGGCAACTTTTGATGCCAGTTCTTCAGCGCTGCTGCCCTCGGTTTCAATTCCCCATTCTTTTGCCAGAGCCCGCAACTTTTTTTCATCCATTATCGGCGCTTTTTTCTCCGCTGCAAAAAGCAATGCTTCCGCTATATCCCTTCCGTGGTCGGAGTGTGCGGCGGAACCGGCTGCTATAGACCTTGCCAGATTCCTCGCCGCTATGGTGTCTTCAGTAGCGCCGCATATGCCCATTTTGGGGCCGTCCGGTGATACCTTGACTATACGGCAAGGCCCCATAGAACAATTGGTGCAGCAAACCCCCATTTCCCCGAAACCGCACTGGGGCTGCATGGCAAGAGCCCTGTCCCATACAGTTTCAATCCCGTCTCGCTTTGCTTTTTCTATAAGCACAGATGTTGCAGAATCGCATCCCGAACACATCAATTTTTCCTGTTGCATGTCAATCCTCCTAAATAATATACTATACCGCCTTTATCTTCAAGGCTTTCGTAGGACAAGCTTTAGCGCATAAGGGTTCGTCGGAGTCAGCGCACCTGTCGCACACGGTGGGAAACGGCCCCAGAACTATTGCTCCGAACGGGCACGCTTCCTCGCAAATACCGCAGCCCGTGCATGTGAAACGATTTACTCTGACAGTACCGTTTTCATCTTTTGCGAGGGAATTTGTCGGGCAACTGGCAATACATTTGGGATTTTTGCACAACTTGCACTGCTCCAACTTGATTTTCCCGCTGACTTTCTTAATTCTTATTCTGGCGACCCTCTTTTCCTTTATGGCGCCGGTCAGGTTCTTGGCCTTTGAATGGGCGGCGGCACATGCCAGCTCACAGGTTTTGCATCCAAGGCATAAATCTTTATCAAAAGAAATATTTACCATAAATACCCCTTCTTTGCGATTAATTGTTATTCTTTTCACAATCTCACTTTTATAATACTACCGCGATATTATTTTGTCAATATGATAAAATTTTTTTGTATTTGTTTAATATTTCATTCTAAACTCGGAATATATCAACATCCATCCGAACCGCTTGATACTGTATAGTTTGCCTGATATTTTTTTATAGGCCCTGAGTTATATTGAGAGTTGCGCAGGGATGATTGTTAAATATTTAACTTATTAATTAATTCGTTAAAAATTTAACATATTTTTTCAAAAACTTTATACTCGTAAAAATTTTTTACTGCAAACGGCACCATTAAGTATAATTTTTCAATAAGCGGCATTATTCTTCTCCACCTCCTTAGGTTTTATATACATGTATATACATATATATTATAACTCATTTTTTAATAAAATTCCACCAGAATTTTTTCAATTGATTTTTTGAAAATAAAAAAACCCGGCAAAACCGGGTGATTCAGTTATCGCACAACTAAACTTTTTTTAAAACCTCATCAATTACTTTTTCAACCGTGGCTTTTCCTATGAGAATGTCATCCACCATGGCACACGGGCTTTGCGCACAATTTTCAAGGCAGAAAGTCGCCGATAATTCTATCCTATCTTTGAATCTTTCCTCATTTGCAATTTCTTTTAAAGCAGAAAAAAGGTCATAAGAGCCTGAGAGATAGCAGCATGTCCCCACGCACACCTTAACGCTAACCTTTCCGGCTTTTTTAATGTCTTCCGAAAAACATATCTCCCCACCGATTCTCTTGCGGTTTCTATAGGTGGTGTGAAGCAATTCATGCGCCTTTTCGCTGCCCGGGCTATACAGATGGTCGCGGTATAAATCCTTTATTATCGGATTTTCTGCCGGCGATTTAAGCTGCATGAGCTTCTCCGATCCCAAAAGCCCTTTTTTCCGGCTTTCTCTTGCGTCGTCGGTGTTCGGCTGAGGCTGGCCGCCGCCGCCTACACAGCCGCCAGAACACGCCATTACTTCCACAAGGTCATAGTATTCTTTCCCATCTCTTATATCTTCGAGAAGCTTTTTCGCATTGTTAAGGCCTGAAACGGCAGCGGCTTTAATTATTTTGCCATCGTATTCTATTTCGGCAGTCTTTATCTGCCCGCCTTCTCCATGAGTTCTAAAAACCGGTTCCCTGCCGAGTGTCCTTATTACAGCCGTCGCCACACCTTCACCGCCGCCGAAAATTAGTCCTCCGCCAGTAGCAAAACCCAGCGGCATGTCGAAAGGCAGCTCTTCTACTTCATCGAAAATTATTCCTGCTTGCCTTACCATCCTGGCCATTTCCTGGGTTGCGAGCACTGCATCCACATCCGGAATGCCGCCTTTGGAAAATTCTTCTCTTTGCGCTTCGGCTTTTTTAGCGGTGCAGGGCATTATTGATACCACAAAAATCTCTTCCGGGTCGATGCCAAGCCTTTTTGCATAAATGCCCTTCATTGCCGAGCCGAACATCTGCTGCGGAGACTTGCAGCTGGAAAGATTATCTTTAAAATCCGGATAATTGAGCTCCACATATTTCACCCACGCCGGACAGCACGATGTGAATTGAGGCAGCCTTTTTTTGCCGGAAAGCCGCTCCAAAAATTCATGGGATTCTTCGACTGCCGTAAGGTCTGCTGCGAAACATGTATCGAAAACCATGTCAAACCCCATTTTTTTCAGCGCCCCAATGATTTTGCCAGAAGTCACAGCGCCGGGTTTTAATCCGAATTCTTCTCCCAAAGAAACCCTTACCGCAGGAGCTATCTGGGCCACCACCGTTTTTGCCGGGTCATAAAGCGCATTCCATACTTTTTCCATGTGCGATGCAACCGTGATAGACCCCGTGGGGCAAACAGCGGCACACTGGCCGCAATCTACACAATTTACTTGAGAAATATTTTTGTTAAAAGGCGGCGTAACTCTGGCCTCACTGCCCCTGTAAGCAAATCCGATTACCCCTATGCCCTGGATTTCCGGCGTCATATTGCCGTACACCCTGTCGTTTACTACCACCACAGGAGCCAGGCCGCATGCTCCCAGGCACGAAACGGTCTCCAGGGTGAAAAGCATATCATCCGTGGTCTTTGCACCATTTTTCAAATTCAGCGTTTCCCTCACGGTCGACAGTATTTTATCCGACTTTCTTACGTGACACGCAGTGCCGTCGCAAACTTTTATTACATTTTTCCCTTTTGGTTCCAGTGAAAAATTTTCATAAAATGTAGCCACCCCAAATACTCTGGCAGGTGCGATTCCCATAGCAGTGGAAATATAAGTAAGGATTTCTTCCGGCAAGTAACGATAAATCTCCTGCACTTCCTGGAGTATGCTTATAAGATTCGATGGTCTGTAATCATACTTTTCGAGAATATCATTCACTTTTTCAAAATTCCTGCATGAAATGCTTTCCGTCAACTTTAAAACCTCCTTCGCCACAACACCTTTAAGAAGCCGAAAATCAAGTTCGTTATTTTTTTCACAAATATGAGTAAAAAATAAAGGTTGTTAAAAAAATATCAATAAGTATCCTTCAGGTTATCTGCCTCCCTGTTGCTGATTAAAATTATATAAGGAGATTTTCTCCTTTTTTATAAGAGCGTCATAATAATAATGCCATGAAAGCACGAACGCCGCAGCGCCGAACCTTCATGGCCTTTTCAGGTATCTTCATGATACCATTTATTCATGCATTTTACCTTTTGTAGATATTATATTAGAATGTGAAACCTTTGTCAATATATTTTTTTATTTATTTTAGACTCATGGCAGCGTCAGCTTTCCAAATCCTCCGAAGTCTTTTGCCATCTGTTCATACATGGGTTTGCCGAGCAGCGTTTCATAAATTTCATCGGCTTTCTTCTCGGGGTCAACATCCTTGAACTCTTCGGGATATATCACTTTACCCAGATAGTATGCGTCAGCCATGGCAGTGTCGATATTTGTGTGGTAATAGTTATAAGGCAGCTGTGCATACACTTTGCCTTTTTTGACAGCAGACAAAACTCTGTAAAATTCCTGATTTTTTTGATAATCCTGCTGCACCATTGCATATCCGCCTCTGTCGATAAAAATTATGTCGGGGTCCCATTGAATCAATTTCTCCTTATCTATCATGATGGAACCCGTTTTGCCGGTCTCATCCACCACATTCCTGGCGTTTATAGCTTCGAACAGAGAATACTTCCCCTGGGTGCTTTCTATTCCGTGCGTCCCCCTTGCGCCCAGGGCGCCTATATAAACGGATGGCTTTTCATTTTCCGGAATATCTTTGGTTCGGCCCTCGAGGTCTTGCTTGCATTTTTCCATATAGGCTGCCAGTTCCTCTGCCCTATCATCCCGCCCCATTATTTTGCCTATCAGTTTCAAAGAAGCATAAACATCCGGATCAAAAGTGGACACCTTTCCATAACTGAGGGCCACAACCGGTATGCCGGTTTTTTCCTGCAGAGCATCTACAGAAGCCTTTTCTGAAGTATACATGCTGAAAATAACGTCAGGCTTCACAGCCAGTATTTTCTCCGGATCGGGAGCGTTGTTGGGGCCGCCCGGGCCGATGACTGGCAAATCTGCCAGCGAAGGATTCGCCAGGATATACGGCCTGCCTATGGGATTATCCTTTTCAAGCTGTTCCACTCCCGCTACTTTGCTCGCGCCGTTTATATAACAGTAAAGCCTCAAGGCACCCGGCCCAACAGCCACTACCCGTTCTACGGGCAATGTTACGGAAACTTTTCTCCCCACCATATCAGTAACAGTAATCTTTTCTGAAGCATTCTGCTGCTTCTGTACACTGCCGGAGCCGCAGCCGCTCAACAGAAAGGCAGATATGAGCAGCACTAAGAGTAATAAAATGAAATTTTTCTTTCGCACAATTCATAACCTCCATAATTCATATTATTACAAGGCATATGCCGAATTTCCCGTTTCCTCGAACATCGAAGCCTAAATTTAAATCGGTAAGACCACGGGTATGTTGTTGAATTTTTCGACTGCTACCCGAATGGAATATACGCTCTCGATGTTTTCAGGAGTAATTATTTCTACGCCGCCGGCTTCAAATATTGTGCCATTCTTAAGAAAGATGAATTTATCCGCAAAGCGGATGGCAAGATTTATGTCGTGCATGGTTACGATGGCGGCAATCTGCTGGCTTTTCACCACTTTCTTTATGATATCGATGACTTCGACCTGATTTTTCAAATCAAGGTTGCTGGTGGGCTCATCCAGCAGGAGAATATTCGGCTCCTGAGCCAGGGCCCGAGCTATAACCACCTTTTGCAGCTCCCCTCCGCTCAGTTCATCCAGATACCTGAGGGAATAATCCTCCAAGTCCAGCAATTTCAAGGTCCTGCGTGTTATTTCCATGTCTTTCGGGCTGGCATCCCATTTAATATAGGGCTTCCTGCCGAGCAGCACCGCATCGAATACAGTAAGTCTTGCGCTTTCGTGCTTCTGTGCCACATAACCCACTTTCTGCGCCAGTTCATTGCGGCTTAGCTTAAATATCTCATCTTCCTGAATGTATACCGCCCCCGATTGCGGTTTTAAGATTCGGTTGATGCATTTTAAAAGGGTGGATTTTCCAACGCCGTTGGTGCCCAGTATCGCAAGGCAATCCCCTTTTTCCACGGAAAAATCAATATCCTGAAACACCCGGCGGCCCGGATATTTGAATTTCAATCCGTTCACCGATAAAATCATCGCTTTTGATACCCCCTTGCCAGCAGATACAAAAACAGCGGCGCTCCCAGAAAGGAGGTGATGGCCCCTACGGGCAGCACTACAGGCGCTATGACTGTCCTGGCCAGGGTATCGGAGGAAAGTAGCAGCAGTGCTCCCATTAACGCCGATCCCGGAATAAGAAACCTATGGTCCGAACCTATTATCCTCCTGATTATTTGTGGCCCCACCAGACCAACGAATCCGATGATTCCAAGGAAAGATACGCTGACAGCGGTTATCAGCGAAGAAATAAACATGCCCTCAAGCCGTACTCTGGCCACATTTACTCCAAGGCCCCTGGCGCTTTCCTCGCCGGTGTCCAGAGCGTTGTAGTCCCACCTTTTGAACATAAAGTAGGCAATCGAAAGAATAACCAGGAATGCCATTATGGCGACTTCCTTCCAAGAGGCTCTTCCCAAATCGCCGAATGTCCAGAATACCACCGCCGCCACCTGCACATCCTGGGCAAAATACTGAATGAGTATGGTAGCCGCAGAAAAAAGCGAGCCAATCGCAACTCCTGCCAGCACCATTGCCTCCGGCGAAAAGCCGCGCAGCCTGGCCAAAAGTATAATAATCAGGGTGCCCACCATAGCCCACATAAAAGCCGAAGCTGTTACAGCGTAAGGGTTGTTTATAATTACCGCATCGGCACTGGAACTCTGAATGCTTCCAGCTCCGAATACAATAATCGCAATATTTGCCCCAAACGCGGCAGCGTTGGATATGCCCAGGGTTGAGGGAGACGCCAAAGGATTTCTCAGATTGTTTTGCATCACGCATCCTGCTGCGGAAAGGCCAGAGCCTGCGATAATGCCAGCAAGAACCCTAGGCAATCGGATATTCCAGATAACCACATCAAAAATGCCGCTTCCCCGCCCCAGCAGTGTCATAAAAACCTGATACGGGCTTACGTCCATGGAACCGGCATTAATAGCAATTACCGATAGAGCCGCCGTCATCAATGCCAGAAGTAAAATAACAAATTTCTTCCTGCCCGTATACTGTTGATATAATGCTGTCAGATGTGAATTTGCGATGGCTGAGACTTCCTGTTTCACCGTTTCTCAATTCCTTCACTTTTTTATATAATTCACTGAATCTAGCGCTTATACTTCCATTATATCCACGCAAATTTCATTTTCACTTTCTGTTTTATTGACCCATCTTCGTCCAGAGTTTTTAAGTAATTTTCAATAAATTCTTTTTGAGCTTTCGAAGGTCCGTCCGGTATGGGCAAATTCTTTGCGAGCATCCCCTTTTCAGTCAGCACCGCTATGAGTTTGCCTACGCGCTCTGCTGCGCTTTTGCGATAGGCATTTGTGCTAAAATGGTCGGCCCTGCCGTCCCAAAACTCGCGGCTGGTATTCTGGCCGTTTTTCTTCGGCCTCCATAAAGCATCATAATATAAAACATCCATCTTACCAGCCCCTGCTGTACTCCTTGAAACAATCCATGCACACTTTCTTTCCATCCTGAATCCTTGCCTTGTGTTCAGGAACTGCTTCGCCGCAAATTTCGCATACCACTGTTGAAAAGAGCCTTGCAGTTTCAGGCAATGAAAAATGCGGCTCCTTGAATTCAAAAATCTCCTCCAGCTCAGCGCTCAATAAATATTCCTGCCGCTTTTTTCTGTCCATTTCCTTTGAGGAAGGCTTCAATACTATTCTCAGGCCCTCGCCAGTCTTTCTCTTAAAGAATGTGAACGCCTGCTTTCCGGTAGGCCTGTATATTAGGTTGCCTTTGCCCAGGGTGCAGCCCATAAGCACCTGGACTGCATCCACGCCGCACGCGTCATTTTCCGTAACGCATACGATTTCCTCGTCTTTGGAAAAGGTAATCCCCATTTTTTCTCTCGCTGCCTCCACAGCCCTGACGCCTATAGCGAGGCCCGGACACTCATGGCCGTGAAATTCGACAGCCTTCTTCCAATCGGCATTGCTGTTTTTCATAATCTATTCCTCCATTTTCCGGATAATTCAAATTCAATCCCTGGCTTCACCGCGTTTAAGAGCCTTCGCCGCCAAAAATACTGCAGCAAATGCAACCGATGTTCCGATGATTCCAGCCGTTGCGGTAGATATCTTTTCGTTGGAAATGCCCGGAACTGTATAATCGGGCATCGGCGAAAAAGCCAGCGCACTCGTTGCTTTTTCGGCAAAAGAGAGGTTTTCCGCCACTCTTTCAAGCCCGTCGGGATGCGGAGATGCAAATGGCGAAAGAATAAACGCCACAAGAAGTGATAAAAAAAGGATTGTTTTCCAGCTCTTCATTTTGCGCTTCCTCCTCCATTCATGCTTTCTGCATCAGTTGAGAAGTACCTCGAGCCTTCATCCGGCTTTATGTTCAGCACCTTTCCTATATACGCCACCGCCGCCACGGTTATCAGCCCTTCTCCCACGCCTATGAGCGCATGTATGGACACCATGGGCGCCAGCACCGCCTTCAGGGCGACCGTGCCGGATAATGCCAGTTCAAGGCTGGCAAATACCGAAGCCGTTACAACAGAAAGCCACGATGCTGCAAATATTGCCACCGTATCCACCCCTGAAAAATGAAAATTTCTTTTCATCGCCGCAATTATGAAATATGCTACCATCGGCGCCACAACAGCCATGTTTAAAATATTGGCTCCAAGCGCCAGAAGCCCTCCATCCTGGAAGAATATGCATTGAACTATAAGCACGGTAGTTATAACGAGCCCGGCGCTGTAAGGCCCCATCAGCGCCGTGGCCAGCGCAGCCCCCAGGAGGTGGCCCGAAGTCCCCGCCATAATGGGAAAGTTCACCATCTGGGCGGCAAATATGAAGGCCGCCATCACTCCCATCACAGGGATATCTCTGTCCCCGAGTATTTTTCTGGTTTTTTCCACATCCTTTTTGATTGCGTAAGCGCTAATTGCCGCAGTGGTTGCAATGGTTTTTACATCCAAAAAACCGTCGGGAATGTGCATAAAATTCACCCTTTCATATAATTTTTGAAAACAAAAGGCCATGAAAGCACAGGCGACTTGCGCCAGACCTTCATGGCCTATCCCGGGCATCTTCTTGAGCCCTTATCCGCATCAAATCAATTTATAAATTTTAGATTCTCCTCTGAAAATAGTATATTATATCGTTAATCATTTGTCAATAAATATAACTTAATTCACTGACATTTACCATTCATTTTCCTTCTAAGAAATTCCGCGGCTTCATCCACTGATGCGGGTATTTTATCGCATCTTGCTTCAGACAGTTTCTTAAATAATTTCACCAGTAAAGGATATTCCAGTTCCGCTTCGTTTATGATTTTATCATCTGTCAATATATTGCGGTCCCCGCTGGCCAATACAATGCCGTCTTTCATTACAACAACATCATCGGCCCATTCATAGGCAAAATCAACATCGTGTGTTGCGACTATTATTGAGCTGCCCTGACCGTTTAAAGCATCCAGTATTTTTAGCAGCTCCGCCCTGCTGTATGGATCCAGAAAAGCATGGGGTTCATCCAGTATGAATATTTCCGGTTTTAAAGCCAGAACTCCCGCTATGGCCACTCTCTTTTTCTGCCCGTAGCTCAAATGAAAGGGTGCTTTTTGCTCCAGTCCTTCGAGGCGCACGGCTTTTAACGCTTCGTCAACCCTTTTGTCAACTTCTTCTTCCGGCAGGTCGTAATTTAATGGACCGAATGCCACATCCTCCCACACGGTAGGACAGAACACCTGGTCATCGGGGTCCTGAAAAACCAAACCCACAATTTCGCGCAATTTTTTTTCATTTTTTGGATTTACTTCCATGCCCAGAACCTTCACCGTTCCCTTTTGGGGGAGGTAGATGCCGTTCAGATGAAGCAGCAGAGTGGATTTGCCTGCCCCATTTGGTCCCAGAATGACCGTCCTGCGGCCTCTCCGTATTCGAAGATTGATGCCTTTCAGAGCCCGAGTGCCATCTTTGTGATGAAAAAAGAGATCATCTATTTCAACAGCGCAATCCATGATATACCCCTCATTTCTGCCATCTTGAAAACCGCGGGAGCAAGAACTATCGAGATGCCTGCAAACAAATCCGCCGCTTTTATCCTGCTTGTTTCACGCAGAGGCATTGTTCCGCCGGTATATCCCCTTGAAAGCATGGAAAAATATATTCTTTCGCTCCTTTCATAGGAGCGCAGAAACAATGCTCCGATTGTCTGTCCAATTATTTTCATCGTAGCAAAATGCCACAAATTTTTTCCCGGGGAATATCCCCTTGACTTCCTGGCCGTCATCATTCTGGACATTTCCTTGGAAAACACGTCTGCATAGCGCAGCGTAAATCCCACAAGGCTCACCAGCATATCGGGCACACGCAAGCCCTTCATGGAATGCAGCACTTCCGGCACGGTCATGGAAGATACAGCCGCATTTATTGCAAAAACAGCACATAAAGCCCTTAAAAATAGAATTATGCCCCTTTCCACACCCTGCCCCGAGCTCATTTCAGCAAGTCCCATCAGCGCGCTCATGATCCCCACCAAAAATACCGGAATCATCAAGCGCTTCAGATGTTTATAGATGGGAAAATTCATTGCCAGAAGCTCAATGGTAAAAATAAACAATACCGCAACAAGGTTGTACCACGAGTATATCATTGTGACCAAAGCCACAAAAATACAGGTTGAAATCAGTTTAACGCGCCCATCGGCTGCTTGAAAAATGCCATGCTGTTCTGAACTTTTCATTTTTGCCAACCACCCGCAAACTTTTTGCTTCATCTCCATCATATACATTTTATACATTCGGCAGGGCTTCGGCAAGTCAATTTTAGTTTTGCACGGCATTAAGCTTCAAATATGTCCGCAGCATAATACCCGGCCGCTCCGGCTGTCAGGAAAAATTCAGGGTCTTCTTCAATGCCTCTTCCCATAGTGGTCATTTTAATAGGGAAAATTCCTTCGCCCTCAGAGTCCCCCCGTTCAGTAAAATGCGGCGTGGCACCTAATATATTATCATCGTAAAAAGAAATGTTTTCCATAACGGCTTTTACTTCTTCCACTACAGCAACCGTATGCTGCCCTTCGATTTTGTTTTGCTTGATCTGAGACATGACATATTCGAATTTGCCCTCATCCATACGCGGCACCACCACACGGGCTTGCGTCTTGGATATGCTGGCCAGCACGGTTATGCTGTGATGGCTCAGGCCAAAGTGGCGGCTCCTTTTTTCGGCAAAGCTTATCCTGGGAATGAACACCGGGCGACCTCCCAGTGTATTGACCGCATCTATAATCGGGCCCTGTTCCGCGCCGGAAAAGCCGAAACGCGTGCCGGTCCCGGTGATGCCCGGGCCCATGGTCACCACGGCTATATCGGATTTTTGTATCTCGCGGGCTGCTATAAGGGCGGTGTAAATGTTAACGGTTTCCAAATCTCCGCCGAATGCCTGGCCGTATGTTATCGTTCCCTCGATGAGGCCGTTCTGTTTCATGTATGATACGCTCCTGCTGAAATCCAGAGGCAGCGCTCCGCCATCGGTCATTATGTATGACACCCTTAATCGTGGTCTTCGGCGCTTTATGTTGAATACGGCCGGCAGCAGCATGCTGTGGAGTTCGCCTATTACAACCGGCATGGCATTTAAGCTTTCAAAACTGTCGAAAATCCGGTGGTATGGGCTCTGCTGCTCTTCAGCGCAAAGGACGCTGAATTGAAGGGGGGTGTACCGCAGTTTCATTATATGGCCTTTTTCCTGCGCTCCCACGATTTTGCTTTCCCTGCCGCCTATCGAAACCACAAAGTGCACTCCGCCGCTGCCTAGCTTCAAATCTACGGCTGTGGTGTTAATGACTACTTCGTCTCCTTCTTTGACATCCCCTGTAATAGAATTATAATTCACCGCTTTCGATTCCCCATCAGGGGTAGACACTATTATTTCCGTACAGTTGTTATATTTTCCGGAAATCTGTTTCACCCTGCCTTTTTGGAAACTTATCAAGCAAAACACTCCCATAAAAAGCCTATCTTCCGAGTTCATCCAAGTATCTTAAAAATCGGTTGCGGGCAATGATATCGCTGAGCGAATATTTTTCTGCAAATACGTGTATCGCAATTAAGACCAAAAGAATGGCGGTTTTTTCATGCATGTCAAAATGCAGCACGGCCATAATCCCTGCCGACACGCCGAGCACATTTGAACCGGCATCCCCCATCATGCACCGGGCTTTCAAATCAAACGGGAAATATCCTATCACGCTTCCCACCAGAGGCAGAAAAAGCAAGAATGCGAAAAGGTCTCTGGATACCGCCGCATCAATCGCAAAAAACACGATTAATATTATGTAAAATTTTATTGCCCTTCCCGGCCTCAAATCCATGAGATTTAATAGATTTGCAAAAAGAGCGATGATGAGGGTGTTGACAATAAGCTCAGCCGTACCGTATGACAAAAAAAAGCTTGCCATAAAAGCTGCCAGAAGCCCGACCACTGCCTTCAAAACCCCCGTTGTAAGCCTGCCCGACAAAAGAGCGCCGAAATGTCCGGAAAAACCAAGGGTATCCCTCGAGCCCAGCATGTCGTCTATGAAACCGGTAAAACCCACGGCAAAAAAAGCTGTCATGATGATGAGCATTTCAAAAGATATTTCATGCATGGAATATAGATTTGTCACCGGCAGAAGCACGGCATACCACAGCAGGGTGTAGAGCGTGAACATGATGCCTATGCCCTGGGGAACCGCCTGACCTCTGAAGTTTTTCGCAAGAGCCTGCCCCTTCGCGAAAATATTGATAAAGAGAGGCGTCGCGCAATATCCCGCCAGGACCGAAAAAATAAAAGCAGCCGCAGCGCAACCGATTTTAAGCAACAGCCTCCATCCTCCCCAGCTTTGAAATCAATACTTTTAATATATCCGCAAACTGCCTGCCACGATGAAAAAATCCTTTCAGGTCTCTGCCCGTCACATCATGCCGCATGTTTACAGGCACTTCCATCACGCAGAAGCCTTTTTTCAGCATATCTATCAGCATGCCTACCTCTAATCCGTAACCGTCAGGAATGCTGCCGATGCTTTCCAGCACCTCGCGGCGAAAGGCCCGCTGGCCGGAAAGGCTGCTGGAAAAACTTTTTCCGGTGAAATATTTTATGCCCCAGTAAGCCAGAGCCTTCACCAGACCGAAACCGCTTTTGCCCCGGACGGGTTTAAACTTTGCTATGGTCACATCGGCCTTATGATTCATTATTGGCTCAATCAATTTGCGTACTTCCCGCGAACTTTCCCTCAAATCCGCATCGAGAAAAACAATGATGTCACCGGTTGCGTTCTTTGCCCCATGCCGCAGGGCGCCGCCCTTGCCCATGTTTTTTTCGAGCCTTATAACCTTGGCTCCGCATCCCGCCGCTTTTTCAGAGGTTTTATCGGCAGAGCCGTCATCTATTACAAAGATTTCCATATCTAGTTTCCGTTTAACGCAAAAATCCTCCTCAAAATCCGCAAGTCCCCGCAAAGTGCTTTCGATATTTTTTTCTTCATTGAAAGCCGGTATCAGTATTGAAATCTTCACTTTTCACCCTCCGAGCCCATCTTTGGCATGAGACTTTTGGCTGTACTCTTCACTCCGAAATTGCCTGCTTTTCCGGATAGGACCAGCACCAGCGAAGTCTGGCCTATGACGGTGTCTGCATTGTCTACCGTTGATATCTTCTGCTTTTTATAGATTTCCATATAGGAGTTTGCCGCTTCCACGGTCTCCACCCCCACAACCGTCAGTCCTAGTCCCTTGAGGCTTTTTATCAGAGGTATATCCAGCGCCTCGCATTTTGCCGTTTTTTCCTTGCTTCCGCCGCATATCACCGCATAACCCGGCGCACCGTCAAAATTTCCGGAAGCTTCTATATACCCAGCCTGCTGCAGATATTCAAGGTCCTGAGTTTTGCCGTGAGTAAGAGCTTCTATGATCTTCTGAGCTATGAGGTTGCCGGCATCCTGATTTTTTGCGGCGCCAAAATAGTTCATCAAGTTATTCAATTCGTCACCGCCGGCTTCCATAAGTCTGTCTGTCACGGTTATTACCGCCGGAATACGGGCTCCCGCCATCTCGAGGACCTGTTCCACACTGCCGAAATCATAATCTTCCGTGGTCTTTATGACGGCTATAACGGCTCCCGACAGTTTGCCTTCAATATAATCAGGAAAAATGTTGTTTATATATGCTTCGTTCAATGTGTTTTTATCCATCAAGCTTTTGATTTCATCTTCCATGGCGGCATTGGTTTTGCTGAGTTCGTCAAACTGCTGCTCAATTTTCGAAATAAGGGTCTCCTGCTGCTTTACGACAATACTCTGGGAATCCAGCTGGGCTCCCATGAATATTCCGATGCTCATGGCAAGAAAAATTGATATGACCGTTATAACGAGATATTTAATATTTATAAGCATTGCGATATCCCCTTCAATAACCTATAAGCATGCGAATCCGCAGCTCCAGCAGCTTCAAAAAGTTCTGCATCAGCGGAGAAGTAACTGATATTACCATAACGGGAAACATTGCCGCGGTAAGCAGCCCCACAACATAAAAAGGTCTCATTTTCTGGTTGTAAAGCTTGCTGGCGCCCTTCGCATCCACAAGTTTTGACCCCACCTTCAATCTAACAAGAAAAGTGCTCGCCATGCCCTTCCTGCCCTTTTCCAGAAAATCGACCATGCTGGAATGGGTGCCCACAGCCACCAGCAAATCAGCTCCCTTTTCATATGCCAGCAGCATCGCTATATCTTCACTGGTGCCGGGTGCTTTGAAAACGTGCGCACGAAGCCCCAGTTCCTCAACGCGCTTTAGCCCCGGCGCCCTGCCGTCGGGATATGCGTGCACCACTATCTCCCGGCATGCCTTTAGAGCCTCATCGGAAACGCTGTCCATATCGCCTATGATAATATCCGGCCTGTAACCGAATTCCAAAATTGCGTCCGCCCCACCGTCAACTCCCACCAGCACCGGCCTTACTTCGGAAATGTATGTTCTGATCGCCGCTAAATCTTCTTTATAATTGCTGCCCCTCACCACAATCAAAACATGCTTTCCCTTAATGTCCGTCAGGATTTGCGGTATTTCGACCCCGCCCATAATGAGATATTTTTCCTTTTTCGCATACTCCAGAGTATTATCTATAAATTTATCCAGGGAATTTTCCATATTAATCCTGGCCTGTTTCATAATCCTATCTATCATTTCCATGGCAAGCATTTCGCCCCGGGCAACAAGCCTTCCTTCACAGAATATGCCGCCATCCCCGGTTATGGAAATTTCGCTGCTTTCTCTTAGATTCATCACCTGTTCACCGGCACAGTCCACTATCGGAATTCCGGCCCGGGCGAGGATGGCCGGCCCGGGATTGGGATATCTTCCGGTGATGGATTTTGCGGCGTTCACCACGGCCCTGACCTTCGCCGCAATCAGGCCCATGGCCGCCACTTCGTCGATATCTTCATGGTCTATCACCGCTATATCGCCGGGATTTAACCTCTTTACCAGATTTTTAGTTTTATGATCGACTTTTGCGATGCCTTTAATATACATTTTATCCAACACCCAACATTTATTTTACCAGAAAAATCGTCAATGTAAACTCAAACCGTTCTTCATATTCGTTGCAAACCAGCGATTATGCTGGTATAATGGCATTAAACGATTTTTTAGGTATGTGATGAAGAATATGAAAATGCTCCGACGTATTTTTCTACTTCTTATTATTATCAGTCTTTCGCCATTAAATACGGCAATAGTTTCCGCTTCCGGCGCCCCGCAAAAAAAAATCGTCATGCTTATAATGGACAACATAAACTATGAAGACATGGCGGAATTCGGTGGGAAAAATTTTAAATTTTTATTGAAAAACGGGGCTCTTGGGCTGATGAATACCAATTCGGGAGGTCCTTATACCGATACCAATGCATATGCCACCATAGGAGCCGGAAGTTACGCGGTTGGCTCATCCCAGGCAAGCTGTTCAGGGGGGTACAGCGATGTCTTTTCCGGACAGCCCGTGAATGAAATTTACTTGAGAAATACCGGCAAGAAAATGGAAAAGCTCAACATAGCCAACATCGACATTATTGACATCCTGCAAAACAATCAGAAGTTGAACCACTCCGTCAGGATAGGTCTTCTGGGCTCGCTGTTGAACGAGCGCGGTTTGAAAACCGCTGTCATCGGCAATGAGAGCAAAAGTCCGGATGAAACAAGCGCGAACGCGGCAATGATAACCATGAACGGCAACGGCATCACTGATTTCGGCCGGGTGGACGCAGGATTGCTCATGAAAGACCCCATGAGCCCCTTCGGAATAAGAACCGATTACGCCGCGCTGTACAGTGCTTTTCTGGATGCAAAGCATAGGGCCGACTTCATAGTAATACAATCGGGCGATTCCTGCCGTCTCAACAAATATTCGGGCCTTTCCGACGAAATGTATAAAAAAGCCAAACGGGAAATATTCCACAGAGCCGACGATTTTCTCGGAAAAATCCTGGCCGAAATGGATAAAAACACTCTTTTCATGCTGGTGACACCGTTTCCTTCATATGCGGATGCCGCGGCAGGCAGAAAACTTACGCCGGTCATAGCCTGCGGAGATGCCGTGCGCGGGACAATACTGACTTCCCCAACCACCAAAAGGGACGGAATCATCACAAACACGGACCTTGCCGCACAGGTGCTCAATTATTTCGGTATTCCGAGGGATTCCACCATGACCGGCCATGAATTCATATATAAAAATATGGCTAATTCTCTGGAATATATTTACAGATTAAATGCGATTACGGTGTTTAACTACAAAATCAGGCCCGCTGTCGTCAAAGCATTTATCGGCATTATAGTGGCAGGCCTCATCCTGGCTGTAATATTCATTTTGTGTGCCAGAAAATACTTGATCTATCTTAGACACATGCTGGTGGCTATTATGATTGCGCCGGGGCTTTTTCTGATTTTGCCGCTTCTTCAGCCCTGGGACGCTTCGAGGCTGGCTCTGGGCATTCTGCTGCTTGCAGCAACATCCATCGCTTCGCTTTCATATTTCTTGAAAGAAAATTTGAGCATATTTGCCGTGTGCCTGCTCGGCTCCTCATCGCTCATTATTCTGGATACCTGGCTGGGCAACCCTCTCATGAAAGTGTCCATATTCGGATACGATCCAGTCGGAGGCGCGAGATTCTACGGAATCGGTAATGAATACATGGGGCTTTTGCTGGGTTCGGCCATCATCGGCACAGCGGCCATAGTGGATAAGTTTCGCCATCATGAGAAAACCGCAAAGCTTTTAAGCATTTTCTTTTTAGCCGTAGTGCTTTTCACCCTCGCCCATCCTGCCCTCGGCACAAATGTGGGAGGGGCCATGGCCGCTCTTGTCGGATTCGGCGCTTTTGCAGCGCTTTTGTTCAAGGAAAAATTATCTGCCGCAGATATTGTGAAAATCGGCGCAAGCCTCGTAATCCTCTTGCTCTGCCTTTTTATTTTCGACAGCACGAGGCCGCAGGACGCCCAATCCCACATCGGCCAGACCGGCGCCCTTATAAGGCAAAGCAGCATTGCTGCCCTGCTTTTGATTTTCAAAAGAAAGCTTCTGATGAATTACAAGCTCATAAGATACAGCAACTGGACTCTCGCGCTCATCGCCATGATGGCGGTTTTGGGAATGCTTTTCATCTGGCCGGTGGGAATCCTCAAACAGATATTCCGCCGCCACAGGCACCTTTATTTCGGGTTCGTAGCGGGAATCATAGGGACTGCAGCCGCCTTCGTCTTCAACGATTCCGGAGTGGTGGCGGCCGCCATATCCATGATACCCATCGGGATGCCTTTAATCCTGCTGTGCATCGATGAAATCATGACTACCCGCGAAGGGGACGCCTTGTTCAAGCAGTAAAGTATTTTGGGTTATAAGATTTACGGGATGCCGCAGATCATCCCCCAGACACCTCCATCCTCCTTTATGTTGCGCCTCCCAGGTACGCCCGGGTGACCCGCTCATTCCGCAGGAGTTCCTGCCCGGAGCCGGTCAGGGTGATTGCGCCGGTCTCCAGCACGTATGCGTAATCGGCAATTTTGAGCGCCATTCTGGCGTTTTGCTCGATTAGCAGAATTGTCACCCCTTCTTCATGAATCTTCCGGATTATCCTGAATACCTCTCCCACCAGAATGGGAGCGAGCCCCAGCGACGGCTCATCCATCATCAGCAGCTTCGGCCTTGACATGAGGGCCCTCCCCACAGCCAGCATCTGCTGCTCTCCTCCGGAGAGCGTGCCCGCCAGCTGCTTTTCCCGCTCTTTCAGCCGGGGAAAGAGTGAATATACCCATTCGATATCCTTTTTCACCCCTTCTTCGTCTTTCCTGATGTAAGCCCCCAGCATCAAGTTTTCGAAAATGGTGAGATCCGCAAAGACCCTGCGCCCTTCGGGAACCATGGAAATGCCCCTTTTCACTATTTCCCTGGTGGGAAGCCTGCTTATGTCTTCTCCCATGAAGGAAACGGTCCCCGTCTTTTTCACTAGACTCAATACCGCTCTCAGGGTGGAACTCTTTCCCGCGCCGTTTGCTCCGATAAGGGTGACGATGCTGCCTTCCTTGACGCTCATGTCGATGCCTCTTACCGCATGAATTCCTCCGTATCTTACATTCAGATTCTTTATCTCAAGCATCCGTTTCCACCCCCAGATAGGCTTCTATGACCTTTTGATTGCCCTGGATATCTTCGGGACTGCCTTCGGCTATGGTGACGCCGTGATCCAGCACCAGTATGCGCTCGCAAATCCCCATCACCACCTGCATGTGATGTTCTATCATAAAAATGCTCAAGTCGAATTTATCCCTTATTTCTTCTATAAATTCCATAAGCTCGTGGGATTCTTTCGGATTCATGCCCGCCGCCGGTTCATCCAGGAGCAGGATTTTGGGGTGGGTGGCGAGTGCCCGGGCTATTTCCAGCCTCCTCTGCTGTCCATATGGAAGGGACCCGGCCTTTTCATCCATAAACCGGGAAAGGGCCAGGCCGCCCAGAAGTTCTTCGGCTTCCTTTCGCATGGCTCGTTCCTCCCGGAGATACCCCGGCAGGCGCAGCATAGCCGCCGCAAATGAGGATTTCAGCCTCAGATGGTGGGCGACCAGCACATTTTCCAGCACCGAAAGATTGGAAAACAGGCGGATGTTCTGAAATGTCCTGGCTATGCCCAGTTTTGTTATTTTGTCGGGCTGCATGCGCGTAATATCTTTGCCGCCAAAGTTTATGCCGCCCGATGTGGGCTTATATATCCCCGTTATGGCGTTGAACGCCGTGGTCTTTCCGGCGCCGTTGGGGCCTATTAATCCCACTATTTCACCCTTTTTCAGAGAAAGCGAAAAGTCCGACACAGCGGTGAGGCCGCCGAATTTTACGGTAATGTTTTTAACTTCAAGCAGATTCACGACGGCCTGCCCCCTTTCCAAACAGCATATCCCATGAAAATTCCTTTTCTCCCATTATGCCCCTCCTCATGAACAGGGCAACGGCTATGAGTAGTGCCGAAAAGACCACCATCCTCATTCCCGGAATGCCCGGAAGACTTATAAAACCGAGATTCATGGGAGATTCCACCGCTCTCAAGAGTTCCATTATCACGGTCATTATGGAAGCGGATATTACGGAGCCGGTTATGCTCCCCATTCCGCCCAGAACTACCATGAGGAGAATCTGATAGGTCAGGGAAAACCGGAACATGGTCGGGTCTATGGTTGAAATCAGGTTGCCCAGAAGCGCTCCGCCGATGCCTGCAATAAAGGCACTAATGGAAAAACTTAGCAGTTTGTGATAAAAAAGGTTTATACCCATGGCCTGGGCTGCCGTCTCATCCTCCCTAATGGCTTTGAACGCTCTGCCGTAGCTGGAATTCAAAAGCATCATAAGGCCTATGATGACTATAACGGCCGTTCCCCAGCTCCAGTATAAAATGGTATACTGCGGAATGCCCTTGAGCCCCAGCGCCCCGTTGGTAATTGTCTGGGTGTTGGTGAATACGACCGAGATTATTTCGCCGAAACCCAGTGTGGCTATGGCAAGATAGTCGCCCTTTAATTTCAGCACGGGAGCTCCTATGAGAAATCCTACAACAGTTGAAACAATGCCTGCGAGTATCAGTGCCGCAATAAAAGGTGCGTGCAATTCAGCCAGAACGGGATTTATGGGGACCATGAAAAAGTTCATGGTTTTGATATCGTAAGGCATGGTCAAAAGCGCGCTCACATACGCCCCTACAGCCATGAAACCCGCGGTTCCCAGAGAAAAAAGCCCTGTGAATCCGTTGGTAAGATTCAGGCTCAGTGTGAGGATTATATTTATGGCGCACAGGTTCAAAATCCTGACTTTATACGGGTCAAGGTTTTTTTGAGCCCAGTACAAAAAAACAAAAAATAAAAGGATAGCTGCTATAGACAGTAAAATCTTTGCAGTGCTTTTCAATCCGGTCACCTACACTTTCTCAGCCACTTTTTCGCCCAGGATGCCGGTGGGCCTGAAAAGCAATATCAATATCAAAATGACAAAGGCGAAGGCATCCCTGTACCCTGATAGTCCGGGCAAAAAAGCCACCAGCAGTATTTCCCCGAGGCCCAGGATGAATCCTCCCAGCATAGCTCCGGGTATATTGCCGATACCTCCCACCACGGCGGCTATAAAACATTTGAGGCCCGGCATAATTCCTATAAGAGGGTGAAGCTGAGGATACTTGAGCCCCCACATGATGCCCCCCACCGCAGCCAGGGCGGACCCCAGGCCAAAGGTGAGCGAAATGATGCGGTCCACATCGATTCCCATCAGCTTTGCGGTATCTATATCCTTGGAACAGGCCCTCATTGCCATGCCGGTCCTGGTGTTATTTACGACGTAAACCAGGCCCAGCAGGAGGGTAATGGCTATTATCGGTATAATAATGCCGAGACTTATGATAGAAACATTCCCCAGCTTGATTACTCTCTGGAAAACTTCCGGAGAATAAAAGGCCTGGGGGCGCCCTCCGAAAACCACTATTCCGAAGTTTTCCAAAAAAAACGAAACCCCTATGGCAGAAATCAGTATGGAAATCCTTGGAGCATCCCTCAACGGCTTGTAAGCCGCCTTTTCTATCCCCATGCCCACCAGTGCGGTGAGAACTATGGAAAAAAGGGCCGCAAGCCACCACGGCATGTGAAACAGACCCACCCCGAAAAACACAAAATACGCCGCAAGCATTATTATATCGCCATGGGCAAAATTGATGAGCCTGACTATGCCATACACCATGGTATAGCCTATGGCTATAAGAGCATAAAGGCTTCCAAGGGAAATGCCATTGATGAAGTGCTGCAAAAAAAGCTCAAATGTCACAATAGATCCCTTCTTTATTTAAGATAAAAATGATAAATTTACAGCGGGCAATGATGCCCGCTGAATCAAACGCAGGGCACACAATCGGTTGGCGGCAAACCTTTTCACATCGATGCCGCCGATGCTGCCCCGGGCTCTTACTTATCCGGTTGAATGGTTTCTATATATACAAATTTTCCGTCTTTGACCTGCTTTATGACGGCGCTCTTATTGGCATCGCCGTTCTGATCCAGGGTAATGATGCCCGTGGCTCCTTTAAAGTCCTGAGTTTTTGCCAGCGCATCCCTGATGGCCTTGGGTTCAGCCGACCCTGCCCTCTCTATGGCATCTCTCACCACGAGATAAGCATCAAAACCCAGAGCCGCAAAAGCCGTGGGGTCTTTTCCATATTTTTGCTTGTAAGCATCCAGGAATTGTTTCGACACTTCGGTCACAGGAGCTTCCGCGGTATAGTGGGTGCTGAAGGCCACTCCCTCAACAGCCTTGCCGCCTATCTGGATGAATTCCGGAGCCTCGTATGTGTCGCCGCCTAAAAACAGCGCATCAATGCCCAGATCCCTCGCTTGCTTTATGAGAAGCGCAGATTCGCCGTAGTTGCCCGGAGCAAAAATCGCATCAGGCTTGAGGTCTTTCAGCCCTGTGAGCTGTGCGGTGAACTCCTGATCGCCGGTTTTATACTTGGCTTCCGCCACGATAGCGTTCTTGTCTCCGGTAAGTTCGACAAATGCCTGCTTGAAGTAATTCGAAAGGCCAACCGAATAATCACTGGACACGTCCATTATGATGGCCGCCTTTTTAGCCTTGAGAGTGTTATAGGCGTATTTTGCCATCACTTTGCCCTGAAACGGGTCAATAAAACATACTCTGAAATAATAGTCATTGTTGAGGGTGACCAGCGGGTTTGTCGGTGAGCAACCAACCACCGGAATCCCGGCATCCTTGGCCACCTGTCCGCCGGCCATGGAAAGGGAGCTGCCGTAAGAGCCGATAATCACGCTCACCTTGTCCTGCTGTATCAGACGGGATACCGCATTTGCAGCTTCCGTCTTGTCCGTCTTGTTGTCGACCAGAAATAGTTTTATTTTCTTTCCCAGAACTTCGGGGAACATTTCATTGGCCAGATTGATGCCTTCCACAGTCATCTGACCGCCGGCCGCGCTGGCGCCGGTCATGGGCTCATATACGCCCACTTTTATGACATCGCCCGAAGATTCACCGGAGGCTGCAGAACCCGATTTGCCGGAGTCGGAAGCCTGCTGCCCCGATTCTGCGGGTTTTCCGGCATCCGAGGCCTGTTTGCTGCCGCATCCCGCCAGCAATGCCGAAACAACCAGCAAAAAGATGATTGAAATAATAATGAGCTTTTTTCTGCTGCCAAGCATCATTGAAAATCTCCTCCCCCTATTTTCGTTCACAGACTGACTTTAGAAAAGCATAATTTTTGCTAAGCAGAAAAACGATTTTGATAATCATGCTATTTCTTCAGCGTGTTATATTCTATACAACCGCCCCCCTGTCCATAAAATAAACGCATGTGTTCACGATATATAAACTATCATTATTTATAAAAAAAATCAAGAAGCAATTATTGACTGAAGCGTTATTAAAAAAAGAAGCCGCGGAAATCGCGGCCAATGCAGGATTGTTATCGGTTTCTATCTGATAAATGCAAAGTAAAGCGCAAAGGTTATCGCAAGGACATACATCATCCAGTGAACCTTGTCGCCCCTTCCGGAAAGCAGCATCAATGCGGCGTAAGCCACGAATCCCACAGAAAGCCCCAGGGAGATGCTGAATGTAAGGGGCATGAGTATAGCGGTCAAAAATGCAGGAAACGCCTCATAGAAATCGTTGAATCTTATTTCATTAAGGCTGCTGGCCATGAAAATACCTACTATAATAAGTGCCGGAGCCGTAGCCTCTCCCGGAACCGCTAGAGCAATGGGAGAAAAAATTATGCTTGCAATGAACAGCAGCGAAACTACCACTGACGTAAGCCCCGTCCTGCCTCCCACGCTCACTCCAGCTGCGCTTTCCACATATGTGGTGGTATTGCTGGTGCCTAGCAGGGAACCGATAACCGTACCCAGCGAATCGGCGAACAGCGCCTTGTTTCCCCTCTTCAAATTGCCATTTTCATCTATCATGCCGGTACGGCTGGCCACACCGACAAAAGTGCCTATGGTGTCAAAAAGGTCTGCAAAAAACAGCGAAAATATGACGGGGTACATTGAGAACTTGAGCGCACCCATAATATCGAGCTTGAAAAGCCCCGGCGCCATGCTTGGCGGAGCGGATACTACCGATGCCGGCAGTTTTGTTACGCCCATGGGGATTCCTATGATGGTAGTAATTATGATTCCGAGCAGAATTCCACCTTTTACTCCCCGGGCCACCAAAACCGCCATGATTACGAGACCGATGGTCGCCAGCAGAGTTTTTGGATCATTAAAATTGCCCAAATCAACAAAAGTTGAGGGATTGCTGACAACTATTCCAGCGTTTTTAAATCCGATGAATGCTATAAAAAGGCCGATGCCGGCGCCTACCGCATGCTTCATCGGAAGGGGTATGGCTTTAATCAATAATTCCCGAAGTCCCGTCAGCGTCACCACAACAGCTATAATGCCCGAAAGAAATACCGCCCCCAGCGCCGTCTGCCATTCAAGGCCCATTTTGCCAACCATCACATAGGCGAAAAAGGCGTTGAGTCCCATGCCCGGAGCCAGTGCAAAGGGATAATTGGCATAAAGCCCCATGAAAAGCGTCGATAAAGCCGATGCCAGTGCGGTGGCCATGAATACGGCCCCCTGATCCAGATGAGCATCTTTAAGTACCAGCGGGTTTACCAGCAGGATATAAGCCATGGTGACAAATGTGGTTATTCCTGCCAGAACCTCAGTCCTTACGTTTGTGCCGTTTTCCGAAAGATTGAAAAGCCTTTCAAAAAAATTGCCGGAACCGCTTGAGATGGAAACTTCCTCCTTCAAATTGAAAAACCCCCTTTTTATTATTATTGTGCCACAAAATAAACAAAAAATCCCCTCAGCGGGGACAGCACGCACCCCCCTGTAGCCTGTGGTGTTTTACGGACACCTGGTAGAGACTTCCGGGCCATATCCCCGGAATTATACAGGGCTGTAGCATTTGTTTAAATCACGAAATTATATTACCAGATTAAAAAATGCCTGTCAATATAAATGCGAACGATTTTTAGCATCCTGCTATTATCGTTCGCATTGCATTTCAAAATATGCTTTCGTCTATTTCACTTTCTATATTGCCCTTTCTTCCGCCTTTTTCCTGAACATCATAGCAAAAAATTCTTCAAATAGACTGCTGCTGTCTATCGGCCCCGGTGAGGCCTCCGGATGAAACTGCACGGAAAATGCAGGCAGAAACCTGTGCCTGAGCCCTTCTACAGTGCCATCGTTCAAATTCTTATGTGTAACCACCAGGCCTAACCGCCGCAAGTCTTTCTCCCTTACCGCATACCCGTGATTCTGCGAGGTCATTATAGTTTTTCCGGTTTCAACGTCCGCCACAGGATGATTGGCTCCTCTATGGCCAAATTTGAGTTTATACGTCTCCGCACCCAGAGCGAGCGCCAGCAGCTGATGACCGAGGCAAATGCCGAAGATAGGCACCCTGCCCAGCAGTTTTTTTACGGTAGCAACTATTTCCGGAACATCCGCCGGGTCCCCCGGCCCATTCGAAAGCAGTATGCCGTCCGGTTTTAGCGAAAAAATATATTTTGCATCCGAATAAGCCGGGACCACAATCACATCGGCGCCCAAAAAACTCAGCCGCTTCAATATATCTTTCTTCACGCCGAAATCCATGACCACGACTCTCGGGCCCTGACCCGGCATCCTGTATGTGCGCTCCGTCGTCACCAGCCTTACAAGGCTTTCTCCCCTTTCCGGCGCATCCTGCGTTTTTTGCTCACAGGAACCGCGCATTCCGTCTTTTTGAATATATCCCTTCATTGTCCCGCAAGATCTTATGCGTTTTGTAAGGCTCCTGGTGTCTATATCCGATATCCCCACCACTTTATGCTTCTTTAAAAAACCGTCCAGAAAAACAAAGCTTTTCCTGTTGCTGAAGTAATTCTCCCTCACGATCAATGCCTTTGCCCATATTCTGTCCGATTCCGAAAAAACCTGAGATATGCCGTAATTTCCAATCAAGGGATATGTGAGCACCACCATCTGACCCGCATAAGACGGATCGGTGAGTATTTCCTGATATCCGGTCATGCCGGTGTTAAAAACAACTTCCCCGGTTACGGCTTCTTCACAATCCGCAGCCCCAAACAATTTGCCTTGGTATACGCTTCCATCCTCAAGAACAAGCCGACCGTTCAAAATAAAACCTCCCGAAAATATTATCTATAATTATACTATATTTTGCATATTTATTCAATACAGTTAGAGCATTTTAAATCATTTTTAAAGAATAATCTTATAGCCAAGGAGCGCATATTTTTATGAAAAGGCGGAATTGTTTAATTTATTGTACGCCTTCTGCCGTTTTCCGCAATATGGCTGATTATTATTTTTTGCATTAAACTGGTTTCATGCTGCTGCAGTTGCCTTCGCTGCAATATGTGCTGCCTGCGGCGATGCACAAGTCGCTTGCATGAAAACCTCCGGTCATCCAATGCAGATGCTGAACTTTTGCGATTTTCAAGCGGGTGATTCAACTCATCAGCTTCATTATTTTTGTCATTAGCATTCCACAATTGGACAGTCTGTTGCATATTGTCTGTATCTGGTATAATAGATCAGGGGAAGCCCCTGGTCTTCTGGGTGTAGACATTAAAGGACACATCTATTTTCGCGGGGTGCAGATGCTAGGGAACGCACCTCCTCTTTCGGGCATGCCTCTGTGCTGCTGAATGAGCGCGCCCAATAACGCTGCGGGATTCGGCGGAGTGTCTCCAATATAGATTGCAAGGTGATGGAATATGCAGGTGAATTTGCCATATTCGGTGCTCCTGCAAAACAACCTGTTGCAGGGCGAAGTTTTAACTGCCACGGTGCTGCAGAATGTCGACGGCGGTTATATTATCGATATAAACGGCCTTGAAATCTTTGCGCAATCGGACCTGAACCTTGAGCCGGGAAATCTTTTGAGACTTAAGGTGATCGAATCCACTCCTTCACGGTTGATATTAAAGGTCACAAATACCGACGGCCGGGCAAAAAGTATTCAGGATGAGCAGACTGCCCTTTCAAAACCGATTTCCTCCGTCGAAATCAGGGCAGCGTTCAAGCTTCTGTCAAAATTGAATCTTCCCGCAACCGAAGAAAGGCTTTCAATAGTATCCGATTTGCTATCCGGCATTGCAAATAAAGATGAAAGTCCCGACTCCACTCAGAATACATCCGACACTTCAAGAAACCTCGCTATTAGGGCTCTTAATCTGATATATAAAGAAGCAAGTTCCGATAATATATATTATTTTGCTCTTTCCCTTCCGGAATATAAGACAGTTTATTTCAGAGTATCCGACGGTTCTAAAGCCAATGGCGGCAAGCCATTGTTCCGTTTAAGCTTCATAGTTGAAACTGGGCCTCTCGGACCGGTCCTTGCCGAAATCTACCATACCGGGGGTTCCACATATGCATCGCTTACCTTTGAAAAAAGAAAGGATATGGAAACCGCCCGAAAGTCTTTAGCCAAACTTGGCCCAGAAGCCAGCAGTCTGTTAAAATCATTGAAAATGCAGGTGGGGAAAGTTTCGAAGCGGGACTTCTTTTTAAAGGACCTCGATTCCTCCGGATTTTCGCCGGGCATAAACCTGAGGATATGACCGGATATTTTTTCGGGGAGATGATATCTTATGAAGTATGGCAACATTGATCTGGAAGGAGAGATAAAAAAAGCCGCGGCCCTCAAATACGAAGCGGGAAAAGATGCCGCTCCCAAAGTGATGGCTGCGGGCGGGGGGAAAATTGCCCAGAAAATGCTTGAAATCGCGCAGGAGCATAATATACCCGTTTACCGGGATCCGGTGCTGGCTGATGCCCTGGTGAGGCTTGACGCAGGGCAGGAAATCCCGCCGGAGCTTTATAAAGCCGCAGCAGAAATCCTGGCTTTTATATACAGCCTGAAGGCAGAGGATTGAAATTATTCCACCATTACCTCCACATGGACTCCTTCTTCTTCATCGGTTACATCCACTATCCTGCCTTGTTCGCCGCTCTTTACGGCCTCCATTATTTCATCCATGTTTATGTCTTTAACATGCTCCTTGGGGATGAATTTCAGGCCGAATTTCACGAGGCCGTAAGGGATATTCACATTGACTTTCTGCCTGTTCGTCTTGAGATCGTATACTCTGACCCTGACCCATTTTACATTGGTTCCGGAAGCGCCGACCTCCACCGGTTTTTGGTCCAGAGCGGCAAGAAGCTCAGCTCCCTCCTGGGCTGAAATCTTGCCCGATTCTATCATCTTCAAAATGCTCATTTTTTCCTCATCCACGATGATTCCTCCTTTTTAATTTAGATTTCAATAATGCAAAACTCATTGCCAAAGAAAATGAAAATGTTTTCTTTATATTTTCGGTATAGCCCGTGAGTATTTGATTTCCTAAGATCATGTTTTCAAACATTACCTGCCTTTCAAAAGCTTTAAGGCTTCCTGTGGTGAAATCTCTCCTTTTTCCAGCTTTTCGAGTATTTCCTTCCTGTTTGCCCCACTTTCCTCGACAACCTCTTCAGCCTTATATCCCAGGGCCATAATGACATTCTCCAGTCTGCTCCTTATGGTGGGATAGGATATACCCAGCTCCTTTTCCATTTCCTTCAGATTTCCCCTGCATTTGATGAAAATTTCTATAAAGGATCTCTGCTCCCTGCTCAGGTAGCAGAATTTGCACATCACAAATTCGCCTTCCATGCCCGTGCCGCATTTAGGACAGCTTAACCTCGTCACGACAAATTTTTCATTACATACCGGGCATCTGCCTATGATCTCATTCAAGCCATCACCTCCCTGCAGGCGGGATTATTAAACCATGGTTTAATATTATTGATATTATTATACCATATATATTTATTTTATCAATATCTATTTTAATATTTTTTATATATTCATCTAATCATTTTATATAAATCTTTTAAGCTTTTAAAAGCATAATTCTTTCCCTTATTTTACCAGTCATGTATAAGAAAGTGAACTTTTTCCTTAAATTGTTAAATTTTAATTAAGATTTGAGAATTCCTCTTGAATGAAAATCATTCTCATGTTATAATAAATTCGCGAAATGAAAATAATTCTCATCGGAGGTAATCATCATGTTAAAAAAATATTTCTTTGAAGGCAAAGTTGCCAGAGAAAAAATCGAAAAGGCAAAAAAAGATGCCGAAAAAATTTTATCCACCGTATGGAGCTAGGATGCCTGATAGTTTCCGCACATATGCCATACTAAAATAGATCAGGGCCCAGAAGGGCCCCTTTATTTTTGCTATATTTTGCGCTTAATTAATGCAGGAAATCCGTTCGCTATCAACATTAGAAAAAAAAACACAGAGCCTTTAAATCGGCTCTGTGCCTTGCTTTCGATATGGTGGGCGCGGCAGGTTTCGAACCTGCGACCTCTTGAATGTGAGTCAAGCGCTCTCCCGCTGAGCTACGTGCCCATATTTGGTGGACGTGAGGGGATTCGAACCCCTGACCCTCTGATTGCGAACCAGATGCTCTCCCAGCTGAGCCACACGCCCACGGTTTTCCCGTGACGTAAAATAATTATAATATAAAATCTCGGAAAATGCAAGGTCTTGATGACGATTTCACAATTTTTATGCGATGGGAGCACGAAATCTTAATACTGCTTGTTCTGAAAGGCATAGGGCTCATGTGGCGCAGCGCGGCTGCCTCCGTTCCTATGATCGCACCATCACTCCGCAATTGAAATCTATTTCATCGGACCTATTCGGTCGAGCGGCCAGATCCTGTAAGTGGCTTTGCCAACAATGAGTTTCCTGGGAACAAATTTATTCACCCAGAAACGGCTGTCCTTGGAATTGTTTCGGTTATCGCCCATCATAAAATAATAACCTTCGGGAACCCTATAAGGACCAAAGTTGCCCACCATGGGCTCTTTAAGATATGGTTCCTGCACAGCAACATTATTCCTGTACAGCACTCCGTTTTTTATCTCGATTACATCGCCGCCAACGCCGATCAGTCGCTTTACAAAGGTTTGGCTGGGGTCATCGGGATATTTAAAAACCACTATATCCCCGCGCTTTAAAGGTTCAAACCTGTAAATAAATTTGTTTACAAGGATTCTATCGCCTATTTCAATGGTGTGTATCATGGAGCCCGTGGGAACCATCATGGGCTCAAAAATATAACCCCTTATGGCCAGTGCTAACACAAGGGCAAATGCGATGGCCTTTATCCATTCCAGAACCTCGTTTTTAAAATCCTTTTCCATTTTATCCTTTCACCTGCAGTCAAGATTGCTTATTTATTATAACATAAAAATAGTATAACAGGCTAGAAAAACCAAATCAACTATTTTTGAAATAATCTTCCACAGCATAAAGAATATACTGGCTTAATTTTTGTTGAAAAACTTCGCTTGTCAGCAGTTGCCTGTCCGATGGGTTTGTGATGAACCCGAGTTCTGCAATTACTCCCGGGACATCGGTGTTGCAAAGCAAAAACAGAGTTGAATTGGGCAGCGATTTTCTCTGCCTTATTTCCTGACCCGAAGATTCATATGCTTCCTCAAGCCTTTTCTGAATAAAATCTGCCAATCTTCGGCTCTCCTCGTTCCTCCTATAATAAAAAACCATGGGGCCGCGGGTATTTGCTGAGCTTTTTTCTGCATTTACATGCAAGCTGATAAATATATCCGGCTGAGATCGGTTTATGATATCTGCTCTGGCTATTAAATCCCGCTTGTGCCTGTATTCGCTCTTGTTGTTGAGCCTGTCAAGCGCCACATCCTGCATCCTGGTCATTATGACATTTGCTCCCCTTTTCTCCATGAAACTCTTGAGCTTCAGAGCCACCTGGAGGTTAATGTTTTTCTCCAGCGTCCCATCCCTGTGATATGTGCCTCCGTCAATACCCCCGTGCCCCGCATCTATGACTATGGTTCTTCCGGATAAAGGCAGCCAGTATCTGAATGCCTGAATGGCAGGATTTTTCCCAATCAGCATACTGTAGACTATTACTGCAGCAAGTAAAACAGACAGCACAATCATGCGCCCGCAAACATTATAATCAAAAATATCATTCTTGTTTTGCACGCAAAAGTTTTTCATGAATAAATCCCCCCTAAAAAGCCTAATAATAAAAAGTATTAACAGCAGGGGGGATAATATGACTATTAAATTGTCTTAAAATAAATCTTTCCAGCGCCTTGCATGTTCCGTTTCCACGCCAAAGTACGCCAGCGCCCTCGACACCGTTTGATTAATAATGTCATCAACAGTTTCGGGCCTGGTATAAAACGTCGGCATCAGAGGCATTATAATAACCCCCAGGCGGGATAATTTTAGCATATTCTCCAGGTGTATGGGCGAAAGCGGTGTCTCTCTCGGCATAAGCAGCAGCCTTCTTTTTTCCTTGATGGTCACATCCGCTGCTCTCGTTATGAGGTCATCGGCAAAGCCAATGGCAATACCCGCCAGGGTCTTCATGCTGCAGGGCGCAACTATCATGCCATCGGTTTTAATGGAACCGCTTGCAATCACAGCCGACAGGTCGTTTACATCGTGGGAGAAACTTGCCATTTTCTCCACTTCCGCCACCTTAAATCCTGTTTCCTGCTCGATGGTGAAGCCACCCCATTTGCTCACAATAAGGTGCGTTTCAATGTCCTTTTTCTTGAGCTCTTCCAGTATTCTGATTCCGAAAATAGCTCCCGATGCGCCCGTAATGGCTACTACCAGCCTCATGCCATCCCTCCTCAATTTAGCGCAGCTTTATCCGAAGTTTAACATATATATATATATTTAACATATATATATATATCTGAAATATATCCGTCCATTTAAAATATATCAGCCCATTTAAAGCGGGAAGAGTGTTGCGCTAATCTTTCGGATCAGCCGATGTTTTCTTCGGTTTTTCAAGACTCTTTGCTATAATCCTCGTCAATTCCCGCCCGTTTCTAATAAGCTCATCGATTTCCTCTTTTGCAGCATCGTCGACATGTATGCCGCATGTAACAACAACAGCACAATTCATCCTTTTGCATATTTCTTCCGCCATGGGAACCGCAACTATATCATCCATGTGTCCCGGGATATTGATCACGGAAGTGGTGCAGCTTATACTGCCATCACCCTTCAAGCTCGGTCTGGGCTGGCTCAATACTACCGTGCCTATGTGGGGCTTTTCGCCGCCCCCGACATATACATTAATCCCGTCTTCACTTCTCGCAACAACAGCCTGCAGGCAGAACTTTGCCTTGCCATATCTTTCGAAAAACATTTCAATCATACGCAACACCGTTTTTAATTATATCATTACAAAAGCCCAATGTAAATTTTTAAGGAATGTAAGGTTTTTTATTTTTATGTCAGGTTTAGTAAATTAATCCTGACATTTTGTTGACTTTTTTAAGTAAGAGATATATTCTATAAATCAATATAAAAACAATTTATCAAACCTTACATTATATTTTAAAATCCTGACATTCGGAGGTGATTCAAGATAGATTTTGTATATTTCATTAAATTTTTCTCAAGGAATTCCGATGGACCGCAAAATTTCACCATAATAAAAAAAGGAGTGTGGTCAAAATGACAAAAAAGATGGTTGCCGTGCTTCTCCTGGCAATAATTTTTTCTATCTTTCTCGCTTCGGCAGTCCTGGCCGATGGGCAGGATCCGGCCGGCGTCAGTTACGGTACCGCCAATGACATAACCGCCGCTGATGCCGGTCATCCCACCCAGCAGGAAATAATCACCCAGGTGGCAAAAAATAAGATTGGCATCAATTATGTATGGGTCATGCTGACGGCGTTTTTAATCTTCTTCTTTCAGGCGGGATTTGCACTTGTAGAAACAGGTTTTACCCAGGCAAAAAACGCCCTCCATACCATCGGCATGAATTTAATGGTTTTTGTGGTGGGAACCATAGGTTTCTTTCTTACAGGCTTTGCCTTCATGTTCGGCAATGCGGGAGGATTTGCCACTCTCGGAGGACCCCAGGTCTTAAACAGCGGTCTGAGCTTAAACGGATGGAATTTGCTGGGATTGAAAGGTTTTCTTCTCAGCGGTGCGGCATATGATGCCAGCATATATGCCATGTTTTTCTTCCAGATGGTGTTTATGGACACCACCGTCACCATTCCCACCGGAGCCATGGCGGAGCGCGTAAAATTCCTGGCGGTGGTCATAGCTTCCTTCTTCATTTCAATGTTTTATTACCCCATTTACGGCGGCTGGGTATGGGGCGGTGGATGGCTGGCCCAGCTTGGAGCAAAACTGGGGCTTGGCAATGGAGCCGTTGACTTCGCAGGTTCCGGCGTAGTCCACGCCATGGGCGGCATGCTGGCCCTTGCAGGCGCCATTATCATAGGTCCCAGAATCGGCAAATTTAAAAACGATGGCACTCCCGTAAATATTCCCGGCCACGACATACCAATGGCGGTACTTGGAACCATAATCCTGTTCTTCGGCTGGTTTGCCTTCAATGCAGGCAGCACCTTGAACGGCACCGACTTCAGGCTGGCAGTGGTTGCTACCAACACCATGATAGCCGGAGCAGTGGGCGGCTTTACGGCTATGGTTTATATGTGGATCAAGACCGGAAAACCCAACATTGCCATGACATGCAACGGCGCGCTGGCAGGTCTTGTGGCAATAACAGCCCCGTGTGCCTTCGTAAACGGCGTATCTGCATTTATCATCGGCCTTGTGGCGGGCGTCCTGGTATGCGTTTCAGTGGATGCTGTCGAAAAGCTCAAAATCGATGATCCCGTGGGCGCCTTCTCGGTCCATGGAGCCAACGGCATATGGGGCTTGATAAGTGTGGGTCTTTTCGCCGACGGCACATACGGCGCCGGATTAAACGGAGTATCCTCTGCCGTCACGGGTCTGTTCTACGGAGGAGGCTTCGGGCAGCTTGCAGCCCAGCTCATAGATGTAGCGGTTGTAATCATTTATGGTTTTGGTTTAGCTTATTTATTCTTCAAAGTACTGGATACGGTCATAGGTCTACGGGTAAATGCGGAGCATGAAATATCCGGACTTGACCTTCCCGAAATGGGCGCTCTTGCATATGCCGACTTTCAGCTTGTGCCCAGCCTTCATGCCACTGGCAGTTCAAGGAAAAAGTCCAGCTTTGAATCATCGGACTCCGAACGGAAGCTTGCAGTCGAAGCTTAATTTAGCATCGTTATTCCTCCCCATATATCATATACATTTTTCCCAAACTTAAAGCCGCAGAAATATTCTGCGGCTTTAAGGCTCTTAAATCTCCTTTATGCACTCATAAGGAAAAATAGCGGCTGAAGCCTGATAATGTCAGTCTATCAAAATCATTCCGGTCCAAATGATAGCATCCGCGGAAAACACAATTTCCAGCCCTGCATTCCTGCAGGTGGCGATCACGTCTATGCCCAGAGCTTCCATTGAAGGCCTGGCCTTCTCCGGCTTTACACATACTAGAGTCTTGGGACATTCCTTGCATAACTTGCAGGGCCCTCCAATCAGACCCGCAGCAAAGGGGAAGCCGAGAGAAAATGCCTTTTTCTCTATTTTATAGACGGCATCGTGCAGTTTCAGGGCCAGTTCATCCGTTTCCGGCTCCCATTTTTTTACATCATGCACCTCAGCCTTCATTTGAACCACAAGAGCTAGAAAATAGCTCGAAAGAACCTTGCGAAACTCGTCAACGCTCGGCGTATTAGGAGGACACTTCAGATTTTTGCCGTAGTTCCGGCATCCCGATTGAGCGCACTGAAACCTGACCCTGTCGTCAACCACGACATTTTTTGCATGCATCAATTTTGCTCCCGACATTCCCTCTATGTTTAGAGCAAAACCAAGCAGCTCTTTTGCCTTTTCTATCTGTTCAAGGAAATCCATAAAGTCGCCTCCGGCAAACACATGAATGAAATGAATATATCATTAGCTTCAGCAACATGTTTCTTAACTGAAGCAATGCTTTACCACTCATTTAAATCTACCTCTTCACAGCTTCTTCAATTATTTTGTATTTTAACCAATTTAATCCTTCCTTTCACAACAGACATTGTGATATATTATATCACGAAAATGAACTTGTAACAAAGGGAAACAAGTTCTTTCTCTATTCTTTACAGTTTTTGCATAGTTTGTACACCTAAAGCCCGGGTTGCCCCAGGCTTTTCTTTTTGAACTACCCTGAAAATAGATTTTCATTCATCTGAGAGTGTCACAAAGTTGCATGAGTGTCTTATTCTACATTATAGATAGCATCATGTACTCCTATTCGGTGCCGTTCGCCAATCCCAGATGCCGAAAGCCCTCAACGATGCTCTCTTTGCCGATGGAAATCAGATGTGAGGCTAGTTTGTCCATATCCCAACCATTATTAATAACTGAGCATAGTTCTAAAACCATCGGCAGATTGGTCCCCGATACCACTCGCATTTTGCTTTTAGAGTGCCGGCTTGAAAGCTTCATAGCCATGTTGAAGGGACTTCCCCCGAACAGATCCGCCAGTATCAACACGTCTTCACCGGCATCGCCTATTTCCTTTTTCAATTTGGACTCAAAGCCTTCCAAATCATCATCTTCATCAAAACTCATTATTTTCAAAAAGTCATTTTCTCCCGATATCATTTTTGCCGCTCTGAGAAGACCTGCAGGAAAAGCCCCGTGGCCGACCAAAATCACCTTCATTATATCATCACACCTTCAGATTCTTGACATATTCGGTATACTTGGCATAAACCCTATCGGTAATATCACCCGCCGCGCCTGCCACATTGGGCGAAACAAAAGTATGCAGGTCTATGCCCTTTTCTTTGAGAAGCCGTGCCGTTTCTGAAAGAAGGGACATTGATATGAATATGACGGACAGTGTGGAGCCGGCTCCGACTTTCGGCTTGCCGCTTTCTATTTCAACCAGCGCATCCTCCATGGGCACGCAGTTGTCGATTACCACATCGGCCACATCCGCCAGAGTTTTTCCGCTGGAGTGAGTCGGTCTGGAATTTCTATAATTGTCTTTGGAAGTTACGGCTATCACTTTCATTTCTCTTTCCTTCGCATACAGCGCTGCTTCTACCGGCGCCGCATTGAGCCCGCCGTGAGAATAGACCACCATGCAGTCTTCCTTGTAAAAGGTATAGCTCTGCAGAAAATTCTTTACGTACCCCTCCTGCCTCTCAATCCATAAAAGCTCCCTCGCGCCCCCGGGACCAATCACATTGAACCATATCAGTCTTGGATCGATTAACGGATGAAGGCCGACAAAACTTCCATATCTCGGGAATATATCCAGGGCAGGTATTGCGGAATGACCGCTGCCGAACAGATGCACCAGATGCCCCTTGCCGATGCTTTCGGCCATTATCCCGGCAGCCCTTTTTATACTGCCGATTTCCTCTTCTTTTATTTTGTTCAAAATCTCCAGCGCTTTTTCCTGATATACTTCAACTGACATTTAATCCACTTCCTCTTTTTAAAATATTTTTAAAACAACACCTGCGAATGTTGCCAGGAATAAAAATCCCATCACCCATAAGGGTGATTTTTTCTTCACCGAAAGCAGATACCATACAACGACCACAGTTAAAATTGATAACAGCCCGGGAAAAATATTGTCCAGTATCTTCTGAAACTCTATGGCCATCTCGCCTGAGGTATATTTTATTGCAGTCGACAGATTTATATATGAAGCTGAAAGCGCTCCCATCACCAGCAGGCCGAGTACGTTTAACGCATTGGTCAGCGCATCTATCTTGCCGCCCTGCATGATGTCCTGTATGCCGCCCAAACCTGCCGAGTACCCGAATTTATACAGGTACCACGAAGACAGACCGATAACAATCGGATATACAAGGGCATAAAATACCGGCCCCAGTATTCCGGCGCTCTTTGTAATGCCGATGGCTATGGCAAGAAGGATCGGTATCAGCGTACCGGGAACCAATGTGTCTCCGATGCCTGAAAGAGGCCCCATCAATGCAACTTTGACGGTATTGATTGTGTCATCATCGATTTCGGCGCCATTGGCCCTTTGCTCTTCAAACGCCGCGGTAACGCCGTTAATGACGCTTCCGATTTGCGGTTCGACATTAAAAAGAACCAGATGTCTTTTCAAAGCCTTGATTTTTTCTTCTTTGTCCTTATAAAGTTCTTCGATCACCGGCAGCATGGAATGGCAAAATGCTATGCCCTGCATCCTTTCGCCGCTCTGGGATGACCCGTTGAAAAAGAACCAGTTCAGCCATGAGTTAAAAAGCGTCTTTTGAGTTAATTTCTTATATTCAGCCATTGTATGATTCACCTCCCTGGAATTTAAACCAGAATATCGCCAGCACAACACCCATTACGGCTATGGCTATTATTGGGAGATTGAGATATTTCACCAGCATGAAACCAAGGATGAAAATTCCAAAATAGCTTTTGTCTTTTATGATCATATTAAGCAGTATACCGATTCCAAGAGCCGGCAATATTCCGCCCAGGACCGTCAAATAATGCGTAATGATAGGCGGTATCATGTTCAACAAATTTTGCAAAAATCCCCGTCCAAAATAGAGAATCAAAAATGCCGGTATGAACCTCATCGCAAAATTGACTATCTGGGCACCTAGATTCATCGCTTTGATTCCGCTGCCAACGCCCTTTTCGGCGTACCCATCCGCTCTATGTGCAAAATAAACATTTATTACCCATATTATATTCCATATAGTAACGCCCAGCAGTCCCACCGGAACCGCCAGTGTGGGCGCAATACTCGGGTCCGCTTTCGATAAAATGATCAGAGCGGTTGTGATATATCCTATATAGTCCACATCAAAAGGCATGACCGCCCCGGGAGTTATTATGCCGATGTACATGGCCTGAATGAGAATGCCGACCTCCAGTGCCGTTTTTACGTCTCCCAAAATCAATCCTACAAGCGCCGAAGCGACAAGTGGTCTTCCCAGAGTGTAAAAACCTCCTGTAGTGCCCAGAATCCATGGAGCTCCAATAGCCCCCAGATATGCCAGCAGAGATATTAAGGCAATTTGAATAAACAATATAATCCCTCCCAGAAATTATTTCAGGGTATTTTTAATTTTTGACCATGAGTATAAGGGAGTCTCGGGAAGCAATTGAAAGTCTACATTTATCCCTCCTTCCTCCAATTTATTCAAATAGCCCACCTCCTCCTCTGTAATAAAAATATTGTGAGTAATTTCGTATGTTTTCCGGGTTTCTTTAACCTTTTTCGATACGTTGCCTATATTCAGCCTTTGGAAGTTTATACCGGCATTAAAAAGTTCATAGGCTGTTCTGGGAAATCTGACGATAATCATGATGCTGCTCTTTTCCCTGATTGAATTGAGGCTTTCCTTGACTTCATCAAATTTACAGATGATGCATTTGACATTTTTAGGAACAGCCATGGTTGCTATGGATTTTAATACCGGATTTCCCGCGGTTTCATCATCGACGGCAATTATTGCATCAATATCATGAAACTTAATCCATTTTGTGACGATCTGACCATGAATTAGTCTATCATCCACTCTTATAATTTTTATCATCACGCCTACCTACCTTTCCGTAATCAAATTGACGCGTATGGAATACCTGTCTCCCCGCAAAATTGAAACAGCATATTCGAAAGGTATGCCTTCCTCCGTATAGGTTATCCTTTTTACAAGAAAAGCTGCGGTCTTTAAACTGACTGAAAGTCGTTCCGCAATAACTCTGTCGCTTATATTTATTGAATTGTAATCTTCCTCCGCCCGATAGGGAATAATATTGAACCTGGTCTTCAATATGGAATATAGAGAGCTGGCGGTTTTTAAAAATTCTTCGTCAAAATCTTTAAAAAGAGAGCACGGAAGGTAACTTTTCTGCAAAGCCACAGGCTCGCCGCCGCCCAATCTCAACCTTTCAATTATCCAAACATCTTCATCGTTTGCGAGGTTTAAAGCATCGGCTATATCTTTTTCAGCCCGCTCTTTCCCAAAATTCAAAATGATCGTGGATGGCTCTATTCCTTTTTGTCTCATTTCTTCGGTAAAACTCATTAAATTCAAATATCTTTGTATTTTGGGCTTTGCAACAAATGTCCCCTTGCCTTGAATCCTGTACAATATTCCTTCCTGGACAAGATCCGAAAGCGCCTTTCGAACAGTTATCAGGCTGACATTATAAATTTTTTGCAGTTCGTTTTCGCTGGGAATTTTTTCGTCTTCCCTGTATATGCCTTTTTTAATGTCCTCCAGCAATTCACTTTTGAGCTGATAATACAACGGCAAAGGCTTATCTCTGCTTACCATGCTGTCACCTCATATATCTTTATGTTTTCATATTGACATGTTATTATGTTCTTATACTAAGTTATTCGACGCAAAACTTTAAATTCCTTCTTTAAAATAAAAAATCTTTGATTTTTAATTCTCATGCCTTGTACCCAAGGTGTTAGATCGGCAGATTTTTTGAAATGCGTTGCGGAAAGCCATATATATTAAGGAATATTTATGCTTTCCTACGCATTATAAAAAAATTCATGCTGTTATTTTATTGTGATATAATATGATTCGGTTGTTTGTTTATAAGGTTTCAGTCGCCATGAATTCTGTACAAAAAAGGGTGAGGGTGTGGCAAATGTTCATCGCTGATTTTCATATACATTCAAAATACTCGCGAGCCACGAGTAAGGAATGCGTGCCGGAAATGCTCGAAATGTGGGCGAGGCGCAAAGGCATCGGCGTTGTTGGGACAGGGGACTTTACCCATCCGGGCTGGCGGGAGGAATTGAAGGAGAAGCTTGTGCCTTCGGAAGAAGGCCTTTATATCCTTAAGGATGATTTCCGCAGAGAGGACAAGGTGGCCGGAGCTGATTTTGAACCAAGATTTGTTGTCACCGGCGAAATCAGCTCCATATACAAAAAGAACGGAAAGGTAAGAAAGGTCCACAACCTTATAATCCTGCCCGGCCTGGAGCAGGCCGAAGCATTGTCGCAACGGCTTGAGGCCATAGGCAATCTGCACTCCGACGGCAGGCCCATATTGGGCCTTGACAGCAGGGATCTGCTGGAGATGGTGCTCGACACATGCCCGGAGGCCATATTCATACCTGCCCACATATGGACCCCTCATTTTTCTCTGTTCGGAGCATATTCCGGATTCGACGATATCAGGGAATGCTTCGGAGACCTTACCGGCTCCATATATGCGCTGGAAACCGGACTTTCCTCGGATCCTCCGATGAACTGGCGCCTGTCCGCGCTGGATGGCTTCACTCTGGTTTCCAACTCTGATGCGCATTCGCCCATGAATCTGGGAAGAGAGGCGAACATTTTTGACACGGAACTTTCTTATAAGGGCATAATGGAGGCATTAAGGGACCGAGGAACAAAAAAGTTCTACGGTACAATAGAGTTTTTTCCGGAGGAAGGCAAATATCACTACGATGGGCACAGAAAGTGCAACGTCTGCTGGAGTCCTTCCGACACGATAGCCGCCGGAGGCATATGCCCCGTATGCGGCGGCAGGATCACGGTAGGAGTGCTTCACCGGGTTGAAGCCCTGGCGGACAGGCCGGAAGGATTCAGACCATCGGAAGCGAAACCTTTTGAAAGCCTTGTCCCCCTCCATGAGGTGATAGCTTCATCCATTGCTTCTTCTGCATCCAGTGCTAAGGTAAAGAGAAAATACGAAGACACGATTAGCACCCTTGGGCCCGAATTTTACATACTCCGCGGGGCTCCGCTAAAAGACATAGAACTTTTGGCAGGCCCGTACATAACTGAAGGAATCCGCAGGCTGAGATGCGGCGAGATTGAAATACAGCCCGGTTATGACGGTGAATACGGCAAAATAAGGATATAAATGAGATTCAATACCGCTTGATAAAAGAATTGTGCTGGGCCGCGAAAACCGTCTTTCAAAGTATTCCCCCTCTACTTCGAGTTTAACGTCTCTTCTATTTCCGAGAGCTACTGTTTTATCCGCCCAATTAACGTTGCGCATTATTTGTCATAGCTTTATATCTTCTTTTTCAATGGTTTTTTTGAAGCTCTCCCTGCATTCTTCCGGAGCGACGACATCGATTTTAAAATCCGGCGACAGAGAAATTAGTTCTCACAATTCTCCAGGCTTCAACGAATCTATGCTTTAGTAACTGTTCTTCTTTTTTCCCTGTTCTCTCAAAAAATGCGGTATTTTTCCATCTCTTCAGACGTACGGTCTTTTGCGGTCTTCATACGCCACACCTCGCAATTTTTTTCAATATTTTTCAATATAACGAGGTGAAAAGATGACCCCGCTTCTTTAAGCAAGTCTGGTTCCTATTAGCAAGACAGGCAGTGGGTTCTAATCCTCCGTGGGCGCAAAGTGGGCGGGCCCCTTACGGACCTTGGCCTGAAGCTGCTAAAAGATGCGGCGTATGATAAACAGGACTTTCTGCTGAATTATCCAAGCACAGCAAAAAACGGTAAACCGCTTCGATCATCCACTTTTTTCATAAAGGACAGTGATGGCAGACTCATCGGGATTCTGTGCATAAATATAGACCTTACCGCACCACTTGCGGCCAAAAAATTCATAGACAGTTTTATCATGGGTTGCGGTGTTGAGGCTTCAGTAGCTGATTCTCAAAAAGTCTCGCCGGATTTGCCGCTGACGACAGAATGTCAGCCGACTCCCGAGAGTTTTTCTAGCTCCATCGAAGAACTAATCGCCACCACTATTAATAATGTAATAGATAGTTTGAACATACCGGCTGAAAGGCTTTCTCCCGAAGAAAAAATCCATATAGTGAAGCAGTTGAACGACAAGGGCGTATTCTTAATAAAAGGCTCGGTGTCGGAAGTGGCAAAGTATCTCAAAGTGTCAGAAAATACCGTTTACCGGTATTTAAATAAAAAAGATTGATTTATGGGGAGGAATTTTTCATGAAAAAAGTAATAACCACAGATATGGCTCCAAAGGCCATCGGACCATATTCTCAGGCCATCATGATAGGGGATTTGCTTTTTGCGTCGGGCCAAATCGCCATTGAGCCCGCAAAAGGCGAACTGTTAGAAGGAGGAATTGAAGCCCAGGCAAAGCAGGTAATGGAGAACATAAAAAATCTGCTTGCAGCCGCAGGGATGGACTTTTCAAATGTTGTTAAAACAACCATATTTTTAACAGATTTAAATAACTTTGCTCTGGTAAACGATATTTATGGCAGTTATTTTTCCGAGGAACCACCTGCCAGGTCATGTGTGGAAGTCAGCCATCTTCCAAAGGGAGCGCTGATTGAAATCGAGGTTATAGCGCATAGATAAAGCCGGTGTTAAGATGGGGCATTGCCCCGTCTTTGCCGGAATGTATCATGTTGAGTCATAAAAAAATTCAAAAATGCGTTCAGGAGATGAAAATTATGGAATGCATCCCGAGTCATTATGTTTGCATGAAAGATATCGAAGATGCAAGGGACATGCTGCAAAATGTGATATACAGGACTGGCATTGTCCATAATACCACCTTGAGCGAAATAAGCGGGAATTCTGTATATCTCAAAATGGAAAACCTTCAGAAGACGGGCTCTTTCAAAATCCGCGGGGCTTTCAACAAAATCGCCCACCTGACCGATGAGGAAAAAAATCGCGGCGTCATTGCATCCTCCGCGGGAAACCATGCCCAGGGAGTGGCCATGGCTGCAACAGCTTACGGGATAAAATCAACCATCGTCATGCCCGAGCACGCCCCACTTGCAAAAATATCCGCCACCAAAAGCTACGGAGCGCATGTGGTTCTTTGCGGCAATGTTTATGATGATGCGTACGCAGAGGCCTGCAGGCTTCAAAAAGAAAGCGGTGCAACATTCATTCATCCATTCAATGACCCCTACATCATAGCAGGCCAAGGCACCATCGGGCTGGAGATACTGGAAGACCTGCCCGATGCCGATATAATCGTCGTCCCTATAGGGGGCGGAGGACTTATCTCCGGCATCGCCATAGCTGCCAAAAGTATAAAACCAAACATAAAAATCGTCGGCGTCCAAGCCAAAAATGTGCCTTCCATGGCCGAATCCGTCATGCAGCATAAAATTTCGACAGCAGGAGGATTGCCCACCATTGCCGACGGTATAGCCGTAAAGACTCCTGGAGATCTCACCTTCCATCTCGTGCAAAAATACGTTGATGAAATTCTGACTGTTGACGAAGATGAGATAGCAGGCGCCATACTCCTACTTCTGGAGAGAGCAAAAGTCATAGTTGAAGGAGCCGGTGCCGTGCCTGTAGCTGCAGTTCTGAACCGGATGGGTAGTTATAAAAATAAAAAAATTGTAGCCGTTATAAGCGGAGGAAATATAGATGTAAATATGGTGTCTCGCATCATAGACAAGGGACTTGTTAAGAGCGGTCGAAAAATATTTATCGATACGCATATTCCAGACAGGCCCGGTACCTTGTGGAGGCTCCTGAACCTCGTTGCCGAGACCGGCGCCAACGTGCTTTCCGTGACCCACAACCGTTCCACACGAGATGTGGCTATCGGATATGCAAAAGTGGAAATGGAGCTTGAAACGATGGATGAAGGACATGTAGAAAACATTAAAGACATCCTGACAAAAAACAATTATAATTTTATGATTTTATAAAATGGATCTAAAACTTTAAGTTGCCTAAGATCTTATATCATCTTTGCCACATGCGGCAGAACGGAGGTTAAAATGATGAAACGGCTGGGCTTATTGCCTAAACTCATAATTGCCATCATTCTCGGTATAATTATCGGCAGGTTTATGCCGGCGGTATTTGTCCGATTGCTGGCCACTTTCAACTCGCTCTTCGGCAATTTCCTCGGATTTGTAATCCCACTCATCATAGTAGGTTTTGTTGCTCCAGGCATCGCCGAACTAGGAGCCGGGGCCGGGAGACTTTTATGCATCACTGCTGGTCTTGCATATACCTCCACCATTATTAGCGGCTTTTTTGCATTTGGCGTATCCACCACCTTGCTTCCCAGATTGATTAATATTACTGAAAATTTCGCCGCTGCCAACCCTGAGGAAAAGCTGTTAAAGCCATTTTTCACCGTAGACATGCCCCAGCTTTTCGGAGTCATGTCAGCACTTCTAATAGCCTTCATCCTCGGTATGGGCATGGCTATGATCAAAGAAAAAACCATGTATAATTTTCTTTCAGAATTTCAAAAAATTGTACAACTGGTCATTGAAAGGATTATAATACCTTTTTTGCCCTATCATATCGCCGGAATATTTGCCAATATGACCTATGCGGGAGAAGTAGCAAGGATTTTATCGGTGTTCGGAAAGGTATTTGTAATCGTCATCGCTTCACATCTTGTGATTATACTGTTCCAATTCTTTATAGCAAGCATATATAGCAGAAAGAGCATGTTTTCCAGTTTAAAGAATCAAATCTCTGGTTATCTCACCGCTCTTGGAACCCAGTCTTCGGCAGCCACCATTCCCGTAAATATGGAATGCGCGAAAAACAACGGGATTTCCGAAGAAATCCGTGAATTCGTGATACCGCTCTGCGCCACCATCCATTTATCCGGCAGCACCATAACACTGACCACCTGCGCCATAGCGGTCATGATGCTTAACGGAACTCCGGTTACACTTTCCGGTATGGCCGGATTCATCTTCATGCTTGGGGTTACAATGGTGGCGGCCCCTGGCGTCCCCGGCGGCGCAGTAATGGCGGCCTTAGGTATACTTCAGAGCATGCTTGGATTTAATGAAGCCCAGTTGGCACTGATGATAGCACTATATCTTACTCAAGACAGCTTCGGTACAGCCTGCAACGTGTCGGGTGATAATGCCATAGCCCTTATCGTGGACAGGATGGCCGGACATCTCAAATCGCCGGATAACATGGCTGTCACCAAGTAAAAAGACGGGCTTCCTTGCCAGACTCCATTGTTTAAGGCTCCCTCTGGGAGCCTTATTTTTTATTCCCCGTATTCCGGAAGCCTATCCCTGCAGGGTTCCTGCTTTCCCCTAACCATCGAAGTTATCATGCACAACATATCGATTGCTGCGGTTATTAAAAACACATCCTTTAAACCCTTCAAATATGCCGCATCCTGAAGGGTTTTTCCGGACCCGGGCAATATATCAAGATAGTAAGCGTTTCGCACGGAAAAAAGCCCGCTGCCAAGCGCGATCCCCAGCACCATGCCCACATTTCTCATAGTGGCGAGCACTCCCGAAGCTATCCCCTGGCGCTCCCGCGGCGCGCTGCCCATCACCGAGCTATTGTTGGGAGTCTGAAAAAGGCCGTTTCCGAAGCCGAACAGCACCAGTCTCCATACTATTTCAAAGGTTGAAGAAGCAAGGTTCAGAGTGCTCATTAGATAAAGGGCGATAGAACATATCAGAGCCCCACCGGTGCTCAAAAAAAGAGGCCCGATTTTGTCAGAAAGAGCGCCGCTTATCGGCGCCACCAGAAGCATTGTTATCGGATAAGCCGTCAAAATGAGACCGATTTGATTTGTGGAATATCCCGCCTGGGTGAGGAAAAAGGGAGTCAAAAATATCATCATGTACTGGGCAATAAAATTTAAGAGACAACTCAAATTTCCGGCCGAAAACATGCGGTTTGAAAATAGAGAAAGCTCCAGCATGGGTTCTACGGCTCTTTTTTCCTGAACTATAAAGGAAATAAAAGACGCGATGGATACTGTCAGGAGGAAAAATCCTGCCCCAGATGTCCAACCTATTTCCTGCCCCTTGCTTATATATAGCAGAAGGCTTGCGAGAAATAAAAATCCCAACAGAGCTCCGAGCGGATCGAAGTTTTCCTTCTTGAGTTCATTTTCGCCGGGTATCACGCTCCTTGCCCAGAAATATCCGGTTAAGCCTATGGGTAGATTTATAAAAAATATAGACCTCCATCCGAAGCTTTTCAACAACAATCCTCCGAAGGATGGCCCCACCGAAAGCCCCACCGCCACCGCCATGGCATTGTATCCCAGTGCTTTTCCACGCTCACCCGGCGGAAAAGTTCTCGTTATTATGGCCGGCGCTACCGCCATCATTAGACCAGCTCCTGCCGCCTGGAGTGCCCTTGCCAAAATCAAAATCTCTATAGCCGGTGAAATCCCGCATAGCACAGACGCTGCGGTAAAAACAACCATTCCCAACAAAAATAGCTTTCTGTACCCCAGCATATCGCCCAATCTTCCATATGTAAGCAGCAGGCTGCTCAATATTAACAGATATGACATGGAAACCCAGCTCACCGTAGTCATCCCGGCCCTGAACACTTCAGCCAGCGTGGGCATGGCCACATTCACCACGCTTGTGTCAAGCGGGCCCATGATGGTCCCCAACAATACCGCTGTCAATATCTTGTATTTGTTATCCATATATTGCCTCCATCCAATGGGAATATTTTTTGCATAATACATTTTAACACTTAATCATAATAAATAAAAGCCGCTTTTAAAGATTCTTTAATAAATTTACATTCCTGACTTGGCGAACACTTGCATCTGATTCTTGTGAAAAAGAATTTTTTCGCTATTATAGAAATTTTCTTGAAATTTATTATGGACTATGATAAGATATTTACACAAAGGTTTTCGAGAATACTTATGAAAGGGTGGTTATTTATGGCAACTCCGCAGAAAGTGAATTATACAGATATATCCCGGTGCCAATATCTGAAATGCGAGGATACTTGCTACGGCCCCATATGCTACTGCACTCTGGAAGCCTGGGGTGAAAAGGCCTTATGCGGCCAGCCGGTAAAAGAAGCGTGTGAAAAGGAACATTACATTGTAATGTAAAGGGCGGAAGTTTAGGGCTGCGGACTTTTATGTCCGCTAGTTTTTTTGTTCGTCGGGTTTTTCTCCTAGCCTTACCACATATCTCATCCTGCCGTCCATTTTAAACTTGTCCACCCATGTCGGTATTTGAACTATATTATCAATTTTTATTGTATTTTTCTGCATATCTTTTTTAAAAATTATCTTCAAAATTACACCCTCATCGGTATGCGGAAACCTCTGCGCCGAAATAAAGTTGCCCAGTGAATAGGCTGCATATTTTTCAACCAATTCGCCTCCTCGCCCCAGCACCTGCACCCATTCCCCTGGCTGCGTTACGTGAGGGTGGCTCCCTATCACGACATCGGCGCCTTTTTCCAGCAGCATTCTGGATAAGCTTTTCTGCTGGTCGGATGCAGTCCTCCGATATTCCTGGCCAAAATGAAGCTATATCACCACCGCATCGGCTGATTCGCTTGCTTCAGCCAGGTCGCTTAACATCTTAGATTCATCCATCAAATTCACCAGATAGGGCTTGTCTTTTGGGACGGGATTGCCGTTTGTGCCGTAAGTATAAGCCAGAAAGGCAATTTTCACGTGCTTTACCTCTTTTATAAGAATCCTTGCACTTTCATCGGCTGTCCTGCACGTGCCCACCGCCGATAGTCCCCTCTGCTCCAGCACATCCAGAGTCCTCAGGAGTCCCTTTTCCCCCCGGTCCAGACAGTGATTGTTGGATGTCACTATCACATCGAATCCCGATTCCTTTAATGCATCTGCCAGCTCATCGGGGCTGTTGAATCTCGGATAACCCGTGAAGTTTGTTTCCTTCCCTCCCAGGGTAGTCTCCAGATTGGCAACGGCTAAATCAGCAGAAGATATCTCCTGTTTTACATCCTGGAAAAATGCTGAATAATCATATTTCCCGCTGACAGAATCATAGCCGGACAATATCTGCCCCTCGTGCATCATCACATCTCCCACCGCATCTATGGTAACGACAGGGTTTTCCGGCAAAATGTGCTGCGATGGAACATCTTCCTCAGTCGGAAGCATAGCTGCATCCCGAGCAGTTGCGATTTTATCCGGATGATTAGGAAGACGGTTTCTTGACCCACCCGGCTCAAAAATCCCGATAAAATTTTTTATGGAAACAATATTCAGAAATCCGGCTATAAAAATTAACGCCATTCCGGCGGCTATGCATCCTTTTTTCCAGGATTTATCCATAGGTTGTCCCCCTTTATGTGCCCTCGCAGCATCGATGCCATTAAAGCAATTCTTCCCGGCCCATCTTTTTCAGCTGCTCCACTACTTTCTTCACATCCTGGGCTTTTTTCTTCGGGCATACCAGCAGGGCGTCACTGGTTTCAACGACAATCATTTCTTCCAGACCCACCGCCGCCACCAGACGGCCGTTGGAATAAATGATTGAATTTCTGGTTTCAATATCCACATAATCGCCTCTGGCAATATTGCCGTTTTCATCTGGCGGGAATACGCTTCCCAGAGAATCCCAGCTTCCCACATCATTCCACCCGAAATCTCCTGGTATCACCACTACATCTTCTGCCCTTTCCATTATTCCGTAATCAATAGAAATGTCTTGCAACGAAGGGTAAATGTTTTCAATCATTTCCCGCTCTTTATCAGTATCTATGTAGGGCTCAATTTGGGCTATTTTATGGTAAAGCCTCGGTAGAAACCGTTCAAAACCAGAAAGGATTACAGAAGTTTTCCATATGAACATGCCGCTGTTCCAAAGATAATTCCCGCTGTCCAAGTATGCCTTGGCCTTTGGCGCATCGGGCTTTTCCACAAACTCCAGGACCTCAAAGGCGCTTTTTTCTTCAGCTGGTATCGCTTTTTCCCTGTCGAACTTTATGTAACCGTAGCCCGTAGACGGAAATGTCGGAGTAATCCCCATAGTTACCAGCTTACCCTCCTTTTCTGCCACAGTGCATGCGGCTCTCAGAACCCTCTGGAATTCAGCCGCATTTTTTATATAGTGGTCCGATGGAAAAACTCCCATCACCGCATCGCCGGCGCGCTTCTTAATTACAAAAGCCGCATAGGCAACGCATGCTGCTGTATTTCGGCCCACAGGCTCTATAAGTATGTTTTCCGCAGGAATGTCATCTATGACCACCTTGTTCAAAATCTTTTCCTGAGCCTTATTTGTAACTATCAATATCTTTTCCGGCGGAATAATGTCCTTTATTCTCTTTATGGTGTCATTTATCATGCTGTCATCGCCGGTAATGTTTAAAAACTGCTTGGGTGTGGAAATCCTGCTGAGAGGCCAGAATCGGGTGCCCCCGCCACCAGCCATGATGACTCCGTATCTTTCCATAGACATTACCCCCCATTAAAATGAAATACGAGATTATTTTTACCAAAAAAACAGGAAAAATCTCCTGCCATATATAAAATTCTATACAGAATAGATTTTTCCTTTCAAAGATAAAAATTTATTAGCGTTTTAAACGAATAAAAATATTGCAGCACTGCGGAAATGATGTACAATCGCTCAGGGATACAAGAGCATGATCACCTAATTTTTGCGGATCTCCTTTTTCATATATTCTTCACCGACGTGAAGCATCACGATTGCCCTATCATCGACAATGGGATTGCCCGCGGGATCCACAGCACCGATGGCCATCTCTTCATTGAAATGAATTGAAATGGATTTTAGCCATATACCCGTGATTACATCGGAAAAAAACTGTACGGTGCCATATGCCTGAGTTTTCAACCTTCAGCTCAGGCCTGCTGTTTTAAAGAATAGTTTTTGACAAAAACAGGCAAAATATGGTTTATTAAAGTCTTTTCACATCATGCTTTACCAATACTTTTTTTCCATGAAACACCACTGCTACTTCCAACGCTTCTTTAATTCCAGAGGCCGCAAGTTCGGCGGTATAATTCATTTTCTTAATCTGTTCCAGAGCTTCATCCGCCTTTGCTTCAAGCGCCTGCTCATCACCGCTTCTTACTGTCTTGAATTCCATGATAACTCCCTTTTTTGTGCCGTCTTTCGGTATTATCATGACATCAGGCCTGCCTTCTCCGGATTCTCTGTTTGATTTTATTTTATATTTTGCTTCTATGTTTACAAGAAGCCCCAGAATAAAGGCGTGGTAGAAGTTTTCCGCCGAGTTTTCCCCTACGTCGAAGTAGCTGAAGGTCTTCTCCACCAGGTATTGAAAGCCTTCTTTGAATTTTTCTATGTCCCCTTCTACCATTTCTTTCAGAAGCTCTTTTATTTTGTCCGATGTTACTTCTTCGCTCTCAAACCAGGTGGATATTATGTCGCGGTATAGTTTCAGTATTTCTTTGTTTGGAACTTTTAGGTCGCATATCGTATCTCCGTATTCGCTATGGCGCAGGTTGACCGGCTTTAGATATCCGCTCACCAAGAGCATGCTCCAGAGCACTTCTTCGCTGATTATTTTTCTGTTTCTTATATCTCTGAAATTGGTGTCGGTATTTATGACTTCGTCTTTAATCTTTCCGCCTTCTATGAGAGTCTGTATCTTCTTTTTGACACTGCTTGCTGTCTTTGTCAAGACATCCCTTATGATATCGTTGCTGCTGGTGTTCACCCAGTAAGGTTGAAGTTTCTTCTGCTTCACATAGTTCAAGATAGACCATGGATTATAGATTATCGTGTTATCTCCGAATATGTATCCGTTGTACCATTCTTTTACATCGTCAATACTTGAATCCATATTATAGTAGTTAAGGATACCTTCCACTTCTTCTTCGACAAATCCGAATTTATCGGCAAAAGCATTGTTAATCACCGAATAAACTTCTATGTTGTTAAAACCGGAGAATATGCTCTCTTTGGCCACCCTATATATGCCCGTAATAACTGCTGTTTTCAGGTTGGGGTTGCCTTTCAAACCGCTGCCCAGAAAATTTCTCATGAAGTCTATAATATCATCATAATAGCCGCATATGTAGCCATGGTTGATCGGCGTGTCGTACTCGTCAATCAAGACTATGACTTCTTTTTGGTAGTACTCATAAAGCAACCTTGTCAGCAATTTAAGACTATTTTTATACCATACATCACTGGCCTTTGCGTCAATGATATCCCAGAATAACTTTTTATCTGTTTCCTTGATTTTGTCAGACTTTAATATATAATCGTGCCGCTTATATTCCTCAGTGAGCTGTATCTTTAAACTCTCAAAACAACTTTGAAAACTTTTTTCCTTCACGTCCTTAAAAGTGAGGTTCACCACAGGATATATGCCCTGTTCCTTTGTATAAGCGTCCCCCTGCCGCCAGATTTTTAAATCTTTGAAAAGGCGGCTGTTGTCTTCCCCGGTTTTTTCGAAAAAATACCGCAGCATGGATAGGTTGAGGGTTTTCCCGAACCGGCGGGGACGGGTTATGAGTTTTACCTTTGATATATCATCGATTATTTCTTTGATAAAAAGAGACTTGTCTACAAAATACCCGTTGCTCACAATCATGTCTCTAAAGTCATCTATTCCTATGGGTATCCCCTTTTTCCTATCCATATTTTCCACTTGCGGCATCCCCTTTCTTTTCCGTAAATCCTTTGATTTTATTATATCCTATAACATTTCATGATACAACTTTTTTATAGCCACCCTTGATTTTTGGATAATATAAAACCCTGGCCAGCAGAGTTGCTCTCAAGCTCTTGCGCCGTCAATCCCGTAGAATAATTAAACCGACGCCCCAGCCAAATACCCATCTAATACCAACATTAAATAGTATTCCTGTAATAATTTAAAATGAAAATCGTAATTGATTAACCGATTTTAGTATTTTCGTACACAGATACATTCATCCTGTTGATTTCAAAAGTCCCCGTGTCCTCAAAAGCCGGAATAGGTTTGCCCAGCATCAGGTCATTGAGCCTTCTTACAACCAGCTCACCCCATAATCTGGGCCTCTGGGCGATTACCGATACGAGCTTTCCCTCTTTTATCAACCTTACAGTATCGGGAGTTTTATCAAACCCCACGCACTTTACACCTGTTTTCAGCTCATCATGCAGCTTTTCCACCAGCAACCACGCTTCTGAGTCCAGGCACACAAAACAATCAAAACCCGAATGCCTGCTTATAATGTTCTTCAAATTTTTAATCCTGTTATTTATATTCCCCGCATCCGATAAATCAATATCTAGTATTTTGATGCCGGGATATTTTGCGATTGCTTCTTTAAAGCCTTCCAGGCGCTGTTTCATGTTTTGCTGGACTTGAGCGCCGCTAACGGTAACTATTACTCCACCCTTTTTGTCCAGCATCTTTGCAACCGCTTCTCCAACCGCTTTCCCCGCTTGATGATTGTCCGTGCCTATGAACGATTTTGCACCCGAGTCGGGCAGGTCAGTATCAAAAACAATAACATTGATTCTTTTTTTTATGGCTTTGCTCACCGCATTCCTCACTTCCGGAGCATCTATGGGCCCGAGTCCTATTCCCGATACGCCTTTTTCTGTGAATTCTTCTATGAGTTTTGCCTGTTCTTTTGCATCTAGTTTTTTTGGCGCTGCATATTCTATGTTTATGCCTAATTTTCTGCCCGCTTCGCTGGCGCCATCGAATGTATCTTTAAAGAACGGGATGTCTACGCCCGGGATTATTGCAAAGGTGGTGGTTGCTTTTTCTGATTTGTTGAATTTAAAGACGCTTATTTTTTTGTCAAGAGTTTTTATCAATGCGTCCAGGTTGGATGCCAGCTGTCCCATTATTTCTACTGAGTTTGTCTGGGTATACATAAGGGATAGGATTTCCTGGGTAGATGCGGCGGTCTCTTCCGAAACGGAAGCAATATTTGTTATTGATTCGGAAAGTTTTGTTTTGTAGCTGCCCAGCTGATTTATGCCACGTTTTACTATCATCAGATGGTTGTACAGTTCTTTGTTCGCGTCTGATATGCTTTTGAATGCCTGTTCGGTTTTGTAGACTGAGTCTATCTGGGATGCTATGGTTTCCATGGTGGAATTTATTGTGTGAGTTGTGTTTTCTACTATGTCTTGTATGTCTGATATGATTTTTACTATGTCGTTGCCGGATGCCAGGCTCTGGTCGGCAAGTTTTTTTATTTCTCCCGCAACAACTGCAAATCCTCTGCCTGCTTCGCCTGCTCTGGCGGCTTCAATGGCAGCGTTCAGCGACAGAAGGTTTGTCTGGCTTGCGATGGATGTGATTATCTCCGTAATCCGGGTTATGTTGTGCGCCATTTGGCTCAGTTCTTTTACGCGTTCTGTTATGGCTTTTATGTTGTTTTCCGATAGCTGGCTTTTTTGTGAAAGTTCGCTTATGTTTATTTGCCCGAATTCGGTCATCTGCCTGACTGTTTCTGCTTTTTTCGTCATCTGTTCTGCTTTTTCCGCTACCGATTCCATTTGTTTGATGAGTTCGCTCGAGATGGAAAGGCATGCTTCTGCATCCTCTGCCTGCTGGCCCGCTCCTTTTGCCACCGATTCGGATGAGGCGGATATTTCTTCTGACGCTTGCGATGTTTGGGAGGCATTGTCATTTACTACACCGGTGAGGTGTTTTACCTGTTCCAATGACGAATTCACTTCTGAAATTATATCATGGAATTTATTAACCACAACACCGACAGCTGATGCCAGCGCTAAGAGTTCAACGTAATTATTGCCATTAAATTTTACAGTTAAATCACCTTCACCGGCATCATAAATCATCTTTGCCATTTTCTTTATGCTTTTTAAATATGCCCTTATTACAGCTATTTGTAGGATAAATCCAGTAGCTGCAAATAAAAATAATAATATCATTACACTCGTTATATGCCTTGTTTCAAATACCAAATCGTTATTTTTCACGTATGACATGGTGCTTGCTAGTAATGTTGGCAACAGCACAAAAATAACAAAAATAACATTTATTATATTTGCAATTGAAAGACATTTTTTCATCCTACAATCCTCCTGATAAGGTTTAGAATAACAAAGCAAAGAGGAAGCAATGTTATTCGATTTTTTTCAAAACCTTTTTCCGGCAATACAGAAAATGGGGAGGCGCACAATGCCTCACCCATTTTCTCTTTCGGTTTCTCATATCTCCGCTATGAAACCATCTCCGCTTTTTATGCTCTATTTTGACTTTACCTTTGATTCTCGCGACCTTTGCTACTGGCTGAGCATCCTGTATATTATCACGGCTACTTCTGCTCGAGTTGCAGTGCCGTTCGGGTTGAGTTTTGTTCCAGTGCCTTTTACTATTCCAAGTTTAACCAGTGCTGCAACACTTTCTACGGCATAATCCGCTACTTTTGACCCATCCGAATAAGCTACAAGGTCTTGTCTTGTTCCTGTTTCTGTTATTTTTCCTGCCTGCTTCATCACTCTGTATGCCAGCACCATCATATCCTGCCTTGTAATTTGGCCCCTTGGGTTGAATATGTCATTGCCTGTGCCTGTTGCTATTCCGAGTTCTTTTGCTATACCGAGGGCGTCATAGTAGTAGTCGCTTTCTTTTACATCTTTGAAGTTAGTTTTATAACTTGCATTCAAGTTAAATGCCCTCACCAGCATTAGCATAAAATCTGCTCTCGTTATGTTTTTGCCCGGATCGAATGTTTTTTCTGATGTTCCCTTTATTATACCTTTTTCAGCAAGATTTTCGATCGCTTCTTTCGCCCAGGAATAGCCTGTCAGGTCAATAAACTTATGCTGCTCAGCTGTTGTCTGTGTTGTTTGGATTTCCTGGCCGGATGATGTTGTCGTTGTTTTTGAACTGCTTTCTTTGCTGCTTCCGCCACTACTTCCACTGCTTGATGTTTGGTTTGTAATAGTCACATTGAAGGTTCCGCTTACTCCCGATCCATCTGCAGCCGTTGCTACTACTTTCACTACGCCGTTCTTTTTTGCAGTCAAAAGCCCTGAAGTACTTATAGTTGCCTTATCAGTTGCTGAACCGTCTTCATTATATACCGCCCATGTTACCGCCTGGTTTGCTCCTTCTGGCAGCACGGTTGCAATCATTTGCAGTGTCCCGCCTTTTGTTGAAATGGAGGCGGCGCCTGAACTGCTTTTTATTGTTATTGATTGAGCCAATGGAGCGGTATTTTCCTGTTGATTTACGATTGTAATATAAGTATAGCCTGATACGCCGGAACCATCCGTTGCAGTTGCTACTACTTTAACAACGCCGTCCTTATACGCTTTCAAAAGACCCGTATTACCTATTTCTGCAATATCCGTTTCTGAGCCGTCTTCATTGTATACCGCCCAGGTTACTGTCTGGCTGGCTTCGCTCGGCGTTATTTCCACACACATCTGCAGTGTTCCGCCTTTTGTATTAATAATATTTATATTTTCCGAACCTCTCACCAAAATTGACTCGGCCATCACAAACTGATTCGTTATATTTACATCCACACTATCTGATATAACATCCCCATATTCATCAAGTTCTTCTGCCTCTGCATATACCCTAACTGTTCCGTTGCCCTTTCCTGTTGCCTTTAAGAGCCCGTTATCATCTATAGTAGCAAGATCAGTGTCTGAACCATCCTGGTTATATACATACCATATCACTGTCTGATTCGCATTGCTCGGCCATACTACAGCATAAAGTTGCAGCGAACCCTTTGCCGAATCTATAGAATACTTGCCGCTTGCACTCTTTAATTGTATAGCCGTTGGTGTATTTGAAACGGACGATGAGTAACCGTATACCTTGAATTCGTAAAAGGATGCCCATGCGCTTGAAGAAGACTTACCCGTAATTGTTATCCTGACAAACCTGCCCTTTGAGCCCTCCGGAAATACGTCATTCTGCACCTGTTGCGCTGTAGTATTATTTGTATTGTCTACAAGCGTCGTCCAGTTAGAGTAATCATCAGATGATTCTATCTTATACTTGTAAGCAACCGAATCCGATTCCCATATAACCTGAGACCCTACAATGCTTGAGCTGGTTCCCAAATCGACTAGCCACCACTGCGGAGTCGACCCGCTCGAAGCGCACCATCTTGTGCTCGTGCTTCCATCGTTTCCAAAACTCGGTATATTGCCGGATTCATTCGTCAGGGCCATGGCCGTTTTTCCCTGAGAAATAATTTTTGCTCCCTGATTCTCGATTGTTATTTCGGCAGTGCCGCATACGCCCGAATCGTCATTTGCTTTGGCCACAACAACCACTACTCCGTCTTTCTTTGCCGTAAGAAGGCCTGTCTTGCTTATTTCAGCAATATCGCTCTTATCAGGATTGTCTGCATTGTATACAGACCATGTCACTGTTTGTATTGCGGCGTTGGACGGCGATACAGTCGCCTGCATCTGCAATGTTCCGCCCGGAAGAGAAATTTTACTTTGATTGTTTTTCCCGCTTACCGTTATGCTTGAAACCCTTACGGAACTGTCAGAAAGAAGCGATAGGCTCATTTTGCTCAATTCCATCGGATCCTGTTCGGATGTTACCGGTCTCAATCTGAAGTTGTAGGAATACGTATTGATCGATGAAAGTTGATACTGCGAATGCGGCTTGGCGTTGGAACTCCAGCTATCGTCTCCGCCGACTCCCATCTGCTTGTAATTTATTCTAAGATATACATCGTCGCTCTTTGTCAACTGGAATGGATGAGTCTTACTCTCCAGTTCAGACGCCGAATAATGCAGTGCACTAGCTTCAATCAATGGCTCAGCAGAATCTATGTCTCCGGATACCATAAGCCCAGTTCCATCGTCGTTCGTCAATGTCAGCCAGCGAATATCCGTCCTGTTGCCATTTTCAGAAGGCTGAATATATGGGAAGAACTGTTCAGATACCGTGCTCTTATAAACTCCCACCTGTGTGCCGCTGTTTCTGTCGCAGTAATTTTCCTGCGGCCCTCTGCCGTACCACTTCATGTTTTCAAATTCACCGGGCAATTGCACTTCCATTCCTATTTCCGGTATTATCGGAAGTGATGATGATCCCGGAACAAGCGTCGTATTGACGAGAATATCGCCGCTTCCAAATATCTTATATGTGTTTGTATAATTTGATGCCGTGCTTGTTGGAAGCGTTGATGTCACATAAATATCAATCTCTTTGCTTGAAACCTGCTGTACAGTAACATCAGTTACAGACCTGTTTTGCCCTGCAGTCTTCCAAGTGCTGCATGTAGACGGCATTCCCCAGCCTTTGTCGTTATCCGTGGGTGCCCTCCAAAAGTTGGGCTCCAGTGCGCTGTTAAATAGTTCCTTTCCTTTAAAGATAAATGAAGTAATGGCTCCTTCTGTTTTGTCAAAAGTCAATTGAAAATCTGTGCTGCTTATCACTGCCGATGACGATGTTTCATTGAGTGTTAAATCCTGCATTGATGCCTGGTCTACCTTATTCAATTGGGGGGTTTCAAGCGGCACCTGCATCTGTGTCGATGCGATTACATAGCCTTTCGGGGCCCACCAAGTATCTTCGGAAAGCATGAAGTTTATTGTCAGCCAGTACTCCGCGCCGGGCTTTGTTTCCTGCGGCATCGTAAACGGAACGGTGACAACCTGGCTGGTAAGAGGCTCTATATCGAGTTTCGGTAAATCACCCTGGTCTATTATCTTGTCATCTTCTTTCAACACCCAGGAAGCATCATATTCATTCAAATTAGTAAACAAGAATTTATTCTTTATTTCAATCTGGCCGTTCTGGATATCCACCGCTTTCACGCCAATGTTTTCGTATACATGTTTCACTTCCGTAAGCTGCGGTTTAGGCGTCCTGTCAGCAAGTATCAAACCGTTTGCGCAGAAATTGTCGTCATTCGGATAATCTCCCCAGTCTCCGCCATATGACAGGTACCTGGAGGCTCCCCCTGGATTATCTTCAGCATTGTTCATATTTGATTCAAATTCATTGAAATCCATCCATAAAACTACATCTTGATTATCTGGCGTATAACTAGAAGTTCCATTGTACTCAGCTGAGACTTCTGAACTTGTTAAAGCTTTTTTAAATATGCGAACATCGTCAATTAATCCGCTCATATACGTGCCTTTTTCTGCATTTTTCCCAATAGATACGGCATATGAGTTGCTCCCACTTCCGACTGAACATGCTTTCGTAGCAACCTGCACGCCATCCACATACAATCTCAACGTGCTTCCATCATATGTTCCTGCCAGATGATGCCAGTTTCCAACCCAGTTGGGTATATTTGAAATTTTGTAAGATGCTGTATACCATGTATTTGATTTATACAAATAAAATTCTATCTGCTGGCTGCTGCCGGAAAAATGAAGTGCATATTGTGTATCCCCTTTTGTTATATACTCGCTGTTTATAACTGCTGCAGTGGGTTTCACCCAGCATTCAAGCGTTATGGGATTTGTCCCGCTGATGTTGAGTGCCGAAGAATTTGGCAGAGTCATCCATCCATGAATTGATTTGTCATCTTCATTTCCCGTTCTTCCGCTGCTCAAAACCCCGGTCAGTTCCGCTTCAAACCCGTTCTGGCTTTTATCTTTCGTTACAGTTGCGGTATCCTTCCATAAAGCCTGATCGACCCAATCCCAAATAAAGCCGCCGCTGCACTTGTCATAGTTTTCGTATACTTCCCAGTATTCCTGCAGATTTCCTATGCTGTTCCCCATTGCATGAGAATACTCGCATTGTATATAAGGCTTAGTATTCGATGGGTTTGAGCAATAGCTTGCCACGGTCTGTTTTGTCGCATACATGTTGCTGTATATATCCGCTACGCTGTTATAACCCTCATAATGGACGGGCCTTGTCGGATCATTCACATGAATCCATGCAGCAATATTGTTGAAATTACTGCCGCTGCCTGCTTCATTACCCAGCGACCATATGATCACCGAAGGATGGTTCTTGTCTCTTTCCACAAGATTCTTTACTCTGTCTACGCACGAATTGGTCCATTTAGAATCGCTAGCAGGGATTGTACTATTTGCTCCATGAGACTCAAGGTTTGCTTCATCCAAAACATAAATTCCGATTCTGTCGCACAGTTCATACCAGTACGGATCATTTGGATAATGCGAACACCTTACTGCATTTATATTGTTCTGCTTCATTAGCTTTATGTCTTTCAGCATCGTTTCTACAGGAATATACTTGCCGGTCTGGGGATCGATTTCACATCTGTCCACACCTTTAAGCATTATATGCTTGCCGTTTATCCTCAATTGACTGTTTACTATTTCTATTTCACGAAAACCAACCTTGCAGCCTTCGGCTTCCAGCACATTTCCCAAAGAGTCTTTTAACGTTAGAACCAGATTGTACAGATTTGGATGCTCTGCCGACCATTTTTTTGGATTTTGAACAATCTTGCTCTTGGATATTGACGCCTCGGAAGGACCGCTTCCGAGATTATAGTTCATCTTAATAGGCTGATTGAAAACCTGTTGGCCATTTTCATCATAGAGCATTGCTTCGACTGTGAATGACCCTCCTGCATAGTTTTTGTCGTAATTCTTTAAAGAAGCAGTTATGCTAAGATCAGCATCTTTGTACTCAGAATCAAGATCGGTCACAATTTTAAAATCCCTTATGTGAACCTTAGGAGTTGAATAAATGAAAACGTCCCTGAAGATGCCGCTCAATCTGATCTGGTCCTGATCTTCTAGGTAGCTTCCGTCCGTCCACCTATAAACCTTGACTGCAATTATATTTTCTCCGGGATGAACATAATCCGTTATATCAAAATCTGCCGGCGACATGCTGTCTTCACTATAACCAACCGCCTGGCCGTTTATCCAGACATAAAAACCTGCGGAGACTCCCTGGAAGGAAATGAATACCCTTCTCCCATCCCATTCATCCGGAAGCACAAATGTCCTCCTGTACATTCCGACCGGATTGTATGCCGTAGGTGCGGGCGCGCTGGATGCGCTTAGACTTTCTGCGAATGTCCATGGATATGTGGTATTTGTATATATCGGAGTATCAAAATCCTGGGAAACCTTGTTCCCGGGTACAAAACCCTGTGTCTGCCAATTGCCCGGCACATCAATGTCGTTCCATGAACTCACATCGAAATTTTCTTCATAAAAATTATCAGTAGCATCTGCGGGCCTCGGAACTAGTTTAAACTTCCATACGCCGTTCAACAGCCTTAAATAATCTGTCTCCTTTTTAAAGCCTATAGGATTATCCGGGTCTGTGGCATCCCGCATAATCTCGCTCAATGCGGTTTCTGAATCTTTATACGGAATCAGGGTAGCATGTGCGCTTTCCCGATTTACCTGAACGATAGGTACATTCGTTGTTCCTCCGCTCCATTCATTGAATGTTATAACATCTGCAAATGCAACCACAGGCAAGTTTGTCAATACGAAGATGCTGAGCACAAGAATTGTCAACCACTTTTTCCACACAAAGTCTGCCTCCTTCTTAATCCCAAATTTTTCTCTCATAATTTAACCGTTGCATCTTCCTCCAAATTCCACCACTGAATCAATGAGCGAATTTCTATTTCTTCGCGAGGTATTTCCTGATATCAATAGACACTGCCACCACAATAACTATTCCCTTCAAGATATACTGCCAGTAAGGGTTGATGCCGATGAATGTCAGGCCGTAGTTTATAACGCCGAAGATGAGCACACCTGCTAATACTCCGGGCACTGTGCCTACGCCGCCTGTTGTGGATACGCCTCCTACAAAGCATGCTGATATGGCATCGAACTCATACATGAATCCGTAGTTGTTTGTCGCCCCACCGGTCCTGGCTGCCTCCAGCACCCCGGCAAATCCGAAGCATGCTCCCGCGATGGTATAAATGAGAAGAAGCATGAGCTTGACGTTTATGCCTGAAACTTCTGCTGCCTGCCTGTTTCCGCCTATGGCGTAAGTATATTTTCCAAACGATGTCCTGGTAAAGACCACCCATGCAATAGCAGCAATTATTACTGCTATAATTACTATTATGGGTATTGATCCGATTAAGCCGGAACCCAAAAACGTGAAATCCTTTCTCAATCCACCTATTGGCTGGGAATTGTTTGGCGGCAAATCAAAGTAAATAGAATTTATCCCGTATGCAATTACCTGTGTTCCGAGGGTCGCAATAAATGGTGGAACACTAAACCGTGAAATTATAATACCGTTTAACAAACCTACAGAAATTCCCGCCAGAATTGCAATCGCTATGGGCAGCCATAATGGAAGCTGAGGCAGGTTTGGGAAAAATCTCCTTGCATAATCTGGGGTTTGAAGCATTGAAGCTGATAAAACAGCCGCCAGACCGATGACACGACCCGCGCCCAGGTCAACACCGCCAGTCAGCAATATGCAGAACATGCCTATGGCAATAATCACCCTTGTCGACGACTGCAGGAGTATGTCCCGCAATGTTGTAAGCGACAGGAATTTAGGATTAACGGTTGCGATCGCTGCTATAAGCATCAGCAAAAATATATATATAAAATTTTGCGAAACAAATTCCGTGGTCTTTTTAATATTCTCAGTCCTCATATTAACCTCCATTCCGCCGCTAACGCTGGCGGCACAAATAGTGATGAGTTCTTATTCATGATATCCTCTCCCAGTCAGGCTATAAACCTCGTAGCCAATCTCATTATTTCTTCTTCGGTTGCTTTATTGCCATCTATAATGCCGGACAGGCGGCCTTCGCACATGACCATTATTCTATCGGACATCCCCAGGAGTTCCGGCATTTCTGAAGATATCATTATTATGCTTTTGCCCTGTTTTGCCAGATCTGCAATTATCGTATATATTTCAAACTTGGCTCCGACATCGATGCCCCGGGTAGGTTCATCCAGGAGAAATATCTCAGGCTCCGTCAGCAGCCATCTGGCAAAAAGCACCTTCTGCTGATTTCCTCCCGAAAGATCTTTTATGACTTTATTTAAAGAAGGTGTTTTTACCCGCAGCATTTCTACGGCTTGAGTCACATCGTTTCTCATCTTTTTGCTGTCCAGCAGCAAATTGGGTTTAATATATTTTAAAATATTTGCTATGGAAGTGTTTTCCAGCACCGACATCAAGGGAATTATGCCTGTCAACCGGCGATCTTCGGTCAAAAGCGCGATTTTGTGCTTTTTTGCATCTATGGGCGATTTTATGTTCACTTTTTCGCCGTTTATGAAAATCTCGCCCGACTGCACCGACCTCAATCCAAATATTGCTTCAATCAATTCAGTCCGCTGAGCGCCCACCAGGCCGCCGACTCCCAGTACCTCGCCTTCCCTGACCTCGAAAGAAATGTTTTTAAAAGAATTCGGCATCGATGATGTGAAATTTTCAACTTTCATTTTTACTTTTCCGGGCACATTATAACGCTTCGGGAATCTGTTGGTGAGGTCCCGGCCCACCATTTTGGAAATTATCATATCTATGTTTAACTCCGATGCAGACCAGGTCCCTATTCGCTTGCCATCCCTCATTATCGTCACTTCGTCGGCTATCTTCAATATTTCTTCCATTTTATGGGATATGTATATAATCGATACTCCTCTTTTTTTCAAGTCGTTTATTATTTTGAAAAGATGCTCTACTTCGTTTTCGGTGAGGGACGATGTCGGCTCGTCCATTATGATTATTTTTGAGTCATATGAAATGGCCTTTGCGATTTCCATCAGCTGCACTTTTGAAACGGAAAGATTAGCTACTTTTTCATTCGGCTTTATGTCTATGTTCAATCCTTTTAAAAGTGCCTTTGTATCGTCATACATCTTTTTATGGTCCACAAAATTTAAAGGCCCGTATTTTCTTTGCGGAAAACGCCCCAGCCATATGTTTTCCATGACATTTCTGTACGGCACGGGATGCAGTTCCTGGTGAATCATGGAAATGCCCAGTTTGAGCGCATCGATGGGGCTGTTTATCTCTACATGGTTTTTATTCAAAACGATCTCGCCGGAGTCCGGCTTGTAAATCCCGAAAAGGCACTTCATCAAGGTCGATTTTCCCGCACCGTTCTCTCCTACCAGTGCGTGTATGGTACCCTTTCTGACCTTCAGCGTTACATCGTCGAGCGCTTTGACTCCGGGGAATTCCTTGGATATGTTGTTCATTTCGAGTATGAATTCATCAGACATAGCATTTTTCACCTTTTTTAATTTATTGTTCAAACGATGCGGGGGCAAGGCAGGCGACATTGCCCCCGCATCAAAAATATTATTTTGCGTCGTTTATGTTGTCCTTTGTGATCTTCTTGTAAGGCACCCATACGTATTTGCCGTCGGTGATTTCATATCCTGTGTTCCCTTTGTCAGGAACAAGCCCCTGGGCAAGGACGTATGACAGCATGAAGGTAGCATTGCCCTGATTTTTGCCGTCATTCAACACTGTTCCGAGAAGCGTTCCATCTTCCAGAGCCTGAAGTGCGGGCGCCGTTGCATCCACGCCTACCACGGGCATGTATTTGTCACCTTTAAAGTATCCGGCCGCTTTCAACGCTTCTATAGCTCCGAGGGCCATGTCGTCGTTGTTGGCAAACACAACTTCGATTTTGTCTCCAAGGGATGCCAGAAAGGCTGCCATCTTTTCCTGGCCTTTTACGCGGTCCCACATTCCTGTGTCTTCCGCCAGCTTCTCTGTTTTAATGCCTGCATCCTCAACGGCTTTTATGGAGTATTTTGTGCGGAGTTCCGCATCCTGGTGACCCGGTTCACCCTTGAGCATCACATACTGCATTACCCCGTCTTTATTCTTGTCGGCTTCCGGATGAGCCTTCCAGTAGTCAACTACAAGCTGACCCTGTATAGTCCCGGATTCTTCGGCTTTTGCACCCACATAATACACCTTATCCCATTTCTGCATGTCTTCCGGCAGCGGTTCGCGGTTGAAGAATACTATTGGAATGTTCGCTGTTTTTGCTTTGTCTATCAATACTCCCGCCGCGGTTCTATCCACCGGGTTTATAGCGAGCGCGTTCACTTTCTTGGTTATGAAAAGGTCTACCTTGTCATTCTGGGTGGGCTGAGAATTCTGGCTGTCAACTATGTCCACCTTAGCCTTGCCTTCAGCAGCTTTTGCGATGGTGTCGCGGACCGACGTCATGAATGTATCGTCGAATTTGTATATTGCGCAGCCGATGTAGGGCTGTGCAGAGCTCTGCTGGCTCTGGCCGCTCTGGGAGCTGCCCGAGCTCTGCTCCGATCCTCCGGACGGAGCCTTTCCGCATGCTGTTAATACCATTGAGAAAGTTAATAGAAGCGCCAAAATTAGATATACGGTCTTTTTCATAAATTTTCACTCTCCCTTTAACTTTTATATTTTAATGATTGAAACCGCATTTAACATCATTTCGACATCTTTTCTTCTGCATCCGCCAGTCTCCGCTGTCATTGACTTGGCGGCGGATACCGCAACGCCCAGCTTCAGCATATCTCTAGCATCATAATTTCTTTTCATTGCCACTGCAAAAGCCGCAATCATCGCATCACCGCAGCTTACTGTATTTACGGTATGTACTTTGGGCGCCGGCGCATGCAAGACTTCACTTTCGGATGCCATCACAGCTCCTTTTGAGCCGAGTGATATAACCGGCATTTCTACACCCATATTCTGCAGTTTTCTTACAGCAGCCCCAGCTTTTTCCGGGCTTACTATAATCATATCAAGGAGCTGTTCGGCTTCCTTTTTATTTGGTTTTATCAGTGTTGGCCCCGCCTCTATCCCCCCTTTCAAATACTCTCCGCTGGTGTCCAGTATCACCTTCTTTCCGTAATTTCTTGCTATTTCTATCAGAGTTTTATATATATTTACATCCACTCCCCTGGGAGCGCTGCCCGACATGGTTATCACATCGGCCCGCTGCAGGAGGTTTTCATATAAGTTTATAAATCTTTCGACATCTTTTTGAGTAAGAAGGGGCCCCGGCTCCAGAAGTTCGGTATGGACATGGGCAGCCTCATCTATAATGTTCACGCAGGACCGGGTCTCGCCTTCAATTCTTACAAATTCATGGGGTATGTTCATTTTTGAAAGTTCATGCTCTATAAAACCACCGGCAAAGCCGCCGATGAACCCCGTCGCCATTACTTCTTCTCCGAGAGCGGCAACCACCTTGGTGACATTGAGCCCTTTGCCTCCGGCGGTGTATACGGCCTCCTTAACCCTGGCCACATCGCCTATTTTGAAGTTTTCGACAATATAGGCCTTGTCGATGGATGTGTTTAATGTCACGGTAAGTATCATATTATCGACCTGCTCTTGCTTTTTTGTGTATTGGCATTATTATAAATTTCAATTTGCTTCCGCCATCTTCTTTTTAAACAGGTTTATGACATCCACCGGCGTGGGGTCCACTCCGCGGTATATGGGTGCATAAAGGGTGATAAAGTCTCCCAGATATACCAGGGAAAACATGCGGCAAAGCCGATTATTGCCTTCGGCGTAGATTTCCTTGACTTTCCCCATCCTGCCCTTGAGTATGTCCAGGGTTATATCCTTTCTCTTTTTAATTTTGGGACTATCCAGCAGGTCATCCCTCAGCATAAGAAGGTAAAATTTAGAGATCAGCTCCTGCGGCATATCCCACCCCACGGCTTCGTCGTGATGCAGGCAGGGGATGACGTTGTAAAAGGCCATGAGTTTGCTGTTTTCCCCAAACTGGTTTTTTATCCTCCAGGCCACCGAATCGTAGCAGTCAAGGGAACCGTACACCAGGGGTATATAGCCGTATAAGTCCATTGCTATCTTTTTTGCCGGGTTTTGCTCTGCCGGAGTTTCGGCTCCATACCTCTTTTTGAGGGTGGATAATAGTTGTATGAGTCCTCGGATTTCTTCTTCCTTATCCTGAATAAGGCCGAGCTTTGATAAAATCACCAGCATAGGAATGAATATATATCCTATATCACGGCGGGGATGACCTATATCGTATGGTACAATAAGGGTTGGAACGCCGTCTTTTCGGCACATTTCCGCCAGTTTCCCGCCCGAAGTAATGGCTATCATGAAAGCTCCTTTTTTTATAGCCTGCTCGTAAGCAGCCAGGGTTTCTTCGGTGTTGCCCGAATGAGAAACCACAAATATCAGAGAATCGCTGTCCACAAAAGCAGGCACATTGTAGCCCTGATTTACGATTACCGGAATTTCCAGTTCATCAAAAAGGTATGATCTCAGGAGCCCTCCCGCCACCGACGAACCTCCGCCGGTCCCCAGGATTATAATTTCATGAAATTTTCTGCCGGGATTGGCCACTTCAAAATTTTTGCCCATATCGAGACTTTCACCGAATTGAACATCATAGTTTTCGGTGGTGATCAAAGAATCCATAGTGTCTATTTGTCGGATTTTTTCTACATCATTTAAGTCTATCAATTGCAGTCCTCCTCAAGAATTCAGAATTTACCATTTTTTCTGCGTTGAAGCCCATTTTTAATCAGGTCATTTTAGACAGCTTTGCCGCAGCATCCGGCCAGGCGGATTTTGGATCTTACCACATCTTTCACCGCATCTTGCGCCGGTTTGAAGTATTTTCTCGGGTCCACCTCCTTCGGATTATCTTTGAAATAGTCTAATAAAGCCCCGGCGAAAGCAATCTTAATATCCGTCGCGATATTTATTTTACAGATTCCCAGCGCTATGGCTTTTTTCACCATTTCGTCAGAAACGCCGGAGCAGCCGTGGAGAACAAGCGGAACCGCCACAAGGTTTTTTATCTTCTCCAGCCTTTCAAAGTCGAGCTTGGGCTCCCCTTTATACATGCCGTGGGCGGTGCCTATGGCGACGGCCAGGGAATCAACGCCGGTCCTTTCCACGTATTCCGCGGCCTTTTCCGGTTCCGTCATGGCAGCTTCATATTCGCTCACTGAAAGTTCTTCCTCCACCCCGCCTACCCTGCCCAGCTCGGCCTCTACCTGTACGCCCCTGGGCCGGGCATAATCGATCACTTTCTTCACCATTTCTACATTCTGCTCAAAGGGAAGCTTTGAGCCGTCCACCATGATTGATGTGAAGCCGCCGTCTATGCATTTGAAAGCCAGATCCACATCATCTCCGTGGTCAAGGTGCAGCGCTATGGGGATATCCGCCTCCTGCGCCGCGGTTTCTGCCATGGCATAAAGGAAATTCACGCCTGCATGCCTGCAGGTGCCGAGGGTTGCCTGCAGAATCACCGGGGCCCGCTCTTCCCGGGCGGTTTCTACCACTGCTTTAAGGGTCTCCAGATTATGTATGTTAAAGGCGGCTATGGCGTAATGACCACGCTGTGCATCTATCAACATTTGTTTGGATGAAACCAAAGACATTTTCTTTTTCCCTCCTTCACTTTTATAGGCAACTATCCAGTATATAAGGTGCAGTTGGTTTTTTAACGAGCGACTTGTGCAGCATCGCAAACAGCACCGGGCGCAGCGATGGGAGCCGGACCGCGGCACGAAACCAGCGGCTGATAAAAGTAGCATATATAGCAAATCATCCCAAAAAACTCAACATGGGACAAATGGCTGAAAGTTTCATGCCGCATTTGCAGTGCCGCAAGTCCGGTCCGAAACAAGCCGCGTGCTGTCGGTGCGAACTTGAAGCGAGCAAAAAACCCTCTGCACAGCAAAAAGATCTGAATAGTTACTTTATATACTCCATGGCCAGGGCTGCTGCGCCCACCATGCCGCACTCGTCTTTCAGCTCGGCGGGCACTATTTTGACCTTTTCACCTGCATTTCTCATTGTTCTTTGCCTGACGGTCTTCTTCAGCGGTTCAAACAGCTTGTCGCCCGCCAGGGAAACTCCTCCGCCGATTATGACCATCTCGGGATTTATGATGTCGATATAGTTTGCTATACCTATGCCCAGAATTTCAGCAGTCTCCTCCATGATGGCAATCGCAAGTCTGTCGCCCATGTCGCATGCTTTTGATACTGTCTCCGCCGTTATTTTCGAAAGGTCATTTCCCACCATGCCCACCATAATGGTGAAGTGCCCCGCCCTGATGTAATCCCTCGCCCTCCTGGCTATACCAGTGGCCGATGTGTATACCTCCAGGCATCCGCGATTTCCGCAGTTGCAGTAGGGTCCGTCCTTGAATATGGTGGTGTGGCCTATTTCACCGGCGCTATAGGTGATGCCCCTATAGAGCTTGCCGTTAATGATGATGCCGGAGCCTACGCCTGTACCCAGAGTTATCAGAATCAGGTTGTCGACTCCCCGGCCCGCTCCAAAGTATTTTTCCCCCAGAGTGGCTACCCTCACATCGTTGTCCATGAAAATGGACATTTTCGGGAATGCCTTTTTGAATTTTTCCATGACCGGTATATTTTCCCAGCCCAGGTTTCCGGCAAAGATTGACAGGCCCCTTTCGATATCCACAAGGCCGGGAATACCCAGCCCGATACCCGCAACATTTTCCATGCCCACATCCCTTGCCACCCGTTTTATGGCTTCCATCATGTTAAAAATCACATGTTCTGGGCCGTATGCCGCCTCGGTGGGCCTTTTGTCTTTTTCGACAATTTCACCCTTTTCATTCACAAGGGCCGTTGCTATATTTGTTCCTCCCAGGTCGGAACCTATAAAATACATTTTCACAGCACCTCCGCCATCACCATGTCCGCGGCGCCTTTCAAAGTGGCTTCGTCGCCCATGGCAGAAAAACTGATTCTTACATCCTGATAGCAGCTTTCCAGTGCACGACATTTCACTGTCTCCATCATGGTTTCCTCAATAAAAGCCTTTGCCCGGGTGATTCCCCCGCCTATGACTATCAATTCGGGATTGAATGTGTTTATGGCATTCGCAACGGCTATGCCCAGATACCTGGCAATCTGCCGAAGAATCCGGCTCGCCAGTATATCCCCGTTTGCTGCCGCTTCATAAATGATTTCCGGCGTGACATCCTCAAGATTGCCGCCCGCCAGGTCTATCACCATGGAATCCCTTCCTTCTTTTATGGATTTAACCATGGTCTTCACCAAAGCGTTTTCCGACGCCATGGCTTCCAGGCAGCCGTAGTTGCCGCATCCGCACTGAGGCCCTCCCACATCTATGGTGGTATGGCCTATCTCGCCGGCGCTGTCGCCAACGCCCCGGTACAGCCTGCCGTCCATGATGATGCCCGAACCGACGCCGTACCCCACCTTTATAAACACCATGTTGTTTACATCTCTGGCGGCGCCGTAGTAAAATTCACCCAGAGTCATGGCCCTGACGTCGTTTTCCACAAAAGTGGGGATGTGGAATTTATCCTCCACTATGAATTTTATGGGAACGTTTTTCCAGCCTATGTTGGGTGCAAAAATGGATATGCCCTCCCGGGCTTTGACTGGCCCGTGGACCACCACTCCTATGCCCGGCAGCTGCGCTTTAGCCTCATTTTGATATTTCTCTATATACTCATTCATCATATCTATGATCTGTTCTTTATTTAAATTTTTAATTTTCACAGCGTCTTGTTTTATTACATTAATATCGCCATCGGTTAGATAGGCGAAAAACTTGTTTGAGCTTATGTGTATCACAATGACATTGAGTGCATCCGGATTTATCTTGAGCAGCACCGGCCGCCGCCCACCGCTGGACTCGCCCATCATGTATTCCATTATAAGATTTGATTCCATGAGCTTGTTGGTTATGTTGGTCACCGTTGGCTGGGTAAGGCCGGTGAGCCTCGCGATATCGACCCTCGATATGGGCCCCCTCTGCCTGATGATGTTTATCACCAGCGACTCATTCATTCCTTTTAGTAATTTGTAGCTTACAGGCATGATATTTTGCAATGTTTATCACACTTTCTTTAAGTTTTTAATTATGTTTGATATATATATTCTATAAAAATTTACAAATTCCTTCTTTTATAAAAAACTTTTTTAAGAAATTTTTTAAGTGATTTATAAAAAATGCCGCCGATGCAGGAACAAAAATAAAAAAACAGGGTATCTCACCCTGCTTTATCGTAAAATGTATTAAATAAAAGTATGCACCTATTCTATGCGTATAATAAACGTCCTTTAGGTTTGGGAATGTCTCGCCCCAATTCCTTTGCAGTCTCTATCCATTCCTTAATTGCTAATTCTGCATTTTTTATTGCTTCCTGATACGTCATGCCATCCGCAGCGCATCCCGTCAGTTCCAGTACTTCTGCAATAAAAGCCTGGTCTTCTTCACTCCAATAAATTAAGATCTCATATTTAAACATCATTCTTTTCCTTTCTAATGTACTTTTGAATAATGCCTCTCACCTTTTACCTGATATAATTGTCCTTCGGCTGCAGATTCAATATTTCTTCTATATCTTGTCTAAAGAAAATATGATGACTTCCTTTTATGCGTTCTTCAAACCCAAGATATAAAAGCAAATTACATAATTCATCAAAAGAAATATTCTTATCTGACCTACCTCGTAAAACCTTCAATAATATTTTTCAAATTTACCCATTTACTTTCCCCTAGTATCTCTTTAATCCTGCTTATATTATATATTTTCATAAGCTTTTCATCAATAATCTTTAATCATGTGTTTTTGTGCTGAATGTAGATTTTGGCCTTCATATTCCGTGTATTTTGTCAATTCAACAAAAATACGAATGGAGTTAAAATATAATTAAAAAATTTTTTCATTTATTGTAGAGTGCCACAAAGCGGCATGGATATTTTATTAAAATAGCGGATTATATTATAATTATTTATTATGGAAAGGAGAAATGATATGGCCAGCGTCGTATTAAAAAATGTGTGCAAGATTTACCCCGGCGGCGTGAAAGCAGTTGACAATTTCAACCTGGATATTGCCGACAAAGAATTCGTTGTGCTTGTGGGACCCTCCGGCTGCGGCAAATCCACCACCCTCCGCATGGTGGCGGGCCTCGAGGAGATTTCTTCCGGCGAGCTTTATATCGGAGATAAACTGGTAAACGATGTGCCGCCCAAGGACCGGGACATTGCCATGGTTTTCCAGAATTATGCCCTATATCCCCACATGAATGTGTATGATAATATGGCTTTTGGATTAAAGCTCAGAAAAGTCCCGAAGGCGGAGATTGACAGAAGGGTTAAGGAAGCTGCCAGAATATTGGGCATCGAGGAACTTCTCGCCAGAAAGCCAAAAGCATTGTCAGGCGGCCAGAGGCAGCGGGTGGCTTTGGGCAGGGCTATCGTGCGGGAACCCAAAGTGTTCCTAATGGACGAACCCCTTTCAAACCTTGATGCCAAACTCCGGGTGCAGATGAGGACTGAGCTTGCGAAGCTGCACGACAGGCTTCAGACCACATTCATTTACGTAACTCACGACCAGACCGAAGCCATGACCATGGGCAACAGGATAGTTGTCATGAAGGACGGCGTCATTCAACAGGTGGACAAGCCTCAGCATATTTACGACCATCCGGCCAACATTTTTGTGGCGGGATTTATCGGAAGTCCTCAGATGAATTTTATGGAAGGCGTTCTTACCGCCGAAGGCGACAATTTATTCATCAACTTCGACCATACAAAACTCTCCATACCTGACGGCGTAAAGAAGAAAATAGACCCGACCTTCATAGGCAAGCAGGTGGTCATGGGCATCCGACCCGAAGACATCCACGACGAACCCGCCTTCCTTGATTACTTCCCGGAGTATTGCTTTGATGTAAAAGTGGATGTTGTGGAGCTCATGGGTTCCGAGACATATTTATACCTCACCTTCGGAGAGCACACCCTTACAGCCAGAGTGGACCCCAGGAGCAGCGCAAGGCCGGGCGATGTGGTCAAGATAGGTTTTGACATGAACAAGCTGCACCTGTTCGATAAGGCCAGCACAAAAAGGATTTTAAGTTGACAATATAATCAAAAATAAACGGCAGCCAAACTAGAAAGGCCAAAAACGTTTAAATGAACCATCAGAAAATATAATCAAAAATAATCGATAATAAAACCCGCCTAAGATAATCTCCCGGGCGGGTTTTACTTATTTCCCTGAAAATATTCTATCCATATCGATGTATCTATTAAGACCTTACCTGTTAAATTCTTCATTATCTATCCCGAAAAAATCTTCAGGATATTTTCATTCTCCGATGGCAATGCCCTTTGCATCATGTATGTCTAAACTCCTTATTTTTTCTATATCTTCCGGTCCGATTTCAAATTCGATTTTGCCTTTAAGACTCTTCAAGCGGGAAATTTTTTTACATTTAATGGCATCTTTTAATCCTTCCTCAATGGCCTTTGACCTGTTTTTTATGGGATAAATACACTATACTTCTTTAAAAACATCATCGGAAATATTTAATGTGGTCCTCATCTGCATCACTTCCTTCATATAAATAATACATCACTATGTGATTTCAAGCAAAAAACTTTTCGGCGGATGGCGAGTTTTTTTCTACGTTATCCGCCGTTTTACTGCTTTTTGACATAATAAAAATTTTACACTATCACTGTTGATTTAATTTAAATTATTGTATTATTATATCGGTGAGATTTCATGCAAAAAGCACTGATAAACATTCTTTCTTCAATAAAGCCCTCGCTTCATACGCCTTTTGCGCTGATGGATAAATACGGCCGCAGGGTGTTCGGAGATGAATTTAAAAAAAATTGCCGAAAAGCAGCCGTCAGGCTGGGCGGAGCGGAATATCATCTTGCAGCCGATTTGCCCTCGGCCCAGCTGAAGGATTTCTGCCTATTGCTGGAAAAAGTTGCAAACGGCATGTTTGAAGAAAAATTGATAGCTTACGTTCTTGGTAAAAACGTAGAAATTGAGGACTTTCCCTTTCCCTGCGGCTTAATGGCCATAAAAAACGAGGCTCACTTTGATTTCAAACCGCTGGTGCGGAAACTGTTTGAAGAGGGGTTTGACGCAAAGCTTGAAGACATGCTCCTGCTCATTATTCCGGCGGGTAATATCGATGAGCTCAAGGAGGCCGGCCGGGCTCTCTATGAAACGTTGAGCGAGGAATTTCCCACAAGGATTTTAATCGGCATAGGCGGCATCGCCTCCTGCCGGGAGGGATTGGCACTCGCCCTGGAAGAGGCGAAAAAGGCGATGGCATTTGCATGGCCGCTCAAAACCGGAGTCATTTTTTATCCGGAAATGGAGCTGGAAAGGCTGCTTTCCTTTTTGCCGGGAAAAAACTTGCGGGAGTTTGTCGGCCAAATTGCAAGCAAGCTTAAAAAACTCGACGGAGATGCTCTCACCACCATCCGGGCTGTCCTGGACTGCAACCTCAATATGGCAGAAGCCGCCCGGAAGCTTTATATCCACCGAAATACTTTAATGTATAGATTAGACAAAATCCATGAGCAGACCGGCCTTGACATCAGGAATTTCCATGATGCAGTGAAAATGGAAATATACCTTCTATTAGACAGATTGAACAAATCCTTTGGAGACGGCAATTAGACCTTTTGCCGCTCCACCAGTTTATCGTGGAATTCTTCAAACCCTGCGCACAAAAAACCAGAATAAGCCGCAGTCCACGCGCATGACTCCGTCCGTAGAAAAGGGGATATTGCTGCAATCCCAGGGGCACACCCCCGTCAAGAGCCTGATGGCCATACCGGTTAGATACTGCGCCATAAGTATAATGCCCGTCCAGTAACTCCACTGCCCCACCATAGGTACATTCCTTATCATGTCATGAATTGTTTGAGAAATGATTCTTCAATATGGAAAACATCCAGAAAACCGCATCCATTTTCAGCAAGATGCACATTATAAAATATGCCAGGCATCCCGAAAGGATAGCTGTGCCCAGGTCCATAGCCTGTCTGATGATACCAACAGGTGTAAAAATCGCGCTCATGCATCCATATGAATAATGGACTGCGGCTGCCATGACGGCTGAAGCGATGCCCGATTTTATCAGGCTTTCCATAATCTTCTTCCCGCCTATAGGACCTATCCTTTTCCTCAGGCTGTAAAAAAGCATCACCGTACCGGCAATGGCGGAAATACTGGTGGAAAGCGCCAGGCCTCCCATGCCCATGAACCTTACCAGGATCAGGTTAAGAATTATGTTTATCGCCATGGCAATGGCGCCGTTTATCATGGGCGTCTTTGTGTCCTGCAGAGAATAAAAACCCCGGCTTAAAACGTCCCGGAGACCAAAGGCTACCATCCCTATTGAGTAATAGAGGAGGGCCGTGGCGGTCATAAATGTGGCCCTTTCGTCAAAAGCCCCCCGCTCGAAAAGAAACCGCACTATGGGCACTCGGAGAATAATGGCCCCTGCTGTCATGGGCATGACGATAGCGATGACAAAACCCGCCGCCCTTCCCAGGGCATTTTTAAACGCATCCATGTCATTATTCGCCGAAAGTTTTGAAAGGGTAGGATATGCCACTGTCGCTATGGATAGGGTAAAAATCCCGAAGGCAAAACCGTTCAGGCGGTTCGCGAAGTTAAGAGCCGATATGCTGCCCTCGGCCAGTCCCGATGCCAGCATCCTGTCCACCAGGGTATTTATCTGGCTTACACCGGTCCCCAAAACCACAGGCACAACCAAAACGCCTGTGCGCCTCAGGGCTTCGTCGTGAAAATCAAGTCCTCCTCCGATTCGAAAGCCCAATTTTAAAGCCGCGGGCATCTGGATAAGCACCTGGGTTGCGGCTGCCAGAACCGAGGCTGCCACTAATCCCCATATCCCAAAAAGAGAACTTGACAGAAGGGCTCCGATAATAATGAGATTATACGGTATTCCAATGAGGGCCGGGATCGCAAACTGCTGATGGGACTGCAAAAAACCCGTCAATATGTTTGAAAGGCACACGAATACACAGACAATCATGGTAACCCTAGTGAAACTTGCAGCCAGCTCGAGGGTCTCGCCGGCAAATCCCATGGCTACCAGCTTTACCAGAGGTTCCGCCATTAAAATGCCTGCCAGGCTTATAGTTATAGATATCGCCAGGACAACATTGAAAAGGTTGCGGGCAAAATCTGCCGCAGGAATCTTGCCCTTTTTTGCAGCCACATCGGAATATACCGGAATAAAGGTGGTGGCAAGTGCCCCCGCTACGGTGGCAAATATAACTGCTGGGACGGTAAGGGATACCAGATATGCATCGGTCACGTTTGTGGCGCCGAACTCTGCGCCGATCAAGAGTTCCCGAAAAAAGCCCAGTATCTTGCTGGAAAGCGTGGCGGCCATGACCACGGCGGCCGCCCGGGCAGCCTTCCCCGGGCTATACCGCTGACCGGAGGATGCTATTTTATCACAGTCAAGTATTTCTTTCTGCAATGGAACAACTCCTTTCCGGATTTGAGTCAGAGAACCGTCCCCTGACTCACTACTGACTCACGTCCGCGGCAAGGTCGTCTATTAAAAGTTCCTGATATCCCGCTCTTTTTACTTCAAGCATGTGCCGGGCCACGGGAGCAAGTTCCGGACATGCCAGGTTTTTCAGCATCGAAAGCCTTTTTTCGCTTATTGTTTTTTGAGAAAGGCATTTATTATAGTCCCCGACACTATAATGCCATAATTTCAAATTAGCTTTATATCGCCGAAAAAGCCTGTCGGCAATAAGGATCCCTTCGGGGTCGAAATCGCCGGAATAATAAATTTGCATGCCGCTTTCGGCCAGAAGGTCCAGAAGGACAAATGCAGAAAGCCTGGGCTGGCCGAAAGTGCATATGAGCGGGCGCTGGGGGGATTTTCCGGATCTGCCCGTATCGATAAGCGAAGAAAAGATGCCCGGATTTTCCACTGCAAACACTTTTCCGGTCGGGCTTGTTACTCTGTCGATGCTGCTTAAATTCAAAAGCGGCACTTGAAGCACCTCCCCGTTCTCATAGGCCGCCTGCCATACCGGATCGGCAATATCGCCTCTGAAAGCCCGAAGTCCTGCAACGGTGACATAATTCGATATCTCATCCATCAAAATCCCTGCAGCGTAGTACACCTCCACCCGGTCCCGGCTGTCTTTCGCTTTTTCGGCATCCATGACGGTGAGAAGGGCGTTGAAAAAAAGATTCCCGACAGCGGTGCCGATATCGAAGGCGTGAGGGTTCTGGGTTATCCTGGACGCAAATACCGCGAGCCGTTCCTTTTTCTTTCGCTTCACAGGCAAATCGTCCAGCGCCCGCAAGACATCCTCCATCTCCCGGAAAAGTCTTTTTCTGTCGTCTTCCTTCGAAAGCCTCGTTTCAACGGCTCTGGCTCCGGCGGCCTTTCCCTCATACACGCTCCCGAGCCAGGTCCTGCTTTCTTCGCTGCGGCACACGGAAAAAAGCCTTTCGAAAAACCGGTCCCTTTGAACCCGAAAAGCTTCTTGGTCTTCTTTTTTGCCGGTCAGCGGCTCTCCAAAATACGCCTCCAGAATTTCCTTCAAAGAATAACATTCGAACCTGGTGCTTTTAAGGGATTCTTCAAATTTCAAAAGGCTTACGCAGGCCGAACTCTGCCTGGTGAAATCCTTTCTGAAATGGTTGGTGAGCACTTCCTTTTCCTCCCGGGAAAGGTTCGAAAGCTGGATGCTGCCGCCTATGCGGCCCAGGCTCTTATATTTTTTTCTGAAGGCTTCAAAAAGCCGTCGGTAACCTCTATTATCTTTAAAAAAGTTTAAATCTTCCTGTTTCATATCCTTCTCATTCTTTCACGCATCAAACCTCTCATTTGCCACTTCCCGCGGCTTGTGCCGCATCTTCATCCACATCATATTTCAGCATGCGCTTTTTGCCATCCCATATATATCTTATGACCGTCACAAAGCCGGCGTTCTTCGGCCGCACCAGCTCACATATGGAAAGCTCCGGCACAGTGTCGTAGTCTCCCCATAGCACCTGCGAATTTATGATAAAATTGAAATTCAAATCCTCCATCAGCCCGAACATGTCCCTTATATTGATGTCGTCAACGCCAGCAAAGGCTTCATCCAGAGATATTACTCTGGGCGCATCCTGGGCCGCCGAGTTATAACGGGCACATACCGCCGAAAACAGCGGAATATACATGGCCATGGCCTTTTCTCCGCCGCTGAGCTTATCAAAGGCATAGTTGGTGAGCTCCCGGCGGGTTTCCCCTTCTTTTCTGAAATAAAGCTTGAACTCAAACCATTTCCTGTAGTCCAGTATATCCTTTATTATATGATGGAACGTCTCCGTATTGTCGGCATTGTCCATGACTTTCCTGGCCCTGTCGACTTTGGACCTGAAATGTCTTGTGACAAGATTGAATTCTTCGGGTTTCAACATCTGGGCGCCGGACTTGAGAATTTCCACCAGCTGCCTGGTATCCATTTCCTCTTCGCTTTCGGCAGGGACCGGCTTCCATTGAAGCGAAAACGTAATGCCGCTGGAGGTATCCCTCTCGGACATCAGGCGGTTCATGTCCTTCACCCATTCCTCCGCCCTGAAAATCCTGGCCCTTATCTTTTTCCCGACGTTGTGCAATATTATTTCCTCAAAGAGTTTTCGGTCCGTCTCCCGCAAAAGCGCCTCATTGGCCGCAATATCCTGCTCTATAGTGTCGTAGAGGGTATACAGCGATACAGTTTTCCCCTGCAGGTTGGCCGTAATCTGGAAACGCCTGAGTTTGGCCGCTGCATGGCGGAGCGCATCCGTTCTTTCTTCGTCGGATGTTTCTCCGCCGGCTGGGCTTTCTTCCGGGATGGACGCATCCTCGAAAAGATAACCCATGGCAAGCCCATAGTTTAAAAGCTCAACCTGGTTCATATAAAATGCTTCCTGCAAGTCTCTTGCAATTTTCTCTCTGTCCAGGCCCGGCCTTTCCGCAAAAGCCCCCAGAGCCTTTACGATCTTCCGGCAAAAACCCGATATTTCATCATCCCCGGCGCTCTCCGGCAAGTCCCCCAGGTCCTTCACGAATCGCAGCTTCCATTCGTCAAGAAAGCCTTTTTTATAGATGCTGCATATGCCGGATATCAGCTCTATTTTTTTATCAAGCTCCGCCAGTTTTTCCATGTTGTTCTGCCTTCTGGTGGCCGTGGCCGTCGCAAGGTTGTCGGCCTCCCTTATTTTTGCAGGAATTTCCTCCAGCCTGCGTATGCACCCTCTCATCTCCTCTTCCAGCTTCGCAAGGCCCAGAGTCTCTATTGTCTCATTCAGGGCTTTTATCCGCGCAAGACTTTCACTTATCGCCGCCTCGATATCCCTGATTTCAGCCGCAAGGTCGTCCGCGTCGGCTCTCGCGTCCTCGTAATTTTGCGTGAGTATAGAAACTTTCTCCGCGGCGGAAAGCATTTTACTGTACGCTATCTCCAGCCGCCCCAGGTTTTCACCGTATTCGTCCATGTTGTCCATGGCTTCTTCATAGGACTTTATATCAGCCCTGATATTGATTCCCGATGTGAGCTTTCTGACCTCCGCCCGCAAATTTTGCAGCAAATCAAAAAGCGTATTTACTTCCTGATTCTTGCTTTCCAGGGCTTTTTCGGCATTTTTAAGCTCTCTTTCCGCATCCCGGCAGGAAGCCAGCGCCGCGTCCATGTCTTGCGGACCGGGGAAAGCGTCGTACTCCTGCTTCAGTTGAGCAATCCTTTCGCCCAATATTTCTATTTGTTCATCCATGCTCTGTACGCGTCCGTTTATTTCCTCAATCTCACGGTTCAAAGCCGCAATCTTGTCTTCCCTGAATCTTTTTCGCGATTCATAACCGATATATCTCGGCCTTTCGCCGCCTCTGCCCTTGCCCTTCAGCACGCCTATGCCGAAAAATCCGCCGTCTTCCACGTAAGTGGCGTTTTCCTCCCGGTACGCCAGGATGTTCCTCAAAGCGTCGTCCACCGTTTCCCGGGAAACGGACACCCCTTCCAGACCGGCCACATCGAAGTACTGCAGCACATTGAGGCTCATGGAAAATCGGCCGGGAGCTATGAACCGGTCGCACATGCCGCCATCCATCGCCATGGCCCTATCCAGATATTCCTTCGGCACTATCAGCGCATCCAGAAGGCCCATGTCTTCCAGGGCAGCTTCCAGCCTGCCCCTGGCTTCTTCATCCACATCTTCTTTAAATTCCAGGGCCATGTAAAGCGGCACATGAGGGATGCCGCTTTCCCGAAGCCTTTTGCGGTTTTGTTCCACCTGGGGATGCCGCTCGGGCTCCGGATCTTTTTTGTTTTTCCATTCCTCAAGCTCGGCCTTCTTTTCATCGAGCAGATTTACTTCCTGCGCTCTCCGGTTTTGAAGCGATATCTTGCTGTCGAGAAGCTGTCGGTTTTTATTCTCGAAAAATGCCCTGACTTCCTTCAATATGTCTTCAAACCCGATTCTGTCGCCATAGTTTAGCGCCAGGCGCGCCAGGGCTTCCAGAGAGTCCCGCTGAATCTTGAGTTCCCCGTTCGCATCGGACCAGGCGTATATCTTTTCCACATACTCGCCTTTCACCGTATCAAACTGGGCTTCCCACTCTTTAAGGCGCCTTAGGCAATCGTCCCTCTCTTTCCTCAAAACGTCCTGCTCCTGGAGCGCCCTGTCGTACCTCCTGTTTTCCTCACGCTCTTTTTGCATGGCCTCCAGGGCTTTCTTTATTTTATTCTTATGTTTTGAAACCTCGTTCTTCCAGAAAGTAAAATCAAATTTCCTGCCGAAAACTTTTTGAAGCTCGTCCTTTGAAAAAGCATGCTCCATAAAGTCGGAAGCGCCTGCGGCCTTGTCCATATCCGCCATGGTTTCCCTCATTGCAAGCTCCACGGCTTCCTTTTCCCGGGCAGCGTCTCCTATCTGCCGCTCCAGTTCCTTTTTGCGGGAATTCTTTTCATTCAGCTGGCAGCGCTTTTTTTCAAGGGCGGCCTTTCTGTCCTTGAGCTGCTGCTCCTCTTTTGCCAGCGCCTGCCCCGCCTTGAAGGCATCGTTTTCCCTCAAAGACTCTTCCTTCTGCTTTAAAGCCGCCTGCTCTGCCTGCAGTGCCCCGATTTTTGCAGCAAGCTCCTCCTCCAGCCTCTTCTGGCTCTCGATTTCATTCGCCAGTGTGTCGCGGTTTTTCACGGCTTCTGACAGGTCCTGATAAGATTTTGCCAGTGCCTTGGACTTTTCATATAAGATAAAGCGGTTGTAAGAGTCATACTCGGCTTTGAGCCTCGCTGCAGCACCGCGGCTTTTATACAGTTCATCCAGGTGCGCCTTAATCTCGTCCATGTTTTCTATGGTCTCCGACAGGGGCCTTAAATCCTCGTCGGAAAGCGCCGGAAGGGCGGCATTCATTATCTCGTATATGACGGTCGGGCGGAAGTCCTTGGAAAGCTTTGGGCTTCGAAGCTGCACCAGCAGTTTTATGAGTTCGTCGTATTCTTCCACAGTGTTGAATCCGAAGATGTACTTGTTCACCATTTCCATGTATTCCCTCTGACTCTCCGTCACTTCGCCGCCCGGTACGATCTTCGCCTTCAGCTCCCTTTTGGAAAGAGGCACCTTCTGCTTTTTGCCGTCGGCGCCTATTTCCCATTTGTACAAATGCAAATCCCTGCCCACCCGGCGGCCGTCCAGGATGATAAACCCCCAGGAGTCCAGGCTCTGCCCCCGCCTGGCCTTCAGGCCCAGTCCCACGGTCATGTAACTTTCGGCATTTTGCCGCTTGAACTCCATATAAAGATATCCTGTCCTCTCGTCGACGCCGCTTACAGACTCCTCCCCTAAGAGATAATCTTCCAGCCTCCTGGCCCTGGATCCGAAAGGGTCCAGCCTCTCGGGGCTCTTGTTCCCGTCCAAAAGCAGGGGGATGAAGCTCTGCATGGTCACGGATTTGCCCGAACCGTTGGCTCCCCTCAGAAGAAGCCTCCCCCCGGAAAAGTCGAATTCCTCATCATCATAGTACCAGAAATTTATGAGCCCAGCTCTGCTTAACATCCATCTACTTTTCATTAGCCGTTTCTTCCTTCCTGAAATTTTCCGGGTATTCTCCAGCAAATTTTCCCATCAAAGGCAGAATTTTAACCGAGCGGAGCGCCCCGTCTTTTTCAATCATCTTCCATGACTCCATCGCATCCGCCACCTCCCGGATGAGTTTGTCGGGCGCAAGCTCCCGGTAAGACTTGTACCAGCCATCTTTATATAATTCCCTGCATTCCATTATGATGCGGTGAAATTCCATTTCCGGCATTTCTATCGTATCGTCGGGCTTTGCCTGAAGCTTCCCTTCCTCCAGCTTTTTTCGGATGAGCCCCGCCACCTGCAGTATGATGTCCGAAACATTGCCTCCGTCAGGAAAAACATGCCTGTTTTGAAAAGAACCCTCATACACGAGGAATGCGGAACTTTTGTGCAGGTGGAGTTTCGCGCCCACGTTTTCCTCAAAATCCTTCTGGATGGTATTCCTGTAATTTTTTATATAGAGGAAATCCTGGTCCTCGGGCCCCCGGCTGTACACCGCCGGCGAAAGCAGCAGCTTGCGGTACACCCTGTGGCGGCGAATGCTGCCCCTGTCGGCGTCCCCGGCGAAGCGTTCGCTTTCCAGCAGGGTTTCGTGGTTTATGTCGTCGCCGAGTTCCCGCCCGAAGCTTCTCAGAAAATACCCGGATATCCCGGTATTTTCATAGAGCACCTCAGCGCTCCTGTCGTCCGAAAACCTTTCCTGCTCGCCGTCATTCACCTTCAAAATACCGTATTTTGTCGCGAAAACAAGAGCCCGCACCAGCGACCTCCTGTGGGAATACAGCGTCCAGTCCACCTTTTCATCGCCCTCATAGGCCGCCTGGATATACTCCGTTATATTTGAAAGCACAAACTGCTCCTCCGGCCCCTTTTCTTCCAGAAAAGCCAGAAGCAGGCACAAAAAGGCGTAATCCATGGGCTCTTTGAAATCCTGGATGCCCATCCAGGGTTCCGCTTCGCCCGGCACCTTCTCCAGCTTTGCCATGCGCGGGTTTATCAAAAGCCTGTACCCCAGCTTTTCCTCCAGGAAAGACTTCATGCGCTCCTGGGCGTCCCTTATTCTGTAATATGCGTCCCGGTCTTCGTCTCTGAGTATCCAGAAGTTTTCCAAAAGCATATGCAATTCTTCCATAGAATCATCCGGCCTCCTCAAATTCTATGATAAAAGCCGGCATGTTTATATTGCCGTCCGTGCACCTCAGCCATATGCGCTCATCGTTTTTGGGAAAAATTACCCTGTAAAGCCTGCCGTCTTCCGTCTTTGCCGTTCTGTCCCTGTTTCCCATCGCCTTGCCGATCCAGCGAAGCAGGGTTACCCTCACAGAAGGTTCCAGCTCGGGGAGCTCTGCAAGATTTATCCTGTTGCCCGAGATGAGGCTTTCCACCATCTCTCTTTCCCGCGCAAGTTCCAGCAGATATTCCCTCAGGCTGCGGTTTTTATATTGGCCGCTATCCCGAATGGCGCAGGTTTTGCCGCTTTCGGAATAGCTCCTGGTCTTGGGTTTCAGGATGAAAAGGCCGGGCTTTTCATCCCACACCCCGCCGGTGATACTTTCGGTGGTCCTTTCCTGCTCCCCCGAAAGGTGGCGGGTGTTGAAAGCCCCGAACGCCGCAGCCGACAGCAGGTGGGCTTCATTCAAGCTTTTGCACTTTGCAAAGGCTGCCGCAAGCTTCAAATAATCGGCCTTCCGGCTTAAGGTTCTGGAGCGGCTCTCGGCTATTCTGGCTGCAAAGCGGGTTATCTTCCTTATTATCTCATTCGTCGCGGAAAAAAGCCGGTACGCTTCGCTCTCGTCGCCACCGTAACCCAGAAACCAGCCCGTCAGATTTTCCCAGCGGCTCCGGATCTCCTCCCTTATTTCCTCAGGCTCCGGGCGCACATCGATTCTGGGGACCGAAAGCTCGTATTCCACCAGCCTGTCTATAACATTTTTTACAACATCTGCATCCAGCTTTCTCAAAAATTCCTCGATGGCCGACGAAAACCGCTGCAGGTCCTTTATAAAATCCCGCAGGTATTCTATCATGCGATCCTTGTATACTATAAAAGCCTCCGTCTTCATAAGCTCATCCGCCCGGGAGCTCTGGAGGCTCGCTATGTAGTCGGTGGCGTTGTGATATATGCTCTCGAAATCCGCATTCAGATCCTGCCACCAACGGTGGGCCGCCGCCGTGTCGGAGGATGCGGAAAAATCATTCATCCTGAGTAGGGCGGAGTATATCCTCTCGAAAAGGGACGGCTCAAGCGACCCGCCGTACCCCGAAAGGCTCTCGAGCCTTATTGCCATCCTCTCTATCTCAATGGAGTAAGGGCTGAGCTGATACCTGAATTTCTTATTTTTAAACTCCTCCAGGGTGGAGGCCCTTGTCGTGTCTTGCGTCGAGATGAGGTTTTTCCACTGCGAAAGGGCGTTTAAATCCTGCTCGCACTTTTCCATGGTATAATCCGAAAAGACCTCAAACTGCTTCATATAATCGAAAACATCTTCTTTGTAAAGGAAATAGCGCAGCCTCTGGTGCTGCTCATAAAAAAAGCGCATGATGACTCTGTACCTCGCCGCATTCTCCTGCGTGAGATACTTTGCCTCATCAAGCGGCTTTAAAAGCTCCATGTTTAAGCTGTCCATCCCGCATATCTCCCTGCTTTCGCCTATTTGCCCTGCCTTATCTATTTTAACTTTTTTTTGTCAAAGTTGCAACCGGGAGAAAGCCGGAATGCGCGCTGCCATTCTCGCATTCTTTTTCGTTTTTCAGTTGCTGTTTTTCTTAAGGAATGCCCCCAGCACCTTGTCCATCTTTCTGATATGATTCATAAGCCAGTCGAAAAGAAAATGATTGACCTTTATCACCAGATCTACCGTCGGGCCTTTTTGCTCCAGCTTTTCTTTCAAATCCCGAAACTCCCCTATGAAATCGTCATGTTGCTTTTTATGCTTGTCATAATCCGGGAAACCCTGAGCCTTCATGCGTTTTTCCTCCGCTCCAAAATGCATGACCACATAATCCCCGAGAAAATTGATGACTCCGGTCAGCTCCTCCTTCCCCTTGCCCTTTGAACACGCATCCACCAGCGCATTTATCCTGTTGAACAATTCCTTGTGCTGGCTGTCGATTTCTTCAATGCCCGTCGCAAGATCCTCGGTCCACTGCACAGCCATACGAAAGCCTCCTTTTAAAATTTTAACCGTCGGGTCAGAGGACGGTTCCTCAACTCAAACCGCCCTTTCAAATCGAAAATGGTTAGCATTATTAATTGTAAAATATTGTTGAATTTTTTTCAAGACAGCACTTGATTTTTTTTAATCATGAGTCATTCCGTCGTAAAAAAAGGAATTTGGTTTAAAATATCGAATAAAGATGAATATGCAAAATATTTTTCGGAGGTCATCGATTTGAGAAAAATACTTGCGGTATTTTCAGTATTGCTTTTGGTTTCGCTGGCTTTTTTTTATATTTTTTCATCTGCCAAATCGGCGCCCAGTTTAAAGCTAGAGCAAAGTCCCGATGCAACCGGCAAAGATGCGGAAATACCCGAAAGAAACACCTACGATATAAAGCTGGAATACGACGGATTAAACCGAATAAAGGCCGAAATGGATCTTTTATATATTAATAATACCGGCAAAACCATGAGCGAGCTATATTTTCACCTCTACCCCAATATATTCAGGGACCGGAACCACCTTCCGTTTTACAAGCAGGATCTTGACCTGGTCTTCCCGGACGGATTTTCCACCGGAGGCATCGATATTCTCGAGGCTTTTCAGGACGGAAAGTCCATCAGGCGGGAAGTCCAAAACAATGACGAGGCACTAATGCTATCGCTTTATAAACCCGTACAGCCCGGGGAGTCTTCCAGGATACGCCTTGCTTTCACGCTCACCGCTCCGAAAGCCAACTACAGATTCGGATACAGGGTGTTCGGCGGCGGGGCTGTCACGCTTTCTCTCGGCTACTGGTACCCCATTCTGGCGGTTTACTCCAGCGGAGGATGGAAGCTGGACAGGCACCCCGCCATGGGAGACCCCGCTTTCAGCGATATATCTGATTACACCGTCAGCTTCACCGTGCCGCAGGGCTTTACCGTGGCCGCCTCGGGAACATTGAAAACGCATACGGTAAAAGGAGAAAAGGCTGTTTTTATGTATTCAGCGGAAAAAATCCGGGATTTCGCCGCAGCCGTCAGCAATAATTATGAAACCGCCGAGGATTTTGTGGACGGCATAAAAATCATATCATACTTTCATCATGAGGACAAAAAAGGCGGCTTCATGGCACTGGATGTGGCAAAACACGCACTGGCCATCTATAACCGCAGCTTTGGGAAATACCCGTACCCGGAACTGCGCATAGCCGAAGCCAACTTTTACGCCGGAGGCATGGAGTTTCCCACTTTTATAATGATGAACACCGGCAAATACCGTGAACCGCCTCTTTCCAACACTTCTTTCGAAAGGTCCATGGCTCACGAAGTGGCTCACCAGTGGTGGTACGGCTTGGTTGGAAATGATTCCATAAACGAGCCGTGGCTGGATGAAGGATTGACGGAGTTTTCAACGCTGTATTACTTCGAAAAAAGGTATGGGGATGCCGGCAGGGAATCCTATTTTGAAAGACAGGTCAATTCCAGCATGAATCTGATAAAAGAGAACAAAAAAAGCATGCGGGACCCCGTCAACTCTTTCAGGGATAACCGCGAATATTTCGCCGTCGTCTATGTCAAAGGCGCTCTGTTTTACGAAGAATTGAAAAATACCATCGGCGAGGAAAAAATGCTGGATTTTCTGCGGACATATTTGAACACATACAAGTATAAAAATGTAAGTTTGAATGAATTCATTGATCTTCTGAAGCAAAGGAACTATGACGGCGTCAACCAGGATTTTTTTAAAAAATGGTTTTAGTTGCCGGGGCTGTAGCATCCTGATTTCCGGCAGGCAAATTTAAGTTGCACACTCCTGCTACTACAACCGCTTATTAATTTTTGAAATCAGAAACCGGCCATCTTTCTCAATAAAGTGTATTTCCACCCCTGTCGCCGGGCCCGAAATTATCTTTATGGGGCCCCGGCGCTCCACAGATGGATCGTCTAGATCTATCTGCCACCGCTGTCCCAGAGGATCCTGCACCAACTTGAGTTCTTTTGCCCTGTCTATGAGGGCTTTATCTGTGACCAATTGTTCCGCCTCTGCATCCTTGCCTGTGCTGATGTCATATACAAAATCCACAAGGCTGCTGTAGGCTGAAGCAAGAACTTTGAACTCCGTCAGGCCGTAACCGTCTCCATCCCGAGTCCATTTTGCCTGAAAGAGCCTGTGAGGGCCGGGATTGCTTTCCCAGAAAATATCTTCCTTACCATCCTGAAAACCCCACAGATCCCCATGCATGGCAAGCTCCGACAGGCCGTACCCCACGAAGGAGACCTCGGCACGCATATGAGGCCAGCGGGCGAGAGGGTATGATGAAGACCATATTATCTTCCACTTTCCCTCTTCCAATCGGAACAGCCGGTATTCCGGCACGGGGCTGCCGCTGCCGCCGGCGGCGGAATCATATATTACTCCCATCTCCACGGTATTATTTTCGCCTGGGGAAAGTCGGGCTTTCATAGCCGTAAAGGCCTGGGAAAAGCCGTGAGCATCCTCATCAGCGGAGTAAAACACCTGGAAATGGAATTTGTCCTTGTCCCACCAGAATATGGCATGACCGTCTACTGCACCCATAGATTCGGGGTCGGTGGTAAAATCCACCAGCAGCGTTTGGAGAAGACCTCCATCCTGTGCCTCAGCCTCCAGATGATTTATGGCTATGTTCTGCTCCTTGCCCCATTCGTCAAGGTTATTCAATTTTTGCCAGCGTTCCTCGGGTTTTAAAGTGGCCAGATACTGAGATATCCTTTCATACCCCTTGATGCCCTTCAGCCGGCGCAGTGCCTTGTCTGCGGGAAACATGGCCAAAAGCTGGTCTTCGGAGATCTGGCCGTTGGAGCTGTCTTTAAAGAGGCTTTTGGTCATATCCAGGGATTGTTTATAATAATCCTCAGCTTTTTCATATTGCTTGAGCCCTTCGTAGCTTTTTCCCATGTTCAGCAAAGCCTCGGCCTTTACCCGTTTGAGGAAGGCAGGCTCATCGGGCTGCTGTCCTCCGGCAGGTTTGGGCACATTTGCCTTTGCTTTTAAAACATCATTAAAGACGCTTATGGCCTCTTCATATTCACCCAGGTCATTAAGGGCCTTCCCTTTCACCATCTCGAATTCATACTCCGGCGGATAGTCCCCCTTCAGGGAAAGTCCTCTTTCTACGGATTTCAGCGCATCCTGGGGCATGCCAGCTTTTTGCTGGGCATCGGCCAGATAGTACCAGAGATATAGTGCATCGGGCATCGCTTTGATCTGCTGCTGATAATACTCCACCACCTTTGGAAAATACTCCGGATACAGGTCTTCCGCAGGCACCAGGCCTATCTCGTACCATCGGAGCACATCCACCATCATAGCGGTTCCGGTATCCTTCTGCCAAACCGCCAGTTGGGCTCGTCCGTCAGAGCTTTTTTCGGTGCCGTATTTCCCCGGCAAATGCAGCACATCCAGCTTGTGATACCCCATGCTGGCTATCTTCTTCAGGGTGCCATCCTGCCAGGAGAAGATGTCCAGGCCATTTCCGGCAGATGCCCCGATGGTACCACCTATGAGGACCTCCGGCTTGAAGTCACCGCACAGGTTTGCAAATCCCACATGGTCCAGAGCATACCCGAAACCCTGCTGCTGCCATACTTTTTGCCATTTCCCATCCTTTTGCCGGAGCACATAAGCTCCGATTTCGGGAGGATTGTCTCCCACCTTGTAGGTAACAAGGATTTCGCTCTTCCCATCCGGGCTGAAGTCCAAATCCTTTTCAAAAATAGCCGTATCAGTCCCGCTGGGTGCCGCAAGCTTGGCCCCCGGGGGTAGATATTCCTGAGCAGTGGCAATTATGTCCCCATTTATCTCTGCCCGGGCACTGACCACCCGGGGAGCCTTTATGGTGCTGCTCGGAGAAGGCAGCATGCCGCAGCCTGCAAGTATAAGACCAGCAGAAAGAATGAAAGCCGCAAACTTTTTAAATCTCATGTGAATCCCTCTTTAACCATTTTTTTGTAATTGCTGTCTATATATCTATTATCTATTATAAGTTCCCTTATAAACAAAAGGGTTATAAAAGAGTTAAAAATGTTTACAAAAAAGTTAAATCTTTAAAATTATGTCGACCCGGGTGCCTTTCCCCGGAACGCTCTTTATTTCTATACGGCCGCCGTGAAGCTTGATTAACTCGTCACATATGGCAAGCCCCAGGCCGCTTCCGGGCTGTTTGCCTTTTCCCTTGTAAAATTTTCTGGTGACATAGGGCAGGTCTTCTGAGCTGATGCCACAGCCGGTATCCTCCACACTTATTACCACATGGTCGCTGCCACTTATGGCACTGATTCCGACTTTTCCGCCGGGTAGGGTATACTTAAAGGCATTGTCCAGCAGATTTATGAGCACCTGCTTCAAGCGGTTTTCATCGGCCGTTATTGGGCCAAGATCGTCCTGAGTACTTACCGTAAACTCAATGCCCTGGCGTCGGGCCCTTTGAATCATCTGGGTTTTTATATAATTCAGCACATCTGCAATTATGACTTTATCCAGATTTAACTTGATTCTGCCCGCTTCGAGTCTGGAAAAATCCAGAAGTTCCTCCACCAGCTCCGAAAGCCTGTCACTTTCTTTTGCTATAACTTCAAGTCCCTCAAGTAATTCATCCGAATTCAAAGAAGCTTTCCCACCTGGCTCAAGTTCTATATTATCCTTCACCGATTTATTTTTCAGGAAAAATTTTCCATATTCTGTCGAAATTCCTGCTCTGGAAGAAAGCAGCGTAATTGCCCATCCCTTTATGGCCGTAAGCGGGGTGCGAAGCTCGTGGGATATGGATGCGATAAATTCATTCTTGAGTTTTTCCTGCCTCATTATCTCCTGGGCCATAAAGTTTAGAGTATCTGCCAGACTGCCTATCTCATCGTTGTACCTTCTGGCCGCTCTTGCCGTAAATTTGCCTCTTGCCATCTCTTCGGCCACTGCCGTTATCTCCTTTACGGGTCTTATGATGGTTTGTGACAGGATGATGGCGGCAAGAATGGAAATCATGACCGCCGTTAGCCCCATCAATATAAGGATAAATGTCACCCTGACAATCACATTATTTATTCCATCCAGGGAAGTAACAAACCGCACGGCCCCTGCCACGCTATCTCCGGATTTTAGCGGATACGAAACCGCCATCACAGGTTCCCCGGTACGAGGTTCAACGCCCTGCCACTTTGCGGGCAGCCCGCTTAAAGCCTTTGTCACATCCGGGAAATCTATCGTTTCTCCAGCTTCAACCCCCGACGAATCCCCCAGCAATCTTGCGTCACTGTCTATGATCTGCACCTGGGCGGCTGTGGGCGCCGAGAAGCTCTCCATAAGAACATCGACGCTCTTTTGAAGGATATAATCCTGAGCCAGATACTGCCTGTAGAAGTTAGCCGAGACTTCAGCCTGCTTTAATAGTATCTCCTCCACATTGCCGTAATAATACTGTCTTATGGAAATAATGAGAATAAATTCGAAAATTATTACGGTTAGTAAAATGACTGCAACAAAGCTTTTCAAAAGCCTTGCTTTAATTCCCTTCAATGCTTTCTCCCCTTCCAATCAAATAGCAGGCATCCCACCTTTGACAGGCTTTGGCGACATAAACTTAACTTGCTTCGGGTTCGTAACAACCCCGGTCTGTCTCATTGTCTCCACCGGTATCCCATGCCCCATACGGTTTCAATATATCCGGATTTCGCAGGGGCATCCTCTATCTTTTCCCTCAGCCTTCGGACATGTACATCCACAGTCTTGGGATCCCCCACATAATCCTTCCCCCATACCTCATTCAGGATCTCATCCCGGCTGAAAGCCCTGCCGGGATTCTTAATAAACAGCATCAGCATATCAAATTCCCTGGGGGTAAGTTCCAGTTCTTTATCATTTTTAAAAACTCGGTGTCCTTTTTGATCGGCTCTAAAAGGGCCCGATAGAATCTCCGCATCTTCCGGAACTGCCTTCCTTATCCGGCGCAGCACCGCCCGGACTCTGGCCGTAAGTTCCAGGGGATTGAATGGCTTTATCACATAGTCGTCAGCCCCGAGTTCAAGACCCAAAACTTTATCCACATCCTGCCCCCTGGCCGTCAGCATAATGATGGCTATATCGGGATATTTTTGTCTCAAGAGGCGGCACACCTCAAAGCCGTCCATGCCCGGGAGCATCACATCCAGCACTACCATATCGGGCCTTTCCTCTGCCTTCATCATTGCCTCTTCTCCCGAAGCGGCCTCCATCACTTCAAAACCGTTCCTCTTCAGGTTTATGACAATAAAGCGGCGGATGGGTTCCTCATCCTCCACCACCAGTATTTTTGCGTATGAAATCTTTTGCACTATAAAACCCCCTTTTAGCCCAGACAATTTTATCAGGCAACCCAATTAAAACTATATCATACAATGATACTGGTTTAAAGGCTTTAATACTGGTATAAAATGTTCATCGAAATGTTGCAAGGCAGTGCCATTATGATATATAATTATTAAGAGGGAAATTCTAGTTGTCATTGTTACTTTGCCGATTATTTTACTCGCGTGGTATTATCGGAATATATAAAATATATACTAATTGTCCGGCATCACGTTAATATCAGTGAACACCCATACCATAAAGCAACGCTTGCAAATGGAGAAGGAAATATTTTCCTTAATAGTCACAAAAATTTAATAAGGGGGAATGAAAGTTGAAAGTAGGAGTATTCTGGAGGAGATTTAGAAATGTGGAGCTTCAGAGGAAACTTACACAGGACAAAATCTTCGATGATGCATACGATGAAGCCTTTCAACATTATTCTGCAATAAGGGAAGCCGGCTTTGACGCGGTCCTCATCGAATGGAAAAAGGACCCGCGGGAAACCCTTCAAAATCTGATAAATGAAAAAGTGGATTTGGTTTTCAACGCCTCTTCCCTGAAGGAAGTGGCTTTCCTGGAAGCCTTCGGCATTCCTTTCGCGGGCTCAGGCCTTGACCTGGTTGCCACAAGCAAGGCCGCCCGCAAAAAGATAGTGGCCTATCACAAGCTGCCCACACCCGGATTCTTTGTGGCAAACAACCCTGCAAGGATTCCGGAGCATCAGCTCAAATACCCGCTTTTTGTAAAGCCCCTGAGGGGCCGCGGCAGCGCGGGCATCAGCGAGGAAAACGTGGTGAAAAGCCCCGAGGAGTTGCCCGGGGTTGTGGCCAAGATAACGGAAAAGATAGGCCAGCCCGCCCTGGTGGAGGAATACATCAGCGGCCGGGAGATCACCGTGGGCATCATCGGCTATGAAGAACCGAGGGTTTTGCCCATCCTCGAAATCGAGTACAATTCCACCATTACCAATACCTTTGAACATAAGATGCTGGACCATGAGATCATCCACTGTCCTGCGGAACTCTCTCCTGAAGAACAAAACAGAATAATCGACACATCCAAAAAAATATACAAAGTTTTGAATGCAAAGGATTTCGGGCGCATAGACATGATTTTGAGCCGTGACGGCACACCCTATTTCCTGGAGCTGAACACCTTTGCAGGTCTTACCATGTCCTCCGGCAAGGCCCACAACGGCTACATGGGATATATGGCCGAGGCTCTCGGCATGACGGCTGCGGAATTTATCGGCTCTATAATCGAAAGCGCCATAAAAAGATACAGCATGGACACAAAAAATGCCGCATCAAAGCGGAACATCATGACTTCATGATTTGCAAAATTAAGGGACATCATTGTATAGCAAGACAGGATGATAATTGCCCAAGGTATTGACCAACTTTGCAAGGAAAAGGTCCATTTCTTTTTCGCTTTTTATCGCACCGGTTTGTAATATGATTCCCAAATCAATATCACTATCGGGTTTCATTTTCTCGAGAACGGACCCGAAAAAATATGCCCCGGCCACTTCCGGAAACATCTCCAGTTTTTCCCGGACAAAATTTGAAAGCTTTACTCTGTCCAATTCGATTAGCTCACCCATATAATCACCTCCGCCGTTCAATTTAATTTACCGCAAAAGGCGGCGAAATGGCCCCATTAAACCGAAGGCCCGCCGTGGGAAAGTCCCTTTACTGAAAGTATAATGCTGTCACCACGGCCTTCCTGTTTTTTCAGCAGTTTTTCTATAAAAAGGGCTATACCGTCATCATCATTGGTGGCAGTAACGAAATCGGCCTTTCGTTTCACCACGTCGGGACCGTTGCCCATTGCCACACCCAGGCCTGCGTATTCCAGCATGGGCATGTCGTTTATATTGTCGCCGATGGCTATTATCTCCTGCCGCCTTATCCCCAGCATTTCCGCCAGCACCGCAATGCCCCGGGCTTTTGACACTTCTCCGTTTAATATATCCACGGTGTTTTTAATGGCAGTGGTCAAAAAAATGCCGTCGCCGAACTTTTCCTTGATATCCCTTTTAAAAATTTCCAGTTCGCCCGGCTCCGCATAAATGACTATTTTTGCCGGAGGCTGCGTCATCATTTTTTCTGCACCGGCGATATCCCCGGCATCTTTTGCCGGTACAAATACAAAATCCCGCAGATAATTGCAGCATCCTTGAATGGAGTATCTGCTGGAAAGTTTCAAGAAACGCCCGAATTGCATGCTGCGGTAGCCCCTTCCGGCGTAAATCTTATAGTCCTCCATGAAAATCTGCACCTTGAAGCTGCTATATTTTGCGGCAACATGCAAGACATCCCGGGCTGTGTCCATCGGCAGGGGCTTGAAAAAAACGGTTTTGCCCGTCGATATATCCTTTATCAGGGCTCCATCGTTGCACACCAGAGGAGCATTGATGCCGATGCTCCTCGCTATGTGCCTGGCGCTGTGGTAAAACCTTCCGGTAGCTATGGTGACCCTCATGCCGGCATCCATAGCGTCCCGCAGGGCCTTTCGTGTGCGGCGCGTAATGGTGTAATGGCTTGTTATTAAAGTGCCGTCTATGTCAAGGGCGATCAGTTTGAAATTATGATTCATCCGGATTCTCCCCAAGCATATATTATATCGATTCCGGCGGAAGGTCTGATTTTGCCCTGCACCGGGCTTGATTTTCCGCGCCGGAATCAAATATCTTCATCAAATGATATTCAGCAGGCCGAGGAGCTGTTTGGCGTTCATCACCGCCTGGGCGTTGAAATGATTGTTCATGGCGATGAACAAGACTTCCGTTTTATTGGAAAGCTCCCGTATTCTGGGGATCCACTCCGAAAGCTCCTCCTCGGAGTATAGATAGTCATAGCGTTCATAGGAATTTTCATGAGCATACCACTTTTTGCTGTTTCTGCCATGAAAGCGGATATATCCTATGGGGCCCGTTGCCACGGTCACGGGCGGCAGCAACCCCTTTACGGGCGGCTCGTCCACGCACACAAAAGCCATTTTGTTATCACTCAAAAGCTTCATTGTATCCGGCGTCAGCCAGTCGGCGGTTCGAAATTCCACCGCCAGGGGCAGTTCCCCCATCCTGTCCCGGAACTTCTTCAAATAATCCCTGTTATTCTCGTTGTTGTGAAAACTATAGGGAAACTGCAGCAGCACGCACCCCAGGCGATTTTCATCCGCCAGCGGCTTCACGGCTTCCTTGAATTTGCCCACCGTTGTCCCGCTCAAATCTTTCCCGTGGGTCATACCTCCGAAGGCTTTCACCACAAAGATGAAACCTTCCGGAGTTTTTTTCATCATGTGGTAAAACATATAGCCGTTGGGCATGCTATAATAGCTGGAATTTACTTCTGTAAACGGAAACACCTTGCTGTAGAAGGCCAGCATATCCTTTTCTTTTATGTCCTCCGGGTAAAACTTGCCTTTCCAGTCTTTATAGGCATAACCCGATGTGGCTATGAGTATCAATTTCGTCCCTCCATTTTATCCGAAGCTTGCCGCCAGGTTTCGCCTTATTCTATGAGCAGGCTTTTTTTAAATCCCTCGAAAGTTCGATTATTCGCGTGTTATTATGCAGTTCCTTCATAGTAAGCTCGTTTACGCTTATCTGAAGCCTGTCAAACTTTTCATCGAGTGCATCGAGCTTCTCATGAATCACCTGCCTATCATCAAACAGAGCTTTGATTTTATCCGCAATTTCACCATCTATTCTGGTTCCTATCCTGCTTATATCCTGGCGCACTTCTCCAAGCTCTTTTTCCATATTGTCAAATCTTTCATCTGTCTTAGCGAACCTTTTATCGAATTCCACATACAAGGTTTCGAGCAGCCCGTAAGTGTCATTGATTTTCTCTGTGAACTTTTGATCTATTGCATCGATACGTTTATCTACCGCGACGAATTTTTCATTCATTTCATCAAAGCGTTTATCTATTGCATCGAACTTTTTATCTATTGCGTCGAACTTTTTATCTATTGCATCGAACTTTTGATCTATCGCGTCGAACTTTTTATCTATTGCATCGAACTTTTTATCTATCGCGTCGAACTTTTGATCTATCGCATCGAACTTTTTATCTATTGCGTCGAAGCGTTTGTCTATTGCATTGAACTTATCATCCATCGCATCCAAACGCTTATCTACCGCATCGAATTTATCGTCCATCGCATCAAAACGCTTATCTACCGCATCGAACTTATCGTCCATCGCATCAAAACGCTTGTTAATATCAGTCTGCATCTGTTTTATTAGGTCGTAAATTTTGTCTTCCATCAAAAAGTCCCCCTTTAAAATATTTTGTAAATTCAAGGAAGCATATCCCTCAACCTATTATAACATAGTTTCCATCAACCCGTCTGCACGTTTTATATTTTTTTTCTGATCCCTTTCAGGGCCGGAGCGTTGCCCTGGGTCCTGCCGAGCTTCCTTTCGTTGAGGCCGTTGTCTTCCAGAAGTTTTGCCCGAAAAATGGCGTTGTCACCGAAACGGTCCTTTATTTCGTCTACGATCTGGTTGAGGCGGTTTTTCTTTTCATCTTCTTTAAACAGGGACACCTGCTCGAATTTTTTTATGAGCTGCGAAAGGCTCACCCCCAAAAGCCTGAGGGGAGTTTTACCGTCCCAGTTTGCCCGGAGCAGCTTCCGGGCGGCGGCATATATGTCGTCGGTGGCACAGGTGCATGGTATGGTCATAGAGCGTGTAATCGTGCCGAAGGAGGCATCCCTCAGCGTAAGGGTTACGGTACGGCCCATGCAGTTTTCCCGGCGTACCCTCCTTCCCACCTGCTCCGCCAGGGAGAGCAGCACCGTCTCAGCCTCTTCGAAGGCCGTCACGTCCCTGGGGAGGGTTATGGAATGGCCCATGGATTTCGCGGTATCCATGGAATGCGGGTCCACCGGGCTTTCATCGATGCCGTTGGCCGCAAGATGCAAATAGCGTCCGTTCAATCCGAAAGCCCGGCGCAAAAGCTCCTCCGGCACCCGGGCCAGGTCTCCGATGGTGTTGATGTTCATTTTCCCCAAGTTTTCGGCCATGCGGCGCCCCACGCCGAACAGTCTGTCCACTGGCAGGGGCCACAGCAACTGCGGCACGTCCTCCGGCGCCAGCACGGTGATGCCCATGGGCTTTTTCATGTCAGATGCCATCTTGGCCAGCAGCTTGTTGCAGGAAACTCCCACAGAGCACGGCAAATCCAGCTCCTGTTTGAGCGTATTCTGGATCTTTTGCGCAATGGCAACGGAATCCCCGAAAAGACCCTCGCACCCGGTCACATCCAGCCAGGCCTCGTCTATGCTGAACACTTCCACCATGGGCGTAAACCTGCCCAGGATATCCATCACCCTGCTGCTGGCCCTGACATATAAATCATAGTCCGGCTTTATAAAAATGGCTTGAGGACACAGTTTTTTCGCCTGCCAGTTTGGCATGGCGGTCTTCACCCCGAAGCTACGGGCCTCATAGGATGCGGTGAGGATGATGCCGTTGCGCTTTCTGGGGTCTCCAGCAACCAGTATGGGCTTCCCCTTGAGACTGGGATCTTGTGCCTGGTGGCAGGAAGCATAAAAGGCATTCATATCCACATGAATGATGGGAAGCATAACACCATCTCCGAACAATTGTTCTACAATCTATTTTATATCCTATATAATAAAAAGTCAAGGTCGGGTTTGAGTCAGGGGACGGTTCCCTGACTCAAACTAATTCATATAAAAAAGAAGACCGGAGATATTCCGGTCTTCGATTTATGGAATTCGCTTTGGACTTCAGCGCATTCTGCGGAATCAGTCAAACGAATTACACTTCAGCCAGTTTCCTGTAGCTTTCATATCTATCCTTGGCGTCTTCTTCAGCTTTCTTGAACAGTTCTTCGGCCTTTTCGGGGAAGGTCTGGGTCAGTGCTGAGTACCTCACCTCTCCCATGAGGAACTCCTTAAAGGAAGCGGTCGGCGCTTTTGAATCCAGTATGAACGGATTTTTGCCCTGTTCCTTCAGAAGCGGGTTGTAGCGGTATAGGTGCCAGTATCCGGCCTCAACAGCCTTCTTCTCCTCTATCTGACTGCATCCCATGCCTATCTTGATGCCGTGGTTGATGCACGGAGCGTAGGCGATGATGAGGGATGGGCCGGGATAGCTTTCGGCCTCGATTAGAGCCTTTATGAGCTGGTTCTGGTTGGCTCCCATGGCCACCTGTGCAACATACACATAACCGTAGCTCATGGCTATTCTTCCGAGGTCCTTCTTCCTGGTCTTCTTCCCCGCAGCGGCAAACTGGGCCACTGCGCCGGTGGGCGTGGCCTTTGAAGACTGACCGCCGGTGTTGGAATAAACCTCGGTGTCGAACACCAGCACATTCACATCCTCGCCGGACGCCAGCACATGGTCCAGGCCTCCGAAGCCTATGTCGTAGGCCCAGCCGTCTCCACCGAATATCCATTGGGATTTCTTGACGAGATATTCCTTCATATCGAGGATCTGCCCAAGCAATTCCTTAACCTTTTCATCGCCCGTCTGATATTTTTCAAGCAGCGGGATAATGGCAAGCGCAGCTTTCTTGGAGCCTTTGGCATCATTCATATTGTCCAGCCACAGCCGGAATGCTTCTTTGAGTTCCGGCGCGACATCCATTTCAACGGCTTGCCTGATGAGGGACGCAAGTTTTTCCCGTATCTGTTTTACCGCCAAAAACATGCCATAGCCGAATTCGGCATTATCCTCGAACAGGGAATTGGCCCAGGAAGGTCCATGCCCGTCCCTGTTGGTGCAGTAAGGCGTTGATGGAGCGCTGCCTCCCCAGATGGAAGAGCAACCGGTGGCATTGGCAATCATCATTCTGTCGCCGAAGAGCTGCGTCACCAGCTTTGCGTACGGCGTTTCACCGCAACCCGCGCAGGCTCCGGAGAACTCCAGCATGGGCTGCTGGAACTGGCTTCCCTTCACGGTTTCGATGCTCATGGGATTTTCCTTCGGCGAAAGGCTCATGGCGTAATCCCAGTTGGGAATCTGGCCGCTCTGGCTTTCCAGCGGCTTCATGACCAGTGCCTTCTGTTTTGCGGGGCAGGTGTTGGCGCATACTCCGCAGCCGGTGCAGTCCAGCACGCTCACCTGGATGCGGAAGTTCAGCCCCTCCAAGCCCTTGCCCTGCGCCTTCCTGGAAACAAATCCTTCGGGGGCGTTCTTGACCTCCTCCTCATTCAGCAGGAAGGGCCTTATGGCTGCATGAGGGCACACATAAGAGCACTGGTTGCACTGGATGCAGTTTTCCGGCTGCCACTCGGGAACATCAACAGCAATGCCGCGCTTTTCATAGGCCGCAGTTCCCTGCGGGAAGGTGCCGTCTTCCCTGCCCGCAAAGGCGCTTACCGGCAGCCTGTCGCCTTCCTGGCGGTTCATGACGTCAGCCACATTCTTTATGAAATCAGGAACTTCCCTGGCCGCTGCGGCTTCATCCAGCGCCTCAGCCCATGATGCGGGAATATCCACCTTCACCAGGGCTTCGATGCCGCTTTCCACGGCCTTGTAATTCATGTCCACGACCTTTTCGCCCTTGTGGCCGTATGATTCCAGTATGGCCTTTTTCAGCTCTTCCACGGCTTTTTCCACGGGAATAATATTGGCAAGTTTGAAGAAGGCTGACTGCATTATCATGTTTATCCTGCCGCCAAGGCCCAGTTTTTGAGCAATATCCACGGCGTTTATAATGTAAAAATTGATGTTGTGTTTTGCAAGATACCTTTTTACCGAAGCGGGCAGCTTTTCATCCAGTTCTTCCGCTGACCACTGGGTGTTCAAAAGGAATGTGCCTCCGTCTTTCAAGCCCGACAGCACATCATACTGGCCGATGTAAGACTGCTTGTGGCAGGCGATGAAATCTGCCCTGTCGATCAGGTATGTGGACTTTATGGGCTTTTTGCCGAAGCGCAGGTGCGATATTGTGACTCCGCCGGACTTCTTGGAGTCATAAGCGAAATAGCCCTGGGCGTACATGTCGGTGTTGTCGCCGATTATCTTGATTGCACTCTTGTTGGCGCCCACAGTTCCATCGGAGCCAAAGCCCCAGAACTTGCAGCAAACCGTGCCTTCCGCCGTTGTGTTAATTTCCTCTTCAACCGCAAGGGAAGTGTTGGTCACATCGTCCACTATGCCTATGGTGAAATGGTTCTTGGGCTCATCAGCATTCAGGTTGTCGAAAACCGCCTTTATCTGTGAAGGCTTGGTATCCTTGGAGCCGAGGCCGTAGCGGCCGCCCACTATCAACGGATGATTTCTGCTTTCAAAATATGCCGTGCAAACATCCTGATACAGAGGTTCGCCCTGGGAGCCCGGCTCTTTGGTCCTGTCGAGCACCGCAATCCTCTTTACGGTCTTCGGCATGCTGCCAAGGAAATGCTTCACCGAGAAGGGCCTGTAAAGGTGGACTTTCAAAACTCCGACCTTTTCGCCTCTAGCCATCAGGTAATCCACGGTCTCTTCGATGGTCTCGCAAACGGAACCCATGGCCACGATTACCCTTTCGGCCTCGGGATGGCCGTAGTAGTTGAACAGATGGTATTCCCTGCCTGTAATCTTGCTTATTTCCGCCATATAAGCTTCAACAATCTCGGGCACCGCCAGATAATATGGGTTGCATGCTTCCCTAGCCTGGAAGAAAATGTCCGGGTTTTGAGCCGTACCCCTTGTGACCGGGCGTTCGGGATTCAAAGCCCTTTTTCTGAACTCCCTTACGGCTTCAAAATCCACAAGCTTCTTGAATTCTTCGTAGTCCATCACTTCGATCTTCTGAATTTCATGGGATGTCCTGAAACCGTCAAAGAAATGCAGGAATGGCACGCGCCCTTTAATGGCCGAAAGATGGGCCACTCCGCCGAGGTCCATGACTTCCTGAACGCTGCCCGAGGCAAGCAGCGCAAAGCCCGTCTGGCGGCAGGCCATCACATCGGAATGGTCTCCGAAGATGGAAAGGGCATGGGATGCCACAGCCCTGGCGCTCACATGAAATACGCCTGGCAGAAGCTCTCCTGCTATCTTGTACATGTTGGGAATCATAAGTAAAAGCCCCTGGGATGCGGTGAACGTAGTGGTCAATGCTCCCGCCGCAAGGGAACCGTGCACCGCACCTGCAGCGCCTGCTTCGGACTGCATCTCCACCACCCTAACTTCCTGCCCGAAGATGTTCTTCCTGCCGTGGGCGCTCCACTCATCCACATGCTCCGCCATTGGGGAAGAAGGGGTGATGGGATAAATCGCAGCCACGTCTGTAAATGCATAAGCAACATGGGCGGCAGCGGCATTGCCGTCCATGGACTTCATAACTTTTACCATGTATTTCTCCTCTCCTTTTGTATGTTTTTATTGTTTTATTCGGCTCCTGGAACCGTAAGCCGCAGTCGGTGCGATGCGACTTAAGGTTTTTTGTATACGGGAATGCCAGTTATATGAATTCCACATAAATCATCAAAATCCTCCCTTTTTTTCAAAAAAATCTTGCCAGGCGGAGGGGGTTAATGGCACCTGGCTACTGACTTCTTTCATTCAAGGCCGCGGCTTCTCCTGCCGATCTAAAACAATCTCTCATGAGATTCATCAAATATCTGCCGAATTCCTCCTTCAAATCATCCCTCTTCAAAGCATATTCCACCGTGGCTATGAGGTATCCCAGCCTGTCTCCCACATCGTACCTTCTTCCTTCAAAGTTGTACGCATATATGACTTCGAAGTTCAAAAGTTCCTTCAAGGCATCAGTGAGCTGTATCTCCCCTCCGGCCCCAGGTTTTGTATTTTCAAGTATCTCAAAGATTCTTGGCGTAATTATGTACCTGCCCAGTATGCCCATTCGGGATGGGGCATCCTTTTTCCGTGGTTTTTCCACCAAATCGTTCACCTTATAAATATCCCGTTCTATAAAACTGGCATCAATAATGCCGTATTTGTCCACGTCGTTTTCAGGCACCTGCTGTACGCCCAGGATGGAGCAGTTGAACCTTTCATACACGTTTATCATCTGCCTGAGCACCGGTTCTTTCGCATCTATGACATCATCGCCCAGCATCACGGCAAAAGGCTCGTTTCCCACAAAAGTTCTGGCACAGTAAATGGCATGCCCGAGGCCCCTGGGCTCTTTCTGCCTTATGTAATGTATATCCACCATGTTGGATATATCCTCCACCAGATTCAGGAGGTTCTCCTTCCCCTTTTTCTTCAGTTCCAGCTCCAGCTCAACCGACTTGTCGAAGTGATCCTCTATGGCCCTCTTGTTTCTGCCGGTAACGATCAGGATCTCCTCTATGCCCGACTTCACAGCCTCTTCGACGATGAACTGTATGGTGGGCTTGTCGACTATGGGAAGCATTTCCTTGGGCTGGGCTTTTGTGGCGGGCAGAAACCTGGTGCCTAGGCCCGCCGCGGGAATTATGGCTTTTTTTATCTTCATGGCCGCACCTCTTAAAAATTATTTCGATGAACAAGACTTTGATTTTGTGTAAAAACCATCTTCCATGCCGGAAACGGTCATTCCTCTCCGGCAGCAAAAGTTGTATCACCCACATTACACCATAGATAATTATTCTACAACAAAACATGATTTCCTCCAGAAAAGCAGTATTTTCTGCGTCAAAACCGATTTATTTCCTCAGCAATGGCTGTCAAAGGCTGAAAACCATGATAGCGAGTCATTTGATCGGAAGTTTGAAATTAAAAACGACATGCTGCAAAACTGTACATCTATAGTAAACTCGATTTTGAGGGGTGGCTACATGCTGAATGAATATGGTTTTACCGGGGCAAGAAATGATTTTTCGCGGATATTCAATATAGTATTTAATTAGCGGCAACCTGCGGTTATCAGAAGAAACCGCGATCAAGAGGTATTAATGCTGCGCAAGGATTTGCTGAGAGATATGCTTTCAGCTTAGTTTTCGAGATTTATAACGGCCGGACAAGAAAAGGCCGCGCTTTTGCGCGGCTGAATTCTTTCGTTTTTACATCTTGCGCTCTGTAAGTTGACTCTAAGTGAAATCACAATTCAATGATTTCTTAAAAAGCCATCCACATCGCTCCTGTACGGAAGCGAGTCCTGAGCCCCGTATTTTGTGGCGGTCAGGGCTCCCACCGCGTTTGAGAATTTCAAAGCTTCCCCGATATCTTTGCCTTCGGCGAGCGCCACTGCTAGGGCTGCGTTGAATGAATCTCCGGCCGCCGTTGTGTCCACCGCCTTTACGCGAAATGCTTCCAGGACGATTCTCTCATCCTTGCTTATATAGACGCATCCCTTTTCGCCCAGTGTCACGACGACGCTCTTTGCCCCGTATGACAGAAGCACCTCAGCCCCCTCAGATATGTCTTCTTTGCCGGTCAATTTTAATAGCTCCGTTTCATTGGGAGTAATGATATCGACATACTTGTAGGCATCCGCCGGTAGTTTTTTTGCCGGAGCGGGATTCAAAATCACTTTCGCCCCAATATCGCGGCACAATTTCATCGCATATTCTACGGTTTCCAGAGGTATTTCCTGCTGAAGAATGACGTAGTCCGAACCGGTCAGATGCTTTTCACATGCCTTTACCCAGTCTATGTCGAGCTCGCCGTTGGAACCGCCGTAGACAACTATGGTGTTATGGCCTTCTTCATCAACCGTAATCAATGCATTTCCAGTGGGCTTTTCCGAATATTTAATGCACGAAGTGTCGATACCTTCGCTTTTAAATCTTTCAACCAGCTCCCTGCCCGCCGCATCACGCCCAACACAGCCGACCATTGCTACTTTTGCTCCGAGCCTCCTGGCCGCTACGGCCTGATTGGCTCCCTTCCCTCCGGGCGAAACGTAGAACGAAGCAGCCATGATGGTTTCTCCCATTTGCGGCAATTTGTCCACCCTCGAAGTGTAGTCCATATTGATGCTGCCTATAACGGTTATCTTCAAAAGCATCACCTCTTTCTGCTATATTTTTGCCACCGATTCCCTTATAACAAGTTTGGGCCTTAGTTTTACTTCTTTTTCATGGTTTTCCTCAGCAATGGATTTAATCAGTATCCTTGCCGCCAGACAACCCATCTCGTAAGTGGGCTGCGCCATGGTGGTGAGCTTGGGCGTCACCACATTCGATACATAGATGTCATCATAGCCGGTGACGGATATGTCATCGGGCACCTTCATGCCGCTTTCTCTGAGGCATTCCAGAGCGCCTACAGCCATTAAATCGTTGGCGCAGGCTACGGCTGTAAATTTCTTCTTTTTTTTGAGAATCTCCGACATGCATTCATACCCGCTTCTCATCTTGTAATTTCCTTCCATGATAAGATCCCCGTCCGGGCTTAGACCCGCTTCAGCCATTGCCCTTTTATAGCCTTCAAATCTTTGAATGGCTGTATGATTCGTCATCGGCCCTGATATATACGCTATTCTTCTGTGATTGTTTTCTATAAGATAGCGGATTATTTCGTACATGCCGCTTTCGCCATCAGCATATATATAAGGTACGCCCTTTATATCAATCAATCTGTCCAGCATTACAAAGGGTATTTCGTATTTCAGAAGCATCTTTACATTCTGGTTTTCGGATTTTATGGTGCTGGTATAAATAATCCCGTCAATGCATTTTTCTTTCAATACCTTAATGTATGTCTTTTCCTTGGCTATATCGTCATCTGTATTGCAGAGTATGATGTTGTAGCCGTAAATATTGGCCGTATCCTCCACGCCCCGCACCAAATCCGGGAAAAAAGGGTTGGTTATGTCAGGAAGTATAAGGCCGAGGGTGTGTGTCTTTTTCGTAACCAGGCTCCTTGCCACGCTGTTAGGGCGGTAATTCAGCCTTTTCATGATTTGAAGTATCTTGTCCTTCGTCTCCTTGCTCACACCCTCGTTTTTATTGTTTATCACCCTCGACACGGTGGTTATCGATACGTTGGCTTCACGGGCTATGTCTTTAATCGTAACGGCCATCAGAAGTCACCCTTTGCCGCTTTTCTCACACATTCAACTGTCCACTTTGATAATTCCCTGATGCTCAGTTTTTTCATTTCCCGCATGTATGTGCAAAGCTCATCGCCTATGGGACGAGTCCATTTCTCGCTCAGTGCTTCGGGACCCTTCATTATACCGATTGCGGCGGCTATCTGGGCCGCATTGCAGTCCACATCCTGCCCTTCCTGCGCTATGATTTTCATGGTCCTGTCAAAATCGCCGTTCCCGAACCACAGTGCCACTACCTCCGCTGCAGCATTCGGATAAGCGTGGACCCAGTTGTATTTTTCCAAATGCTTTTCACACGCTGCCCATGCAGCCCTCCAGTCCTGCTCAAGCCTGCACCTATCCAGCGCGTACTTTACCACCTGGTAATACTCGCTGTCTTCGGGAATCAATTTGACTGCATCTTCTACCATCTCTCTAGCATCGCCCTTCACGAAGGCCAGGGAGCACATTGCCGCATTGAATATTTCGCCCAGAACGCCGTTGTTGCGATGGGATATTACCCCGTCCCTCCATGCAAGCTCTGCCGCAAGACGGGGATCGCCCGGAGCCGCCATGCCGCACACCGCTCCCCTCATCTGGGCCCCTATCCATTCCGAATACGGATTGTTGAAAAAGCCGCTTTCCGGCGGGTATATGCCGCATCTCAGATTGCGCAGTGCCACATCCTCCGCCGACCAGCCGAATGGTATCAGGGCGATCCACTGCCGGGCGATATCATGCGAATCCGTATTGTAGCCCTTTTGCTTAAAGGCCTTCAAAAAAGCCAATTCGTATGTTATATCGTCATTGTACGTATTGGGTTTTCGCACGTAGCCGTCTATTTCTCCGAATACTTCCTGCAATTTTTCGGCAGTGTAACCTTCCAGGGCCGTGCCCAGGGCGCCGCCGCAAATCTGTCCCATCCATCCGGCGTAAATTCTTTCTTCAAATTCTCTTGAAAACACGTCAAACTCATGCCTTTCAAAAGGCCCGGCCGCATTTTTATATTTTTCCCACGAATCGTATTCCCCGAAGTTCCAGTATGGGGATGCCTGGTCCTTTTTCGCAGTGTAAAGCTCGCGAAATATCATTGAAGTTATCATGTGAAGCCTTGCCATGTCATTTTCCCCGCATGCTTTCAAACCCTCGGGGATGAGTTGCTCGGCCTTTCCCACATCATATCCTCGATTTTCCATAGACTGGATCGCACCGATTATAAGCCTTTCCGGCGCCCCAGAGCCGGGAACTTCGCTGTGCCACAGGATTTTGACGGAAGCATCGGCCTGCTTTTCCAGGTTCGAAATTTCATCCCATGTCTGCTCTTCTTCGCTAAGCACCCTGGGCTTTGCGCTTTTTCTCATGTCCCGCTCCATTTCCCACGCTTTCACCCTCATCGCCTCCTTTGATTTAATATTCATTCCAAAATAGAAACCGCTGCAGGCTGCTGCCGGGGCCGTTCGGCAAATCGGAATCAATACCTCACTTTCGACTCGCCCCTGCCCTTCTTCAATATATTTGCCGCGTGCTTCTGCGCAGTCTTTGAGATATAATCTGCGTCCAGCAGCACCCTTCCGTCCTTTTTTACAAAGCGGCCGCAAACCATGGAATGAACGATATTTTCCGGACCGGAACTGTATATTATCGATGCCAGCGGGTTGTAAAGAGGCAGTGTGTTTATTCTGTTCAAATCCCATATTAAAAGGTCGGCGTCGCAACCTTCCTCCACTTTCCCGGTGTTAAACCCCAGGGCTCTGTGGCCGTTCATAAGCATGCACCATATTTCCCTGAGGCTGAAGGCCTCCGGCCTGCCACTCACAAATTTGCCCGCCAGGGCAAACAGCCTGGCTTGTTCCAAAGGGCTCTGCGTGTTTGAGCTTGCGGCCCCGTCCGTGCCGAAGGCCAGCGGCAGGTTTTCGCATTCCCTCCATATGCCGCCAAAGCCCATGGAAAGCTTCATATAAGTCTTGGGGCAAACGGCTATGAATGTTTTATCATTGAGATATTTCAAATCATCCTTTTCAATCCATAGGCCGTGAGCGACAATCACTGGCACATCGAATCCACCAGCGTCATAAAGCGCTCCGAAGGGCGTTCTGCCCAGATCCGACCGGCTTTTTTCCACCTGGCTTTTGGTCTCGGAAACATGTATGTGAATGCCCACTTCCAGACTCCTTGCCGAATCCACGATTTTTTTCAGCGTATGCGGCGGACATGTGTAGGGCGCATGAGGTCCCATGCGGAGCCTTATTCTGGGATTTTCGCCATTTTTTTCTTCGATCAGATTGCAGGCCTTCTTCAATTCATCATCAAAATCAGCACTCACTCCGAATACGGTTGGCGCGATGTCCGCCCTTATGCCGCTTTCCAGGGCCGCCTCATAAATCCTGTCCGCAAACATGTAATGATCCGCAAAGGCTGTCACGCCGCAGTCTATCATTTCGCATATCGAAAGCAGGGACCCCAGGTAGGCTTCATCGCCGGTCAGCCTGCTTTCATACGGCCAAATTTTTTCGTTGAACCAGTCGTCAATGTTCACATCTTCCGCAAGCCCTCTGAAAATGTTCATGGGCGAATGCGTGTGGAGGTTTACAAAGCCCGGCGTGACATAATGGCCTGAAAGCTCCATTGTTTCGCAGGCGATTTCTTCGATTTTTCTCCCTATTTTCTGTATCCTGCCGTCGCCGATGAGTATATCCGCGTCTTCCGTCACATCGCCACGCTCGTCTATTATATTCACATTTTTTAAAAGCAGTTCATTCGCCATATTTTTTCATCAGCCTCTTCAGCAGCCTCACAAAACCTTCCCTTGAAAGATCAACTCCCACAGATGCATTCGGGCGAAGGCCGCGGACATTGTATACATCCACCACCGTCTTGCCGCTGGTGTGCACCCCTCTGGTCTCCACATCCACATGATACTGTTTCGTCTCCATGAGGTCCGGCTCTATGACGCTCGCCATGGCGAAGGGATCGTGCATGGGCACGCCCTCAAAGCCGAACTCCCTAACAAAATCCAGGGATGACAGCAGGATTTCTCCCACCGTGCGGGATACCCTGTTGCCCAGATTAAAAAACTCTTCTATCTCGTCCTCAAAAACCATGGCCCTGTTTGTGACATCCAGGCCCACCATGGTCAAATCTATGCCGGATTCAAAAACTATCTTAGCGGCCTCGGGGTCCACAAAAATATTGAACTCCGCGGCCGGCGTGTGATTGCCCAGGTAGCAGGAGCCGCCCATGAGGGTGATGTGCCCGATTTTCTCTTTCAAATCGGGGTGCAGAAGAAGGGCCGCTGCTATGTTCGTAAGGGGCCCCAGCGCTATAATATGAATTTTACCCTCATTCTTCAAGGCTTCTTCATATATGATTTCATGCGGCTTTTCTTTAGAAAAATCAAAGTCCGCACGCGGGAGCACGATGTTTTTCAGGCCTGTATCGCCGTGAACGAATTCCGCCGTGGAAAGTTCCCTGAGGAGAGGCTTTGACGCTCCAACGGAAACCCTGCATTTCCCGCCAGCAAAGGCCACCAAATCCCGGGCGTTTTTCGAGGTTTTGTCAATGGTCTGGTTTCCGGCCACAACGGTTACTGCTTTAATGTCCAGCTCGTCGGAGGCGAAAGCCATGAAAAGTGCAACCGCATCGTCCAGCCCCGGATCGCAATCTATAATCACCGGAATGCTCATCATATCACCTCAATCATAGTGCTTCATAGCATCAAAAATCATTTTTATGAACCGTTCCCTGTCGATGTCAAAAGCCACATCGGCATTTTTATCCTTTTTCAGAACATTGTAATAATCCACCACGGTGGCGCCGGTGGTAAATTCGCCGCTGGTTTCAATATCCACATGGAGTTTTCTGGTAGCAATCATGCCGGGATCGATAACCCATGCCACTGCACACGGGTCATGCAGCGGACTGCCCTTGAACCCGAAGCGGGAATGGAATTTGCCAAAGAAATCCAGAAGTTCGGCCACCATCGTTGCAACTTTTCTATTCATCTTTCTCAAAGTTTCCACTTCATCCTCGTATATCTGAGCCCTATGGGTGACGTCCAGGCCGCACATGGTAATCGGTATACCGGAACCAAATACGATGCTTGCGGCTTCCGGGTCTACCAGTATATTGAACTCCGCCGCCGGGGTCCAGTTTCCGCCAAAGCATGCCCCGCCCATGAGGGAAATCCTCTCTATGCCTTCTTTTATCTCCGGATGGGAGATAAGTGCCATTGCGATATTTGTCAGCGGCCCGGTGGGAATGAGGGTTACCTTTGCATCGCTCTTCCTGACGGTGTCGACTATGACCTCCACCGCTCCCCTTTTGCTGGGTTTGAGCTTTGACGGCGGAAAAGCCGGGCCGTCCAGGCCGCTTTCTCCGTGGACTTCCGGTGCTATGATCAGATCCCGCATCAGGGGTTTTGCCGCACCTGCGGCCACTTCCACTTCTATCCCGGCGAAATCCAAAACGTTCAGTGCGTTTCTCAAAGTCTTCTCCAGCGTCTGATTTCCGGCCACGGTTGTTACCGCCTTCACATCCAGCGCATCGCTGGCAAATGCCAGAAGAAGCGCAATGGCGTCGTCATGGCCCGGATCGCAGTCTATTATTACTGGCTTTTTCATGCTTTTACTTCCTTTCTTACTGTTTTTGCACCGGCTCTTTGGGTCCTGCGGCTGGCATAAATCGCAAGGCCGATGATTGTGGTGATGTACGGTATCATCTGGACAAACTCTGCGGGTATCCTAAGGGATTGCAGCGAATTGGACAGGGCATCGGCAAATCCGAACAGCAGCGACGCCAGGAACGTGCCTATAGGAGTGGCCATGCCCATGGCTTCGGCCGCCAATGCGATGAAGCCCCTTCCAGCCGTCATGTCCCTGGAAAACCACGATACATATCCCATCGACATATATGCTCCGCCGAAACCGGCCAGAATGCCGCTAGCGATGAGCGAAACGAATTGAATCTGCCTCACGCTGATGCCTACAGAGTCCGCTGCATCAGGGTTTTCTCCTACAGCCCTTATCCGAAGTCCCAGCGGCGTCCTGTAGAGAAAATAGTATACCACAATTACCGCGATGAGGGAAAAATAAGTCATAACATTATGATTTGATAGAACGGGCCCTATCACCGGAATTTTGGAAATCAGCGGCAGCTCAATCTGCGGCAGCACCTTGCTCGCCAGAGAAGCTGAAATGCCCTTGTCATGAGCCACCAGATACAGCACGAACACCGTTCCCCCACTCGCCATCAGGTTGAGGGCTATGCCGCCGAGGATTATATCGGTCTTCAGATAGAGGGAAAAATATGCCAGTATGGAAGACATGAAAATCCCGGCTATTACGGCAAACAGCAGCCCGACCCATGCGCTGCCCGTATATGCGCTGAATATCACTCCGGTCAGGGCGGCGGCCAGCATGGTGCCCTCCAGGCTTATGTTTATAACACCGGCCCTGTCCGATATCAAGGCAGCCAGGGCTGCAAAAAGGATGGGTGTCGTCACCCGCAGGACCGCATATCCAAAATTCGTAGAAAAAATGATGTTAAAAAGATTATCCATCTATCTTTGCCTCCCTGACCACCATTTTGTGCCTCCAGTAAGACAGGAACGCCTCCGCCGCAATGAGCATTATCATTACGGCCTGAATCACCGACACCATTTCGCTGGGCACATCGGTCATCCTCGACATAAGATCCGCGCCTATTCTCATATAGGCCAGAAACACCGCTGCCACGGGAATAAGAAGCGGATTGTTTCTGGCAAGAATGGCAACTATTATCCCGTCAAATCCGTATCCGGGCAGCGACTGCCACTGGAATCTCTGATACATGCCCAGAAGTTCCGTGGCGCCGCCAATGCCGGCAATCATACCGCCTATAATCTGTGAATACAGAATCACCATGTTGGTGTTTATCCCGGAATAATCGGCAAACTTGGAGTTTATTCCGGTCATCCTCAGTGCGAAACCCCAGCGGGTCCTGTACAAAAAATAATATACAACGATAACGGCCAGAACTGCTATAAAAATGCCCGCATGAATCCTGGTGCGCGGTACGAATTGAGGCAGATTGGCTGTGGGATTCACCGTGTAGGATACCATGGCGCCCGCGTACGGATCCCTCAAATAATAATTGATGAAATATATCCCCAGATTGAACATAATATAGTTCAGCATTAATGATGATACGAGTTCGCTAGCTTTCCACCTGGCTTTGAGAAAAGCCGGAATGAAATTGGCTGCCCCGCCTACGATTCCTCCTGCCGCAATCGCCACCAGCGGATGCAGCACCGGCGGGAGTTTGAATTTTATACCGATGGCTGCAGCGGCCACCGCACCGATAAAGAATGAGCCTTCCGCTCCCATATTGAACTGCTTAGCCTGAAACATCACGCTCACGGCGAGGCTGGTGAATATGAGCGGAATAACCATCTCCAGCACATTCCCGAAATGCCTGAAAGACGAAATCGGCCCGAATAAAAACCTGTTTATGGCCTCAATCGGTTGTTTGCTGATGAAAAAAATTATTATGAATGCCATAATTATGGCAATCAACACGGCAATTACGGTCCGCAGAAATTCAAACAGCGTGCTTTTTTGCATAGAAAGCTCCCCCTATCTCCTCCGCACTTTGCCTCTTTACGCCCAGCATGTAAAGCCCCAATTCCTCTTCGGTAATCCTGGAAGCATCCGGGAAATAAGCAACGACTTCGCCGCCGTACATGACCAGGATGCTGTCGCTTATCTCCATAACCTCATTCAAGTCTGCAGAAACCAAAAGTATTGCGGTGCCGCCATCCCTGAGCTCTATCAGCTTTTTATGGATGAATTCCGTGGCCCCCACGTCGATGCCCCTGGTGGGCTGGTCTGCGATAAGAAGCTTTGGATTTGAAGAAAACTCCCTAGCCACCACCACTTTTTGAATATTTCCGCCGGAAAGCATTTTAACGGCAAGCTTCGGGGTGCTGCATTTTACCGTATATTCCTTCGCCAGCCTTGCAGTCAGTTCGTTTAATTTTTTTAAATTCAGGAATAAGCCCGTATTGAATTCTTTCTTGTAAAATCTGTCGGATATCAGGTTTTCGCCGATGCTGGCAGGCCCCGCCACGCCGTATGTCATCCTGTCTTCGGGAATGTGGGATGTGCCAAGCTCGCGAATCTGCTTTATGCTCAGATTATTTACCGGTTTGCCGCTGATATATATTTTGCCCTCCTGGCAGGCCCTAAGGCCCGTAACTATTTCCACCAGCTCCCTCTGGCCGTTTCCTTCGACTCCCGCTATGCCCAGTATTTCTCCTCGGCGGACGCTGAAGCTTATGTTTTTCAGGACATTTTTTCCATAGTCATCGGTATAGCTCAGGTTCTCCACATGGAGCACCGCATCGCCCGGCTTGTTCTTTTGCTTTTGCACTTTAAGAACCACATCCCTGCCAACCATGAGCCTGGATATCTCTTCTTCGGTTACATCTTGCGTCCTGTAGACTCCCATGTTCTTGCCGTGCCTCATTATGGTGACCCGATCCGATATTTCTTTAATTTCTTTTAACTTATGGGAAATGAAGATTATTGTATGGCCTTTGTTTTTCAAGTGGACTAGCTCCGAAAAGAGCTCCGTTGTTTCCTGAGGCGTCAAAACCGCTGTGGGTTCATCGAGAATCAATATTTCGGCTCCCCTGAGCAGCGCTTTCAATATTTCAACCTTTTGCCTCTGCCCCACGGGGAGATCTGCTATTTTTGCCCTGGCGTCCACTTTCAGATTGTACTTTTCCGAAAGTTTTTCCGTTGTTTCAATTGCCTTTTCAATATCTATGAAACCCCTCCGGCTGGGCTCCATGCCCAGAACGATGTTCTCTGCCACCGTCAAGGAAGGCACCAGCATGAAATGCTGGTGGACCATGCCTATTTTATGCCTTATCGCCACCTGCGGCGAGGAGATGATTATTTTTTCGCCTTTCAAATAGATAGCGCCTTCTTCAGGATGCTCCAAGCCGAAAAGAATCTTCATAAGGGTGGTTTTGCCGGCGCCGTTTTCGCCCACCAGGGCGTGTATCTCCCCTGCGTAGACGGAAAAATTAACGCCTTTATTGGCTACTATGCCGTTGGGATATACTTTTGTGATGTTCTGCATTTTCAGTATTTCATCGGGCATATATATCCCCCTATTATAATTTTGAGTCAGGATAGGTGAGCCAAGGGGGGTTGACTCAATATCCCCCCACGACTCAACCTCCTGACTCGCTGCTTTTTTCCTAATTGCCCTAATTACGGCTTGACCGAGTTCCTCAGCTCGTTCAATTTGGCTGTATCCATTCCGAAAGCTGTATCGACCTTGATTTCCCCGCTTGCGATTTTATCCGCCAGGTCTTTCACTTCTTTTCTTATATCTTCAGACAAAAGCTTTTCATAAAACTCATTGTCCGCAAGGCCTACGGCTTCTTCCGACAGCCCCAGGTTTTCGGCCTTGCCGAACACAAGCTTGCCTTCCTTGTACATCTTCACGGCGCGCAGCAGCGAGTTGTCCACCCTCTTCAGCGCCGATGTGACTATTAGGTTTGCCTTCGCCGGATCCGAGTCTTTGAATATCATGGCCTGGTCGGAATCCACGCCGATGGCGTATTTGTTTTTCTCCTTAGCCGCATCCAGCTGGCCGAGGCCCGCCTGGCCCGCCACGTTGAAGCCTATGTCAGCGCCCAGGTTGTACTGCGCCAGAGCCATTTCCTTGCCCTTTGCAGCATTGGAGAAGTCGCCGATGTATGAAATTGCAACCTTAATGTCAGGATCTACATATCTTGCGCCCTGTATATATCCAACAAGGAAATCGTTAATGACCGGAGTATCCATCCCTCCGAGGAATCCTATTATTTTCTGCGGGTTGGCAAGCGGCATATTGGAAGTGGTTACCTTAGCCGCTACAACGCCTGCGAGGAAGGAAACCTCATTCTGCTTGTACTGGATTGAATACACGTTGTCCAGCTTGCCCTTTGTGTAATCCACGCTGCTGTCAAATATGAAGTATTTCTTGTCAGGGTATTGCGGTGCAACCTTTTCAAGAATTTCCTGCATCTGCCAGGTTCCCACTATGATTATATCCCAGTCCTGCTCGGATACATCCACCAGCGTGGGCTCCCATTTGGTCTGGTCGTAACCCATCTCGATGACCTTGGTCTCCGCTCCAAGTTCCTGCTTGATGAGCTCCATTCCGTGATTGGCGGAGTCAAAAAACGACTTGTCTCCCAGATTTCCGTTTAAGAGAAGCACAATCTTAAGAGGTTTTTCCTTGGGCTGCTCCTGACCCGACTGCTGTGACTGGCCCTGATTCTGCTGCGACTGCTGGCTAGAGCCGCAACCGCTGAGCAGCAGTGAAAGGATCAGCACAAAACCCAATGCGATGATGAAAAACTTTTTCACACTTTCCCCTCCCGATTTTAGTTTAACGTTTTACGAAAACGTTTAATTAAATTATAGATAAAAAAAGTTAAACAGTCAACAAAAAAGAATATTTTTTGTTTTCTTAATTATATATCTAATATCTTTTATTCGGCAGAAAACTATTTTTTGGCCGCCATCGATCGGCTCGCATGAAACTACCTTTTGCAGCGCCGCTAAGGCTTGGCTAAATTGATATAAAATAAAGCATATTTACAAAATACTCGATAATTGGTATGATAAAAGTTAGCAGGATAGAATGAAGACATATGCATAATGCAGAGAAAATCTTTGCCGTCGCACGGTAATTCATGCTTTAACACCGCGCTGGGGGAAATAAAAAGAAAGAGGGGCTGTTGTTGATTCTCAAATTTATAAGGAGGTTGGACAATGGCACGATTGATAGGCATCGATGTGGGGTATGGTTTCGTGAAGGTTACCGACGGCGAGGCTGGATACTCATTTCCGAGCGTGGTGGGCGAAGGCCATACAAGACCGACTTTTAACACGGGAGCGGATCGATTTTCGACCATCGATCATCTTAAGGTGGGCATGGGCAAAAAAATCTATTTTGTGGGCAAAGCGGCAATCAAACATTCCAGGTTTGTCTATAGGGACCTCTCCTACAACCGTTCTGCCGGAGAAGACTTTGAAATCCTTTTTTTCAGCGCGCTGAGCTTCTTTGCCGATGCAGCGTACAATGAGTTCAACGTGGTGACCGGCCTTCCGGTGGAAAGGATGCACATGGCGGACAGCCTCGCAAAGAGGGTCAAAGGCGAACGCTCAATTGCCCTTTTCGTCGAAGGTGGCAGCCGGGAGATTCGGCTGAATGTCAAAGAGGTGGAAATCGTTCCTCAGCCGCTTGGCACCTACTGGTCGCTTTTTTCCGGTCCAATGGGGCTCGATGCCGCTGCCCCTGCCGAAGGCCGCATAGGCATAGTGGACATAGGTTTCAGGACTACAGATCTCGCCGCTCTTGAGGACTCCGAATTCATTCCCGAAAAAAGCAAATCCCTGACGGTGGGGCTGGCCACAGCATACAGCGAGATAGGCTTGAGCATCGCCGCCAGGTATGGTCTCGAAAAAGAAAGCTATTCACTGGACGGAATAGTCATTAAGCGCAGAATCAATATGGCTGGAGAATCCATTGACATAACCGACATCGTAAGCGAAGCCTTCGAAAAGCTGGCTACCAATATTCTTGTGGAAGTCAATTCTCAGTGGAGGCTGTCGGATTTCGACAGCATAATATTAAGCGGCGGCGGTGGACAGGCCATAAGCCAATACCTCCTGCCTCGGATTTCCCACGCGAAGCTTGCAGCCGATCCCATAACCGCCAATTGCCGGGGTTATCTCGCCTGGGCCAACCGGCTGTGGAATTCTCCATCCCGCATCGGACAGCCGCAGGAAGAGTATACCCCGCAGTCTTAGGGTGGTATGCTTTGAGCAGGAATATATTAGAATTGCTGAGCATTCATCCGAATCAAGAAAACCGGCCCCGGCAAAACATGGGCTATGTGGAAATCAATGGAACATTCACAGGGGATATATATAATGGAATGAATGTATTCGTCGCCCCCTCCGGCTGTGTAAAAGGCAGCATTAAAGCCGGCACGCTGGCAATCGCAGGAAGGGTCTGCGGAAATGTCCAGGCGCGCAGCCTGGTCATCCACTCTTCCGGCGAGCTCATATACAGCAAGCTGATTTACAGGGAGCTGATCGTGGAAGACGGCGGCGTGATGATCTATAGAAATGATAACGCCGACCCTCACGGGACGCCTGCAATATCCCGGGCGCCGGCATCTTCAAGTAAGACAACGGATATGCCGAATTCTCGACCATTGCCGCAGCCGGTGACTCATCAGTCGGCGGCGGAGCAAGCTCTGCCGCAAACACCGGATAAAGAAGGGGCTCCACCCGGAATACCGGCGGCGGGAGAAACTCCGGCCCGGGCACCGGCAGTGAAAGAATTGCCTCAAACGCATACGGCACCGCAAGCATCAGTGCCTATGCCACAGGCTCCATCGTTTTCGGCAGCATCTCACACCGCTTCCAGCAAAGAAGTGCATTTTCACAGCAGTTTTTAAAGCCGCTAGCTGCGAAGACCCACAGCAGCGGCTTTTCTTTCATGTCCTTTAAATTAGAACTAAACGTTTATCCTGCCAATAGCTGGCATGACATCCAGGCATTTCCTAAACAGGAGTAGCCGTTGATGAAAGCGAGTTTCATATTTTTAAGTTGTTTCAGATACCGACCATGATAAATACCAGTCTCAAAGCAATTATCAATCTCCCCTGTCAATTTCTATCCAGAATTCCACACCGCCTTCTACGTTTGCTACCCCATATGCGTTTTTATGCGTTTCCTGGATAGCCCTGACTATGGACAGGCCAAGGCCTGTACCTCCCAGGCTCCGCGTCCTGGCCCGGTCAACCTTGTAAAAGCTCGTCCAGACCTTATCCAGCGAATCCTCAGGAATGGGCATTCCCGAATTATAGACCGAAACCCTTATTTTGTCCCCAACCGGCTTTACAGCGAGTTTGATGTGCTTTTTCTCATCCACATGGTCTATGGCGTTATTCATGAAATTTACAATCGCCTGCTCGATTCTGGCCGGATCGGCAAATGCCGTCATTGCCCCTTCCATCTCAACATCTATGCGGATATTTTTTTCATTCAGCACGGGCTCATACTTCGAAATGATTTCATCTATAAGCTGCGGGACATCAAAGAAGGTTTTGTTGACGGAAAACATGCCGGATTCAATCTGGGAAAGATCCAGCAAATCCTTCACGAGGGCATCCATTTTCTCCACTTCTTCCATAATGACGTCGCAGTAGAATTTCCGCTTTTTTTCATCATCGGCAATGTTCGCTTTCAGGCCCTCTGCATACCCCTGCAGCAAAAAGATCGGCGTCTTGAGTTCGTGAGATACGCTTGATATGAATTCGCGCCGCATCCTGTCCAATTTGCGCTCGCGGTCTATATCCTCTTCCAATCTTCTGTTTCTGTCGTTCAGCTCAGCTATGGCCCGGCTGAGCTTATGCGAAAGGTGGTTTATGCTGCGGGACAATTGCCCGATTTCATCGTTTCTGTCGATTTTCAGGGTCTGTGAAAAATCCAGTTCGGACATCTTTTTTGTGATCCGGCTCATTTCAGAGATGGGTTGTGTGAATCTGCCGGAAATAAACAGAGCCCAGATTCCTGTTATCAGAATCGTAACCAGGCCAATGATTGCCGTAAAATCGTTGGATACCGATGCGCTTTCGGATATCCCGGCCATGGGCACCCATACAAGAAGTATCAGGCCGCTTTCCAGTTTGAGCTGATATCGCAAAGTATTTATTTTAAAATTCGGGTCTTCTGTAATAATGAAAAATGAATTTTCATCATAGCGCTCCCATTCCTTTATGTTCCTCCTGGGCAGTGCCGGAACCCTCAGTTTTGGCGCCGAATTCGCATCAGGCGCAGAACCCGAATTTGGCGCGGTATCCAGGGCAGGCGGCGGGTTTGGCTGTCTGTCCATCGCATAAAACGGGCTGGCGTTGAATCCCGTTCTGGGCGGCATGCTGCGGTTCTTTTGATTCGGGTAATACAGCGTCCCGTCGGCAGCCCCAATAAATATGGTACCGCCAATGCTTTTTTCCAGCGTGTTGATTTCATATATGAGATTCTCATCATCAAAATCCGACGCCTCTTTTCTGCCGGCCACCAGGGTCGAAAGCCGCTTTGCGGTTTCGATGAGCGTGTTTTTTTTCTGGCTTATGTAGTACTTTTCAGCAAAAAAGGTATTGGAACCGTATAAAAGCACGGCAAACAGCACGATGTTAACGGTCATGTATATGAATAGCTTAAAGCGAATTGACAAATTCATAATCATCCCTCGAATCTGTATCCGAATCCTCTGATGGTGGCAATGGCATCGGCCTTTCTCCCCAGTTTTATTCTCAGGCGGTTGATGTGAGTGTCCACCGTCCTCAAGCCGCCATAATAGTCGTATCCCCAGACCTGATTGAGAAGCTGCTCCCTGGAGACTATTTTGCCTCTATTCTCAACCAGGATCAATAAAAGCGAATACTCTTTCGGACTGAGGGAAATTTCGCTGCCGTCAACCTTAACCACATGGGAAGCGTCGTCAATCTCGATGCCGTCAAAGACAAATACATTATTCTCATTCTTCTCCCTCTCCAGCCTTCGAAAAAAGGCGTTGATTCGGGCGATTAAAGCCGTAGGCTTCACGGGTTTTTTCACATAATCATCCGCTCCTATCTCAAACCCGTGAACCTCGTCGAAATCTTCGCTTCTCGCGGTCAGCATGATGATCGGCACCTGCGACGCCTCCCTTATCTTTCTGCACACTGTCCAGCCGTCAAGCTCGGGAAGCATGATGTCGAGGAGGATGAGGTCGATATCGTTTCCAAATCTTTGAAACATTTCAAGCGCCTGCTTTCCGTCGGGAGACTCAAGCACATTGTAGCCTTCCCTCTCCAGGAAATCCCTCAAAAGTATCCTTATTTTTTCTTCGTCATCAACGATTAATACGGTTTTCCTCTCCATTTGATATCACCCCGAAATCCATAACCAGCATGTCTTTTGCATAACCATTATACCACATTTATCCTCCCAGTCCAGATTGATTAAGTTGAGTCAGTGAGTCAGGGGACGAGTGAGTCAAGGAACCGTCCCCTGACTCACAGTCCCGGCGACAAACGTGTTCACAATTTTTTAACAAAAATAACATAAATTCGTGACATTTTCGATACTGCTTTGTTAAAAATCGCGGTTACAATAAAGCTGTAAAATAAAAATTATTGCATGAAAGGGGTTGTGTTCATGAATCAAAAATTAAAAGCTATTCTTGGTTCGGTTTTAATAGGAGGCATGCTGCTGACAGCAGGCGGTGCCGTACTGGCGGACACCAGCACTTCCGATGCTTCCGGCAATTTAAAAACGGCCATTGGCGCACCGGGAAAAATGATGCGCGGCAGGATGGGCGGCCCTATGGGCATGGGTATATTCGGCCCCATGGATCGCGGTGATAAGACTGGCATCAAAGGCAACATGGAAGATGTTGCAAAAAGCCTCGTGGAGCAGGGAATCATCACACAGGAAACCGCAGATAAAATGACAGCCTATATGGAGGAAAAAGCCGCAGAAAGAAAAGCCGAAATGGATAAAATGAAAGACATGACCGAAGAAGAGCGCAAGGCTTACCTTGAAGAAAAGAAAGCATCCCGGACCGAAGGCAAAAAAGATTTCTTGACTGAAATGGTCCAAGCGGGGATCCTGACACAGGAACAGGCGGACGCCATAAAAGCGTATCTTGAAGAGCAGGCACAGGCAAAGCGGCAGGAGCAGCAAAAAGAGCGGCTGGATAATCTGGTGAGTCAGGGATTGATAACTCAGGAACAGGAACAAAAAATAATGGAGTATTATAAAGCGCAGGAAGAAGAACGCAAGGCCGAAATGGAAAAGATTAAAAGCATGACCGAGGAAGAGCGCAAGGCTTACTTTGAAGAAAAGAAAAGCTCGAATTCATCAGCAAAGCCGGACCACATGCAGGAATTGGTCGAGGCGGGCATCCTGACGCAGGACGAAGCTGATGCCATAAACAAATACTACGAGGAGCAAATGAAGGCAAAAATGGAGGAAGCGCAGGCAAAGCGGCAGCAAGAAATTGAAAGCCAGCTGGACAGCCTGGTTTCCGCAGGAACTATAACCCAGGAGCAGAAAGAAAAGATACTGGCATATTTGAATGAAAAAGAAGAAGCTCGCAAGGCAGAGATGGAAAAAGTAAAGAATATGACTGAAGAAGAGCGCAAGGCATACATGGAACAAAAGAGGGAATCAACGCCTAAAAAAGGCGAGGCTATCGGTCCACTGCAGGAACTCGTGGATAACGGCACGCTGACAGCTGATCAGGCGGAGGCGGTTTCAAAGGCTTTGTTTCAGGCAAAACATGGGCCCGGCCTGGACGAAAAAGAAAACAGCACTACGTCATCAAACTAAAACTGTAAAAAAACCTATATTACTGTAAACTTGCAAGCGGCAACGGCAAGGCTTCCTGGTGCGTTTGGCCATCTCTGGCACGCAGCTCAGTTTCACAATTAAAATCAATAAACGGATGATATATTGAGGAATAGGGCTTTTTGAATGCGGCATAGCTCAGTTTTATAGTGTAGCCGCGATGATATTAATGAAATTTAAAAGGGCGATACTGAAGAAAAAAGGGGAAAAGGGCGATTCGCGGAAAACCGCCATGCTGCACGCCATGCATCATGGCGGTTTTTCCGTTTTTGCCACAATATGCCGGAAAATACCGGCTCCGGGTCAATCACCAGATTGGGGAAAATGGATACGTTAACCGAGCCGATAACTCCGATAATACAGCCTGGTGCTGCAGGAGGGAGCAGCCTGCATATAGGCTATGCCGTCAATGATTTCCCATCGTTCATTTTCTGGCCAGGTCAAATAATCAGCATAGGTATATTTTCTGTTCTCCTCCGGCATGGGCATGAAACATCAGCCTCCCAAAATGCATGATAATGCTCTAAGCCAAAGCTTTCAATAATGATTTCACAAGGTTGTATAAACTCCAACAACATAATAAATATTATTCACGGCGGCATAAGTCAATATTCAGATTTGATCAGTGAGCTTGCAAGGTTAAAACTGCTATGATCCGGCTCATATTTGTATTGCAAAAAACCGGGCAATATTATATAATATATTTTGGAATCCTAAATATCTGGGAGGCATATTTTTTGGATACAAAAATTTTGGCTGAACTGGAGATGCTTTTGAGGGAAATAAACCATCAGATAAACCTCTATACCCGCTGCTTCCTGAATGAAAAGGGTATCACCATGTCAAGGTTCTGGGTAATGAACAAACTCTCTCTTGATAAGCCCATCACTATGAAAGATTTGCAAAAAAAGCTGCTGCTGGCGCCCGCTACGCTGACGGGCCTTATAGACAACCTTGTGGATGATATGCTTGTCAAAAGATGGCGGGATGATAACGACAGGCGTCTGGTCTATCTTACTTTAACCCCTGAAGGACACAAATTATTGAGCGATATATTGCAATGCCGCATATCCATATTCGAAAACTCACTGAAGAATCTTGATGAAATAAATATAGAGCAAATAAATGATGATTTAAGATTGATTTTAAATCGCATCAAAAAAACGACAGATGAATTGCCCTGAGGAGGGAGGGTATTTATGCCGTATTCCATAGAAGCAATAAATTTAAGCAAGCGCTTCGGCAATTACGATGCCGTAAACTGCATCAATTTCAGCATAAATGAAGGAGAAGTCTTCGGGCTATTGGGGCCGAACGGCGCCGGCAAAACCACCACTATCCGCATGATAACCACGCTTTTGCCTCCTACATCCGGAGAAATTAAAATAGAGGGCATAGATGCAAAAAGGCATGGAGCTTTAGTGCGAAGGCTGATAGGATATGTTCCGCAGGCGCTTTCGGCAGACTCGACATTGACCGGATACGAAAATCTTTTGCTGGTATCAAAGCTATTGCGCCTTCCGGCGAGAGAGCGAAAAGAAAGAATCGATTATGTCATCGATATATTGAATTTAAAAGACGCGGCTAACCGGCTCGTGAGGGAATATTCCGGCGGCATGGTGAGACGGCTCGAGATCGGGCAGGCAATAATCCACCGCCCGAGGATATTGATACTTGACGAGCCCACAGTGGGTCTTGACCCCGTAGCCAGACACAATGTTTGGGATGTCCTCGACTTATTGCAAAAAGAAACCGGCCTTACGATATTGATAACCACGCATTACATGGAAGAAGCCGAGGCCATCTGCCACAGGGTGGCCATCATGAACAGAGGGCAAATAGCCGCCCAGGGCACGTCCGATGAGTTGAAAGCCCTGACCGGAAATAAAGGCGCAACTCTTGAGGATGTTTTTGTATTCTTTACGGGCAATCAACTGGAAACCGGAGGGAATTTCAGTGAAATGCGACAGATCAGAAAGCGCATCCAGCGCTTTAGTTGACATTAAACAATACAATCCATCACCCCTATCAACTTTTACTGCATATTTGGCCAATTCTTTTACAATCGCCGAAATGGAAATAAGAAAATTGAGGCATGACCCTACGGAGCTTTTTACACGCGCCATTCAACCGGTTTTATGGCTGGTGATTTTCGGCCAGGCGCTTTCCCGGGTGCGTGCGATACCCACAGGCAGCGTAAACTACCAGACATTTATGGCACCCGGAATACTGGCCCAGTCTATGATGTTTATTTCGATATTTTACGGCTTGACTATAATATGGGATAAGGACCAGGGAATACTCCAGAAACTTATCGCTATGCCTGTGCCTCGTCCCGCATTTGTAACCGGCAAGGCTTTCGGCGCGGGAGTCAGAGCCGTGAGCCAGGTCATAATCATCCTGCTGCTTTCCCTGCTGATGGATATAAACTTTCGCTGGAGCGCATACGGCATACTCATGAGCATAATCACGATAATATTCGGCTCCATCATATTCTCATCGCTGTCCATGGCCCTTGCAGCAATAGTAAAAAGCAGGGAAAGATTTATGGGAATAGGGCAGGTAATAACAATGCCGCTCTTTTTTGCAAGCAATGCAATCTACCCCATTTCCATAATGCCCCGGTGGCTGCAGATAATTGCGCGAATAAATCCATTGAGCTACATCGTGGAGCTTTTGAGGGGTTACCTGATAAACGGCAGTGTTCCGAATGCAGGATTCGATTGGCTCGTCATAATATCCGCAACCATTATCATACAGATAATAGCCGCAGGCTTATACCCAAAAATCGTAACGTAAAAAAGCCCGCCGCGCATTATGACGGCAGGCAAAGATGCTATTAAAAATTTTCAATCCAGGGCTTGCTTCAATTTTCATTGTTGAGAATATTCTTCACAATGTCCGGAATGGACTTTTCTTCTATTTCACTGTAAAGTCCCTTTAAATAGTCGGCTTCTTTCGTCAGGCCTTTTGACTCCAGATATGAAACATACTGCTCAAAGAATTCCGGTTTCAAAATGTCGTCAATGCTGTTGATTGTAATGCCGCTGTCATCTACCGGCTGCGGCAAACTCTTAAAATACCCGGATATGGATTTCAGAAAAATGTCTTTAATTGCAAAAAATAGCTCGAAGGAAAAAAAGGAGAGGAATTCTCTGATTTTCGACAGTTTTTCTTTAAAGGCTTCATCGTCTGCATTTTGTTCCGCTTCAGCTACCGTATCGTAAATGCATTCGAACACTTTCTCGAAAATTACCTCTTCCGCAAGCAATTCATCCGCTGCATCCGAGAAATAATTTATGACATCATCGCTATAATCCAGAGAATTGCCCTTTATAATGCCGCCGAACATATTTACAGTTGCCGCAAAAAATTTTAGGAAAAATGCATATACGGTATAAAGTGGAAATCTGAAACTAAGTCTGCCGTTCAGCACCTCATTCAAATCATCCTGCACATCCTCCATCAACTTTGCACCTATATATTCGGTAAAAATCGGATATTCCGCATATACTTTAGCGATTTTATTACCATCATCTTCATCCAATTCATCTTTGCCGTCAATTATTTTTCTCACTTTCTCCTTCGCTTCGTTGATTTCCTTTAAACTGGTGTGCAGGATGGGAAGCATAAATCCATGGGCAAAGTCGGACAGCAGCCCCAATGAAATCCAGTGGAACACATTTTTGATTTCTTCTTCGGTGTATTCATCCGTCCTCAATGAATAAGCCACTTCCAACAGATAATCCTCCGGCTGCACGCTTTCGATAATTTCAAGCATGATATCTTCAAGCTCTTCATCTTCAGCATCATCATCCAATTCTATCATCATAGAACCCGGTATCCTAATGAATTTCATTCCTTTCTTTTCACGCAATATTTTTTCAATTTTTTCCATAAATTCTTCCGAGTTGTTTATTATAATCCGTTCCTCTTCGTCCCACGCGTGCAAAATTGTTTCGGCCAGCCTTTCAGTATCGACTTTTGCATCATCCGCATCCAGATCGATTCCGTACATTACACAGATTATCCGCAAAAACTCCCTGCCTTCCGCGGTAATTGTGACCTTATTTCCGATAGCTTCCATGAGTCCCGCCTTAATTTTTTCCACCTTCGGAAGACAGCACTTCTTGTATTTTTTGCCGCTCCCGCACAAACAATCGTCATTTCGCTCGATTTTAAAAATTTCTGATGACATTCAACAACCCCCATAAATTTTAATATGAAACTCTCGGCTCATTCATAATCTCAATTGCTTGATTTTCCGCAAACATTTTTTCCGGATTCCCTACTGCAGGCCCGTCATGAATTATATTTTTTTTCCCACTCCCAGGCCGTCTTGATGATAAATTTCAAATCATCATAACGCGGCTGCCAGCCAAGCTTTTGCTTTATCTTGGCTGAATCTGCCACCAGCTCCGGGGGATCGCCGGGCCTCCTTTGGGCGTATTCCACGGGAAAATCCACGCCGGTAACCTTTTTTGCGGTATCTACGACCTGCTGAACCGAATACCCCTGACCGTAACCGCAGTTGAAAACATCGGACTTGCCGCCTCCCAGCAAATACTCAAGGGCCAGCATGTGGGCATCCGCTAAGTCCATTACATGTATGTAATCCCTTATGCAGGTGCCGTCAGGAGTGGTGTAGTCGGTGCCGTAAACAAAAAGCTTGTCCCTTTTTCCGCAGGCGGCTCTCACGCACATCGTCACGAGATGCGTGGCATCCTTTTTTGTTTCCCCTATCTTTCCCGCCGGATCGGCCCCTGCCACATTGAAATATCTCAATGCTACATATCCGAAATCTCCTGCCAAACAAGAATCTCTAAGGATTCTTTCCACTGCGGCTTTGCTTTGGCCGTACGGATTGACCGGCTCAAGCGGCGCATCCTCCGTTATCGGCATCTTCTCGGGCTGACCGTAAACCGCAGCCGTGGATGAAAAAATAATCTTTTTTACCCCGCACTCTCTCATGGCTTTAAGCACGCTTACTGCGCCGCAGGTATTGTTTTCGTAATATTTCAAAGGCTCCCTAACGGACTCCGGCACCACAATCTTGGCAGCAAAATGCATTACCGCATCGGGCTGAAAGTCCTCCATGGCTGTCTTTATTTTTTCAAAATCCAGTATATCTCCCCTCACCAGTCTGCCATACAGTATGCTGCCAGCATTTCCGGAGGAAAGGTTGTCATAGACCATAACCTCATTGCCCTTTTCTCCCAAAAGCTTAACCACATGGCTTCCTATATAGCCAGCTCCTCCAGTCACAAAAACCCTAGCCAATCTCTATATGCCTCCCAATCTTATCCTTAGTATAGAGTACATCATACCATCAATACATATGATTTTCAATAAAATTTTTCTGAATAAAGATGGCAGGAATGATGAGCCAAACATAAAAAAAGCCCTTTCTCGAGGCGGATTGTTTTTAATTTATACAGAAAAATAAAATTCATCGTGGCAAATGTGCGGGATAGGACGGATTTGATTTATCCCTGTGCGGAGAAAGCATCGTGACCCATCAGGGCCTAAACATTCTCGCATCATATTTAAAAGCCCTGAGCGAAAGAAATGGGACGGCCGTATGTTCGGATCAGAACAACAGCAATCTTTACGGTAAGGAATTGGCAGGCAAAATAATATGCCTACCGCAAACCATCGGTTCCACCGCGCTTTTTGCGCGGCTAATATTTCGGTTCTTCGCATCAACCGGGATATAAAAAGCTACGAAAATTCCACAGCCTAGTTCAAATACACAATAACTCACCTTTCGCAGGATCCCTAATATTTACACGGTTTGATTACCCAGAAACCTTTCTTTTATAATATTAGCAAATTCCAATATATCGCTTAAATTTTTTTGAAGAATAGCATACACAATTTCTGGTTGGACTCGTATATAATCATGAACAATAACATTGCGAAACTGAGCCATTTTTTTAAGATTTTCTTTTAATATTTCATCCAAGATATTTTGTTCAAAAAGTACTTGGAATACATCTTTGTTGTCAACTGGCTCTCGATAACCTTCATAAGAAATAATGTGGTTTGCAATATCTAAACATGATTCAACAGCCATATGTAATGTTCTTTCAACATAGCGGCGAACTACTTTATCATGTGAAAAGTTTTCCCAACTAATGTTCTGTCTGGCTTCATCAAGATCATTGCAATATTCCTCCAAGACGGTTAATCTTCTGAGTATCGTCTCAGGCTCAACCATTTTTATATTTCCTGCCTTTCTCTTCTAATCTTTTCAAAGCCTGACTGTGGTATAAGTCATAAAAGCGTTTCTTGTCAAAGTATTTTCTTCGCTTTTCGACTTCGAAGGATACTCGCCTTTCAATGTCTCTGTCAAGAACAATTTCCTTTTTAAGCATCACTTGATGAACAAAATATAAATCAGCATTTTCCAGGTCAACAATATCTACTTTTGTCTTCAATATATCTTCCAAATCATTGGCGAACTCCAATTTCCTTTCAAAGCGATGCAACAAAGACAGCCCCCGAATGAACAAAACAGCAATATCTACATCACTGTTTTCAGTTGTTTTTTTCTTTACGACTGACCCAAACAAATATACTGTAGAAACATCATCTTGCTTTGCAAAATATCTCATTATGTCTGCAATACATTCCTTTTTGTCCATGATCAAACTTCCTTAAAATACTGTTTTCATCCATCTTATCAACTACATCATATCAATTATTTAATTTTTTGTAAATAGCATGGAACATATGTTTAATAAAACAAAACGTTTCTTCAGTGTAAGTCTCATTGCGTTCATAATATCGGCAAATTATTCAATCATCTCCATTACCCCGCAGTTTTTAATACATTCAAAGCAAAATTTGTTATTTTCATACTTCTTCTATTAACCATGTTTTTATCTTTTTTTCTATACTCTGGTTTCCACCATTACTATCCGTAAATTCTTCCGCATATCGAACAAACAATTCATTCCGTGTCTTTTTTATTTCAGTAATAAGCCCCTCTAATCCAGAATGAGCAAAGAAGTTCCTCTTGTCGGGGGTCTGTATTTTATCTTTGCTATCGAAAAATCTTACAATCAGCTGCCATGCATCTTGAGCAGCATTTTCTAGCTTTTTTTCCAAATTTGATATTTCACTTCCCAGGAAAACTCGGTTTAATTTTATATCAAACAAATCATAAACTCCTTTAGATTGCTTATTCTTAACATCTCCTTTCATATCATTATTAAATTTTTCTTTTATTTCATTCATGCTTACACCTTTATTTCTATCATAAATTTTAAAACCATAGAAATCTAAGACTTCAGCCAAACCGGCATAAAAACCCAGTGTCAATATTGCTTTTGAATAGCTGGTTTTTTCAAGCCCCGGGGATTCTTTGTAAGAAGCATAGAGCCGCAATCGCATATCAGCCAGCAGTTGCTCAAAAACTCCGCCTATCTCTTCCCGAGAATGAAAACCAAAATGATATACGGCCAAAGGAATATTATTCTTTATAGCTGAAAATATGATTGCAAATCTTTCCAGCAATTCCTTCAGCTTTTGCTTTTTCTGCCTTTCTAGTTCATAAATTTTTTTACCAATATTGTCTAGGTCATCTTTATTAATTGGCGATGTAAAAAATGCCTTGAATTCTATTTTTTCCTGATGTATCTCATATTCTTTAGGTACTCCGCCCAATATTGGGTCTGAAAAGGCGAGCCGAATTTCCGGTCTTTTGGCTGTGTCAACCCAGTTTCTCAAACCCGCCCATGTGCTGAAAAATCTCACCGCCTCGAGTATGGCCGAAACAAAAATATTGAGTCCGCTGGAAATGTCTACATATATCCTCTCCACTTCACCGGCAATATACCTTTCCATCATGTCTAAAGCTATTTCAAACACAATATCATTAAATTTTCCATCAAATTGGACTCCTGCATATTCTCCCGTGGAGTGCACTACAAAAAAATCATCACTTTCACTGGAATAAGGCATTTTTTCGAAAAATTCCGCCGTATTTTGCAGATACTCACTCCCCCCGGTGCATATTACATCATTTATTCTTTCTAAAAAATCCCTGTCATTAAAATTTGCATTCTGGACAGCTGTATTCAGCGGCAGGCTTACTGGATATACAAGGACTACCTTCACGTCATCGCCGTTTTCCCGCAAGTACTCCTTCAATGCAAAAGAAGAAAGGAGTTTTGTTTTCATATGGCCGTTTATTTTAAACCTCTGCAATTCTAACATATTTTTGTCCACTCTTCCGATCTGATATATCATACTCTTCACTTTCGTTCACTCCTCTATTCAACTCATCATTCCATATCCAAGCCCTGTTTTTGCCCCTATTCCAAATTCACCAAGCGCACAGTTTAAAATACCCATTATTTCTTCCTTCAGTTTCAAATAATTATCGGCTTCCCAGTTTTCGATAAAAGTTTTTATTTTGGGTTTTTCACTGCATTTCAAGAGCCCGGCCCTCATTTTATCATACAGTACTGTAAAGCAAAACCCTATGCCGCTTTTCACCGTCAAAAAGAAGATGGGATTGGGGGCCTGACCATCGTCCGGCGGCATATTTTTAGTATAATAATTACCGTAATGAACATTCATAACATCGAGTTCAAATATTGTATCTATATTATTCTCTAAATCACTTTTATGTTCAATTGTGGGAAAAGAATCTATAAACTCTAAAAGGCCCTGGAATCCCTGTGTGCCAAATAGAATTTTATATTTCATTAATTGGTCATCTTCATTTTCAAAATCAATTTTGCTATCATAAAATATGTTTTTAAATCCCTTTATTTCCTCATCGCTCTTGGCTTCAGCCAAACGCCAGAAAGCAACCATTCGGCATAATCCCTTCTGTGCGCTCGCAGGAATATAGGGTATCCCGAAGATGTGATGAAGGGTCAAAGAAGTCTCCAGCACATGTTCTGACCCAAGTCCAACCACAAGGCGGGATCGCGTTGTAAAGGTGTCGTCTATCAGAACTTCATAATCTTGTTTCTCAAGGGCTTTTTTCTGGGCTTTTATCCTCTCCCGAATCAGAGCTAAAATAGATTGATCATCTATCTTAAACTCGGATGCCCGAAACTTTTCCGCAATACCTTCTAGAAAGTATTTCTTTGATTCACCGCCAACATATTTGTTCATTTTTTTGATATTCTCTCTGCCATCTTTTACCTTTTCTGCATCAATAATTGGAACAAATTTTGAAAACATCAGTGAAAAATTATCCACTTCAAGACCTTTTGTTTTACTTTTTATTTGTTTAGGAATGTATTCTCCGGTCTTGCTTGCTCTATCAGAATTTTCCTTTTCTATTTGTTGCCAGTCGAATGTGCCGAATTTTATCCGTCCGTAACTTTCATAGCTATTTCTTCTCTTCACTTTCTTCACTCCCCAGATTTACTTCCGCCATTCGTTTGAGCCAATTTGCAACAGCCAGAGTTTCAGCGGTGATAATCATTAAATTTTGCTGCGAAGCATCTATTGTATCTTCCAAAGCGTCCGAAGTGATTAACCCCTTTTTCTTCAACCATCCATCGAGAATTCCGTATATTTTCATACTGCCGCTCTGCTTATAAAAGGCAAGGACAGGAATCAGACCGTTTGAAACGATTAAGGCCGGAAGCTTTTTGGCACCGGCTTTAAATTTATCGATTTCATTTTTAATATTTTCCCTTTTCTTTTTATCTTCTTCCTCATTAAATTCTTCCATCATTTTTTTAATCCTTTTAAGGCAGAATCCTGCCCGTTCCTGTTCAATGGATTTTATACCCATTCGTTTTTCCCTCCATCATCACTATGATTAACCTTATCCCGCTCTATGTAAAATTTTACTCTCATCAGGCCCTTTCCAGTTGTCCCGTTCGATCCCAGTTGAATTAAATTGTTTGCCGCATTGAAGAGACTTCCAACTGCTTCAAAAACCCCCTTTGCACAGAAATAATCGCCTTCAAACGCTTTTTTAATCCTTCCTTCTTCATTTTTTATTGAATCCTCAATTTCTTTTTCTAGGTCATCCCATTTTTTACCTGCAGAACATGCTTCTGAAAGCTTTTTATATGTGTTGGCATCAATCCCCAGGTAAGGGTCCGCTATAAATACCAGGGAGTAAAAAATACTTTCAGAAGGTACATATTCTTCGGTAAAAAGAGCTTTGTCTTCCACCGTCCCAGAGGTTGGGTCGATTTTTATCCTCGTGCGTATCTCCACCGCATAATTTATAAAATTTTTAAAAATATCATCAGAAACTATGGCCATACGCCTTCCCAAACTTGCTGTTAAAGAATTGTCCGGAAGCAGCTTTGTTATAGAGTTCGCAATTGAAAACAAATCTTCTTTTTTAGCTGTAAATACAAACTCTTCTAATACTACTTTGCCCTTATCCCTGATTTCAAGAAAGCTATCCTGGGCCGAAATTTCTTTTGTCGGTCCGCATATGATTATTTCGCCCTCGGTCGGTTGGGGAATATTATCCAAACCATTACAATTAATACCGGCATTTTTTAAATCATTTTTAAACCTTTCCAGCACAAAAGGACAGGTAATCCAGGCAAAAACCCCCCTGCCGGATCTCACGGGATAAAAAAGAATCTTTGCATCGGTAAAGCTGACGCAGGAAGCCCTTGTATCTTCAGAATCGTTCCCCTCAAAACCGAATATAGCATTCACCTTATCATTGTCCATATCCCACACTCTCATAGCCGCATCTTTAATAACTCCCTTTATACCGCTTGCCCATAATACTGGATATGAAGTATGTCTCTCCCTCTGTACCGGTAAATCAACATATGAGACGCTCTGACCTGTCCCCATGTGGATGGGCGTTTCGGCATAAAAGGTTAGGAGTGCCGCTTGTTTATACATTTTTTGATACCCCCAATTAAATTAATTTTATACTTTCAAAAAACAGTGACGTATTAATGAATCTTTCCAACTCCGTTTTTTTATAGTATACGTCATATTCAGGATCGTCTTGAGACAACACTATCCCGAAATAATTATTGCTGTGGGTGGTTTTCTTTATCTGGATTATCATGGGTGAAGCTCTCCTGGGCTTTGCTCCGCCAATCGCCGATATTCCCTTCTCTTTTTTAAATGGTCTATAAAATTTATCCCACAGTTCATTCATCGCACCATTCCAGCTGTGCCAAAAATCCTTTTTCGGTTTCATCAGATAGATATGGGTATTGCCGAGATGCATGAATTTAAGCGAATTATTGTCTCCTTTATATCCCTGAAGCCTGCTGCTCATTTTTTCTGCGATTTGCTTTAAATTATCGCCTTCTAATCCATAATAATTCTCACCATGTTTTTCGAGCTCATCAATTGAAATGGACCCGAAGCCTCTGCGCCATCTGGCGCCCAATCCTCCCAAGGAGGAAATAAGCCATAGCGTCTTTTTTAAATCGTCTATTACGATATTTTCTTGCTGAGGGAGGTAAAAAAAGCTGAGGTCAAAGATTTTTGAAGGAGAAAAGGATTTTCTTTTAATATGATTATAAGCCTTTGGTACATCCCCTTCTTTTTTTCTTCTAACGTTCATGCATAAAAAAGCCGTCTCGGTATCCGATTCCGAAAGCCTGGATGTTATTTTTAACCTCAATCTTGATGCATTATCTTGGGACCCCCAAATGTTAGATTCTTTTTTTTTCAATTCGTCCAGCGAAGAAGTATGAGGCCCCTTCCAAAATCTGTACCACCATCTCAACATACCCTTTATGGACGGCTCCCTCAATTCTACTTTATATGAATCTGCCCCGCTCATTATAAGTGGTGTCAATATTCTGCACTTCACTCTGTATTCTTTCATTATCTCATCCCCTTCCGAAAGCAATCAGATTGCTGCCTATAAAGCTATTAATACTTTGCTGCCCGTCTTTTTCTTCCAGCACCCTTGCAGAAAGTATTTTTTGAGCCATTTCTTCATCGGTAACTTCAGCCCAAATTGTGGTACCAGCAGGTAAAACTTTCGTGACAGTTTTTTTATCCAAGTTATTTGAATTAATACCCATTATTTCATAGCCATTTGATGCCATTGACTTTATCTTTAAGCCATTTATTTCCGGTGGGAAAGTGCTGCAAACTGCAGGTGTTAGAAACACAATTCTTATAATATCTCCTTGTCTTACCCGGGTTATCAACTTTTGATGCTTCAAATTGAAATCATCCGCTTTCATCGTATAATTTACGCTTCTCATTTCTCCCCCCAGTTTCAAAACCCTGGGATATTCATTGAAAAAACTATAAATCATATCATTATCCGTAAGCCCGGCTTCTATTAAATCTCCATTTTCAAAGTCAAATTCCGCCCATATGGCAATACTGATATTGTTTTTCAGCCTTATATAGTCGACTCTGTAAAGCCCGTCTTCCGATTCCACGTTGCCTCTTGTAAAATCCATTTTTATACCCGCACGATTTTCCATATAAAAAACTTCATCCAAACTCAAAATGTCATCTTTCTCCACCTTTTTCCCAGATATCCATTTTTCTAAACCTTCCTGAGTTATAAAGCCATCAAACGGCTCTATATCTCCTTCGCCGGTATACATGCAAAAATCTTCAATCCGGGGCCTATTTGTATCCTCAAAATTTATAAGCTTGAATAATTTTTTTGGTTGAGGTTTTATTTCATATAATTTTTCAATCTTACTATGCTTTTTCTCAGTATATATATTTGCGGGCTTGGGGAAACACAGAATTACATCTTTGCTTTCTTCCCTTTTTTCAATGAAAGGCCCGTACACCATTTTCAAAATTTTTGAGATATTTATCTTTTTGCGCTGCGCTATCCTGCCGCAAATCGCCCCTGCAACGGTATGCGGAAAAGGCGGAAAGGTCGATTGAACGTCGCTGCCTATATTGAAGGGCTTGCCCCGGCCGAAAAAGAGAACATCATAAGGATCTAAAGTAAATTTCAGCATTGTCATACCCCTTCCTCCAAATTCCATATCTAAGCAATAAATCCCGCTATTGCAAACAGATTAGCAAACTCTCTATATCCAAATTCGTATCGCGTAAATTCATCGATGATGGTTTTTATAAATTCTTTGGTAAGCATATTCTCTTTATCCTTAGATTTTTTCCGAGAAAGAATTCGCTTTATCTCCGAACCCAAGATATCCGTCAATAATTTTGATTTTTCTTGAGAGTTTTCATCGGTTAAATCTTCCACAATCCTTAATAAATCGCTGCAAACAGACGATGATAATTGATCATTTTTAAAAACATTGATTAAATCATTCATGAAATTATACATTTCCCATTTTCCGCCGCTTACCCTTTCTTCTGCCGACCGGGTTATGAGCTTTATGCAAAAAGCATCTCTTTTATAGTGATTTTTTGCCATCTTTTCCGCTTCATTCGCTTCCGTCAATGCAATGGATAAGGGAAATTTATGATGAACGATTACAATCCCCGCGCTCATACTTGCTTTCGACCCCAAAATCTTTTTGAACTCCTCCTGAAGACAGAAAGCACAATCCAGAGCTTCCACTGCGGGCAAAAACGCCAGCACGTCATCACCGCCCGCATAAATCAATTTGCCCCAATGATCGTTTTCGACTATCCCTCTTACTTTTTCTAATGCAAAAAACCCCAATTTCCTGCTGATGGTTTGATGCAGTGAAGGGGTGATAGGATGTTTCTGATGCAATATATCTTTTGTGTCTTTTATATTTTTTGATTCTGCAATTAACAATTGTCTCAACCGGGTATGAATAGTTTTTTCTATCTCCGGATTCATTTTGCCAGCCAGCCACTGGCCCATATGGTCGCCGTCCATCTGTAAAACGGCATAATACCTGTTCGCATCAATATTATTTTGATTTAAAAACTTCACTATATCATCATAATCTTTTTCATCCACATTCAGACCGTACTCATTTTTGAAGTATTCCTTTCTGTAGCTTTCCTGCATGAGCCACTGGCCGTCAATCTCATTGAGGGGGCTATCTTTTAACGCAGGGACGGAATTGCCGCTCGGAATTCCTTTGCCATTATTTTTGGCTTTTATTTTATTGTCGAATCCATTGAATTTATATCTAAACTCCCGGGGATTAGCAATTGTTTTCTTTGTCGTAACAGCGGCCATTTCCGAAGTGGACGGGAATCTTATTTCTTCACATTGTTCCACGACCCCAAAAATATCCGCAAAAACCCGGGGGAAAAGTCTTTTCGTCAGGCAAACGCCACAGATCTTTTCTTTCTCCCTTATAATACCCGGATGCTTATTTCCAAGCGCCTCCCAGTTTGCATCGATTATTTCATTTTCGCCGCAAAGATGACATATCCCGGCGGGTTTATTATGCTTTTGAGAAATTTTAAGATCCCTCACACTCTTTCTCGCCCCAAGCAATCTTTCTGTAAGCTTTATCAGCAGCGGATATGCATGGCCGATGTCCGAAAGCCGTGCTTTACTTTTTCGAAAGGCACTATATCTGATTATCATTTTTACAAGGCTATAAAGTTCGTCTTCCCCTATCACTTCGCAATATTCGTCCAGAGCATCATTGCAAACAGATTTATCGTTCAAATTAATATCTCCGCTCATCCACGGCAAAACCGCCCAATACACCTGAAAATACGATTTCAGGTGTCCTTCCACCTGCCTTTCCATTTTTATTTTTTTCTCCTTATCCGCCTCTTCGGTCAGTTGGCATAATTTTTCTGTCACTCTTTTTGCAAGATTGGTCAGTTCCGACTCAAAGGCTTTCTCACACTTTTCGGCAATATACTTTTTCTCATGTGGTATGATAGCCAGGAAACGGTTGGGAAGATTTGCTATTGTGATTTTTTCTATACTATCATCAAATAAATTTTCTTTAGTTTTAAGGAACATTTCTAAATATTCTTCTGTTATTCGGCCAAAATCTTTATCAATTCCACCTACATTAAACTTTTGTTCCTTAAACCACTTATCCATTAACGGCTGACCCAATAAATTCGGATAAATGACGGCATCCGGGCCCAATTCCTCTATCAAAAGCTCTATGCTTTTCCATGTAAGATAGGATAGCAAATAACTTCCGGCCCACAAATCCTGAGTCTTTCTGGCCGTTGAAATAAAACTTTGAACAGGGCTGATGGTATACAATAAAAACGCAGGTTTTGGCAAAGCTGATGCTAAGGAACTTACCTGGACGATATGGTCGTAAATGGAATGATTGGGCGTTCGGGAATCTGCGGGGTGGGTATACATCCATGGGAAAATCTGCGGATAAAATCTCCACAAAAACAGAAAGGCAAATCGCATTTTTTGCGAGCGGTCTCCGAAAGGTATTTCTCCTATTCTTTTAAATAATTTTTTAACTTTATTGTGTTCAGATTCAGAAATCCGCTTTAATACATCGTATATTTCATTTTCATTAAACATATCAAAAAAATATATGTTATCTCCCCTAACCGTGGGATTTCTTGCATTTTCATCGAATTTCAGCAGCACCCTGTTCATCGGATACGAAATATAGTCGGCATTTTTTATCTTTTCAGCTAATTCTTCCGGCTCATCTATGCATTCATCCGAACATACACAATCGAGTAATCTTTCAGCTAAAACTTCATGGGTGTTTCTGTGATAATTGCCATCCGGGCATGAATGGGTATCCAGTTTTAACAGTTCTCTTGCATTTTTGTTGCTACCGATAGAAATGACCCATTGTTTATGAGGCGGATCGTGAAGCAATGCCTTGAGTTTCAAATTCCAGTCAATCATCTTAACCTCCATTCCGCCGCTACCGCTGGCGGCACAAATAGTAATGAAAAGTTATTTTTCAAGCTAAGACACCCCTCTATTTTTTGTTAAAATTTTCCGAAATTGCCTCGTTTTAATCAGGGCAGCGTTATTTTCATTTTTTAAATTTTTTTGTTGTTTATATTTTTCTACATAATTTACCATATTCCTGCTAAAAATTTCATATTTTTTAAATAAAACAAACAAAGGAAAGTCGGCTACTCGTAGTATTACTAACTTAAATCAATCGATTATTAATCAAATTTAGACATGTACACTGCAGCGTTTTGAATTCCCTCCAGCTTTATTGACCAATCAATCATCAGCACCCGCATAGCAGATAAGGTGGTTTTCGTTATACAAGCAAAAAAGCCGCGCTTTTTCTGCTCGGCTTCCTGCTCCGATCATTGATGGGCTGTAATATCGGCGGCTTATAACTTTCTTAACTTAATAGCTTCTTTAGTTCTTCGATAGGTAACTTTGTTATCTTAGCAATCTTTTCAATACTTATGCCTTCCTTTAACATCTCTTGAGCATCTTCTAATTTACCTTCTAATTTACCTTCTTCTCTTACACCGTTCATTCTGGTTATTTCATCATGTATGGCCTTTTCTCTCAATTCATAAAGTCTTATCATTTCTTCGTTGGAGCTTAAATATTCCAGCAATTTTTCCGCCTTTTGTATGGCAGGGTCCTGTTCTTTTATCATTTCCAGCACCTCCTCCGTGGTGTTGTCTAGTTCTTAAGTTGTTTGAAATCTTCACCTGCGTTTAGTTGATCCGTAAAAATTTTCGACCAGTAAAATAATATTCACTTTTCCATGTTGTACTGGTTTATTAATTGTATTTCTATGTTTATCTGGATGCCCGCCGCTGTTTTTGCTCTGACATCCAGCACACCTTGTTTGTCTGTCAATAAATCTTTTTCCAATTTTGTGTTATTTATCATTTCTATATCCGTAAGTTTATTGTCATCATCCGTTTTTAGTATTGCATTTAACAGGCTTATCAATATATCTTTGTTTTCCTGGCTGCCGAATATTCTTTGGAATACAAAGTCGTTTTTAACTTTTAATCTTTTTATCAATTACATCACCCAATATTATGATATCACAATATATTTATTTTTTAAATATTTCCCGGAACCAAATACCTAATATGTGGTCTGAAAAGGCGAGCCAAATTTCCGGTCTTTGGTTATGTCAATCCAGTTTCTCAAACCCGCCCATACTGCCAGAAACGAGATTTTTAATGATTTGTATCCCTCTCCATTTTGTCTCATTTGCTCCCTATGATTTTATGAAATCCGGGGTATCTTGGCTTTTCCGGCTCTATTCCCCAGGATTTCGCAAGCCTGTAGGCGATGACCTGGAACGGCACGATGCTTATAAGCGGCGATATAAACTCGTCACAGGGCGGAATATGTATGACATGTTCTTCTGTCATATCTGCTGTCTTCCTTAAATCTGCAGTGATCACCAAGAAATTTTTGGTTATGTTTTTTGCAAAATCCATAAGTTTGTTTAGTTCCGGGCAGCCGCCTGGTTTTGCGTCTATGAATATCATAAAGCTGTTTTTGTCCAAAGAATTATACGGCCCATGGATATACTCTTCCACATCGTATGCCAGAACGGGCTTCCTGAAAGTTTCAAGTATCTTCAGGCTCCCTTCCAGCGCAGTCCCGTAGCCGGGTCCATATCCTATAATGCATATGCTTTTTGCGTTTTTCCATTCCATATTTTTGTCGATCCACTGCCGGCTTTTTTGTATCACACCGTCTAAGTTTTCTATCATTCGCCATATCTGCTCCAGATAATTGCAATATTCTTTCTCACCAATAAAGCCTGCCTTTTTGGCAAAACCTAGAGCCATTAATTGAAGAGTCAACATCGTGCTTGTATACCCCTTGGTCTTGGGCCCGGCATGCTCCTCACCGCACATTACCTCGATTACATGATCTGACGCTGCGGCTAGCGGGCTATCCTTATCTGAAGTCACGGCAGCAGTTTCAATACCCATACTTTTTGTTTTCTTCACACATTCCAAAGTGCCCGTGCTTCTGCCGCTCTGCGATACAGCTATCATTAAAGCGGGTTTCGACTCGGCTTCATTCAATAGACCGCTGTAATTTCTGAGCATATATGGGTATTCTACAAAAATTTCCTTTTTTAATAAGGATTCATACATATATCTCACAGCAATGCCCGCATTGAACGAAGTGCCGGAGCCCGTGAATATTATGTGGCTTGTTTTGTTCAGATCTATATTCCCGACACTTCTTTGAACGATTCCGGCTTTATCTTCCAAAATATTCTTCAATACCTGCTTCTGTTCCGAAATGTAGCTCCACATATCACCAGCCACGACATAAAACCTCCGAGATATGATTTTTACAATTAAACATTCATTATGCAAAATATATCACAAAAAGACAATGGAAATATTGCATCCTATTTTCGGGAGAGGATCAAGCATCGTTCTTAAAAAATTGCGGAAGGTATTTCTTATTTGCTTCGAGAAGTTCCTCCAATAAAGGTTTTGCAATGTCGTAATCCCTGACCAGGGGATGGGCCATCAGGGCAAACAGCGCCATGTCTTTATCACCCTTAACGGCCGCCTCGACGGAAAGCTGCTCATAGTTTTTCACCGCGCATATGAGGCCCCACACGGCAGGCGGCACTTTCTCGACTGCCAAAGGCTTTATGCCGGATCTGTTTATTAAGCATCCGGTTTCTATGACTGCGTCGTCGGGCAGTATTCTCACGGCGCCTTTATTCGGCACATTTACAACCATCCATTTGTCCTCGTCATTATGGATGGCCCTCATCACGCCCAGGGCCACTTCGGAATAGCCCCCTCCTCCCCTCTTTTCCAGTGCTTCCGGCTTGGTATGCCGTCCCGGATCGGAATAAGCTTCAAAAATCTCTTTTTCCAGCATCAAAACTTGTTCTCCCCTGGTATGCCGCGACTGCTGCAAATCTTTTAATTTTCTCGATGTGTGGAAATAATACTGCATATAAGAGCTGGGCATGAGTTTCAGCTTTCTGACAAGCTCTGCATCCAGTGTTTCCACAGCGCCCGCCGCCCTGTCCAATTCCTCCTGAGTTAAAGGTCTTCCGTCCACCGTGAAATTAAAAGCAAAATTCATGTGGTTCAAGCCGATATAATCGTATCTCACCTTTTCGGGGTCCACTCCCAGCGCTTTTGCCACTCTGAGCCTTGGCCTCATGCCTCCTGCGCAGAGGCCCGCTATTTTTGCCCCTGTATATTTGCTCACCGCTTCGGCAACGAGGCCGGTGGGATTCGTATAATTGATGATCCACGCATCGGAACTGTAATTTTCCACATCTCTTGCAATGTCCAGCATTACCGGTATGGTGCGGAGCGCTTTCATAAAGCCTCCGGCGCCTGTTGTCTCCTGACCTATCACGCCGTACTTTAAAGGTATTTTTTCATCGAGCACCCTTGCCGCATTTCCGCCCACGCGGATCTGGGCGTTGATAAATTCCGCACCTAAGATGGCTTCCCTTCTATCGGTTGTGGCCTTGAATACAACTTTAAGTCCGAGATGCTCCGCAAAGCGCCTGCAGAACCCAAGCATTATTTCCAGGCGTCTTTCGTCTACATCCATCAGGGCTATCTCCCGGACCGGCAGTTCATCCTTTAAGCGGGCAAGGCCCTCTATCAGTTCGGGTGTATACGGGCTTCCGGCGCCGATAATCGCTATCTTTAAATCGGTCATTTCCCTTTCCTCCCATAAATTCATCGGATTATTCCAGAAAAAATGTCGGCCCATTTCAAATATTCTCCCGTATTATCTTGTACAGATCTATTACTTCTTTGATGATATCCCTGCTTGTGATGGCATTCATGAGATGGTCTTCCGCATGGACAAGCAGGAGAGTGGTATTTATGCCGTCGCCCCCCGCTTCTCGGGCTATCAAATCATTCTGTATATCATGGGCTTTGATTATCTCATCCCCCGCTTCATTGATCAGAGTTTCGGCCTTTATAAAATCTCCCTTTTTCGCTTCGCTCAATGCCTCGTATGACTTCGCCCTGGCGTTGCCGGCATAGATGATTATATTGAACACGATCTGCTCATAATCCATGAAATCACCTAATCCTTCTCAGCCAATTTCAAAGCCAGTTCCAAAGTTTCGCTCCCATCCACCATCCCGTAAACTTGAGGCGGAATGATGGCATATTTCTTTGAATGTACTTTGCACAATTCCGATACGGCTTTTTCTTTAAACCTCGCCTGCGGGCCCAATAGTATCACATCGTATTTGCCGACGACCCTATCCAGATTTTCGATGGGCTCAGCCTTTATTTCAATATCATTAAGACCTCTTGCCTTCACTTCCTTCTTCATCTTTTCCACCAGCAGGCTTGTAGACATGCCGGCGATGCACGCAAGCAATACCTTCATCTTGAATCCCCTTTCAATATAAAATCATCCTCCGGGCGGAGAGCAAAATCATATCTCCGCCCGGAAAAAACCCCCATCAGTTATAATCGGCTTCCTTTAGTCTTTGATTTTCCATCGTCCTGAAGAAGGGATAATATATGACTATTGAAATCAGGATCTCAACAATCCCCCAAACGGCGGCCCTCCAATCCCCTCCGGTCACCAGATAATGATTGATTACCGGAGGCATTGTCCAGGGGACAGCCGCCACAGGCCTTCCGATGATATTCAGCGCCATGAGAATATATGTAAACAGCGGGAGTATGATGCTTGCCAGTATATACGGCACCATCATCAGAGGATTCAAAACAATGGGCACTCCGAAAACCACGGGTTCGTTTATTTCAAACAGGGCTGACGGCAGCGAAACCCGCCCCAGAGTCCTGAAGCCTTTATCCCTGGATTTCAGCATAAACAATACAAGGCCCAATGTGGCACCGCCTCCCCCGATAAAAACAAACACATCCAGAAAACCGGTTGCCGTGATATAGGGGACCGGCTGCCCGGCAATAAAGGCTTTGGCATTTTCCGCCAGGAACTGAAGGAATATGGGATCGATGACGGGCGAAAGCACAGCGCCGCCGTGTATCCCCACACACCAGAGCAATGCCCTGATAAACTGACAAAAGAGGATGCCCGGCAGAGTATTCAGCGCAAAAACCAGAGGTCTGAAAATAATATTGATAAAATCATTCAGATTAAAATTCAACACCACTCTGACAAACCAAAGCACCACTATAATAAAGGAAAGCGGCAACAGCCCCTGGAAAGAGGCGGCGATGGCCGGGGGAACGTTTTCCGGCATTTTTATAATAATGTTCCTTCTTACAAAGAATTTTTGCACTTCTATGCAGAATACGGAAACTATAATCGCGGTAAAAAGCCCCTTTGCCCCGAAATAACCGGTATCCAGAGTATAGTCTGGGGTTATTTGAAGGATAAAGAAACTTACCAGCGACATGATGGCGCCCATTACCTCATCCTGGCCGTATTCCTTGGCCAGATTGTATCCCATGCCTATCACGGCAATCACGGACAAGACGTCGAATGTCACGCTTACAGGCACCAGAAGCCGGGATTTGAAAGGTTCCACGATATTGCTCCAGCCCGGTATGGGCAAAAATGCCAGGACCAAAAAAATGCTCCCCACGATGGTGAAAGGTATGGTAACCACAATGCCGTTGCGGATTCCCTTCATGTGCTTCTCTTCCCCGAACCTGGCGAGCGGCGGAACCAAATACTTGCTTACAAAATCGACAAAAGCCTCCACTTAAAGCAACCTCCTTCACATGAAAAATTAAACCGAACATGAAACCGAGAAATATTTGACTCCAATATTTTGTATTTCCTTGATTTTTAAGCCTGCCTATAGTATGATTAATGCGGACAGTGATTGAATTTTGATTTTAACTTTTATTGCCTCCTTTTTTTGTAGATATTTTTATTTTTTAAAATATCCTTTTGGAGCATCACCTCGCTTTATTTAGGAGCAATTCAGCAGTTCTATATTACTTAGACTTGATTGGTACTTTGTAAAATGGTCGATGCGTTTAACTATGTCCGGCCGCCAACTTTGTTTTTATAATGGAATCAACTTATAATATATTGTATCTTTTAATATTACTTTAATCAATTCTTTTGTAATATTAATTATTACAATTGGAGTTGTTTTAATTTAATTAACTCCGTTATTCTTTTCCTGCCTTGTTTTTTCTTATTTATGCTGTATTGTCCATTTGTAAGATTTTAAATTACATTAAAACGGTGATAAAATGGATATCGGATCAAGATTAAAACAGTTGCGCAAAGCTAAAGGTTTAACCGCATTAGAACTTGCCGAAAAAATTGATATAACTCGCGAACATTTAAGCGCTGTCGAAAATAATATGAAATCTATATCCCTTATCACCCTCCAGAAAATATGCGACGTACTCGGGATTACTTTGGCCGAATTTTTTTCGGCCGGCGAAAACACCTTAAGTCCCGAATACATGGAACTCATAAATAATGCCAAAGTTCTTACGAAAAAGCAATTGAAAATTCTCAACGAATTTTTAAAAGCTCTAAAGGAAAAAAATGACAATGTATAAAAATCAAATTCAGCAATTTTTTGGAATATAAAAAAGACCTCATATTAAAATTAAAATGAGGCCGAAAAAGCAAAAAAGCCGCGCTTTTTCTGCTCGGCTTCCTGCTCCGATCACTGATGGGCTGTAATATCGGCTATCTTTTCATCGCATAGGGCCTTTTTCAAAAATAACTTCCCCTACTCTATCTATATGTTCCTTTAGTCCTTCATGGCTGAGGTGGGTGTAATCCACAATATCAAAAAAATACGGCAACGGCCCTTTTTCCTCCAACATGGCATGAAGAGCCGATACTGTATCAAAAGTGATATCTTCGCCATAAACAGCTATATCCACATCTGACCCAGGTTTGTAATTTCCCTTGGCCCTCGACCCAAATATAACAGCCTTTTCAATTTCATGGAATTTTTTTATGGCATCAACGATGTACTCTATTTCAAATTCCCTTAATCCAAATTTCATAACAAATCTCCCAGCTTAAAATAAAGCTCTTTAATGATTTTATAATACTTTTCCCTTATTAGCCTTTCGACTTCCATCGTTCTTTTTTCATCATAAGTGTGCGCCATTAGATCCCTTTTATCCAATGCATCGATCCATGTTTGCCCATCTGCAATCAGTTGCATCTGAAAGGCTGTCTGTATTGCGCTTCTAGGGCTATTCACATCAAAGCCCTCTTGTCCCAGGTAATCTTTCATAGTTTTCCATGCCAATTCAAAGGTATATTCAAAACATTGTATTAATCCTTGAACTTCATATTTGTTCAATTCATCTTTTTCTATAAACTCCGTCAATTGCATTACAGCCTTTTTAAAACTTTCAAATCTCTGTTTCCATCTAACATCAATACTCATTTGCATCAACCTCCTCCACTACTGCAATCTTTTGTTTTCTTGACATTTATCACTCATTCATAAGGTTTTTTCATTAAGTATCATTGAGACGTTGAAAAGGGTTTTTTTCCCTTGTTTTTATTTTACTATTTATACTGTGTGCATGCAATAAGTAAGATGGATATTGAAAAACCGCTCTTTTTTTTGCGCGGCTTGGTTTATTTCCACTGCTTCGAGAATCTGTCGTGATTGTTTAGAGCGACCCAATGTAAAACCTGCACATAATCTGCAGAAAAGCATATCTATGTAAAAGGAAGATTATTCGAAATCCAACAGCAAAATCTAAAGGGAGGAATGAAAGGATGCCAACCGCAATACAGGACATACGGGATATGACTTTTGTATCATCTGCGCTGCCAAACAACAATTTCTCCTTTTTTCCATTGATTTATACAGGCACCGACCTGAGCTTTCAAAATTGCATCAGCCTGCTGCAAATAGCTTTGCCAATGCTTCCTGCAACCACAGTTGACAGCGCCCTGCTTCAATTGGCTGTCATTGCAAAAAGCGGGATAACCCCGAGTCCGGTTGTCGTCAACAGGGTAACGTCTCCGTTCAGCGCAAGCACTGTGACATACAATACACGCCCCGCTTTTGCCGCAACGACATCACAGATCAATATTGCAAAGTCGGATTTATATACTACTGTACGAATTGATATTACAGCGCTTGTAAATGGCTGGCTGGACGGAACATACGAAAACTATGGCATAGCGCTTGCAAATCCGGACGGCGCTACTGTCGTTCAGTTTGCCACTAATAATAGCGTTTACAAGCCTTATTTCCCCAAGCTGATTCTGACTTATTCCACACCGGTTCAGCCGACTGCTGCCTCATGCTTTAGTTACGCCCAATTAGCACACGTAGTCGAGCAGCTTATAGCATTATACCCCACAAATGTCATGACAGTTTTTACAACCGGTTTGAATGCTTCCACTGTGACCGGAACTCCGTATAGGCTTTACTCATCACCGGAAGGAACTTATGGAGCAATTTTCATCCTGATGGATAACGGCCAGCAGGAAGCGATTCCTCTGAATGCCATAGCAGCTATTTATACAGGCGATGGCACGGTATATGATCCTTCCATCACGTATCTTTCCCCTCCAACGCTGCCCGAAAGTTACGATACAAACCTGATTACCGCTATGCATGACTATTTGCCGGTTTCAACCGAAGTGGAAATGTATATGGGGTCTCTCGTCGTGGCCACGGGAATGATTTACAAAAATGAATACGGCATTCTGGTGCTATCCGATGAGGATGGAAATACCCCTGTTTTCATCCCGGTAAGAAACATAACGGCAATACTTCCGTCGAATATGACAGGCGGCTTGAAAAAAGCCGGCCGCCCGCATGTCGAAGTTATAAACAAAACTGATTGCAAGTCAAAATAGGCTTGCAGCGCCTACGTTATATCGAGTAGGAGGGGGCGATTAGCCCCGTCCTCTCACACCACCGTACGTACCGTTCAGTATACGGCGGTTCGCCAAGCTTTGCGAATTTCATGATATCTCTTCACTAAACTCATGAGTCCTTGACCCTGCCAGTAGGCGTTGTTGAGGGCTGTGTTTAATACCCCCGACATACGCCAGTATCCCTTTCGGGCGTTGGCAAGTTTATGGACTGCCCATTCGGGAAGTTTCAGATTCCTCAGTTCCCGGTATCTTGTCTTAACTTTCTTCCATTGTTTCCACAGGCACATGCGTAGTCTTCTTCTTATCCATCCGTCGAGTTCTTCAAGTTTGCTGGGCGTTTCTGATAGTGCGAAGTACCCCGCCATCCGCCAAGGTATGTGTTTAGTCTTTCTCTGTGTTATTCCGTGTCCGTTGCTTCTTGAGGTTATTTCTCGGATTTTATTCTTGACTTTGTCTATGCTCTGTGGTGCGATTCTTATTTTGGTTGTTCCATCTTTGGCGATATACATGCTGAAGCCAAGGAATTTTCTCTTCCATGGTCTGTCCACTGCGCTCTTTTGTTCGTTTACTCTGAGTTTTAGTTTATTCTTCAGGAAAGCTGTTATGCTTTCCATTACCCGTGGGTACCCATCAAAGATGGGTGCCGCTCTTTTGCTTTTGACATAGATGTTGCAGTCGTCTGCGTACCCTACGAATTTGTGACCTCTTTTCTCTAGTTCTTTGTCAAGGTCGTCAAGAATTATGTTTGCGAGAAGTGGGCTTAGGGGGCCCCCCTTATGCAAAGCTTCGCATAAACCCCCTTGAGGTGTTCCTTCGTCGGTAATCATGATTACTCCGTTTATCATTACTCCTGCCGCAAGATAGCTAAGTATGAGCTTTAATATGCGTTTGTCTTTTATCTTGCGAGCTACTCTGGCCATGAGTATGTCATGGTTTACTCTGTCGCACTTTGTGTACGGCTGAATTCTTTTGACTTGCTTTTTGGTTTCAATATTCACTCTTTTTTATGCTTTTCAAAACTCCTCTGGACTGACGGTTTTAACCGCTTTATCCGTAAACCCCGTCAACAAAAAAGTTGCGGGATTTCCGCAACTTAGGATTATTTTCATATCATTACCATAAGTGAATAATTGAGTGTCTAGACTGCCAGGTACTCTTGCTATGGTGGAGCATTTAAACTCCTCAATGCTTGGTAAATCATAATCCTGAATACAGGGAGTATTTTACCCGTAAGTTTAATGAGACTCCTCGCCATCCTCACAAGCGAGCGCTGTCGCTCACAGCTCGCAAGTTGGTGCGCCTTGTTTATGCTTTGTTATTTAAAAATCATTTGTATTTGGCTAAAGAGGAGCGCCAGCTTGCTAAAGATAGGGAGGTGAATAGCGCCTCGCTATGGCTCTCTTGTTCCTGCCCGTGACTATCAGGATCTCCTCTATCCCCGATTTCACGGCCTCCTCCACTATAAACTGGATGGTGGGCTTGTCTACTATGGGCAGCATCTCTTTGGGCTGGGCCTTTGTGGCGGGCAAAAACCTTGTCCCCAGCCCCGCCGCCGGGATAATGGCTTTCTTTATTTTCATTCGCCACACTCCTCTTGTTTTATCTTGTATATAACTAATATAGCATTATTTTCCTATGTATGCAGCTAAAGACTGTTTTATAGATATAAAAAAGCCGCATTTTGTGCAGCCCCGAATGCATTTTCAATGTCTGCGCTTTCCATCTTTAAAGCCACTAAAATGCCCGCTTTAGTGGTATTTAATTATAGGGGTTATTTTTCACTGCTTCAAGAATCTATCGAGATCACTTAGAGACTCAATGTTAAAAATGTTGTCCGCAATTAATTCAAGAGTCGGCCTATCCTGACTCAGGATTCTTTCTTTGTATTCACAGGGCAGTTCTCCAAGTTTTTTATAAAGCTGCCTGACTACAGTCTCAGCTATGCCTTTTTCGATACCTTTTTCGATACCTTTTTCAATACCTTTTTCAATACCTTTTTCAATACCTTTTTCCATGCCTTTTTCCATACCTTCAAGAAAACCTTCCTGTTTCCCTCTTTCTTCGGCATACTTGAACACATTTAGCATTCTAAATTCCTCCCATAATTTGTCAAGGGTTTCTCTGTCCAGCAGTTTGTCCACCAGGACTATTACGGTCGCTATAAGTTTGTCTTTTTCATATCCGTCCCCCGGTATCTTCTTTATTATTTGTATGGCTTTTTGTGTAATTTCTTTAACGTCTTCTTTTCTGCTCATTATGGGTGAAAACAGGATTTTGGGGATATCCGGATTTTCTTTTCTTTCTATCTTTTTTTCCTGTTCTGAAAGTATTTTTTCTGCGTTTTTTTGTTTTATTTTTATTATCTTGACTTTGTATTTTATCGATCCGGCATCCAGTTCGCCTGCGATTGTGCTGTCGTCTTTAGCCCCGGTATAAATTACCGCTGTGCTTATGGTCTTTCTGTAGTGTTCATATAGCCTTGCGTCGTATATCATGAATCTTATCATGTCATCCTGTTTTATATCAGACTGGTATTCAAGATGCAGGAGTGTATCGTCTTTGAGCTTTAATATGTAGTCTTCGTTTATTTTTCTTGCTTCTATGTAGGGCAGTTCTGTAGGAATTACTTCTTCTATGGGCGCTGATGTTATGCCGAGAAAGTCCAGCATGCTGCCTTTTAAGGTCTGTGTGGCATACTTGAACACTATGTCGTAGTTATGGTATGATATGTTTCTTCTCTCCCGCTCCAATATCCTCAACCCCATTATATTAATTTTTTGAGTATTTGTAAAGGCAAGTGCAAAGGAACGTTTGTTCGTATATATTATACAAAATATGACAATATTTTTCAATAAAAAGATATTGACATAAAAAGATATTGACCGGAGCCCGATCTCACGCGGGAATGGGGATCTATAAAAAAGACCGCCGGAGCGGTCAATTTTAATCCATGAGCCTTTTTTCTCCCTTCAGCTCTTTAATTCTGCCTATTTCCTGGGTCACTTCCAGCGTCCCTACATAATCGCCCCTTTCATCCCTCACGGCGAAATAGCGGATGTACACCAATTTCCCCTGGAAGTTGATCCAGAACTCCTCCGAGTCCTTTTTACCCTCTTTGAAGTCCTGAAGAAGCCTTTCCACCACGTGCACGCTGGCCGGCGGGTGGCAGTTCTGCACCGTCCTGCCGATAACCGCTGCCGTCCGGGTGAAGATCCTTTCCTTCCCGGCGGAAAAGTATTTTACCACGTCATTTTTGTCCACAAAGGTAATGTCCACGGGCAGGTGATTGAAAATCAACTCCACTTCTTTGGGAGAAAGGGTTCCGGTTTCAAAATTCAAGAGGTCACCCGTTTTGCCGCCGGCGGGGATTTTTGCCGTCTCCTCCAGAGGTATTCTCTGAGGCCGCCACTCTCCGGCCGGCTTTACGAGGCAGTAGCCTATATCGTCACTTTGCCTGTAGATTTCATACCACTCATCCTGGGTGAGGGTCTGGATGGCCATTGGAAATAGGATTTTCTCTTCTTTAAAGGCCATTTCCTGCACCCGGCTTACGGCGTTTTCCAGCTTTTCCGCAACTTCTGCCTTTCTATCGGGTTCGTAATTTGTAAGGAGGTTTACCGCCTCTTTCAGCGCTTCTCTTATCTCGTCGTCCACCCCCCACATGACCTTGGGGGGCGCCGTTATGCCGTATTTTTCCAGGTAAGGGAAGAGGAGATTCTCCTTCCGCTGATAATGCCTGTCCACTTCCATAAGGAGTTTAAAACTTTCCAAAAGCTTTGCAGCCGCCTGTCTTTCTTCATCGCCTCCGGCGGCTTTTAGCGTTTGCATGCCGGGCATTATTTCCCCGGAAATAATCCTGTTTATGGCGGTGTTTTCCAGTTTAAATGTGTGAAGGGGATGACCCGGTGCGGTTTCGGGTTCTTGTTTGCTCTCCAGGCTTTCTTTAAATATGGAGGCGTGGACGTCGCACATTCGCTGGATCTCCTCCACAGGCATACCTTCCTGGATGAGGGTCTGTTCCATAGCTGCCACCTCATCGTGGGAAAGATCTTTTACCACCTCCCGGAATCTCTCCTTTACCTCGTCAACGCTCTTTCCCCTGTGAAGGTCCATTATCACATCCTTCAAAAGCTTTATCCGGTATTCACGGTTTGTTATCAGTTCGGACACAATTATCCCCCTTTCAATTTATATTTTTTATAGCTTGCCCATTTGTTAAAGCATCTATTAAAAAGCTGCACAGGCTCATAATATGTAAAGAATCCAACTTCACCCGTCTTTTAGTCCGTTAAGGACTAAATTCATCTCAAAATGGAAAAAAAAATCAGAATGAAGAAACCTGAATCCCAGCAAGATCAGGTACTACGAAAAGATTCTTCAATTTTAAACCCGTAGCAATTATAGCTTTACCAAGTTTGGTCAGATAATATCTGTAGCTCTCTTTGACTTTTTTTATCAATCCATGCACATGCAACCTTTTTAATATCCTTGATATTGTTGCGGAGCTTTTTTCCGGCATATACTTTCGAATGTCTTTGTTCTGGATTCCGTTTATGTTAAATTCTCCTCCTGCTATTATTTCAAATAGTTTGCTGTCTTCTTCGTCGAATAGGTTGAATCCTTTATAGGTTCGTTCTTCTTTTTTTACTGTTTTTGATATCTTTTTTATTTTCTTAAGCCCATCTGATGGGTCATCAAATGTTGATATGAATTCAAGGTATCTTTGGCAGGCTGCTTTTAGTATGTTTGAAAGCAAATACAGGCTGTATATGCTTTTTTTCATGGGGGCTTTTTCCTGGGTTGTTGTGCCGTCTTTATGCTTCACGTCTCTTATGCAGCTGAATTGGGATATGTCGTTGGAGGTGCATTCTATCCTGAGTATTATGCCAAATTTGTCATACATTTTTATGGATGTTTCACCCTTGTGGTGCTTTATTCTCGTTACGAGAATCCTTGTGTTTAGGTTGTTTCCTATTTCTCCTTCATAGCGAAGTGTTAGTTTCTGTCCAAGGAAGGTTGATATGTCAGCCGGTTTTACTGAATGAACGGCTACCCTTACTATGTTGTCATATATATAGTTCAGGTCCGAGGGTTTTTTAAAGATTATGTCTGTGGCATACTCCACCTGCATTATGGTCCATGCATATTTAAGGTAGTATTTGTCTATTATAGGGCAGTATCGTGACGCGATTATGTCCACAGGTCTTCTACTCTTATTTTGTCGGACAGTTCCTGGGCTTTGTCAAAGTCTGAGATGTTTAGGAAAGCATTGTCTTGCATCACATAAGATATATTGTGTTTTTTAAGTTTTGTCGCAAGCAGATTGTGGCCGTTCATGTAGAATTGAAGCCTGAAAGGGCTCCAGGTAGGCACGCGCAGGTAACAGAGACCCAGTTCTTTGTCTATGAAGTAAAAATAGTAGTGAAGGCATTTGCTGGTATCGGGTTTCAGGTATGTTTTTCCGCTGGCTTTATCATGCCATGGTTTATATGTATTGCATGTTTCCATTGCGGAAAATATGTGTATAAGGCCGGGGTGATTTCCTCGTTCGCTGATTATTTGTTTTATGCGATCATCTTTTCTAAATGCGCCGGGTTTTCGAATAAATTCTATTTCAAGATTGTTGTCTTTTGCTATTTTTTCTGCATTGACTCTAATTTGGTCATTTAGAGGCTTTGCAAACATCGGATAGTCAAATATTTTAATGTTGTTTGAATAAAGATAAGTTGTCATACCCTCGGCGTAGCACCATCCCGGTATAACTCCCTGGATTATGATTCTGTCGTAGCATGATATTTTTCCATGTATTTGTTTCTTGTATTTTTCCGTTATCAGCATTTTTTACACCTTCATCATAGTTTTGTGTTTATTATATATCTTTTGTGTAGATTTTTAAATGTTTTTGGTTCTGGCTATGCCAGGTTAGGATGCTACGCAGGTCCTGCCGCAAGCAAAGATATACCCGGAAGGCCGAAAGCCATAGGTGCATGGGTCTATGCTACGCCTGAGGCTCAGGGATACTGGCTCAGATGCTATATTTATGATGCGAAAGGACAATATCAGCCCATTAATTTCACCACCCAGTCAGAAGGAATCAACTGGACGGGATGGAAGTACGTAGAGGCTCCTATTCCGGATAATCTTATGGGGCCGTTCAAAACATTTCCCAATCAAATGTTCAGAATCATGTCTTTAAAATCCGGCATGCCGGGTGGAAACCCGATGAGGAAAGGCTTCATAGCAATAGACAATGTCCGCGTAACCTACGGGGCATATGTGGACGACATGTATCCGCCTATAATTCATGGCATCAATGTAGATGGAAAAACCTTTACAAGCAGCCATGTTGAGATTTCAGCTTCTTTCGACGAGGACATATCTGACAAATACGCAACAGGTATAAATTACGACCGCGTCAGAATTTTTGTAGATGGCAAAGAATATACGCATTCAGAAGGTGTTTATGCTTTAAATAAAGGGCTAAATACCGTTGCCGTTTCAAACATGAGCTTCCAGGATGGAATCCATCGGGTAGATGTGAATATTCAGATTCAGGACAATTTCGGAAACGAAGCAGTAAAAACCGCATATTTTACTGTAAATATCGGCTACGGCACCAGCGTATGGATCTCCTCACCGGACAATAAAGCCAAGCTGGGAGGTATCTACCGAATTGATATAATCACCAATAACTCTGCTGACATTACCGGCATTTTTGCACAAATAAAAGTCGGCAAGGAATTCCCCGTAGCAGGGGTAGACTTTGCCCCATCTGCGTCTGACAGCACATATAACTATGATGCGAGTACTGGTATTGTTTCATTAGATATCACAAATGCTTCTTCGGATAAAAACCAGGCCGTGCTTGCAACAATCAATATAAGCATACCGGGAACTACTTTGCCGGGAGCAAAATTAAACTATGATGTGCTTACTTCAGATATCAAATACGCATCTGAAAAACCCAGCCTTTTTGCGCCAACATTTTGTGTCAAACCCATATCTGTAGATGTGTTCAGCGCTCTGAATCTTACGATAAAAAGCGCTCTGGTGGGCAAACCGGGAATCGTAACCGTAATAGACAATAAAGGCAACCCCGTAGAAGGAGCAACGGTGAAAATTAATGTCGGCGGCATTTTAAGCGATGTCGGTATAACCGATGCGAGTGGCACTGCAATATGCCCGTTGATGACGGATACGGTTAAAAAGTTTGATATTTTTGCGCAAAAAGATGACCTGCTGTCTTTTGCAACGACCACCCAGTCATTCGCAGCGATCAAGGATAAAATTCCAAGCAACATAATATCAGGTGCAACCTCAGACCCCACGACAATGAAAACTGTCACATGGATGTCCAATCCCTTATCCACAGAAGCAGACTCAATTATGCAAATAGCTGAAAAAACGGATTATATAGCAAACGGGGAAAAAGCATTTAAAAATATAAATGGAACATCAAAGGAATTGATATACAGCGGCAGTCAGGATATCAATAGCAACGGCATAGTCAAGGTAAACTGTGTGACGGTTACCAATCTTACTCCCGGAACAACTTATTCATTCAGGGTCGGCGACGGGGTTAACTGGTCGGACGTCAGAGAGTTCACAACGCTGGCCAGCACCGACAAGTTTACTTTTAACGTATTTGGGGACACACAGTCTCCCGATACTGCCGGACTTGCCAATTTTGGCAGCATGCTCACTGCCATCGAAAGCAAAGCAATAAAACCCAATTTTTCCATTCACGTAGGAGATTTTACAGATGATGCCGGGAAATTCGAACAGATGGATGCGATTACAAATTTGCTAAGCAGCCATAAGGTATTTTCTTCCATAGACATGATTCATGTTTTAGGCAATAACGAGTACATGGGCGATGACGGCTCAAAAGCAGTAGCCATCTTCGGCAACCCGCAGAACGGCCCGAATGTAAATCCCGCTGGCTGCTATTCGGTGGATTACGGCAATATGCATATAGCTGTTATAGGGTGGACAGAAGACCTAAATATCATGCAGGGTGAACTTGACTGGCTGATGCAGGATATGAATGCATCCAATAAATTGTGGAAAGTTGTATGCACCCATCAGCCGGTTTATAACACAAACCCGGATGACTCCACCATGTTTAAGACAATGCTTGCACCGGTATGTGACGAACTCGGCATCGACCTTGTATTCTCAGGCCATGACCATGCCTACGGCAGGACTAAGCAGATGAAAGAAGGTATTGAAACTGCTGGAGGCACGATCTATATTATAGCCGGCACCCACCGGCCCCAAACACTACACTGCGGTCAACGATGGGAATTTTGAGGTATTAAACGACGACAACATCGCTGTATATATAACCGTGGAAGTCAATGGGGGCTCAATCGAATTTACCGTTCAAACAGCGAACGGCACTATTGTGGACCAGTTTACCGTCCAAAAACAGCCAGCAAATATAGCTGTCTTCCCGGAAAATGTAAAACTTAATATTGGTGAATCCAAAACCGTCGTGGCCGCTGTATACGACCAATACGGCGATAAAATCCCGCTAACCGTAAATTGGGAAATAGATGATACTGGAATAGCTAATTTGTCGATTGACGGCAATTTTGCAACCATCGAAGGCATGAATGTTTGCTCTGTGGTACTGAGGGCTGTCTACGGAGAACTCACCGCAAAAGTTGATGTAACGGTAGAAAAGCCTTTAGAACAGGATATTACACCGCCTGCATTGTTGGCTACAATACCCGAAGACGGCTCCACCGGAATTAGCATAACCCCGACGATAAAGGCCATATTTACCGAAACACTAGACAGCAACAGCGTTCTCAATACGGTATACGGTAGCGTCTATATGTTAAAGGGCGAAGAACCCGTTGATATACACATTAAACTTTCTTCCAGCAGCGGAAACACGGATAATGAGATAATAATAACCCCTGAAAAGCCTTTGGACTATAACACCAAATACAAAATAATATTGGGCAGTGCCATAAAAGATGCGTCAGGAAATAATTTTGAAGGGTACAGCTTTACTTTCACCACAATGAAAAGGCCGGCAGGCCGCCATCACCACCAAAGCGGCACTGATAATTCAAACAAAACCCAAGAGGCAAGTCCCTCAATCAGCAATACTGCTCCACCTGCGCTTCAAGCTGCTCCTCAGATATCAGAGCCGGTTTTTGCAAAAACTTTTGAAGATATCAAAGGCCATTGGGCCCAAAAAGAAATCGAATTGCTGGCAGGCATAGGCATAATAAAAAGATATCCTTTCCCGTTTCAATGACCGCAATTCTATCTCCAGCTGGGCCGCTGATGCATTGGCCGCTGCAATAAAGGCAGGGATAATATCCGGCAGAGGAAGAGACATGATTGCACCCTCAGACAATGCCACGCGGGCCGAGGTTGCAACAATGCTCTACCGATTGCTCAAGACGGCAGGAAGAATAAAGTAGCAATCATCATCACCCGCTAAGCGGGTGGTGATGATTCCCAAGTCATCCTGATTCGTTGGCAACTAATTCGGTGTATAAGGTGCTTAAAGTTTTCCCGATTTTTTAAGCAGCCTTTTTATAATGACTTCAGCCTGAACCATGGTGGCGCTGTCACCAAGGGCAAAAGTACCGTCAGGATTTCCGTTCATAAGGCTCAGTACATCGGCCAGCCTCACATAGCTTCGGACCCAACTCTCTACTGTACCTTCATCTTTGAATTTTATTTCAGCTGTAGTATATATGTCACTCAATTTTTTGCCGGTTGCATATGAGTAAGCCTTGACTATTATCACCGCCATTTCCTGTCATGTGATTTTCTTTTCCGGCATAAAATGGCCCGCATCAACACCGGAAATTATGCCTGCCCTGGCGGCGCCCATGACCGCGTCTTTATACCACTTTGTCGTTATCTTCGCATTCTTCATCATCACCCTCATATTCTTCATCATAATAACCGTACTGTTCGATCTCGCCGTAGCTTTCCAAAACAGCGGGGTATTTCTCGTTTTCTTTTGGTTCTTCCGTTCTCATTAATTGCGTAATAAAATGCCATTCATCCCCGTAGTCAAATAAAAACAGCATTTTTTTCTTTGCCTGGTTAAAGACTTTGCCGACTTTGACCTTTTTCACTCCAGGGAATTGTTCGCCCTCGCCAATATCTGTAAATAATTCATAGCCCTCGTCGGATCTGGGCCATCTTTTTATATTGCTGTAAAACCCAAAAGCATGATCAAAATCAAAACCAAAGCTTTCGATAATGATTTCCGCCAGGTCGTATAAACTCATCTTCTCGGGTATTGCTATGACCCTGTAAGGCATTCCTCGAACTCTACCTTCCCAATCCGATGCAGTTACTTTCAAAATCAGTATCTTTTCGTCATCTTTGGCTGGTTTTCTGCTCATCCGTATTCCTCCATTCTTTATGCTTTAAAAATTGCTTTTGTAGACCCGGCTTGAATCATAAAAATTCACAAATCTTGGGTCTATTATCATTTGTCTCACTTTTCCCTGATGAAATGGTCCCTTTTGTCAAGACACTTTTTTTGAATTTTTTAAGATAGATTAGCCTCCTTTCTGATAAAATTTTTGAAATACGAAGTATAGACAATTTACATAAACCATCTCAAACAGCCTGATGGGTTTCTTCTGAAGGCTGAAAATAAAGTTCCGAAGGTCTCATATCATTAATTCCTTGGTTTTTATGCGTTATTTGCAGGTTTCTCAATAGGTATGGATATATAATAATTCTGTTCGCTTTTCTTGCTGAGGTTTAGTCTAGGATATATGGCATCTATCCCCATTTCCCGCATGTATCTTCGCACTTTCTTTCTGCCGATACATATACCATACCCGTCTTTCAATTGATTTTGTATTCTGCGGCAGTCATAGTAGGGATGATCTGTGTATATCCTGTCAATGGCATTTTTGATTTTTATTTCTTCCTTTTTTAATCTATTTCTCCTCTAGTTTTTAAACCACACTTTTTCCATCTCTTTTATAATAGGAGGCATCTCTGTCATATCAAAATAATAAAGCCATATCCTTTTATCTTTTAAAAATATTTTAATTTCATCAGCTAGGCCTTTATCATCATTTAGCTCATAAGATTTCTCTTTGCACTCAATACTCAGTAAGTAAAGACAAGTAAGAGATGTAAAAAAACGGGTCCTAAATTCTGTTGAATTTTCACACCAAATGTTATAAATTTCCTCAATTTGTTTTATAATAGATTTCAGTTCTTGTAATACATCTTCCTGCTCATTTTTTCTAAGTAAAAAATAATAAACAACCATATAAAAACAATTAGTGTAAACCAAATCTTGAACAAACTTCTTTTCTTTTATTAAATCTTTCAGGTAACTATTCCAACGCTGATACATCTTACTACATAAGAAAAGGCTATTTTCCTCACTAGCTTCTCTTAAAAAGCTTTCAATAAATAAACGATCGTTTTCATCATATCTATAATGTGTCATTTTAAAAGTATTAATATATTTTAAAATGATTTCCCTATCAGACTTCGCTAAAATACTTCCTAAAACATAATTAAAATCTTCATATGTACCAAAAAAATCGATACTTTGAAAGAAGAACTCTTCATCTAAATTTTTAAGTTGCCCTAAAATTAATTTAATTTTATTTGCCAAATCGTCAGTTAAATGTTGCTTCCTGTTACCTCCAAGAACCTGACGGATAACCTCAATTAGCACCCATTCATTTTTCACATCGTTGCCTAAAGCCATCGACAATTTTCTTTCTTCTTCTAATACATCTAATATCACAGCGATTTCTAATGGAGATGTTTTTTTACATAATACATTTTTTAGAAGAGTAGAATTAAAAAATGAAGTAAATTGAATTAAACCTCTGATTACTCCATTAAGATAGTATCCCCTACCTCTTTCTAAAACTTCAATAAAATCATAGACTTTCTTCATATTCTTCTCTTGCAAACCATGTTCATATTCTTCATAACACAGCTTTTCATTATAAGGTATCTCATCAGTATTTTTAAGCATAACCTTTATCGAAGATAAAATTTCCCCTAATTTTACTGATAGGACTTTTTTCTCTTTTATACTAATATTTTCCATATCTAACAACTTATCAAAAGAAAGATTAAAATAATCAAAGATCATTATACCTTCTAGTAATCCTTTTATATCCCCTTCCTTTATGCCTTTTATAATAAAATATTTTGCAGTTTTTAATGCGCTAGCCCCTTCTACCACATCCTTTTGCTCAATCTTTTTCATATAAAAACCGTATTGATATTTTCTAACAAATATTAATTTCTCATTTAAAAATTTATAACACTCTTCCAGGAATTCTCCTCCATCTATGATACTCTTTTCGTCTTTGCCCCTTAAAATCTCATCTATATATGATAACGATGCATCCATTTCCACCGTATCCATAAAGCTAATAACTTCTTCTATATAACTCTGAAATAGATCTTCTTTCATTTTTTCCTCCATATCAGGCAACTGGGATCTTCAAGTTCTTCCCAGAGTTCCATAAAAGCATCTAAAATCATTTTTGCATTCCCCACCTCTTGCAAAATGTGATGCACCTTACCAAGAGAATTAATAGATGTACCTAATGACCATGCTTTAGGTCTTCTATATCTCAAAGGAAAAATAATAAACCGATCATGAAAAGACCAGCCATACTGATGATGCTGGCATCTTAATTCAAAATCAATGCCCAAATGGTTACTGCTTCTAGTAATCTCATCACGATATCTTTTTACCCATTCTTCATAGGATTTCTCATCTTCATGGTTATCCTGTCCTTTAAAAATATTCTTTTTCTTACGATAAGAATTTATAGCCTTCATAGGCGCCCCGGCCACTTCATAATAATAAATAGTATTTAAAATATCCTCACAACTTAAATAAGGATCCCACAAATAAATACCATCTTCACCGTACCGGTTTATCAGAGTTCTTAAATCTTTTAAAGCCCTAGTTCTATCATTAACTCCTTTGCCATATTGAATGAATATAAGATTTTTTTCTAACCTTTTCTTTTCATTTTCATAAACACGATTGGAGATCCAATCAAAGTAATCATATTTTTGAAGCTTATTACTATCATAGCTATAACTTATTGGAATCTTAATCAATTCAGTTAATTTTCCCTTTTGATCATAATGTTGTATGATGCGAGGCTCTTGGTAGGGTGAAGATAAATGCATAGAAAAATGTATACTTTTAAGAAAACTCGTGGAAATATAAGTCAAGATTAATCCATTTTGCCTGTTAAAAATAATTATATCATTCATCTCATTTGAGTTTCCTGTATATATTTGACAAATGGAATTATTAATTTTCTCCATCTGGCAAAATCCGATTATATTGCCATCAAAACGATTAACACTTTGGATGGAAATTTCGGGTATATCCACTAACCTTGGATGCCATGCTAGTTGTACTTCAATTCCTTGCCAAGACTCTAAAGATCTTGTTTTAACTGAAAGCAATGTGCTAGGAAACTGAAAAATAATGTTACCAATCCTATCCTTTATGTAAAGTAAATCTATTGGTATAATTTTATTTATGTGATTGCAAATCTTTTTTAAATTATCGTCTGACTCCAATATTTCCCTTAAATCCTGTTTTCCCTCGTCAAAAAACTCTATTATATATGAACCATTAAAAAAGTTATTTTTTAATATGGAATTTAGTGGTACAGATTTAATCTCATCTCTTGGGATAAATTGTTTAGGTAAAGGCGTTAACTTTCCAATTAACAATTCATCCCCCTGATAACTCCATTTATTACCTTCTAATAATGCCGCAAAGGCTTTCTCTACATCTTTGATGCTCATATGATATCTCATGATTCCTATTTTATAGCGCTGGTTGATTGGTATAAGCTTTTTTGTAAGATAAAGGCTATGATTGGTGCCCGTAAATTCTTTTTCTTCAAACACCGCTATAGTAAAAAAATTCCTAGCTTTCTTTATAATTTTATCAAATAAAAAAATAGTTGTTATCTCGCAGCTAGAATAAAACCCTAGATTTCCTTCCCCTATAAGTAATTTAAAGTCTTTTTCAATTGATTGTTTTTGACTATCTCGATTCTCGCTCAAAATAGCCCCAGCCCTTCATTTACTTTTTCATTGTCAAACTGGTACACATTTTAATTAACTTTCACACTCAGCATTCATTGTGGATTCATATAGATATATATAGCTTAATCCTTAAAAATAGTCATATATGGATACACAATCTGCGGAAGATTCATATTCGATTGTTTTGTATTTTTTGATTATACTTCGCTCACAAGCGAAATAGCTTTATTAATGGAATCTATATTATCTTCATCAATTATGTACCTAGCTTCAAACCAGCCGCTGGACATTTCCCGGAATTTCAGCGCAATTTTATATGCTTCGTCACATGAATCCACAAGGAGCACCTTTTTCCCCAATTCAAATGGTAACCCACTGGGGATGTTACAATCATGAAGTAGTAATCGTATTTTATCCGAAGCCATTAATCTGTCAAAACCTTCATTGGTTAACATATTATTTTCTTGAGTAAATCTTATCCATGATAATAATTCTAAAGCTGCTTCAATCCAAATGATATTACCTTCTAATAAGCTATTACCCAGACTATTAATATATCATTCAATGGAAGAGATTAGCGGTCTTTTCCACAATTCAGGAAGTTCATCCCCAGGCTGAAATGTCATAAAAAATTCCCCAGAGGGGTTAAACGCTTCTCATCGGGGAGCAAATTTCCACATTCATCTTTCGCCTCCGTCATAGTCCCGAATTTATACATGGTAAATAGCTTTCCATTCAATCCTGATCTTACTTGTCTGAAAAGGCATATATTCACCTATAATAAACAGCAATTATTGCACCATCCTTACTTGTTCATTAGAAAGGATGTTTGCGGCATATCGTAGAGCTGCAAATATGTCTTCTTTAGTAAGTTCATATTCTGCCATTATTTCTTCATAAGAAAGCCCTGAAGCTAATCTTCCTAATATAAGTTCTACTGGAACTCTAGTCCCTTTTATTACAGGTTTTCCACCTTTAATTAAAGGATCGATAATTATCCCATGTATAATCTCTTGCATAAGTCAGGGATTCGTCAAAGTTTAATTCAAACGCATATTAAAGCTAATGCCCGTTCAGTTTTTCTACCAATTTTACGTGTGCTTGATGCAATATGATGCATTGAATTAATTTTTAATAAACTTATTACAAAGTTACGTAATGTGGCAAAAGCTCTTGGAGCAGAACCTCTTCGAGTTTGAGAGCGGTCTTCATCAAAAACTCTATCTCTTATCCAGTGTAAAGATTCTATGCTCCAATGACCTCTAACCAATTTAAGCAATTCTTTTGCATCGGCTTTTTCTTCACTTAAACTTGTTATATAATATGCTGTTTCTTCTGTGCGATTATTGCCTTTTAAATCCATTCTTATCCGATTTACTTTTAATATCTGCTTAACATGGGGAAATTTAATATATTCATTTAACATGGTAGATGTTTTTGCGATTCGTATTTCTATTCGGCCATGACCTTTATCTACTGTTTTATATTCAGGGGGAAAAATCCTTTTCTTCAAGA
>JANLFP010000006.1:0-299 GCA_024655905.1 Tepidanaerobacteraceae bacterium
TTTTTATTTTTTTCATTGGTTGCAAGCCGGTTCAGACGGCCGTAATCGGTTTTTACGTTGTCATCTATCAATATTCTGGGCTCTTTATTATATCTTGTATATTGGTCTAAAAAATAGAATATCATATCGGGATTATACATTCTCTCAGAAGCATCTAAATTAAATAAATATCCGTTATAGTAGTCTTTAAGCTTAATCTGAATGTCGGCCGGATTTATGTTTAGCATATCGAGAATTTTCTGCAATTCCTTCTCGGTAAATCCCAGCATTTCGTTCAGGTTCTTATCCATGGTGATGTT
>JANLFP010000006.1:309-157652 GCA_024655905.1 Tepidanaerobacteraceae bacterium
TATCACGCTTTCGGTGCCTATCTTGACGGTCTCGTAAAAATCTCGCACGAAGCCGGATGCTCTTATGATGTCTTTATAAAAATCTTTTTCCCCCATGGCGATTATGTCGTTGGCAAAGTGGTCGTATTCGTCAATGATGAGGTATATTTTTTTCCCCGTTGTTTTTACTGCATCTATAAATTTTATGAGGGCTGAGCCTGTATCGGCCATATGCTCGATTTTTTCTTTTATCCCGAGCATATTTTCAAAAGAACTGCTATATATGTTTAAAAAATTTACAATTGAATCTAGCACCCTTAAATGGAAAGATTGTTTTAGTTCTCTTTTGGTTGATGTATTCAACCCTGAAAAATTCATTTTCAAAATTAAATATTGGTTTCTAAATACGGTGGGGTTTTTACCTATATATAAGTCGCCAAAGAGTTTCAGGAAATTTTCTTCGGCATTTACATCATAATAGTGTTCCAGAGTAGACAAAAACAGGCTTTTGCCGAAGCGGCGGGGCCTGATGAAGAATATGTATTTGCTGTTTAAGTTTTCCAGTTTTTCTATGTATGGTGTTTTATCTACGTAAAGATACCCTTGTTCTCTGAGGCTTTTGAAGTTGGAGATGCCGTATGGAATTTTCATTGGGCGCCCGGCCTCCTGCACAGTCAACCCTCCCGTGCAATATTTTCTGATTACAATGATACCACAGGGCTTGAAGTATCACAAGGCCCAAGTCCACCATATATGTAAATAATAAAAAAATAACCGCGCCATCATATGGAGGCGAAGACCGGTGCCAGATCGATTATGATATCTGGAAAAACCGAGACTTTTACTTTGTCTTTTTCCATGTAGGTTTCAGGCCTGCCGTATCTTTTATTTTCCTGCAGGGTGAATACGCTTATAAATTTCCCCTCGGGCTCTACTATCCAGTATTCTTTGACACCTGCTTTTTCATATTTATTAAACTTTAATACCTTATCTTTTCTCGATGTGGAAGGTGATGAAATCTCAATGATGAGCTCGGGGATTCCGTAAAAACCGGTGCCTTTGAGGCCTTTATTATCGCAAATCACCACAATATCGGGCTGCAGGACGTTTGTGGTTTCATCGTCGCTTTCATTTTCTTCAGGCAGCCTTAAATCGAACGGCGCTGTAAAAACTCTGCACGGTTTTTCCTGGAGAAAATTGGCGAACTGCCTTGTAAGTTCCACAGAAATCGTTTGGTGTTGCCATGAAGGGGCTGCTTGCATGTAGGGCACGCCATCTATTATTTCCCATCTTTCATCTTCAGGCCAGGTCAGGTAATCGGCGTAGGTATATTTTTTATTTTCCTGCGGTAATGGCATAGCTAACCCTCCCGTGCAATATTTTCTGATTACAATGATACCACATGCCGAAAAAAACCACAATGCTTAAAGCACACCAGTATTGAGTTGAGTTTAAGATTAAAGTATAATGAATAAAGATAAATTCGGGTGAAAGGGGCTTGTTTCCATGGAAGCTGTTTTCCTGTGCCGGCCGGATACGGAACTTTTGGAGCTCGATTGTATCGAGATGGATGATACAATGCGGCATGTATTTGAAAAGTATGCTTCTTCGGACGAAATTGTTCTCGTAGATTTCAGGGATAAGGCCATAAAGTGCAGCATAGATAGAAAGCAAAATCTATTGAAGGGGCGCGGGCTAGGCAGATTCATCAAATCTTTGAAAAAAAACTTTTTTTATTTGCAACCTAAAGAAAACGGGACATTTTTCATATCGCCGGAAAATGTCAGCTCTCTCAGGTTTGCCGCAGAGAGCATTTCAAATCCCCGCATTCATTTTTTAATGGGCGAAGGAAAAATAATTTCAAATGGAACTGGGATTCCGGCTCTTTGCATGACATGAAGCAGTTTTATATCCATCAAAAGGCTCTGGCGTTTGCTGTAAGGCCGGGGTTTGATACGCTGCTTTCACTGAACGTGGCGAGAAATATCGAACCGTATGAGTATCAGATAAAAACTGTGAAGCATGTGCTTCAAAGAATGCGCAGGCGGGCGCTGCTGGCCGATGAGGTGGGCCTGGGAAAGACCATAGAAGCCGGGCTCATTATGATGGAGTATATCATTCGCGGTCTGGTGAAAAAGATGCTCATTCTAACACCCTCGCCTCTGGTGGAGCAGTGGCAGGAAGAAATGCTGAGCAAGTTTAATCTGGATTTTATCAGTTACGGCAGCCCGGAATTCAATAAGTATGAAAACGGGTGGACCCGTTTTGACCGCATCATCGCCTCCGTGGACAAGGCTAAGCGCCTGGCCAACCGCTCTCTGGTGTGCGAGGCGGAATACGACATGGTGATAGTGGACGAGGCGCATCATTTTAAAAACCGCTCCACTCTCGGATGGCAGTTGATCAATATGCTGAAGAAGCGCTACATACTGCTTCTGACGGCCACTCCCGTGGAAAACGATCTGGAAGAGCTTTTCAACCTGATTACTCTTTTGAGCCCCGGGCAGCTTGACACCGCTCAAAATTTCCGCCGCCACTTCATCAGCCGCGGGGACAGGCTCAAGCCGCAGAATCAGGATAGTTTGAAAACCCTTCTTAAAGATGTAATGGTGCGCAACCGCCGCAGCGATACAAACTCCATATCCGTGAAGCGCTATGCGGAGGTGGTGGAAATTGAGCTGTCGCCTCCGGAAAAGATGCTGTATGATGAAATCACCGCCCTTGTCCGAAACTATTTTAACAGCAAGGAAAAAACAATATTGAATCAGTTTTCTTTGAAGACATTGCATCGCGAAGTTGGAAGCAGCGCATGGGCTGTGGCTCCCACCCTTGAAAAAATGGCATCCCACGATGAAAACCCGCCGTATCTTGCGAAAAAGCTTCAGCAGCTTTCGGGCAAAGCGAGGGAAATCCATGATAATTCCAAGGCCCAGGCTCTTTTAAAACTCCTTAAAAACATCGATGATAAAGTTATAGTTTTGAGCGGGAGGTGGACGATTTCAGGGAGCATGCCCAGGTACTGGTCAGCACCGAATCCGGCGGCAAGGGCCGCAATCTTCAGTTCTGCCATGTTTTGGTGAATTTTGATTTGCCGTGGAACCCCATGCGCATCGAGCAGCGCATCGGACGGCTGCACAGGATAGGGCAGAAAAACAGCGTATTTATTTAAACGCCTTTATGTCCTCGCTGCGGGCGCCCTGCATCTTCGCTTATGCGCGAGGGCAAAGCGGTGCATTGCGGGTGTCGGGATAACCTTGAGTAATCTTTCATGTGATGCCTATGGCTTTTACCAGCATGGTGGCAAAGGAGCCTGGCGGCAGGGCGAACTTTAGATTGAATTTGATAAAGCCCGGGTAGATGTCGTCGTCTTCGAAGGGACCGATGTATAGGTTTTCGGGGAATATGATTGCCGGTCGGAGGAAGGATTTGAAAAAGGACTTCCTTATTTTTTTTAAATTGAAGTCCGAAGGTTTCACTTCCCGCTCGGAAAGCACTTCATTCACGGCCCAGTCTATCTCCGGAGATGATGGGGGAATCTTGTACGACACTGTGGGGATGGTAGTTTTTTTAAGGATTTTCAGGTTTTCGTGGGGAAGTTGCCTGTAAAAATAGTAATCCATGATCTTCCCCTTGACTTCGAAGATTTCATCAGTATGAGATAAAATGATACGCCGAAGCGCCATGTTCCACAGAAAGCTCTGATACGCGGAAAAGTGCATGCTCAGGGTTTCCTTGGGGATGGCGTTTATGGCTTCTATGAGGTGCTGTTTGCTTTTTCCGGTGGAAAGAATCTCCATTATATCCCTTTCTGCCTTTGTGCGGCAGAGGGGCAGGATTTCCCGGAAGTTTCCCCAGAGCTCGGTTATTTTTTTCTTGCGCTCTTTTTCTTCTTTTTTGTCCTCGGGGTGGGCGGTGGTGAAGAACAGCTTCAGGGCGCCGCTGTAATGCTTTTTTATTATGCGCTCGGCCAGGATTTCGCCGGGGTTTCCTATGCTGCCGAAGCGCTGGTCGTCAAAGTAGTTGGGAAAGCCGCATCTCTCTATTTCCTGCAGGCGCTGCTCGACAGCGCCTCTTTCTTCGGGCTTTATCCTGCGCAGGGTGAGCTCGAAGTAGTTGCCCCGCAGGATGGCCGGAGATACAAAATCGTCGGCGAAGCCTTCGAAGGTGAGCTCCACGTTGGGCTGTTCGAACTTTAGTTCATGCTCGCGGGGCACGGAGATGTATTGATATGTGACGGCGTGCCTGTCCTTTCTGCCGCCGGAGCCTATGATGGCCAAGGGGATGTGGTTTTCCCGGGCGATGTAGAGCAGGGCGTCCATGGTGTTCCAGTGGCGCTTTTTTAGTCGGTAGATGCGGTATCTGCCGCCGGATGTATATTTTAAATCTATGAGTTCTCTCACTATGAAGTCCTCGGGAGTGACTTTTATCTTCAAAAACATCAACCCTCTTTATCCATAAATTCGGCTTCCACAGCTGTTTGAAGCCAGTAACAGGCACTGCCGATATTCCGTTTATCTTGTTTAAACTCATTTTCATCTAGACTTGCCAATTCACGAAGAGCCGATAAACGTTCATTAATAAAAATCATCTTGGCGTTTATCCTATTTTTATCTATCATGAGTAATCACCTCTCTTTTAAATTTTGTATAAACTCTTTTTGCATACTGTTATATCGATAATAGTGAAGCCTGTATGAGTTGATTACCGACTCTAAAAAATCATCTGTTATCTCTCTATCCTTTTCATAAATTATCTTTCCCTTTATGACCGCATTGTAGCTTAAAAGGAAATTGGCTTTGTTTAGATTCAATAAATCAATGTCTTCAAATTTAAGTATCCCGGATAAATCATCCATGATTCGGGCTTCATCCAGTAAAGTTATATTATTTTCAAACAATATGGCTATGTCTATATCGCTGATTTTTTCTGATTTTTTCAAGAAAGTCGTTTTCTACAAAGGAACCGAAGACTGCAGCCAGCAGGATGTTGGGGTCTTTTTTGAAGTAATTGATTAAATCCTGATTACCTATCACATTAATAGACTTCATAAGAAAGCCCCTTTCTATATTTTCATTTTTTTCCTTTTTCATCATATCATACGCGCTTTCGGACTGCAATTGCGGTGATAAAATTCGGCGTTCTCATGGACCTGGCCCGATTGGGAATATTTTTTTTGGGATGAATATGCCCACCGGCTCTGATTGGGATGTTTTTTGATTCAATCCGGGCCGGATGGATTTTATTACAGGCCCGGTGGGGGCGATTCGGCCGTTTTTTGCGCGGGAGCGGATGCCGAATGGCTGCCGCCCGGCTTTTTTGTTTTTTCCGGCGGCGTCGTATAATCAAAGCGTAATCGGACAGCCCCGGAAGGGCGGGCGGCCGAAAGGTGAAACGTAGGCCGCCTGAGCCTGAGGGAATTGCGGCAGGCGGCCCAAGTGTAAATGCAGGCCGCTCGAGCCTGAAAAAACGGCGGGCGGAGGGGAAGTGATTTCCAGGGCAGCGGGCCGGTAAAGGGGAGAAAAGTTCCTGCAGGCGTCGCATACCCCGGGATGGAGGTTTTTTAAGGCCGGGGCTGGCGAAAGGGAGAGGAGGTGAAGTTGCATGGCGGTAGTAGTGACTCCCGTGGACTCCAGTCTCCAGATCATAGTTCAGACCGGAGTCGATGGCAACAACAAACCGGTTTACAGGACCAGGTCTTATGCCAGGGTGAAGACCGATGCATCTGAGCAGGATCTTATGGATGTGGCGGTTCAGCTTGCGGGGCTTCAGGCTCATCCGGTGAATTCCATCCGAAGGGTGATGGAGGCCGAACTGGTCGAGCAGGGTTAATGTAGGCGGGGCTTGATGCTCCACGGCCTGCGGGAAGCCGGGATCTGGCCCAAATGAATCGGATCGGCAGACGCAATCCTGACGGGCTTTGCCGGCACGGATGTTAGAGCAATTAGTTAGGCAGTGTCTGCCCGGTCCATCGGGCTAATCGCAGGCCCATATTTTCAAAAAGGAGGTGAAACTGCATGGCTAAAAGCCTTGAGATGGTTTTCCAAAATGCTGCGGGGAAAAACGCCAGGATTTCCGTTGCGGACCCCAAAGACAACCTGACTGCCGCCGAGGTTCAGGCCGCAATGGATGCCATACTGGCGAAAAACATTTTCAACACCACCGGCGGAGATATAGTAAAAGCGGTGAGCGCCAATATAGTGTCCAGGGAAGTGACCGAACTCATTTCCCAGGGTTAGGTTCGTGATTCGGGGCGGGGCCTGCAGCCTGATTATATGGGCTCCGTTCCCAAGATTAGAAATTCGAGTTTCAACTATGCAGGAATCCGGAAACACCGGATTCCTGCGCTAATATGGGTCAGGGCGTTAAAATATCAATCATTAAAACATATGCCGTATAAAATAGGGTTTTAAGGCGATTTTTTTCATCAGAACAATTTTGATTAGTTTTGGAGGAGGGGGATTCTCATGCAGGAAATCGTGGCTCAGGTGGCTAATGTGGGTTTCCCAATAGTGGTCTCCATCTACCTGCTGGTGCGGGTGGAAGCCAAGATGGAAAGCCTCACCAACAGCATCAATGAGCTGGCGAAGGTGATTTCAAAATTGGAACCCCGAAGCTGATTTAATCCGGACGGCCGCGGTCAGCCAGCATCGCTATTTGCCCCGCTTCAGGCAGCGGCCGTAAAATAAAAATTTTCGGGAGGTTGTCAGCATGGAAAGGCTTTATCCGAGGTTCATAATAATACATCACACCGCTGGGCACGACGTCCCGGCTCTCGAAATAGACGCATATCATGCCCGGAGGGGATTTGGAATGGTCATGGCGGAGCCGAAACGCCTGGTGGAGGAATATGCCGAGAGGGGATTTGAGCGCGCCGAAGGAGGGGTGGTGATACATATAGGGTATCATTACCTTATCCGGGCCGACGGCAGCGTGGAAAAGGGGCGGCCGGACTTTTCGCAGGGGGCCCACTGCAGCTCTTCGGGAATGAATTTTAAATCCCTAGGAGTGGCCCTCACGGGAAATTTTGATTCAGTGGACAATCCCGATGGCGGGAAGGGGCACCCCGAGCCCACAGCGGCTCAGATGAAATCCCTTCGAAATTTGCTGGATTATCTTGCGGATATATATCAGATACCTGGAAGCGGTATCATTAGGCATCGCGATGTGGCTGGCGCCGCCACCCGCTGCCCCGGTGACAGGTTTGCGCTGTGATGAGTCAGGGGACGGTGTGATGAGTCAAGGAACCGTCCCCTGACTCAAATATTTAAAGCCTTGACATAAAACTTTTGTTTGTATTATAATATTTTTGATAGCGAACGTGTGTTTGTTGAACTTCTGCTTCTGAATAGGCCGCAAAAAGCTGCGGTGTTGGGCCTATTTTGCGGGAAATCGGCTTAAACCAAGATCATATCTTAGTTTAATAATCGGGGGTGTTATTCATGGTGATAGAAGATATGCTGGAGCTCGGTATGGCGGCAATGCTGCCGGTTTATGAAGGCGGCAACGCCACACGGCTCATCGCTTCCGACGGCACGGAAATGATGGACTCGAGGACCTGCAGGACCGTTTTGAAGTATTTCGCAAGGTTGTTCGGCATAGACCTTCCCGCCGTAAGGGAGTCCTACGGGAGGGCCATAAATAAAAGGCACGCCGTACCCATACCTTTTGGGGCAAATATGATCCTCATGCCGGTAAAAATCAGGGAAAAGCCGCTGGGGGAAAACGATGGGACTCTCGGATATGTGAACTTCAAAGAGGTTCTGCAGGTTGAGGATGAAAGCGGCAGGTCTTCCCGCATGGTATTGAGATGCGGCAAGGCCGTGGATATACTGGCGAGCAGGGCTACTGTGCTGGAGTACATGAAAAATGCCCGCCTGGTGGAAAGCCTTTACATGGACAGGCATTTTCACGGTGTCTCGGCGGGCTGCAAAGGTACGGGAAGCGACGCTGCAGAAGTGAAAGATGCTTCTTTTTACTCCCCTCTAAGGCAGGAGCAGGATCTTGTGCGGGAAAGCAGGGAAGATTTGCGATTTTTGCAGGAAAAGGGGTTTTTGCAGGAGAATCCGCAGGATCATGATGATTTGCTGCGGATATATTTGCTGGAACTTCTGGTAAGGGCACTTCTGCAGCGCAAGAACGACAAAAATTCCAATTAGTCGGGCGGCGTCTAATACAGTTCCGGGCGGCGGTCTTCGAATACGGTAATCTTCCGGCGGGCATGGTCTATGCGGGAAAGGTCCAGGGTTGCGGTGAGCACTTCCTGCCTATCGCTTCCCTCCAGCAGCACTTCGCCCCACGGGTCCACCACCAGGGACATGCCGGGGAATTCCTCTTTTCCGTCTTTTCCCGCCCGGTTTACCGCCACCACAAAAAACTGGTTTTCTATGGCCCTGACTATGTTCAAAAGTTTCCAGTGAATCTCCCGGGGCCTGGGCCACTGGGCCGGGATAAACAGCACCTTTGCTCCCAGAAGGGCCAGTTTTCTAACGAACTCTGGAAACCGCAAATCATAGCATATGATTATCCCGCAGGGTATGCCGTCGAGCTCGAAGGTCACCGCTTCCTTGCCGGGAGAAAGGTACCTGTCTTCTTCCATAAGGCGGAAGCGGTGGACCTTGTCATAGCGGGCGACTATCTCCCCATCCCTGTTGATGACATAGGAGGAGTTAAACACTCCTTCTTTTTTGTTTGGGCTGCTCCGGGTGCCGGCGGCGCCACTTTGGGGCCCGCCGACGTTGCTTTCTTTTTCTCCGGCGCCGGCTGCTTGAAAGCTATATACTTTCCGGCATCCACCAGTCCCGTCCGGTGTTCGGGCGGCTTTGCTTCCGGCTGCGTCCAAATTCATCGCCCTCCTGTCGGCTATGGAGCCCGCCACTATGTTCACCCTGTTTTTGCCTGCCACCTCCTGCAGCCAATCGATGGTGGGGCTGCCTTCCCGATCGGCGATGTCGCTTATCCTTGCCAGGTCATATCCCGTCGTCCACATCTCGGGGAGCACCAGCACATCCGGTTTTTTCCTCTGTTTCAACGCCTCTTTTATCATGGCTTCGGCCCGGCGGCGGTTCTGCTCCGGGTCTCCAAAGGCTACGTCCATCTGGATAAGGGATACCTTGAGTTTTATTTCTTCAGGCATTTCAAGTCCTCCTTTTGAGTGAGTCAGGATGAGTCAGGGGACGGTTCCTTGACTCAAGTCATTTTATTCTCTGAAAAGTATTTCTGCCGATCTTTAAAATGCCGGCGATTTGTCGAACCGGAAGTTTTGACAATGCCGCTGCTTCTTCTTCATTATTAATTGATTTTATTTCATTTTCTTCACTTTCTTCCGCTCGCGATAAAGTTTTCGTAAACATTACTTTCATTTTTTCGAAAATTTGATGAAATTTTTTATGGCTTAGTCTTTGTCTTCGCCTTCATTTATCAAGAGGTGAACATGATTGCTCATCAAGCAAAAAGCATATATCATAAATTCTTGGCATATTATTCCTCCTTCACATTTTACATTATAAAGCACAGCCAAATTATGAGTCAAGGAATAAGTTTGATTATTCTTCCGATTCAGAGGGGGGATGGACGTCATTAAGTCTCGTAAATCATAAGGATGAGTCAAGGAACCGTCCCCTGACTCATCATTTTCATTTTTATTTCCGGGAAATAGCATGGAACTTTTTATCATATTTTACGTCTAAATAATATAGAATGAAGAATAAGCCTTGGTGAGGGAGGTGCATAAGTATCATTTTATCATTTACCGGGGTCAGAGATGGGACCGCATGAAGTCACATGAGTCAAGGACCAGTCCCCTGACTCACTGACTCAAACAAATAATGGAGGTGTGTTTTGTGAAGAGACTGAGAAGATTTGCAGCAATCGTGCTGAGCATTGTTTTGGCCTTTTCGTTCGCAGTTCCCGGTGCTTCCGCTCAGGGTAATGCCTCCTTTTCTCAGGAAAAGGCCATCGAGAAGATAAAGGGCATGTTTGACACTTCCGGTTACGATGTGTTCAGCATCAATTACAATGAGGACAATGATAGAAAGATATGGAACCTGAACTGGTCGGATTCCAAGGAGCCTTACGGAAGTCTCAATGCTTCCGTAGATGCCGATACCGGTGCCATTTTGAACCTGAACTTTTACAAAGGATATGATGCCAGCCAGAAACCTACCCTCATACCGAAGGTTTCCGAGGAAGAAGCCCGGAAGATCGCCGAAGATTTTGCAAAAAAGCATCAGCCCGATGAATTTTCAAAGACTATATACCGCACGCAGCAGGGGCCAATCTACAGGCCTCTGGCAAACCGATACCAGCAGGATTATTCATTCAATTTCGTCAGGGTCGTAAAGGATATACCGGTGGAGGGCGACGGGTTTTACATCAATGTGAGCGCCGGAACCGGCGAAGTTGAAAGCTACAGTTTCACCTGGTCCTGTGAGGAGCTGCCATCCTCTGAAAATATCATTTCAATGGAAGAAGCGGAAAAGATATTTCAGGAAAAATCCGGGCTGAAGCTGGTATACAAGAGATATTTCAATTATAATACCAAACAGGATAATGTAAAACTGGTATACACAATCGACAGCCCATATTCTGTGCTCATAGACGCCAAAAGCGGCGAATTTCTGAATGATGCGAATTACGGGCCTTATACCAGAGGCATGGGCAGTGGGGATTATAGCATGAAATCCGATGCTAAGCAGGAACTCACACCCCAGGAGCAGAAAGAAGTGGAAGCCACCAAAAACTGCATCACCAAGGAAGCAGCGGTGAAGGTAGTCCAAAAATTTTTGAGCATCCCAGAAGGTTATGAGCAGAATTATGCCAATCTCTACGAGGATTACGACAATCCCGGGGAGAAGGTTTGGAACATAGGCTGGAACAAAAAATCCAAGAATCCGGGTGAATACGGTTCTATTAACGCCAGAGTGAATGCGATAAGTTCCGAGCTGTTGGGCTTCAACATATGGGATGACAGCCTCAGCAACAGCGATTTTTCGCAGAAATACGACAGATCGGCAGCGCAAAAGATTGCAGAGGATTTTTTAAAGAAGCTCCAGCCGGAAAAAGCGGGAAATGTGAAACTTGAGGAAATATCGGACGGAAATTACCCCGAGAAAATCCGGGAGCATTACTTCAATTTCACAAGGATGGTGGGGGATATCCCTTATCCTGACAACGGATTTTACATTTCTGTAGACTCCGTTACCGGAAAGATCACAAACTATAACATGAGGTGGCAGGACAGGGAGTTTCCGAAAGCTGACGGTGTGCTTTCGAAACAAGACGCTGAGGCAGGCTTCCTGAAAGATGTCGGCCTGGAACTTTCCTATGCCAGGGTGTACCGGATGCAGGAACAGGAGAACAGATTCTATCTTGTTTATAAGCTCAAACCTTCGATATCCTACACTTTTGATGCCTTGGACTTAAAACCGCTTGACTACCAGGGCAATCCCATCGAAAAGCAGGCCGAGACTGCATTCACAGACATCAAGGGTCACTGGGCGGAAAAGGATATACAGCTTCTGGTGGACATGGGTGTGATACAGTCCGCAAAAGACAGGTTCCGGCCCGATGAGGATATAAGTCAGGGCGATTTCATAAAGCTATTGTTGACAGCCACCGGACTCGGCCCTGCAAATAATAATATCGTTCTGAAAACCGGCGCACAGTCCGGTGAAGATTCAGAAAGCCTTCAGGATTACATCGATGCAGCCATAAAGGCGGGTATTGTAAAGCAGGGTGAAATCGATGCACAAAAGTCCCTGCCAAGGGAAAAAATGGCAGCTTTTCTGGTGAGGGCCCTGGGGTTTGAAAAGGTGGCATCCATCAGCGGCATCTACACCGTTCCCGCAAAGGATGCCGCTGCAATAGCTCCCGCATATAAGGGCCATGCGGCCATAGCCATGGGTCTTTCGCTTATCACCGGCATCGACGGCAGGTTTGAGCCCCGGGGCAGCGTCACCCGCGCCCAGGCGGCGGTGGTGCTGGTGAGGATGTTGAAAGTGCAGGCAGAAAAGTAGAACATGCATCGGCTGAGTCAGGGGAGGGATGTGAGTCAAGGAACCGTCCCCTGACTCAGACTTACTCATTTTTTTATCACTACGCCTTTCATGTGGTCGCCGTCTAGAAACGCATCGAACTTGCCTTCATACACCCATACTGCCCTGTGGCCGGTGGCCTTTTTTGGGGCGTTTTTGAGCCAGTCGAAGTTTATTATGTTGGTTTCAAGGTTGTCAAACACGGGCATGTAGAGGATGCCGTCCACGTCCAAGTCCGCGAAAAAGTGGGTTCCGTAGGAAAGCTCGGGCGTGAAATTTTTGCGCTGGATTCCGACCTCCACCAGCATGCCGCAGTTGGCTATCTCGTTGTAGTTCACGGGAACGCCCAGCGCCGGGTTGCTGGAACCCCAGCGCCCGGGGCCCACCAGTATGTATTTTTCTCCGGCAAGCACGTCGTTCACCTTGCCCACTTCCCGGGCGATAGCGTGTTTGTCGGGGCTTTTATAAAATTCGTCATAATCTACATATACCAGATACTTTATCCCCCGCAGCACGCCGTTGGTGAGCATATGGTCTCCGGACAGTAGGATGTCCTCGGGTTTGATGTCATCGGGTATTTTTATTTTTCTGTACTCTTCCCAGCTGGAAAGGGGGCGCACCTGGAGAAGGGCGAAGACCGGATCTTCAGGCTCGTATGCCCATTCCACATCCACCGCTATTCCCATGGCGTCTTCCAGCACTTCAAACAGATACTTCATGAGCTCGAAAAACCGCGGCCTGTAAGACGGAAATCTGTCGAAAGTGAAAATTATTTTTTCTCCCGTCCGGGGCGCGGCAAACACGGGCGTAAGGTCGCCAATCATGTTTTCTTCCGATGAATATATTGACGCCAGACGATAAAAATCGCTGTGGTATTTTGCCATATCTAGCCTTTCATTAATGTTATGGGACTCAAGCAGGCCAGTTTCCATATTCAGCATGTCAAAAGTTTCCTGAGAATATTTTGCTATTTCCTGGGCATTATTGCCTTCGGGGCGCAGGTTCAGGTTTGTCAGGGAAAAAGTCCTGGCATATCCTCGCGATGTGCTTTTTGTGCCGAGACCAAATACAACCCGCACCACTCCATCTTCTTTTCTTATCCTTTCGGTAAAGCGGCGGTAATTTTGCGAAAACCCCACTCCCGCCACTTCTGGATAAAATCCGGCGCCCCGCCTTTTTCCAAAAAGTTCCTGGATTATAACCGCCATCCTTTCTTCCGAAAGGGCGTGCTTCCTCCTGTAGACCACGGCATTTTTGCCGTATGTGCTGGCATAAATCTGCTTTATTGCCCGTATGAGCTGTGATAACCTTTCTTCCATCGTACCCGTGTTGGGAATGAAGGTGGTGAAATATTTTCCAGCAAAGGAAAACCGCACACTATCCTCAAGCATGGAGGACGATCTCACGGCCAGCGGGCACGTCATCTCTACGAGAATGTTTTTGAACAGTTCCTTTGCATCTTTCGAAAAATCACCGGCCAGTATGGCCTGCTGGATTCTGTCGATGTCGTTCGGCGATTCTTCTAATATATAATCAATTTCATTCTGGACCAGATAGTCGTCATACAGGCTGGACGCTATGAAAAAGCTCTCGGGAATGATTACGTTTTTTAATATATCGTCATTTTTTTGTTTTAGAATCATGCTGGAATACAAGAGCCCCTTTGCTTTTCCGCCTACGCTTCCCGTGCCGATGGCCCTTTTGCGAAATTCTGGAAATTTTAACGGGTCAAATGCTATATATTCCTTGATTTTATCGTTCCACTTGGCCATAAGTATACACCTCCGATTATATATTATATATTGTGAAAAAACGTAAAATGACGCATGGTTATGCCGCCGCAGCTTTTTGTTCGGCAGGCACCTCATTTTTTTCGTTGCGACGCCACATTCATCTTCTATTATATCACCATCAAATGAAATTTAAATTATTTCGATAAAATGTCACGGGTGTCACGGGGACGGTTCTCTTGACATTGTCGATGACAATCATCGACAATGTCAAGAGAACCGTCCCCGTGACATGATCCCCGCATTTGAAAAAAGGCATGTATATTTTATTTTGAGGCGGGGCAATATAATATCGAGGGTTCGCAGTGGCCGAGCCAAGACCGTCGGAAGATCCTCCCGGGTTTTCCGATGGTCGGCCAAAGGTCTGTGCCGGGTCGAAAGGCTCGGTACAGGCCGGAGGGCAGAGTGTTATGCGTCCTGTAAGGCTTCGTGGCAGCCCAACTGCTGTCACGGGGTCAAAAGGGATGCATGGCATTCGAGCTAAGATCATCGTGGGTTCCGCAGATTTTTACAATATTGAGTATTTTTATAATACTTATATTGTATTGATTGGGGATCTGTGGCAGCCGGGAGGTTGCCGCAGGTTTCTAAGGGATTCTCGATGGTCGAGCACAGGTTGCTGTGGGTTCCGTAATGGTCTATTGCAGCCGAAAGGTTGCAGTGGGCTATGCAGGGATTCATAGCAGCTGCAGCACAGGTCACTGCGGGCTCTTTTTGTTATCCGGGGGGTTCGGGATGAGTCGGGGGACGGTTCCTTGACTCACTGTCTCCCTGCACTGACTCATCCCCTGACTCAAAAAAAGCCGGGATCATCCCCGGCGTAATTATCAAAATATTGAATAAGCGATTAAGTTAGTGCCTGGCACCTAGACGACTGATGGTTCAAATATGAGTTCTCCTCTCTTGAATCTTCCTACGTCCAGCTTGTCGATGGGAAGTGTGGTTGGGAAGCCCAGGATGTATTCCGCCATCAGCTGGCCTGTAATGGGGCCAAACATGAAGCCGTGGCCGGAAAATCCGGTGGCAAGGTATACTCCTTCCACTTCTTCGGCCTTTCCGAGAATGGGCTGGGCGTCCGGAGACATCTCGTATAGGCCCGCCCACTGGCGTACGATGCGGACGTTTTTCATGTAGGGCAGGTAGCGGGTGGCTTTTTTGCACATGGTCTCCACAAAATCCCAAGTGGATGAAATGTTGAATGTCTCATGCTCTGCCGGACCGAAGCCCATTATAAATTCCCCTCCGGGCTCCTGCTGAAGGTAAATGTTTCCCGCAAACGACATTAGCATGGGCCCCAGTATGGGATTTACGGGCTCCGTCACCAGAATCTGATGGCGCTCGGGCCTCACCGGCACCTCGCAGCCCGCGAGCATTCCCACTTGCCTCGACCATGCTCCGGCAGCTATGACTATTTTTTCTGTTGAAATGTATCCATTGTTAGTGTGAACGCCTTTAATGCGATTTTCTTCCACGTCTATGCCCGTGACCTCTGTATAGGTGTATATCTCAGCTCCATGCCTCCTGGCGGCTTCGGCATAGGCCTGCATGGTCTTGAACGGATTGGCGTGACCGTCTTTGTGGCAGAAGGTGCATGCCAAAATTCCTTCGATGTTTAGTTCGGGGACGATATCAAGCGCTTCCCGCGGAGTCAGCATAATGGAAGGTATACCCATGCTGTGCTGAAGTTCGATGTTTTTCTTGAACTGCTCCACTTCCTTTTCGGTTATGGCCATCATCAGGTATCCGCCCTGCTTGAATTCGATGTCGTCTTCAAAGTCCAGAATTTCATTGAGGTTCTCGAATATTTCGCATGTGGCTTTGCCAAGGGCGCAGTTCATCTCTGTGCCCCACTGCTGCCTTACGCCCGCACCGCAGCGACCGGTGGAGCCGCTGAACAGATAGCTTTTTTCCAGAACGACAACATCCCTCATGCCCCTGGATGCCAGATTGTATGCAATCGACAGGCCGGAAATCCCTCCGCCGATGATAACCACCTCAGCTGTTTTCTTCATCTTCCATCCCTCCCAGTATCACCGACATTTTCACATTTTTGACCGGGGGCCGGTATGTGGTAACTTTTATGTCGTTCGGATGAGTCTTGGTTGCTCTGGCCAGCTCTGCAAGAAGCAGAGTCCTGCATGTACGGCCTTGGCACTGCCCCATGCCGCACCGGGTGATGCGCTTTATTTCATCCATGGAGGTGTAGCCCTTTTCAATGACGGCTTCGATTTCTTCCAGGGTTACGTCTTCACAGCGGCATATGATGGTCTTGCTTTTCGTCATCTCACATCGCCCCCTAACTTAATGTTTCTCACTACCATTGAAAGTTCTCTGGGAACTGCAACGGTGATTACCGGAGTCCTGTCTTCATATTTCCCATTTCTCACTTTTAAAACTTTGCCTCTGCCGACTATTTTCCCGCTTCTATCCAATAAATCCACTTCTTCCCCCTCCCGGGGAAGTGGCAAGAACTCGAATGGAAGCGAAACGGCGGCTTCGTTTTCGGAATATGTCTCATCTATGACAAATATTGCAAGCCCCGGGCATTTGCTGATGCAAAGGCCGCATCCGTTGCAATTGTCGAAATTCACCTCCGGAAGGTCGTTTATATCCTCAAATTTTTGAATGGCTCCATGCTTGCATGCCGTGAAACACGGGTTGCAGGGTATCTTCTGGAAGCACTCTATCATCACCACCGGGCCTTTTTTTCGCCTTTCTTCCGGCGGTATTCTGACGGCCAAATCTTCGGCTGTGGGTATTCCGCTGGTTTTCAGCATTGCAATCGCCTCCTCATAATGCTAACTGGGCCAGGCCCTGCCTGATTTTTTCCCCTACAGGACCCGAACGAAGATTTTGCAGCTGCTCCATCGCTTCTCGCCGTTTCTCATCATATTTGCCGTTGTCATATCCCAGGCTCTTGGCGGCATTGAGCCCTGCCAGCCTTCCCTCTATCATGGCGCTGCTGGCCTCTTCCACGCCTGCCACATCACCGGCCACATAAACGCCGGGCACGGTGGTCTCCATGTTCTCATCGCGCAGGGCCACATGTCCGCCCAATTGCGGAACATATTTCATCCTGCAGCCTGCCTGCCAGAGTATTTCTGCAAGCGGGGAAAGGCCGACGGAAATGCATATTACATCGACTTTCAGCACCTTCTCCGTACCGGGTATGGGCTGCCATTTATCATCCACCTGCCAGATGACCGCCCTTTCCAGGGCTCCAGTGAGTTCGTTGGGGTATGCTGCCTTTACGGTGTATGAAGTCATGATGGGCACTCCAAGCCGGGCAACTTTGGAGGCATGTACCCAGTATCCGCCGATGGATGGCGCGGCATCTATTATGGCTTTGACATTGACTCCTGCCTGCATGAGCTGGTAGCTGACTATGAGGCCGATGTTTCCGGCTCCCACCATGAGCACATTTTCGCCGGGCACCACGCCGTGTTCGTTCATAAGGGTCTGCACCGCTCCGGCACCGTATATGCCCGGCAGATCATTGTTTTCAAAGGGCAGGAATTTTTCAGAAGCCCCTGTCGCCACTATGACCTTTTCCGGCTTTATTTTCACGAAGGTCTTTTCCTCAACTTCCACGCCCAGGACTCCGTCGTCAGGGTAATAGCCTATGACGGTGGAATCCAGCATTGTTTCTATTCTGGGATTTTTTAGCACTTCGGCGGAAAGCACCTTTCCTATGTCGATGCCCCTTACCGAAGCATATTCCTTCTCGGAGCCGAAGAACATGTGGGTCTGCTTTACCAGTTGCCCGCCCAGCCGGGAATTTCTGTCCATAATCGTAACCCTGGCACCCATTTCGGCAGCCGCCAGAGCGGCCATGAGACCCGCGGGGCCTCCTCCTATTACGGCTATTTCGGTCTTCTTCATTTGATATCACCTCTTCCCTTTTGCGTCTCCACAACCATGCCTTCGCGGAGTTTCTCGGTGCAGACCCTGACGTTGGGCTCTCCGTTCACGGTCATAAGGCAGGATGAGCAGTTCCCTATGGCACAGTAGAAGCCCCTCGGCCTGTGCAAATGCTTGCTGTAGCTCAAAACCCTCACGCCGTTGTCGTGGAGGGCTGCGGCTATGGGTTCTCCCTCATACCCTTTCATTTTCTTGCCGTCGAAAGTAAATTCGACTTCCCGCCCTCTTTCAAACGAGAGGATGGGGTGATTTACTATTCGCATTATTGTCCCTCCTTTGTAAATTTCAAGAAATATAAAATAGTGAGATATTTGGAAACATACCACTTCCTTCCTTTAGGTTCTGCTGATTATACCGCAAGCAGCTTGCATCCCTCCCTTGCTAAAATGTTTATTTTGGTTTGATGCATTTGGCAAATATTTTCACTGTATTTTCCCCTTCAGGATATCCCGGCGCAACTTTTCGAGGTGCAGCGACATCTTTTGCGCAGCATCATCGGCGTTTCTTTCCACGATGGCCCGCACTATGTCGCTGTGCTGTTCGCAAAGCATAATCCAATCGTCGTAATCGAGGATGGCTTTTTCCCGCAGGTCCCTGGTGAGGGCTAGCATAAAGCTCACCATTTCCCTGAGCATGAAGTTATGGGCCATCTCTGCCAGAGCCATATGAAATGCGAGATCCCTGTCCTTTTCCCTATAATCGGCAAGGTTCGACCTGTTCCCGTGGAACTCCTCATCGAATGCCAGTAGGTTTTCCAGTTCCTGATCCGTAGCCCTCTCCGCCGCCAGTCTGGCCACCTTTACCTCCACAATTTCTCTGGCTTCTACCACATCCACCAGGGCGAACCTCTCCAGGTCCATGGATGTGCTTTGCTGAAGCTGGAACCCTTCGACTCTGCGAAGGTAGCGCCCGCCGCCCGGCTTGCTTTCTACAAGGCCGCGGGATTCCAGCACCCGAAAGGCTTCCCTGAGGACGGCCCTGCTGACCCCGAGCTTTTCCATGAGTTCCCTTTCCGATGGAAATTTGTCGCCGGGCTGCATTTCACCTTTGTCTACCATGGTTTTGATTTGCTCTATAATGGACTCGTAAAGCCTGACGTTTTTTACCTTCTGAAAATCCATTTCTGCCTCCAAAATCCGGGCTACTGGGTAACCCACTTTAATATATATATTTCGATATTTTATTCCAAAATCCTGTTTAACTTAAAAATTTTAATTAAATTTTTTAAAAGCCGATAAAATCTTGTTTTGTGATACCTCCTGTGTTAACATATATTGTAGCATTCCTGAACGGGTGATTTTAAAAATGGCCATACTATCCGTATCGAATCTTTCAAAAAGCTTTGGAGCAGAAATCGTGCTTCAGAATGTGAGTTTTTTAATAGAAGAAAAAGAAAAGATAGGTCTTGTCGGGTTAAACGGTGCGGGCAAGACCACTCTGCTAAAAATTCTGTCAGGCAGGATGCCTTACGATTCTGGATATATTTCAATCGGCCGGGATGTTGCCGTGGGCTATATGGCCCAGGATATAATGGCTGAAGGCTTTGAAACCGTGGGCGATGCTCTCGAGTCCGTATTTGTGAGGCAATGGGAGATGGAAAGGCGGATTAGGGAACTTGAAGAGCAGATGTCCCTGCCGGATGTTTACGGTGACGAGGAGGCGCTTTCCCGTCTGATGCAGAGGTATTCCGCCCTTTCGGAGGAATTTGCCGAAAGCGGAGGCTATGAAATCCGCAGCCGCATCCGTGGAGTGATGAACGGAATGGGTTTTGAGGACCCTCGCACTCCGATTTCCGCTTTAAGCGGCGGGCAGAAGACCCGGCTGGCTCTGGCGCGCATGCTGCTGCAATCTCCCGAACTCTTGCTTTTGGACGAACCCACCAATTATCTCGATATGGATGCCCTCGAGTGGCTGGAGGTATTTTTGAAGGATTATCCCGGCGCCATGCTGGTGGCATCCCACGACAGATATTTTCTGGACCGCATCGCATCCAGAATCTTTGAATTGGAAAATCATCGCCTGACTATATATTCCGGAAACTATTCGGATTACATAAAGAAAAAGAACGAAAATCTGGCTCTCGAGCAGATGCGCCAAATCCTCAGGCAGAAGGAGGCCGAGCGCCTGAAGAAAAGCATTCAGAATTTCATATCTCACAGAAATTACGTCCAGGCAGCAACCCGCCGCCGGATGCTGGAGGAGCTCCTGCCCAAATCCGACGGTGACGCGGACAAGAAGCATTCTTTAAGACTGAAGTTTGAAATGGAGCAGGCAAGCGGCCGCGAGGTGCTCAGAGCCAGCAACCTGGATTTTGCATATGGAGAAAAGATTATTCTCCGTTCCGTAGACCTCAAGGTTTTTCGAGGGGACCGCATCGGAGTCGTTGGGCCCAACGGCATCGGCAAATCCACGCTTCTTAAGATTCTGGCAGGAGAGCTTTTGCCCGACGGCGGCGAGATATATTTGGGACATAAGGTTCAGACGGCGTATTTTGCCCAGGAACAGGAAAACCTTTCGCCGGATTGCACCGTGATTTCGGAGGTATGGAACTCTGCGCCCGGGCTTTCCATAACCCAGGTTCGCTCTTTCCTCGGAAGCATGATGTTTTCCGGCGAGGATGCGGAAAAACCCTTGAGTGCATTGAGCGGAGGAGAAAGGAGCAGAGTGGCGCTTGCAAAAGCCATTTTGCAGGGAGCCAATCTGCTCCTGCTGGATGAGCCAACAAATCATCTGGACATAATATCCAAAGAAAAACTCGAACAGGCTTTGCTGGAATATGGCGGCACCATTATCGCCGTTTCCCATGACAGGTTTTTTCTGTCGAAAATTGCAAACCGCATCTGGGAGTTTACCCCTCAGGGCATCCGGGATTTTAACGGGGGTTTTGACTATTACCTGGAGAAAAAAATTGAGAAGCCTCGAAAGGAGCAGCCTCTAGAGAACAAGACCCGGCAACGCAAGGCGATGCGCGAGGAACGTCAGCAGAGGGAGGAAAAAAGGCGAAGGGAGCAGAGGCTGAAAGAGCTCGAGCGGAAGATTATAGCGCTGGAGGAGGAAATCGGGGAACTGGAGCGCCTGCTGTGCATGCCGGAAGTTTACGGAAATCCCGAAAGGGCTAAGGAAGTGAACGCCCGCTACAGGGCCGCCACCGAAGAACTGGAAGAACTTTACGAGAATCTTTGATAGTGGGTCAGGTGAGTCATGAGTCAAGGAACCGTCCCCTGACTCAAAATTTAAACTAAAATAAGGAGCGGAATAGGATTGGCTGAAGATTTTTTGACGCTGGGCATAGAAACATCGTGCGACGAGACATCGGCTGCCGTGGTTTTAAACGGTCGCCGCGTGCTTTCCAATGTTATTTTTTCTCAGATAAAGTGGCATGAAAAATTCGGCGGTGTGGTGCCAGAGATAGCATCCCGCCAGCATCTAGAGGCCATATGCCATGTGACGCAGAAGGCTCTGGATGATGCGGGCGCGGATTTTTCCGATATCGATTTGGTGGCGGTTACCTGCGGGCCTGGTCTTGTGGGGGCTCTGCTGGTGGGAGTTTCCTACGCCAAGGGTGTCTCATACGTCCTGAAAAAGCCGCTCATCGGGGTGAATCATATAGAAGGGCATATTTTCGCCAATTTCCTGGAAAGCAGTCTGGAGCCTCCGTTTCTATGCCTGGTGGTATCGGGAGGGCATTCCCATATAGTGCATGTGGGGGACTACGGAAAATATGAGGTGATGGGGCGGACGGTGGATGACGCAGCCGGTGAAGCTTTCGACAAAACTGCACGGGCTCTGGGGCTGGGCTATCCCGGAGGACCACTAATCGACAGGGCCGCCAGAAGCGGCGATGAAAACGCGATTCCCTTTCCGGTGGCGCATGTAAGGGGAGAGGATTTCAGTTTCAGTTTCAGCGGCATAAAATCCGCCGTGCTCAATTACTTAAACCGGATGCGCCTGAAGAATCTGCCCGTAGTGGCGGAAGACGTGGCGGCCAGCTTTCAGAAGGCCGTGGTGGATGCCCTGGCGGATAAAACTCTGGCGGCCGCGCGCAAAAAGAACGCGCGCACCATTGCCCTCGCCGGCGGGGTGGCGGCCAACAGCAAACTCCGGCATGAACTTTCGGCGCGAGCGGGCAGCGATTTTGCCGTCCATTTTCCTCCTGCGGTTTTCTGCACTGACAATGCGGCCATGATAGCATGCGCGGGTTATTATAGGCATAAAGGCGGGGAAAATTCGAGTATGGAATTAAACGCCCATGCGACTTTAAGCTTATTCTAACCATGTGGATATGTGGATTTTTAATCTGGGGATATTGTGGACAACCGGCGAATGCGGTATGCTTTTTAAGGTTTTCCTGTGGATAAGTCTGTGGATATGTGGATAAATCATAAATCCAGCCACATGATGACGGCATCCTCCCTGTTGTCGATGTAGTACCCCCGACGGATGCCGCAGGGTTCAAAGCCAAGTTTTGAGTACAGATTCTGGGCCACATAGTTGCTTTTTCTAACTTCGAGGGTCATCTTTTCGGCGCCGTTCTGTCTCGCTATAGCGATGAGGCTTCTCATAATGAGCTCCCCGATGCCCTCGCCCCTGTATTCGGGCAGGACTCCCACGTTGGTCACATGGGCTTCGTTCAGTACCATCCACATGCCGCCGTATCCCACGATTTTGCCTCCGACTTTTGCCACAATATAGCGTGAGAAATCGTTGTCTCGAAGCTCGCAGGCAAAAGCATAGCGCGACCACGGGTTTGTAAAGCATCTGTGCTCTATCTCCAGCACATCGTCAAGATCCTTCATTTTCATTATCTCAATTGTTACATCTTCCGGTGCGCGCTCTTCCATGTTGCTCCTCCCATTTTTCCTCCGCATGAGACCTTCTGATATAAAAGGGTTTTATGGTATAGCATGTGTCAAATCTGCCCCCGGCATATTCGTCCAGGGCTGCCGCCGCTATGGAAGATGCCCTGGGCATTGCAAGGGCGGGCGGTGCGGCTTTGATAAGGCTTTGCTCTCCCCATATTTTTTGCCCTCTTTCATCATCCAATGCCCGGCCCAGAACCGGCACCCCATCGCCCAGGACAATGGTCCGCTCCTTTGCGGATGACAGCCTTTCCAGAAGGTCCCGAGCTTTTACGACTTCGTATGGTGCGAGTTTGTTCAACCGGCCATCCTCCCAGCGGTAAAGGCAGGTGTAAACTTCCCCCCTCTGTGCATCCATAACGGGGCATATGATGCCGCATTCCCACATCAGATTATACGCCAGGCCGTCCAGTGTATTGATTCCAAGCATTGGTTTTCCCAGAGCATGGGCCATGCCCTCCGCGCAGGCCATGCCTATGCGGATGCCGGTGAAAGAGCCCGGGCCTATTGCCACCGCCACGGCATCCAGTTCTTCCGGTGCTATGCCGGAATCCTGCAGCACCCTGTCCACCACCTGCATCATCTTTTCAGAATGATTTTTTTTGTTGTTTACAACGTACTCGCAAAGCAGCTTATCCGGGCTCATGACCGCCGCCGTCGCCACCATGGAAGAAGTGTCTATTCCCAAAATATACATCAAACTTTCATCTCCCGAATTATTCTGCCAAAGCGCGGGTTCTGAGCATGCATCGTTATGCGGCGCCGGTTTTCATCCAGCACCTTAAAATCTATTCTCAGAGCATCTTCCGGGACCAGGCACTCCATCCGGTCTGCCCATTCCAGCACGACGACAAAGCCCTCCAGGTAATCGTAATATCCTATTTTCTCCAGTTCCTCGGCATCCCCGAGTCGGTAAGCGTCCATATGTGCCATGGGTATGGCTGCCTCGTACTGGTTTATTATGGTAAATGTGGGGCTGGTTATGTCTTCGGCAATGCCCAGCCCCCGGGCAATTCCACCGGCAAATGCCGTCTTCCCAGCCCCCAAATCACCGGTCAAAGCGAGAAAATCTCCCGCTTTCAGCAGTCTGCCCAAAGCTTCCCCCAGTCTCCGCGTTTCATCAATGCTTCCAGTTTCGAAAATTCTTTCCATATGCATCCCTTAAATCAATTTTCTTTTTTATATAAATTATTGTATTACATCGCGAGTCAAATTACAAGGCAAGTTTAAAAGTGATCCCTAAGCACAAAAAAAAAGCGCCGGAGCGCCGAAAGAAACGTTTTCTCACCTGTTATCTATGCAGCAGGGGTGAAAGCCTTTTATAAATCAGGGCTGTTGCAATGGTGAGAAGTATCCCCTTGATAATGTTGAACGGCAAAATGCCGTAAACCACGAGGGTCTTTAAGTCAATAATCCTTGCATTGGCCTGGCTGCCCATTGCAATAACCGCCTGGGTAGGTATGTTCAGGATTTTCTGGTAAAGCGGCACAATGCAGAAGTAATTTGCTATGGACATGCCCGCGGCCATTATGACGGTCCCGGCCAGAAGGCCGATTATTGCGGTCTTCTTGCTCTTATGCGCCGAATATATCATAGATGCCGGCGCCACAAGCAGTATACCGGTCAAAAGATTGGCCGCCTCTCCGATGAAAGCCGTCTGGCTTTTGAAGAGATGCAGGAAGTTTTTGACAACTTCCACCATGATGCCCGCCCAGGGCCCCATTGAAAATCCTGCCAGCAAGGCGGGGACATCGCTGAAGTCTATCTTCAAAAAGGCGGCAAACATGGGCAGAGGAAATTCAGCAAACATGATTATAAAAGCCAGTACTCCAAGAACTGCTATCTTTGTCATGTTTCTGGTCTGATAGATTTCGCTTTTAAAGGTTTTTTGATTGACTGCCGTCATAAGTATCCTCCTTGCAGATTTGGATTTTAGTGAGTCAGGGAACGGTTCCTCGACTCAACTGACTCGCTTTCGCAAAAATAAAACCCTGGAAAACTCCAGGGCAACAAGCGCAATAATAATACACCTTCTTTCATCCAGACTTTACTGTCGGCTCCGGCTTATACCGGATCGGCTCCCTGGGGAGTTCGCGGGCTCGCCTTTTTGGCTTACCGCCGGTCGGGAATTGCACCCTGCCCTGAAGGTTTTAAAAAATATTTTATTCAATTCGATATCATGATATCGAATATTATATTAGCACGTTTTGGCCAGACTTTCAATACCTTTTTTCAATAATTTCTGCACTGATTTTTGAAACCATAAAAGAGGCCATCGCGGCCATTATTGGATGCCCAGATGCTCTTTTAAGGTTGATTGAAGCAATTGAGAGAAACCAAAGGAGTTTCATTCACTGCCTGCTTTTCAATGCTATTAATGCGTGCCAATAGATTATGAAAAAATATTTTGGGGTCGATAGGCGGCATGCTGATAAAAATACCGCAATCATTTTTCAGCGCTATATGCCACTTGACCGTCGATTATCACTATGGATGGCCTGGACTTTATATCCAGCGGATGGCCATCCCAGATTACCACATCCGCATCCTTGCCCTTCTCAAGGCTTCCCACTCTGTCGGCAATGCCTATTATTTCCGCGGCGTTGATGGTAATGGCCCTGAGCGCATCTTCTTCCTTCATGCCCTCTTTCACCGCCAGTGCGGCGCAAACCGGCAGGTACTGGATGGGTATTACCGGATGGTCGGTCATTATTGCCACTTTTACTCCCTTTCTCGCCAGGATGCCGGGGGTGTTGAAGCTCAAATCCTTGAGCTCCACCTTGGAGCGGGATGTCAGCGAAGGCCCCACCACCGCCGGAATCTTCGCTTCTGCCAGCTCGTCAGCAATGAGGTGGCCTTCGGTGCAATGCTCTATTACTATGTCCACGTCAAACTCCCGGGCAATGCGTATGGCTGTAAGTATGTCATCGGCCCGGTGAGCGTGGGCCCTGAGCGGAATTTTTCTGTCCAGAACATCGCACAGGATTTCCATTTTGAGATCCCGTTCCACGACTTTGTCGGGATCTTTTGCATCCTTTTGTATTTTTTTCCTGTAGTTTTGCGCCTTCACCAGCGTTTCCCTCAAGAGGGCGGCGGTTGCCATCCTGGTGGAAGGCATTTTTTTCTGCTGTCCGTAGACCCTCTTTGGGTTTTCTCCAAAGGCCACTTTTAGGCCGGCGGGAGCTCTTACCGCCATCTTATCTATAACCTTGCCGCAGGTTTTGAGGGCAATGGACTGGCCCCCTATGACGTTGGCGCTGCCGGGGCCGGTGAACGCACAGGTGATGCCTCCCCTGACCGCGTCTTCGAAGGCTTTGTCCGCGGGATTTACCGCATCGATGGCTCGAAGCTGCGGTGTCACAGGGTCGGTCCACTCATTGCCGTCCTCCCCCGTTTCCCCCACCGCTTCTTCAAATATTCCGACATGGCTGTGGGCGTCTATGAATCCCGGAAATACGAATTTTCCCGAGGCATCGATGATCTCGGCGCCTTTGGGGGGCTTGAGGTTTTCTCCCACATCCGATATTTTGCCGCCGTCGATTATGACGGTGCCTTTCTCCAGAACGCTTCCGGACATTGTATATACTTTACCGCCAAGAATAGCCAACATATGAAATCTCTCCTCGCACATGTATTTTTCTATCTTATGCCGGATGACAGCGCTAGCATGACCCTGAACACCTTGAAGGCGTCCATATAGTCTCTGGCGGTGTGCACCACCGTTCGCCCATCTTTTCTGGATGTCCCAGGTATCAGAAGGGCCATGTCCGCCATGCCGGAAATCGAAAAACTGACTTCCAGTTCTACAGGGCCCTTTTCCACGGTGGGCTTGAAGGATTTAAGATTCTTCACCGCTTCGGCCACTCCCGCCCTGAGCCTTTCTTTCACCACGTCGAATGGATAAATGACTGCCGCATTGCGCCCCACGGCCGATTTTACCTCCACTCCCACCGGGTTGTTAAGTTCCTCCTTTGCACAGGCAACGGCGTTCTGATCTCCGGATATAAAAGCCACAGGCACGCCGAACCATCCCGCGAGTCTTCCGTTTAGACCGGCTTCGCTCATGGGTTTGCCGTTGATCTTCGCGCTCAGCACCCTGAAGGCATATGTATGGTCAATCACCGCACAAGCTGTACCCGCTCTGGCATGGTAGCCCACGAAAAATGCGGCGTCAAAGCTCTCATCTATGCCCTGCATCATGCTCAACGGTTTGGGGCTTCCGCTGATGAGCACGGCCCTTCGGTTAAGTTCCTCAATCAGGATATTGTCCATATTATCGTGTGAATCGTTGACAACTATCTCCGAAGCGCCGCATTCCAGGGCGGCATCCACCACGGCATTGACCTCTCTCGTCATCATTCGCCTAGCCCTTTCATAGTCTCTGGCGCCTGGCTCTATCTGCTCCATCGAAACCACGCCCGAAATGCCTTCCATATCGGCTGAAATAAAGATTTTCAAGGATATGACCTCCTTCTATATTTTTCTAATTTTCCAGATATGTTCAATCGTCTTGCGGCAGGGTGATCCTCGCAAGAAACGCTGAATGCGGTATTTCTGCCATCATAAATTGAAGATGCGCCATGCTTTTTTTGTAAGTGCAGCGCAAATTCCGGGAAATAATGCAGCATGCCGACAAGGCCTTAATGCTCCACGCCGCACGAGGCAGCTTCTACGAAATGCCGGAAAAGCCCGAACTGCAGGGCATCCTTCTGCCACATTTCCTCGGGATGCCACTGGACTCCTATGCAGAAAACATTCCTGTCTTTCGCCTCGACGGCTTCAATAACCCCATCTCTTGCCACCGCCACCACTGCAAAATCGGGAGCGATGTCCTTCACGGATTGATGATGGAAGCTGTTGACCCGGACTCGGCTCTTCTCGAATATTTTGAACAGGCGGGAGTCTTCGCATATTATCTCCACCTCATGGCTGGCATGCCAGCCGGGAGCATCCTGCCAGTGTTTCAGCGGCTTTTTTATCTGTGACGGAATATCCTGGTATATGCTGCCTCCCAGCGCTATATTCAGAAGCTGTATTCCCCTGCAGATGCCCATCGCGGGTTTTCCCAGCCGCAGGCACTCCCTTGCGAGAAATATCTCGGCTTCGTCCCTTTCCGGGCTTATTTTGCCCAGCTTGATGTGGGGTTCTTCGTGAAAATAAGATGGGTCCACATCTGGACCCCCGGAAAAGATGATGCCGTTCATGCGCTCCAAAAGCGCGCGAAGACGGCCGCTGTCGCCAAGAGGCAGAATCGGCACGGGTATCCCCCCCGCCCGTTCCACAGCCCCGAAATAACTGCCGCTCAGGCAGGCTTTGTTTTTTTCACTGTCAAAAGAAACAGTAATGCCGATTAAAGGCTGCAAGATTTTTTATCCCCTTTCCCGCTGCGTGATTAATTACGGCAGCGCCTTTGCCGCTGCTTTCGCCACTTTGGGGTCGAACTGGCTGCCTGAATTTTTTTCTATTACTTCTTTGGCCTCGGCAAAACTCCTCTGACTCTGGTATGGCCTGACAGAAGTCATGGCGTCGTAAGCATCGGCTACCGCCATAATTCTTGCGCCGAATGGTATTGCTTCTCCTGACAGGCCATCGGGGTACCCGGCTCCGTCGTAGCGCTCGTGGTGTCCCCCGGCGATGACCACCAGATCCTTCAGCAAAGTAACCATGCTCATTATCTCCATAGTATAAACGGGATGCCTCTTCATGAGCTTGAATTCGTCCAGCGTGAGGCGGCCGGGTTTGTCCAGTATGCTTTTTGGGACAGCCACCTTTCCCGCATCGTGGAGGTACCCGGCCACTTTAAGCCTCTTTGCTTCTTCTTCCTTAAGGCCAAGAGCTTTTGCCAGCATGTATGTATATTCTGCCACGCGCTCCGAGTGTCCCGCGGTATAGCTGTGCTTGGCGTCGATCACCTTGGCGAACACCCTGATGATGTCATCGGCTTGCGACCGATTTGGATTATTATCAATCAGGGGCAGCTCTTTTGTAATATTCAAGACTTTTTCGGAGATTTTTTTCTCATCCATGACTTCATTGAAAAAATCGCCTTCTTCAAGGGTCGTTACCATCAATTCGTATATTAAATCTGAGTATTCGACGCCCCGCCGCGCGGAAAGCGATGTCTTCATGCCGTCCAGGCTGAGGGGAGGCCTGACCCGGGCAAGAATGTCAAAGGTATCGCATATCCTGAGTATCTGCCCGCCCAGATTAATGTTGTTTCCGGCAAGCCCCCTGGGATAGCCGCTGCCATCCCACTGCTCGTGGTGATCCATTATCATGTCGGCTGCAATAACGAGCGGGCTTATCTGCCTCACTATCTGGGCGCTTTTTTCCGGATGGGAAAAAAGTATGGGATTGGCAAAATGTTCTTTGATGTCGGTGTAGTGGACCACATGCTCCGGCAGAGAAATGGCTCCTATGTCATGCAGGAGCCCAGCATAAAAAATCTGGGCCCGATATTCGGGAAGTATTTTTTGTGCGAGTTTCTCTGCCAGTATGCCCACCCGCCACGCATGAAACAGCTTTCTGTTTTCATCCAAATCCATCATCAGTGAAAGGGCATAAATCAATTCTGAAAAGAAGCGTGATTTGTCTTCCATATCATTCCTCCATATGTTTTTGCAAAAAGCTGCGGCGAGATTTTTGCATAAGTTTTTCAAATTATGGGATATATAAATATATATTCTAAATCAATTGAAGTAATCCTTCTTTTTTTTTATAAAATTTATAAAGGCATTCTGCATTTCTATAAGATGAAAAAAACTTCGGTTTTTACCCGAAGTTTTTGCATGTTTTTATATTCTCATATAGGAAACGCTTACACCGCCTATGGCCGTCAATTCTTTTGAAAATTCCTCGGCTTCTTCTGCAGAGGCCTTCATGTAAAGGGTTATTATCCCGTCCTCTTTGGCCGGGTCCGGCAGCCCCATCCTGCACATTATCTTGTCGCCGTGCCTGGTGAGCACTTCCTGCACCCTGGGCGCCGTATCAACCCTATGGTCCAGGCGCAGACCCACGATTGTCAGGTGTTCCATCGCTTCACCTCCCCGCAATTAAAATTCCGCAAGGCCAAGGCTTATCTTCAGGGCTTCATCCACTTTGACCATGATATCCTGGTCGAGAAATGTTATTTTTTCCTTGAGCCTTCTTTTATCTATGGTCCTCAACTGCTCCAGCAGAATGACGGAATCTTTTTCCAGGCCAAAATCCTCATGGGAAAGCTCGACATGAGTGGGCAGTTTGGCTTTGTCAATCTGGGAAGTTATGGCAGCAATAATAACAGTGGGGCTGTACTTATTCCCCACATCATTCTGAACTACAAGCACCGGTCTTATTCCACCCTGCTCCGAGCCGACCACCGGGTTTAAATCGGCATAGTACACATCCCCTCGCCTTACAAGCACATTATTCACACTCCGAAAGTCTTGTTTCATATAGCACAAAATCCTTCAAGTCTTCGTATATTCCCATTTCGGACAATTTGACGTTTAGTTCGGCCATCTGAACGTAGCCGGTCTTCAATTGCTCCCTCACCCTTATCTTTTCCCTCTCTCTTATATATAATCGCATGGCATCACGAATAAACTCGCTGCGGTTTTTATTTTCAAGAGCCACAATACCGTCCACTTCTTCCAGCAAATTATTGGGCAGACTTACTATAATTTTCTTCAAGTCGGCCACACCGGCACCCCCTAACGAATTTCAGAACGCACACAAGTATATATTTCATTATATATAAGTCAATATAATTATGTCAATCGAACAAGAAAATTATACCTGTTCTGCCAGCAGATTTTTGATTTTTATAATTTTGCCATTTCTGAGGTACACCCTGGGAACACGCCGCGCCACGGCGCAGACAACTTCGTAATTGATCGTGCCCATTATTCCCGCTATTTCATCCGCCGTCACCGTCGATTCGCCGGTTCCCCCAAAAAGGAGGACATCTTCTTCGGGCTTTACTTCCCCTTCGATATCCGTAACGTCCACCATGCACTGGTCCATGCATACCCTTCCAACTACCGGAGCCCGACGGCCTTTCACAATCACATGCGCCTTCGAGGATAAAAGCCGCGAGTAACCGTCGGCGTATCCGACGGGCAGCGTGGCTATGACGCTCTTTCTTTTTGTTACAAAAGTGCCGCCATAGCTTATTGCTCTGCCTGCTTCCAGTTCCTTTACGTGGGAAACCCGGGTCTTCAGCGCCATAACGGGTCTGAGGTCTATCCTGCTTCTGTCCACTTCGTCGGATGGGTAGAGCCCGTAGAGGATTATGCCCGGGCGCACCATGTCCAGGTGGGTATTGGGGAGTTCCATGATGGCGGCGCTGTTGGCCGCATGTTTTATGGGAATTCTGCACCCGGCCTTTTCCAGCTCCTCTGCCGCCGCCATGTATTTTTCAAACTGTTCGTTGGTGAAAGATTTATCCTTCTCATCTGCTTTGGAAAAATGGGTAAACATGCCTTCCACTTCAAGGCCGTCCATAAAAAACAGTTTCTTTATATCTTCTATGGAAGAGCGATCTGCCTGGAATCCTATGCGGCTCATGCCGGTATCCAGCTTGATGTGGACTTTCGCCTTTTTGCCCCGTTCTCGGGCCTCCTTTGAAAGCTTTTGAGCTGATTCCAGGCTGTATATGGTCTGAGTAATATCATGCTCTATTATTTTATCAAATTGCCCGTCGGGTGTAAAACCCAAAATAAGGATGGGAGCTTTTATGCCCGCCCGCCGGAGCTGGAGCGCTTCGTCCAGCAAAGCCACCGCAAGATATGAAGCTCCGCAGAAAAGGGCCGTTTCGGCCACTTCCACAGCCCCGTGCCCGTATCCATCGGCTTTTACCACTGCGCAGATCCCGGCTCGGGGATGGGCAACCCTTCTTATTTCATTCAGATTGTGCTCCAGATTGTCAAGGTTTATTTCGGCTCTGGTTGGCCGAAGGTGCGCAAGATCCATGGGATACGCTCCTTTCAAATTTCCTGTGAGGCAAACTTGCCTAGCATCGGCTCGTTTCGGACCGGCTTGCGAAAGTACAGCTATCCCACCATGCCGGGTATGTTTCCGATGCTGAAGAAGCCGCCCGCTAGAAACCACTTTCACCATCTTTAAATAATCATATTGAATAGTTACCACAATCTCTTGAAAGCATCCGGCAAATACCTTATTATATCCCCCGCTGTCATTGAAAGCTGGCCTTTCCTTTCTGCGGCGATATCGCCGGCAAGGCCGTGTATGCACGCCCCGGCTGCGGCTGCTTCGACGGGTGACATTCCTCTTGCTAAAAAAGCCGCTATCATGCCGCAAAGCACATCTCCGCTGCCTCCAGTGGCCATGCCGGGGTTGCCGGTAGGGTTTATCCAAAGCTCTCTTCCGGGAGATGCGATAAGGGTCCGGGCTCCTTTTAGGAGGGCCGTGCAGCCAAATCTCGCTGCTGCCTCGCGCGCGGCCCGGGGCCGGTCCTGCTGCACCTCATCGGCTGTCACGCCCAAAAGCCGCGCCATCTCGCCGGGGTGAGGCGTGACTACTGCAGGCGTTTTGAATGCCGCGGGCTTTTTTGCCAGCGCATTGAGGCCGTCCGCATCTATAACCATGGGAACGGGGCATTCCTGCAAAAATCGCCTTACAAATTCCCCGGTTTCCTCCTGCTGCGACAGGCCCGGCCCCAGGGCCACAGCGTCGCATCGGGATGAAAATTCCAGAGCCTTTTCCAGAGCCCTGATGGAAAGGCTTCTTTCGGGCGTTTCCGGCAGGGGAAGGGTCATGGCCTCCGTAAGCTTTACTTCCAGTATGTCGTTCAGGCTCTCCGGCACTCCTAGCGTAACCAGCCCCGCGCCGCTTTTGACCGCTGCCGCGCCTGCCAGTGCTGCCGCTCCCGTGAAGCCTCTGGACCCCGCCAGTATGAAAACCCTGCCGAAGGTGCCTTTGTGCGCATCGGGAGGATACGGCGCAAAGAATCTCCGAATTGCATCCTTTTCAAGGATTTCCGCTTCGGCTGCCGCATCCCGGATAATCGAAAAAGGCATGCCTATATCGGCCACAGTGATTCTTCCTGCGTAATATGCTCCAGGGTACAGCACGAGGCCCATTTTGGGCAGAGCCATTGTCACCGTTTCCTCTGCCTTTACCGCCGCGCCGAGGACCTTCCCCGTATCTCCGGAAATCCCGGAAGGGATATCCACCGATACCACCGGTGCTTCCAGCTCGTTCATCAGCTCTATCACCCGTCTGCTTATCCCCTGCACTTCGCCCTTCAAACCGGTCCCGAACAAGGCATCCACTATAGCCGCGGATTTCATGCACAAAAGCCTGGCTCTCGCAAGATCCTTTTCATTCCTGACCGGATGTACGGGGATATTCATGTTCATTATTATCCGGTAATTCGTGGCGGCATCGCCTTTTATTTCTTCGGCATCAGCCGCAAGAAACACCTGCGGGCTAAAGCCCATGCCAGCCAGATGGCGGGCCGCCGCGAATCCGTCCCCTCCGTTGTTGCCTTTCCCGCAGAAAATGGCTATCCTGGCGCCTTGACAGAACGATTTGCCATCCGTCTTGCCATCGCATATCCGCCTAACCGAAAGGGCCACTTCCCTGCCGGCGTTTTCCATGAGCACCGCGCCCGGCACTCCCATGTCTTCAATGGCCCTTTTGTCCATGTTTCTCATAATGTCAGGGCTAACAACTTTCACCGCCGCCACCTCCTGAAACCGCCGCAAAGGCCACTGCATAATCCTTCGCGTGAGATATGGTTATGAGGATGGTCGAAAACCCCCTGGATTCCAGAAGCTCTTTTGCCCTGCCTGAAAGCACTGCAAAGGGCTTGCCCAGAGGATCGTTCAATATTTCTATCTCATGCCACCTGAAGTATCTGAAACCTGTGCCCAGAGCTTTTGCCGCGGCTTCCTTGGCGGCGAACTTCCCCGCCAGGCGCCGGTAAAAAACATCGCTGCTGCTTTTTAATATGCCCTCCAGTTCCGCCGGTGTGAAAAACCTCTCCAAAAACCTCTTCCGGCTGCAGGCTTTCTTTATTCTGTCTATTTCAACGATATCCACGCCTATTTCCATAAAAACGCTCCCGTGTGTTTGAAATTTCGCCGCCCGATATGTCCGGCAAGATACCAAAACCGCCGAATAGTTCTTTTGGAGTTTAAAATTTTTCATGAATTTTTTGCTCGGAAAAAGCGAAATATATTTATGTAGTTATATTAATTCTATGTTTTAACCGTAAAACCTGCAAAGCAAAAAATTTTTATAAAAATTTTTATTTAAAAATATTGACCTTCTCTGACCTTAGTGTTATAATAATAGTAACAAATAGTAATATCTGTTAAAGGAGGAGATTTTATGCGCGGCAGAGATCTTGTTCCATGGAGACGCAGGGGAGGATTGCTCCCGGGGTTTTTCGACTTTGGCTTCGGATTCGACGACTTTTTCGACAACTTCTTCAACTTTCAGCCGGTCAAAACGGACATGAGGGAAACCGAAAACGAGTACATTGTTGAAGCCGACCTGCCGGGATATGACAAAAACAACATTGAAATCCACTTTGAAAACAATATGCTCACCATTTCGGCCCAGCAGGATGAAAGCACCGAAGAAAAGGGAGAGAACTACATCCACCGGGAGCGTCGCCGGGGCAGTTTTTCCAGGACAATTCCCGTGCCGGAGAATGTCAACGGCGATGCCATAAAGGCAAGCTTTAACAACGGCGTGCTTCAGCTGATACTTCCCAAGATAACTCCCTCAAAACCGCGGGGCCGCAAAATCGACATCGAATGACGAGATATTTCAACGCTTCTTCATATTGTCTATTTCCCGGGCAATATCGAAGTTCGCATCCCTCTTGCCATATGGGACAGATTTTGATATGATATAAAAAAGTACTGCGATGAATGAGAAAGTAGCCGCCCGGGGTTACAAAAAAAGAGAGCAGCCCGGCTGGTGAGAGGGGTGCAGCACCCGGGGGAGCGAATTACACTCAGGAGTATGCCGCAAGTCGGCGGCCGCCACCGTTAAAGGGCAAAAAGGCATCCAGCGATGCGAATTAAGGTGGTACCACGGGCCTCCTCGTCCTTAAAAGACGGGAGGCTTTCATTTTTCTTCGGCATGAGCTCGCAAAGCGATTATTCAACATTTTTGCCGGAGCTAGCGGTTTTCCGCATGCTGCAGGTTCGCGCCGGCAGCGCCGCGGCCTGTCTTGAACCGAACTTGCAGCACTCTAGCACGGCATAAAAATTTTTGCTATTAATAAATGCTGTTGATAAATATAAATTCAAAGTAAAATGCAAGAGGAGGCGCGAAAATGGATAATGTTTACGATATTTTGAAAGAGAGGGGCTTCATCGAACAGGCCACTCACGAGGAAGAAATAAGAGAGCTTTTGGGAAGGGAAAAAGTTGTTTTTTACATAGGCTTTGACCCGACAGCCGACAGCCTGCATGTAGGGCATCTTCTTCAGATGATTGCCATGACCCATATGCAGAAGGCGGGCCACGTGCCAATTGTACTTTTAGGGGGCGGTACCGCCATGGTGGGGGACCCTTCGGGAAAGACCGAGATGCGCATGATGCTGAGCAGGGAGCAGATTCAGAAAAATGCCCGAAAGTTTAAAAAACAATTCGAGAGGCTTCTTGACTTTTCGAATGACAAAGCCATGATGGTAGACAATGCCGAGTGGCTGCTGGAATTGAACTACGTTTCATTTTTGCGGGATATAGGCAGACATTTTTCAGTAAACAGGATGCTGACCGCCGAATGCTACAGGCAGCGCCTGGAAACGGGGCTGACCTTTCTCGAATTCAATTATATGCTGATGCAGTCGTATGATTTTCTTCAGCTTTACCGAAAATACGGATGCAGGCTGCAGATGGGCGGCAACGACCAGTGGTCCAATATCATCGGCGGCGTCGAACTAATCAGGAAGGTGGAAGGCGCCGAAGCCTACGGCCTGACCTTTACCCTTCTCACCACAAGCGAAGGCAAAAAGATGGGCAAAACCGAGGCCGGTGCCATATGGCTGGACCCGGAAAAGACGTCCTCCTATGATTTTTATCAATACTGGAGGAACGTGGACGACAAGGACGTGTTAAAATGCCTTTCCCTGCTCACATTTTTGCCGATGGAGGAGGTTAGGCGCCTGGGCCGTCTGGAAGGGGCGGAAATCAATAGGGCAAAGGAGATCCTGGCGTTCGAGCTTACAAAAATGATTCACGGAGAAGACGAGGCGAAAAAGGCGGAAGCTGCCGCCAAGGCTTTGTTCTCCAGCGGCTCGGACATTGCCTCCGCTCCCACCACCGTCTTAGCACGTAATGAAATCCGAAGCGGAATCGGCATACTCGATCTTCTGATGCTAACGGGCCTTGCACCTTCAAAAAGCGAGGGCAGGCGACTCGTCCAGCAGGGCGGCGTATATGTTAAGGACAGCCGCGTGGACAGTATAGACTTCAGGGTTTTCGAGCATGATTTCGATGACAATAAAAATCTGATAATAAGAAAGGGCAAAAAAATCCACCATGTGGTTAAGCTGCAGTAGTCATAAGCCGGAAGCTGAAGCAAGAAAAAATTTAAGGATTTGCCTTTTCGGCAAATCCAATTTAATCTGACTTCCTGCATCCGATCTTTATCTGTATGCTGCAAGTTTATCGCGCAAGTCATCGGCTAAAAAAACGCCTTCATCATCTTCAAGCAGAAGCAAAATAGCAATTACTCCACATTTGCACCTTTATTTATAGACTCTTTATTCGGCAGGCCGGTGCGCCTCACATAGCACAAGTAGTAGACAAGCGGCACAATTACCGCACCGCCGACTATATTGCCCAAAGTCACGGGGATAAGGTTATTCGCAAAAAACTTTCCCCACGTGACATCGGCGCCCAGGAATATCCCCAGGGGGATGAAAAACATGTTTGCCACGCTGTGTTCGAAGCCGGAAAGTACGAAGGTCATGATGGGAAACCACAGGGCCAGTATCTTTCCGGTCATGTCTTTTGAACCCGCCTGCATCCAGCATGCCAGAACCACCAGCATGTTGCACAATATGCCGCTGACAAATGCCTTCATGAAGGGGAGGGATGTCTTGACAGATGCGATGTTCACAGCTTTTGCCACCAAAAACTTTGATCCGTAGAGTCCGGAAGCAGCCAGCATGAACGCCAGCAGCACGGAACCCACAAAGTTGCCCAGATATACCATGAACCAGTTAAGCAGCATGCTTCCGGTATTGATTTTCCCATCTAGAAGCGCCAGACTCATCAGGTTGTTGCCCGTAAAAAGCTCCGCGCCCGCCATCACCACCAGCATGATTCCCACCGGGAATACCGCAGCCCCGAAAAATTTGGATAGGCCCACATCCACATTGTTTTCCAGGGTTTGCGTCACCACAATGCTGGCATTGGCTCCGAATCCTATGAATATGCCGGCGAATATCCCGAGCAGAAACATTTTTTCTATCGATAGATTGGCCTTCTTTTTTCCGTTCTCAATCCATACGGAGGCTATTTCGGCAGGTGAAAGTATATTCATGAGTGCGATCGATCCTCCTCACTGTTGATAGTTGGCATTATTCTCTTATTCCCTAAATGCGACAATTCGAGAACCGTCCCCGCAGCGTCGCACAGATGCATAACTTCGTCGAAAAAGCCGCAGACGTGGGGAACGCCGTAGGAGCCCGCATCGCTTCCAACGGCGATTTTTACACCTATATCCGCCGCTCTTTTTATTTTTTCGCACTGTTCTTCATATATCTTTTTTATGGTAGGAATCTGATTCATATATCTTCCGGCGCCGTTTTTTATCAAATTGCCCAGCGGAGAAAGTGTGGGCACCCATACGGTTCCCCTTTCCGCCATCATGTGAAGCTCTTCTTCGTCTATGAAATACCCATGCTCCACGGTGTCGGCTCCCGCCGCAACCGCCATCTTTACCGCTGCCGACGAATTTGCGTGCACCATGACCGGCAGATTCTTGTCTTTTGCGCTTTGAATCATGTAATACAGTTCATCAAAAGTAAAAAATATTCCTCCGACCCGACCGTAAGATTCAAAATCCACCAGGCCGGTCAGTACTATTTTTAAATGGTCGGGCCGGACTTTCAGAAGTTCTTTGAAGCTTTCCTTAAAATCTGAAATATCTCCCACAGGCTTGCCGATGAAGCTGCCATATCCTCCTTTTTTGCAAATCCCCCATCCAGGCGACTTGTATGTGATCCCAAGGGTTATGGCTATTTCCCTTGCCGCAAGCGACGCTCCCAGATTATCCCCGCCGTCGCGAAGCATAAATATGTTTTTGTCTTTGTAGCGTTGAAGTATTTCTTTTATTGAATCATACTTTTTTTCTTTTAGTTCCGCGCGCAGCTTCTTCGTGTTTTCTCCATCCAAAGATATGTGTATGTGGGCATCCGCATATATGCGCTTATCATCCATATTATCAATCTCGTCCCGATTTGAATGTTAGAACAGCCCCGATATCACGCCGTTTTCGTCCACATCGATTTTTTCTGCCGCCGGAACTTTGGGCAGACCGGGCATCTTCATTATGTCACCGGTCAGGGCTACCAAAAATCCGGCTCCTGCCGATACCGTGACATCCCTTACGGTTATGTTGAAATCCGTTGGCCTTCCGAGTTTTGCCGGGTCATCCGTAAGGGAGTACTGCGTTTTTGCCATGCATACGGGGAGGTTTCCAAACCCGAATTTCTCCATGTTGCTGATTTCTCTCGAAGCCTTGTCTGTAAATATAACATCCCGAGCTCCGTAAATCTTTTGGGCAATGGCCCTAATCTTTTCTTTTATCGGCATATCCAAATCATAGGCAAACGTTACCGCCTCGCTGCGGTTGCCTTCTATCAGCCTGAGCAGTTCCTGCGCGAGCTCTATGCCGCCTTCGCCGCCCCTAGCCCAGACTTCGGACAGCACCGCGTTGACTCCCAGCTCCCTGCATCTTTTTCTGACCAGTTCCAGTTCGGCTGCCGTATCCTGCGGGAATTTATTGATGGCGACAACTGCAGGCAGTCGAAATACCTGAGTAATATTTTCAACGTGTTTCAGCAGGTTGGGCAGCCCTTTTTCAAGGGCTTCCAGATTTTCCTTGCCGAGCTCGGCTTTTGGAACGCCTCCGTTGTATTTCAGGGCTCTTATGCTGGCTACGATGGTCACCGCATCCGGTTTTATCCCTGCATGCCTGCACTTGATGTCGATGAATTTTTCCGCTCCCAGGTCCGCGCCGAATCCTGCTTCGGTTACCACGTAGTCCGCCAGGTGCATGGCCATTTTTGTGGCAATAACGGAATTGCAGCCGTGAGCGATGTTGGCAAAGGGACCTCCGTGCACAAATGCCGGTGTGCCTTCAAGCGTCTGCACCAGATTGGGCTTCAGCGCGTCCTTGAGCAGGGCGGCCATTGCGCCGTGAGCCTTCAAATCGCCAGCTGTTACAGGAGCGCCGTCCCTGTTGTAAGCCACCACTATTTTTGACAGCCTCTCCTTCAAATCCTTAATATCCATCGCCAGGCAGAAAACCGCCATGACTTCCGAGGCCACGGTGATGTCGAATCCGTCTTCCCTGGGCATGCCGTTGGCTTTGCCTCCCAGGCCGTCCACGATGAATCTAAGCTGCCTGTCATTCATATCCACAGCCCTTCTCCACACCACACGCCTGGGGTCGATGCCGAGCTCGTTGCCCTGGTAGATGTGGTTGTCAACCATGGCTGCCAAAAGATTTGTCGCCGCAGATATTGCGTGCAGGTCCCCTGTAAAATGAAGATTTATGTCTTCCATGGGAATAACCTGGGAATATCCTCCTCCAGCGGCGCCGCCCTTTACTCCGAAGACAGGTCCCAGGGACGGTTCCCGTATGGCGACGATGGTTTTCTTACCCAATCTCGACAGCGCATCAGCCACGCCGATTGTTGTGGTGGTCTTGCCTTCCCCCGCGGGTGTAGGATTGATAGCGGTGGTCAGGATCAGTTTGGCCTTTTTGCCCGTACTTTTCTTGAGCAGGTTGTAATCGACCTTTGCCTTATACCTGCCGTACAGTTCGATGTCTTCGTCAGAAAGGCCCAGTTTTGCTGCAACTTCCCGGATGTGCTTGGGCTTCACCGATTGGGCTATTTCGATGTCGGATTTAAAGCTCATAGAAATGCCTCCTTCTATAAATGTTATAAATAATTATTGTAAATAATTATTGTAAATTGCAACTATTCAGCATAATTTTGCGGCAAAGCGGCATTTTACTGAATTTTCATCTGGATTAAGCCTCTTTAGCATGTTGCACTGCGGCAAGCGCCTTTCACACAAGGCAATATGCTTGACGCAGCGCAAAACATCTCGAATAAAACCGCTCCAAAAACCATCTGCCAAATAGTGCAAAATTTTATTTCCGGCTTATTTATTTCTTGCCCTCCGCGGCATTTTCCTTGACGGGACCGATGAGGCCCTTGCGGTAAGCATTGGAAAACTTTCTGCAGAATTTGTCCTTTCCGGCTATAGCCTCGGCTGCCATAAGCATGGTCATCATGTCCCTGTTGCAGGGGTCCATTATGGCGGAATCCATGCCGTTGAAAACCGCAATTATCAAGAAGTTCTGATTTATGATTTTTCTCAAAGGCATGCCGAAGGAAATATTGCTGAGGCCGGATGTTATTTTGATGCCCGGGAACATTTTCTTGATACCCGTCATGGATTCCACGAATTTGTGCATTGACTGGGTATCAGTAGCGAGTGCGATGACCAGCGGGTCAATGTGGATTCGCTCAGGAGTTATGTCGTATTTTTGCGCTTTTTCTACAAGTATCCTCGATATGTCTAGTCTGGTCTGCACATCCGAAGGTATGCCCCGGTTGTCGCACGTAAGGCCTATGACCTGCCATGCGGTGCCCTTGATAAGAGGATATATGATTTCGCATTTGTTTTTTTCTTCGGATACGGAATTGATGATGCCCGGTTTTTTCGCATACTGCAATACCTGCTCTATGGTCCTGGGATTGGGGCTGTCGATGCACAGGGGCGTGTCAACCGCGTCCTGCACGATGTCCATAAGCCATTTCAGGGTTTCGAGCTCCACTTCAGGGGCAGTGCCGGCGCATACATCGATGTAGTCCGCCCCCGCCTGCGCCTGTCTTATCGCTAGGTCGCGGATGAAGCCTTCGTTTTTTTCCTCGATGGCCTTTTTTACGCTTGGTATGGTGCCGTTGATTTTTTCTCCAATGATAATCATTTCACATCCCCTTTTCGATTTTTATATGTAATGTATTTCTATATTCCAGCTTTATTTCCTGCAAGCGATTGCTGGTATATACATGTATATCTGGTTACTCAAAATAAATCTAACATATTTTTTAATTTTTGTCAATGCATTTAATTTTAAATTGTTTCAGCTGTCATACTATTTCGGTTAATAAGTATGCAAAATATTATATAACGCCCCAATTTATCAAGCCGCTCAAAAATATTTCATTAAAAACAGGGAATTTAAAGCCTGGACTTGCGAACTCAAGTCTGATAAGATGAAAAAAAACCGATAAAAAGGAGAGATTATTTTGGCCGAAAATATAAAGGTGCATTTTCCGAACCAGGGCAAAACGGTTTTGATGGACGAAGGCGCCACCATCGCCGCTGCCTGCGCCCGGGCCGGGCTCTACCTGGACCTTGTATGCGGCGGCAGGGGCAAGTGCGGAAAGTGCAAAGTGGATATAGTCAGAAACGGTCAAACATCAACAGTGCTGGCATGCCAGGAAAAAGTAGCCGATGGGCTTTGCGTGCTGTTGAAGGAAGAACAGATAAGCAAGAAGGCAAACATTCTGACGGACAGCGAGCTTGCCCCCGTTGATTTCGATCCGGCTGTGAAAAAAGTTTTTATAAAAAAAGAGTCGCTGGCAACGCCTCTGTGCGAAGGGGATTGGGAAAACATAGTTGAAAAGCTGGGTGTCGGAATCCGCACTCCCGCCCTTGAGCTTCTTCAAAAGCTTTCCGTTACGGTCCACAGGCAGGATATAGAGGGCGTAACGCTCACTCTTTGGGAGCACGATCTGATAGATGTGGATACCCGCGACACGGTCGCTGACTTGTACGGTTTTGCCATAGATGTGGGGACCACTACCGTGGCCGCATATATGTACAATCTCTCCAGTGGGAAGAGGCTGGGCGTGTATTCGGCGCTGAATGGCCAGGTGTCCGAAGGCGCCGACGTCATTTCAAGAATAGTCGCCTGCGTCGACAATCCCGATGGCGTCGCGAGGCTTCAGGAGAGGATAGTGAATACAATAAATCAGTTGATTCGGCAAGCTGCATCCGAACAAGATATTGACAGAAGCCAAATATATTACATTGCCCTTTGCGGAAACTCCGCCATGCAGCACCTGTTTTTGGGCCTTTATCCCGAGAACCTTGGAAAATACCCGTTTACCAGCACGACAAAAAGCGGCGTGGCAGCGCGGGCAGAGCAACTCAATCTTTGGGCCAATCCCAATGCCGTTGTGCAATTTCTGCCGCTCATCGGAGGTTTTGTGGGGGCGGACACCGTAGCCGTGCTTCTGTCGCTTTCCGAAGACGATCTCATTGAGCACCGGTTGATAATGGATCTGGGTACCAATGGCGAAATAGTCCTCGGAAACGGGGATAGAATGCTGGCGGCATCCACCGCAGCCGGTCCGGCGCTGGAAGGAGCCGGAATACGCTTCGGCATGCGGGGGACCATGGGGGCCATAGAAAGGGTGTCGCTTTCCGGCGGAAGCGTCAGCCTCAAGGTCATAGGAAATACTAAGCCCGTTGGCATCTGCGGTTCCGGATTGATAGACGCCGTGGCGGAAATGTTGAGAGCGGGCATCATTGACCAAAGCGGCAAAATGGCGAACGGGGAGGAATATGTTAAAAGTTGCCGGCCGGAATACAGGACTCTGGCGGAACGCCTGCAAAAAATAAGCGGCATAAACTGTTTCGTGCTGGCTGATGAATCGCAATCTCAAAGCGGAGAAAAAATATATATTTCTCAGAAAGACATACGCGCCGTTCAGCTTGCCAAAGCCGCCATATATACCGGCTGCATGCTGCTCATGCAGGAATACGGCCTGAGCCCGGAAAATCTCAAAGAAATCCTTATAGCTGGGGCCTTCGGCAATTATATAGATATCAAAAACGGGCAATACATCGGTCTCATCCCGTGTTTTGACGGCGTGCCCACCCGGTCCATCGGCAATGCGGCGGGAGCCGGAGTCCAAAGATTTATGCTGTCGAAAAGCATTCGGGAAAAGACCGGAGAACTCCAAAAAAGGGTGGCTCACCTGGAATTGGCCTCAAATCCCCATTTCCAGCAGGAGTATTTTAAAAACCTGAATTTCATAAGAAAAGAATGAGCCGGGCGGAATTAATTTTATTTTTCGCCCAGCTTGTCAATTTTTTCATCCTCATTTTTATATTTTTCGTTCGATTTGATGTCAGAAAAATACGACTCGGCATAAAGCTTGCAGTAATCGGCCTTAAAATAAGTTATTCCCAGACCTATGGGCTTGCCCTCCCGGTTGTACAGCTTTTGCTCCACCACCATCAGGGGCTGCTGGTTGTAAATGTTGAGATACTTTTTTGTCTCTTCATCGGGCATCTGGGCGTATATCACCAGTTCTTTCTTTATAGCAAAAAGCGAGGTGCTCTTTGCCACCATCTCGGGAAACGTGGCGTAGCGGATCTCCTTTTCCACTATCGGCATTCCCTTGCAGTAAGGCAGATACTTTACATCATAAGCTACAGGGTCTCCTTCGGTGAAAAAAAGCCTCCTGATGGAGATAATCTTCTTGTTTCTGTTTACCTGCAGGCTGTTTATCAGCTTGTAGTTGGGCAGGATTATATTGACCTCCAGCAGCTTTGTCTTGTCCACGCTGTTGATGAAATTTTTCATTTCATTGTAATATAGTGTGTACGTGTTATAGTCCGGTTCCTGCACAAAGTTGCCCTTGCCCGGAATGGAATAAATATAGCCCTCGTTGGCGAGCAGTGCCAGCCCTCTCCTGACGGTCATGCGGCTCGCGTTATACGCCCTGCAGAGGGCATTTTCGGAATATATGGCGTCTCCTGGCTTTAGTTCGCCGCTATTTATTTTTTCTTTTATGTCATCCGCTATTCTGATATAAATCGGAATTCCCATACTTTACTCCTCACCCTATATTTTGCCCAGCATTTTCTTGCAGAGTTTTACGCCGAGAGAAGCGTCGTTGGTGAAACAGTCCGCACCGATATAATCACAGGATTCTTTGGTCAAATGGTTTCCTCCCAGTATGATTTTTACATCCCGCCTGATTCCTGCAGCCACAAATGCGTCAACAATCTCCTTCATGGCCTCTATGGTGGATGTCAGCACGCCGCTCAAGCCCACGATATCCGGTTTGTGTTCTATGGTCCCCTTCAAAAATTCTTCTTTTGTAACATCCACGCCCAAATCTATCGTTTCAAATCCGTTCGCTTCCATCATCCCTCTGAAAATGTCCTTGCCTATGTCGTGCAAATCCCCTCTTACCGTGCCTATAATCATTTTTCCCATTTTTTTGTTGTCATCGAAATGAAACTGCTGCTTTACCCTTTCAAGTTCCATAACTTCCTTGAAGATGATGCCTGCCATGATTAAATCGGCTATGAAGTACTTTTGATTCTCGTACAGTATCCCAACTCTTTTCACGCCTTCCTTCACCAGGTCCAGCAGCACCAGCGGCTCCATTCCCGAGTTCAGCGCTCTCGTGGCCAGCTTCAAAACCCTATCTTCGTCCAAATCCTCCACTGATTTTATAATCATATCCTCAAGTGTTATAAGATTTCTCATGCTTTCTTCCTCCCCTCTCCATGAAAAATCCTTAAAAATCTTAATATATTTTGTGAAAATTGTTCCACTTCCATTGCCAGGCTAAGCGAAAATTTCACCTAAAATAGTTGCCGCTTTTTTTCTTCTCCAGTATTTAATGATATCACGATTCCAATTATTTTTCAATGAAATCTGATTTTATCGCCGTTTTACATCGAAAAATATACATTGTTATTGGTATTGTGCCGTTTTTCAGTTAATTCCCATAAAAGCGGTATATAAAAATCAATTTCACTTTATAAGGTTAACTTTTTAGCAGTACAAATGCCGGATTCAAAAGTTAATTTTGTATTTTTTCATAAATGCTTGACTTTTAAAGACATCCGGTATATACTAGTTATGTAACATGTATATACATATCATTTTCTTGTGGATTTTTTAACATTGAGACTTTTTTATTATAACGGAGGTGGAAAAGAGTAAAGGAGCAAAAATTGACTCATTTTTATTCGGAATATTGTCATAAAGGAGGAAAAAACATGATTGACTTGAAGGAATTGACCCAGGCGGTCGGAGAACTGGACGAAGAAAAAGTAACTGAAATGCTGACGGAATTCGTAAGCTCGAAACCCACCGAAGAAGAAGCCCAGAAAGTTGTCAACGCGTGCCAGCAGGGCATGGGAATAGTAGGTGATTTATTCGAAAAAGGCGAATACTTCGTGGGAGATTTGATCTTCGCAGGAGAACTTCTGACGGAAGCCATCAACATCTTAAAACCGGTGATAGGTGGCCAGAGCGCATCAAAGGTGGGCACCATCGTCCTCGGCACTGTACACGGCGATCTGCACGACATCGGCAAAAACATCTTCAGAAGCATGGCAGAGGCTGCCGGATTTGTGGTGCATGATTTGGGAATCGATCAGCCTGTGGAAAACTTCGTGGAAAAGGTAAGGGAGGTAAAACCCGAAATAGTCGGGATGAGCGGAGTCCTAACGCTAGCCATAGAATCAATGAAGGACACCATAGAAGGGCTCAAGAAGGCGGGTCTTCGCGACGGCGTCAAGATAATAATCGGTGGAAACCCCGTCACAAAAGAGGCGTGTGAGTATGTGGGCGCCGACGCCTTCACCACCAACGCCGCAGAAGGCGTAAAAATCTGCCAGGGGTGGGTGAAATAAGATGACCGATGTGAAGGCCCTGCAGCAGGAAAGAATCGGCATATATCACGACATATTCGACAACAAGATTCCGAAGAGAGTCCCCGTGGATATAAGGCTGACATTTGAGGTTATAGCCCAGTTGGGAGATTTAAACCTGCTGGAAACACAATGGAACCCGGCTTTGATAGAAGAAGCCGTTGACAAGGCATGCCAAATATTATACTCAGACATATGCCCTTTCATCGGCTCATTCAGGTATCCATCATTTTATCAACTTTTAAAATCCCAATCCTTCCAGATGGCATCCAACGGCTTTATCCAGCATCCGGAAGTCATCGGGATGCTTCCCGAAGACTACGATTATCTCATCGAAAATCCTTACGACTGCCTGCTGGAAAGGATAATTCCAAGGCAATACAAGGCGTTCAACCCGAACGACCCAATAAACATGGCAATCAGTTTTACCAAGAGCTTGCTGGCATTCAACAATGACATGCAGCAGGCTGGAGCCATCATAGGCAAAATGGTGGAAAAACATGGATATTATCCCGGTGGATTGCTTGCCGGCGGATTTACCGAAGCGCCCTTCGACTTTCTGGCGGACCAGCTCAGAAGCTTCAAGGGCATCAGCATGGACATCAGGAGAATGCCGGAAAAGGTAAAAGAGGCGTGCGACGCTCTGTATCCGCTTGTATTAAAACGTGGAATGCCTGCAACAATTTCAAATTATGCCACAGTATTTATTCCGCTGCACATGGCGCCGTTCATGAGGGAAAAGGATTTCGCAACTCTATGGTGGCCCAGCTTCAAACGGCTGGTAGATGAGTATGCATCCATGGGCATTCACTGCACCCTGTTCTGCGAGCAGGACTGGACCAGATACCTTGATTATCTGTATGATTTACCTACCGACACGGTGCTTTGGTTCGAATACGGCGACCCGAAAGTCATAAAGGAAAAGCTTGGCAAAAAGCACATAATAACCGGCCTTTATCCTGTCATGAATCTCAAGACCAAATCCAAAGAAGAGTGCGTGGCCGAAGCCAAGAGATACGTTGACATACTGGCTCCGGGCGGCAAGTATATATTCGGATTCGACAAGGACCCATTGCTGCTCAGCGATATAAATCTTGAGAATCTGTGCGCCGTAGCCGAAACCGTAAGGGACTACGCTGTATACAGCAATCCCGGCGAAACGGCGGGAATGGTGTTCAACAAGAATGATTACAAAGCGGAGCCTTCCAGAAAAATAGAAAGCAAATACTACAAGACCTGGGAAGAGTATAAGGCTTTGAATCCCGAAGTTTCGGATTTCGGTGCGCCAAAGCTTCAGGGCCTTGAAGAAGCAATTTTCAACTATATAATGTATCTCCTGATGTAAAAATATCAAATCCAGGTCGGATATATCAAAAAATATGCAGCAACAGGTGTTTCCAACGCAAAGCAGTTTTGCAGGCTGTTGCCTTATAGACTGTTGCTGCATACTTTTTTCAATCCGGCACAATGTTAGCCAAATTTTGTATGCATCAATATAACCTGAATATGCATAAAACTTAAAATTTATCGTTTTTTTAAATTTGCTTCGATTGTCATATAATAATCGCATGGTGCTACCGCTTGGAATGTTGTTTCCTTTGTATTTTCTGAATATAGCAAATAAAAGGGCGGGTGATTTGATATGACAGATGCACATGAGCTGCAACGGGAAAGAATCAGCATATATCACGATGTATACGACAACAAGATTCCAAAGAGGGTACCGGTAGACATTAGCCTGACGTTTGATGTCATAGCTCAGTTTGGCGGTTTAAACCTGACCGAAGTACAATGGAATCCTGCTTTGATAGAAGAAGCCGTAGACAGGATGTGCCAGATTGTGTATTCGGACAGATGCATCTACGGCGGTTCATTGAGATATCCCTCCTTCTATCAAATTCTTAAGGCTCAATCATTTCAAATTGCTTCGAATGGCTTTATTCAGCATCCGGAAGTGGTGGGAATGCTTCCTGAAGACTATGACTATCTCATCGAAAATCCGTACGATTGCATTCTTGAACGAATTATTCCCAGGCAGTATAAGGCCTTTAACCTGCATGACCCGATAAACTGCGCCATAAGTTTTGCAAAGAGCATCCTGGCATATCAGAATGAAAACGCTCAAACAGGAATGATAATCAGCAAAATGGTGGAAAAATACGGATACTATCCCGGAGGAAGATATTCCGGCGGATTCACGGAAGCGCCCTTTGACTTTCTTGCAGACATGTTGAGAGGCTTCAAAGGGATAAGCATGGATATCCGCCGAATGCCCGAGAAAGTTGCCGCAGCATGTGACGCCCTTTACCCCATCGTATTCAAAAGAGGGCTGCCATCGGCCATTTCAAATTACGGCGATGTTTTCATACCGCTGCACATGGCGCCGTTCATGAGGGAAAAGGATTTCGCCACACTCTGGTGGCCCAGTTTCAAGAGAATGGTGGACGAATACGCATCCATGGGGATTCACTGCCGAATCTTTTGCGAACGCGACTGGACCAGATACCTCGATTATCTGTATGAACTTCCCACAGATACGCGAATCATGTTCGAATACGGAGATCCAAAGCTTATAAAGGAAAAGCTGGGCAAAAAGCACATAATCATGGGCCTTTATCCGATTATGAGTCTGAAAACCAAGACAAAACAAGAATGCATGGACGAAGCCAAAAGATACATCGATGCCCTGGCTCCAGGAGGCAAATACCTGTTCGGCTTTGACAAAAACCCGCTGTTCTTCAGCGATATAAAATTAGGCTGCCTGTGCGCCGTGACCGAAACCGTAAGGGACTATGCCGTCTACAGCAACGCCGGTGAAACTGCGGGAATGGTATTCAACAAAGAAGATTACAAAGCAGAACCTTCGAGAAAAATCGAAAGCAAATACTACAAGACCTGGGAGGAGTACAAGGCCCAGAATCCCGAAGTTGCGGATTTCGGCAGGCAGAAGCTTCAGGGTCTGGAAGAAACCATATTCAATTATTTTACGTTCCTATTGATGTAAGGCAATTTATGATATGACCAAATAATATGAAATTCTATTAAACCTTAATGTCTGTTTATATCTTGCAAGGAGGGGATTATAGTGGAAAAATCATTGAAGAAATCTATTATTTATCTTTACGGATTACCTTCATATGGTTTTCAAGTTTTTGTAAATTTGGAAATATATTATTTCGCAGCGTTTTTAACTGATTTTGCTAAAATTCCAACAGCTTTAACTGGATTAATTCTTACGATTACAAGTATAATTGATATCTTATGGGTTCCTACTGCTGGGATAATGATAGAAAAATCAAACATGAGATGGGGCAAATACCGTTCATGGATGCTCATAGGGCCTCCCATTGCCGTGCTTTTCTTTATTTTACAATTTTCCAAAATAGGTTCTCCAGCAATGAACGCATTTATAATTATTATTGGATTTGCAATCAGCCATCTAGTGTGGAATGCTTTTTATGCATCTCATGTAGCAATGACTTCCTCAATGACAACTATACGAGAGGAAAGAATTTCATTGGCAGCAAACAGAGGCATGTTCAATTCATTAGGTTCTATTACTTTTTCACTAATCGGCATGAAAATGATAATGTCTCTCGGTAAAAATAATCCCGCAAGCGGTTATACTTTAACCGCAATCATCACGGGTATTTTTATGATTCTTTGCTACTATTTGTTTTTCTTTGTAAGCAAAGATTATGACAACACTGTTTCCGTTCAATCAGCCAATACCAAAGAAAAAATGTCTATCAGCGAAATGCTGAAGCAGATAATTGTAAATCCTCCTCTAATCGGATTATTATTATCCGAATTCGGCAGATATTTAGGCAGGTTTGTAATCTTTGGTTTGGCATTTTATTATTTTAAATATGTTTTAGCAAACTTAGGCGGACTAACAGTGTTTTTTACCGGACTAAATGTGGTATGTTTCTTCGGGGCAATAGTATCAAATACACTTGCCAAAAAATTTGGCGAAAGAAACACATATATTTTCTCGCTTTCACTATTAATTATCGGATTGCTGCTGGTATTTGCGCTGCCAATAAATTATATTTCATTCTTAATAATAATGTTCCTCGCATATTTAGGATACGGAATGCCCGATGCATTGGGCCCTGCCATGTATGCAGCAACCGTTGATTACGGTGAATGGAAAACGGGAAAGAATGTGAGAGGTTTCATTATGTCATTAATCAATTTTCCAATTAAGACGGCAATATTTGTGCGAAGTGTTATAATAACTTCGGTTCTGACCTTATCAGGATATGTAGCAGATATGGCGCCCACAACGGAATTAATAAAAAACATAAAATCCGGATTCACATTGGTTCCGGCAATAATAATTGCATTAGGCTTGTTAATTTTTGCATTCCTTAATCAAATTTCCACCGATAAGCTTCAACAAATGCAAAAAGAAATAGCTCAAAGAATTTGAAACTCTATTTGATTAAACCCATATTCAGGCATAAATTTGGAAAATTGCATTTAACGCAATAAAAAAGCCGTTGGGAATGCGATTTAGTATTCCCAACGGCTTTTTAGTTGCAATGCATCTATGAGCAGTCAAACACCAGCTTGGCATACTTCCCAGACATCTGGTCCGCATATGCTTGTTTGCAATCATCAAGGGAATATATCTTATCAATTATAGGCTTTAAATTCACCCTCGGCAGCATTGCCACTGCACGTGCAAAGCTGCTTTGCCCCAAAAACATCCCCTGAATGCGGATCTCGTTATGGTAGCAATACTTGTATAAATTAACCGGCAAGTTATAATCAGTTTTATACATGGAAAAATAAACTACATGACCTTTTTTTGCAGCAATTTGAAGTGCCGTTTCTGCTGCTTTTGAATTACCGGAGGCTTCTAATACTGCATTAAAACCAAGCCCTTTTGTTATCTCAGCCGTTTTTGCCAGTACATCATCGTTTATCGGATCAATAACATAATCCGCCCCCAGCTCAAGTGCAAGATTGCGCTTTCTTTCTTCAGGTTCAATCACTGTTATCTGAGATGCACCGCATATTCTGGCAAGTTGAACCAGCATAAGCCCGATGCCACCCGCACCGGATATTGCGAGCCTTGCACCAAGTTTTATATCTGCCACTTCTATGGCATGCAATGCAATGTTAAAAGGTTCTGCCAGGGTCCCGGTTAAAAGATCAACCGAATCCGGCAATTTGTATAATTGTGCCGAGCTCCAAACTATGTACTGAGCTTGGGTTCCAACTTTTCCTACCGCATTCGGGCAGAACTGTCCCATGCCTTCACGGCAATAATCGCAAACCCCGCATGATACGTAGAAATTGCCCGTTACCCTGTCTCCAACCTTCCAACCTTGCTTTTCAGCTTTGGGCCCTAACATTACAATGGTCCCCGAAAGCTCATGACCTATTGGACATGGAGCGCGATCAGGAAATAAACCCTTCAATACATTTGGATCTGAACCGCATATTGAGGCATATGCAACTTTTATCAACACATCATCTTCATTGACTATTTCCGGCATGGGCACATCGACGCAAGCCACTTCTCCCAATTCGCCGGTTTCCCGGTTATAATCCTTTACTACCATTACGGCTTTCACCATTCATCCTCCCCTCTACCCCTGACATTACCCTTTATAATAAATCATAAAGCTTGACAAAATTCACAAAAAATATTAATTATCGTTCACCAATCGTTGTTCAGTCTTGCAATTCGACCAAGTTTCCATCCGGATCCTTGAAGAAGACCCAATGCTTTCCGTCTTCAATCTTAATCTTCGGTTCAAAGAAGAATTCCACACCATCTGCAACCATTTTTTTGTAAGTTTCCGGGACGCTAGCAACTTTAAGGCATATATGGTGATAGCCCGGCTTGTTCCATACGGGCTGTTCTGCAGCCTCCATATTGCTGAACTGGAACAATTCCAGCACGACTCCATCAGGAGATCTCAAAAAAGCAAAGTGGGAATATGTTCCCTCTTTCTGGCGATAAAGCTGAGGTACGGCTCCGATAAAGTCTGGCGGGAATATAGATTTCATTTCCAATTCAAATCCGAAATACTTTTTATAAAATTCAATTGTTCTGTCAATATCGGAAACAGTCAAGCCCACGTGCAAAAAAGAAGACTTTTCGCTCATTTTGTCTCCCCCTTTAATGTGTCCCATTTCAAATTACCAAATTGTGAATCCTCCGTCTATAATAAAATCGCTTCCCGTCACATAGGAGGATAGGTCTGTTGCAAGATAAACCACGATGCCAATAATTTCATTTAATGTAGCAAAGCGCTTCATGGGCACATGCTCGCACAGTTTTTCTAGTTCCGACATATCCATGTGATCGTGCAAGCCAGAAAGGATTAGCCCCGGACTTATACTATTGCAGCGAATATTATAATCCACATAGTTGATAGCAATGGATTTCGTAAGATGAACTACTCCGGCCTTTGTAGCAGCATATGCAACCATATGTTTGTCCATCTTGTCACGAGGCATTCTATTAATGATATGGCCGGACATGGAAGCCGTATTTATTATAGACCCACCGTGGCCGTGCGACTTCATCAAGTTGGCTCCAATGCGGTCAACTAAAAATACCCCTGTCAGGTTGATATCAACCATCTTTTGCCAATCTTCCAGCGAAAGCGTATGGGGATTATCCTCATTATAAGCAATTCCAGCATTTGAGAAAATCACATCGACCGTCCCTAATTCTTTCACAATTTCGTCATATGCGTTTTTCACGCTCGCTTCATCAGAAACATCGCCCATAACATATATGGCTTTTGTACCATACCTATCGGATATTGCTTTGCAATTTTCTTTAAGCAGATTCTCCTTTTGAGGAATATCCATCAGAACGATATTGGCTCCCACCTCTGCAAGACCTGCGGCACATGAACGGCCGATACCCCCCGCTCCACCGGTTACTAGCGCTACCTTGCCTTTTAAGGACATCATCTCATAAACACTCTTAAGTTCATGAATTTTTAGCGGTCTCATATATTTCCCCCCAGTATATTATTCAACTATAATAAATTCAGCGATGCACTGTCTTTTCATTACCCGTTTGTAAACACATGTAATGAATCGCATTATGCTATATCACCCTCCTGAAGCATAGGGTATTAAAAGGACTGTATCTTCATTTCGCAGTACGGCATCCAGGCCCCCCAGGAAGTGGATGTGCCGGCCATTCAGGTAAAGATTGAGGTTTAAAAGCTCTTTATCTTTATCCACATATATCTTTTTTTCCAATTCGGGGCCATATTGGGAACACATTATTTCCAACAGTCCCCTTATGGTAGTACCGTCTTCAACAGAAAAGGCGATTTCCCTTTTTTGAAGAATGCTCACCAAATCCAGCACAGCCATAACTTTTACGTTAATCAATTTTCAACCCACCTATTTTTTCAAGTGTATCTATGCATTCATTAAGACCCAGGGATTCCAATTTCCTCCGGGTGGGTATGCCTTCCTTGTTCCAACCGCGCTCTGCGTAGTATTCATCCAGCATCTGGTCAAGATCATTCTTTGGAATGTACTGGCCCTTTGAGTTTCCTCCTTTCAGCGGTTCTGTCATCAGTCTTTCAGGGAGGGTGTCGTCTTTCCGTCTCAGCCCTTCTCTTATATTGAATACACGGGCCAGGTTGTTTATCCTTTCTCCTATTTGATATACTTCTTCAGGTGTGAATTTCAAGCCTGTCGCTGATGAAACCAGATCTGCGGTGTTTTCTGCCGCAAACCCGGGTACGGCCATGTCTAAAAGGAAAGCGCACATCAGGGGGCTATCGCAGGTGGCCGCTCGCATATCCTGGTTCCACTTGGTCAATTTCCCCTTGCCCTCTATAGCAAAACGGTCTACTGGGTACGGTACCGGAACTCCAAAAATTTCCTGGAATGCATAGCCCCTGTTGTGGTCCGCTCCCGTATAGGCTGTGGCAAAACTCAGGCCGTGGGCTTTTGCTCCTCTTACATCATATCCCGGCATTTCAAGACCTTTGATGTGCATGCAGTATTTTTCCGAGTCTTTTCCTATCCTCGCTGCGGCAATTCGAGTTCCGTCTGCAAGGACGTCTCCGAATCCCTGCCTGAATGCAATTTTTTTCACCATTTCGACCATGGCGCGGTGGTTGCCAAATTTAAGTTCCATTCCGTCCGTATCTTTTTCGGTCAGGATGCCTCTTTCAAAAAGTTCCATAGCAAAGCCGATGGCAACTCCCGTAGATATAGAATCGAGCCCCAGTTCATCGCACAAATAGTCGGCCGCAATGACGCTGTCCAGATTATCTACTCCTGTCTCGCCGCCAAAGCTGTATATGGTTTCGAACTCCGGTATTGAAAGATACCCCGCGTATTCGCCTTCTCTCACGAGTTTGTTTTGGCTGCAGCCTACAGGGCAACCGTAGCAAAATTCTCTCCCGCTTTTCCTCTTGTTGTTTCCTTCAATACCCAAGGCCTCAAAGGGAATCCATTCTCCCGTACGCGACCAGTTGGCCGCAGGGAATATGCCAAGTCCTCCGGTTACGTCTACCGTCATGGGGGTGCCATGTTTAGAAAATTCGGGGTATACGACGGGGCTTTCCTTCATTGCCTGCAGCATGCGCCGTCTTGCTTCTGAAAAGGCTTTTTCATCAGCAATGGCAATTTCCGCGTTTCCTCTCACGGCAATGGCTTTGAGGTTTTTTGAGCCCATGACTGCCCCAAGCCCTTTTCTCCCGGCTGCGTGCCGTTCGTTGATGATGGCAGCCATGTATGATAGCTTTTCCCCAGCAGGCCCTATACATGCTATCCTGATATTCTGATCGTGCAATTCGTCTTTTATTACGCGCTGGCAGTCGGATGTTTTCATGCCCCACAGGTGTTTTGCCGAGCGGAAGCTTACATTTGTTCCATTGATGTAAACATATACCGGTTCGACCGATTTTCCTTCGATTATAAGGATATCATAGCCAGCAAATTTTAGTTCGGCGGGAAAAAACCCTCCACTTAGGGCGACTCCTGCCCCCCCTGTCAGAGGTGATTTTGCAGCCACTGCTACCCTGCTGGCGCATGGCGCTTTCGTACCGGTCAAGGGCCCCGGAGCAAAAATAAGTTTATTACCCTCGTCAAGGGCTCCTGTACCACCTGGAACTTCGGTAAAAAGGTATTTCAGCCCGAATCCGGCTCCGCCCAGATAATTCTTTGCCACTTCTTCAGATAACTTTTCTTCGCGGTATGATTTGTCCGTCAGGTTTACTCTCAATATCTTGCCGGTGTACCCTCCAGAAATCATTATTAACCCTCCTTTTTGGAAATAATTTTTAAAAATACAACCATAGAGAGTATGCTTTTAATATCTTTTAAGGTCGGCAGTGCTTTCTGACATCCAGCAAAATAGATTATCTTAGCTTAGCAAAGATTTTGCTGAAGAGTAAATTCCTTCCGAATCATATCCGTATTTGTGGTAAAGATCGTCCGGTTCACCATAAACACCAAACACATCAGGAATGCCCAGACGTTTGAACTTGCACGATATCCTTTCCTCTGCAAGAACTTCTGCCACCGCTGTACCGAGGCCACCGATAATGTTATGATCTTCTCCCGTCACGATAGCGCCCGTTTCCTTTGCTGCCTTGATTATCGCTTCTCTATCAATGGGCTTTATTGTATGCATATCAATTACTCGCGCCTGTATTCCGTCTTTTGCCAATTTTTCAGCGGCAGCCAAGGCATGAAATACAATGGCTCCTGTGGCAATCAAAGTAATATCTTTGCCCTCTTTTACAGTAATAGACTTTCCTATTTGGTACGCATAGTCTTCCTTGTATACAACAGGCTCGCCGCCTCTGCCTATCCTGATGTACATCGGTCCTTCCCAATTAATGGAGGCTTCAATGACCTTTCCTATCTGATTTGGATCACCAGGCGCAATAACCGTCATATTTGGCAGTGAACGCATTATCGCCATATCTTCCTGGCCGTAATGAGTGGGCCCAGCTCCAGTAGTAAGCCCTCCGTGTGTGGCCACAATACGCACCTTGAGTTTTGGATAGCATATATCCGTTCTAACCTGCTCGCATGCCCTCATGGTGGCAAATGTAGCCATTGTAGACACAAAAGGTATCTTGCCTTCAAGCGCAAGTCCCGCCGCAATCCCCATCATGTTTTGCTCTGCAATTCCTGTATTGAAAAATCTCTCAGGATGGGCTTTCATGAAATCTATCGTCTTGTTGCTGCGCATAAGGTCAGCAGTGAGCACTACTATTCTGTCATCTACACTCCCGATTTCCGCTAATTTTTTTCCATAAACTTCTCTCGCCGAGATTTTCTCAATCAATTTAAAAAGTTGAAATGTTTCTTGCGCCATCTTTATTCACCCCTTTCCCTTTTCCTGGCTTCGTCTAATTCTGCACAACATTTTTCAAGAAGCGCTGCATCAATAGAACCAGCATGCCAGTTAACATCATTCTCCATGCAAGAGACGCCCTTGCCTTTGACAGTTTTTGCAATAATCACGGTTGGTGTATCGGAATCCACGGGTGGCAAGTTGTCAATTGCGTTTACAATCTGTTCAATGCTGTGACCGTCAATTACCATCACATTCCAGCCAAAAGCTTTCCACTTGTCGGCCAGCGGTTCGAGCCTCATAAGCTTTTCGGTTTCACCATCGAGGGATAGCCCGTTTCTGTCGATAAACGCCACAAGATTTCCTAATTTATAGTGTCTCGCAGCCATAGCGGCTTCCCATACCATGCCTTCCTGCGACTCTCCATCACCCAAGAGTGCAAAAACCCTGTGATTCTTTTTATTTAGCCTTGCCGCCAGGGCTATGCCGGTTGATATTGATAAGCCGTGACCCAGAGAACCCGTCGGTATCTCAACACCCGGAACTTTATCGGATGGATGTTCCCCAAAGGGGCTATCGAGCTTTCTATAATTGTTGAAAAGATAATCCAGTTCAAAATATCCTGCCATTGCTAGCGAAGTATAAAGGGCACCCGCTGCATGGCCTTTGCTCAGAATAAATCTGTCCCTCCCTTCCCATTTGGGATTCTTTGGATCATACTTCATTGCATAATGGAATAATACAGTCAAGATATCTGCTGCAGAAAGATCTCCACCGATGTGAGTTGCCCCCACATGGCAGAGTTTGAGCATGTTTTTCCTCATCTCACATGCCTGATCTTTTAGTCTCTCAATGGTGCTTTTATCTGCCAAGTTTTACTCCTCCTTTTTCGCGAATTTTTTTAATAAAATATATATAAAACTCCATCTTATGAAAATTTAAACATGACCTTCACCGGTTTGCCAGTCATCTGAACTTCAAATGCCTTAGCACAGTCTTCCGGTTGAAATATATGCTTTACAAAGTCATCCAAATTTAATCGATTCAATATTGCAATGGCTCTCGGGAACATATAAGGGGACTGAAATACACCGCAAATGGTGGCTTCTTTATCCCATAACTGCATTAAATCAATAGGGAATTTATTATAACCATAAATTGCGAACAACTCCAGTATGCCTCCGCGCGATAGTATATCGAAAGCTGGCTGGCAGGCTTTAAGCACGCCTGAAGTTTCAATTACCACATCATAACCCAGATTCTCTGTAATCTTGTTTGCTTCTTCAACCACATCCTGAGAAGAAGGATCTATGGTAAAATCGGCGCCCAGCTTTAGGGCGAGCTCACGCTTTTCAGCAACGGGTTCAATCAATGTCAATTTTGCTGCGCCTGATAATCTGGCAAGTTGCAGCATTATCATGCCTATGGCTCCACCACCGGAAATTGCCACTTTATTTCCCGGTTTTATTCTGCACATATCTATTCCGTGAAGGCATACACTTATTGGTTCAACCAGGCAACCTTTAGCCAAGTCAGTGTCATCCGGAAGTTTAAACACCTGCTGCTCTCTGAGCACCATGTACTCGCTCATTGCAGTTCCGTTGTTTTTTACATTTAAGCAGAACTGTTCCTGACCATTTCGGCAGAAATAGCACTTGCCACAGTAGACGTTATAATAATAAGCCACCTTATCTCCGACCTTTAATCCTTTTACATTTGCCTCTGGTCCCAATTCCACTACAACTCCCGAGGCCTCATGACCCAATGGGTTGAGCCCTCCAGGTTGAAATTTAAAATAGTCATCCATATCACCCTTGATCGTATGGACATCAGAACCGCATATGGAGGCGTAGGCAACCCTGATTTTTACATCATCCGGATTTACAATCTGCGGTTCAGGGACGTCGTAACACCCGAAGCCCGGCATTGTATATCTTATTGATTTCATTATATCACACTCCTTGTTTCTTATTTTATGTTAAATTAAAATATTTTTATGATTATACTTATTTCAGCATTTTAAAAGTATCTTCGGATAAATTGATTTTTCGAAGAGTTCAAAAGCCTCAACGGCCTGCTCGAGGGGCATCACTTTGCCGATCACCTTGTTGAGCTGGAGGCGCGGAATGAGATTTATCACTCTGGGCATGATAGAAGGAGTGGTAAATACTGTTTGTATGCGCCCTTCCTTCATATACAGCTCGTAAAGGTTAAGCGGCATCTCGTAGCGTGGAGGAAAAACGGCAAAATATACTACTGTGCCGCATTTCCCCATTATTTTTAAGCAGGGTTCTGCTGCTTTCGGAGAACCTGAAGCTTCAAACACAAAATCAAATCCAAGACCGTTGGTTATTTCCATCGCCCTTTTTTCAATATCTTCACTAAATGGATCGATTGCATAAGATGCACCCATTTCAAGGGCGAGCCTTCTCTTTGATTCCACAGGATCAATAGCAGTAACTTTTGCTCCTCCGCCTAATAATATCATATTTAGCAAGATTGACCCTATCCCGCCGACTCCCGAAATTGCTACTGTTTTTCCGTGTTTAACCTCCGCTAAATCCATGGCGCGTATGGTGCAGCATGCAGGTTCGGCAAGACAATATGTCATTAAATCTGAATCATCGGGGATTTTATGAACTGCACTTATGTGAGTGACAACATATTCGGCCATAGCACCGGTTGTTTTTGAATTTTCGCAATACTGCAGCAATCCTCGCTTGCAAGCAGCGCAATTTCCGCAATAAGTAGCCGGGCTCAGACACACCTTGTCACCGACTTTAAATCCGTACTTTTCGGCTCCTTCGCCCAATTCTTCAATGACTCCTGATGCCTCATGGCCGAGGGGCATGGGAGGTTTTGCCCCCAGCACTCCCATGGTCACCATATGGACGTCTGTTGCACATATGGCAACATAAGCGATTTTTACTTTGACCATGTCTTTGCCGACTTTAGGAATCTCTACTTCCCGCAGTTCAACTTTATTTCCTTCCACAAACCATACCTGCTTCATTTTTGCCATTTCTACCAACTCCTCGCATGATTCTCGAATAATTGAATATGTTTTTCATTTTTTAAGTGAAATGAGGTCAGTTGCTATGCTCATTTTTCCTTAAGGAAAAGCTGGCACTTTGCACCTGCAAAAGTTAATTTATTTATTAGATTTAATATCTTAACCTGTTAGTCCATTGTGATTTTTATTGTAATTTAGATATTACTCATTTATCAATGTATATAAAGGACAATTTACAATTTTTATTTGTCCTTTTAGAGTTTTGAAAAAACAACTCAGACAAATGTCATTTTAAAAGTAATTCATCAAATATTCATAAAATCAATTGCAATACTTTTTAGCCCGGTATAACAAATTGAAAAAAATGATTTCACAGTATTTCAAAATGAAATATAGACTGCAATAAACCATAGGAGTTAAAAAATTGAATACTATTGAATATACAATAAAGGTTAGATATATTTTAGCAATGATTGGCATAATTTTTGCAATAAATTATAAATTGAATTTTGTTTTTAATAATTATCGATTTATTTCAAAAGTTCAGTTAATTATTTATTGGCAAATCAGCAAACTGATAACACAGGAACGATATCCCCACAAGAGATCAAAAAGTTATGTTGAGGAAGCTTTAAAGGGATTGTCTGTGGCATGATTTTTTAGTTCATCAACGGGTAGGGTATAGCTTGATTTTTCTAATGCTAATATTTCTATTATGGTCATCGCGAGGTAATAATAACTAGAAAGGAGGCGAAATTAGAAACGAAGTTGGTGAATTTGCAAAACAAGGAGGTGATAGAAAAACAGTTAAAGTGAATATTAAATCAATGGTCTAATAAAAAAATTGTTTTGATCAAATTCATCATTTGGCTTTGCTCAAAAAAGGAGTAAAAATGGGTTGAAGGAGGAAACAGTATGGTAGCAATTCTTATTGCAGTTTTCTACTTCCTATTTTTTGGAATCCTTTTCGGCATGCAGTCACAGAAGAAGCTAACCGGCAGCAAAGACTTCTTTACTGCATCCAACAGGTTGGGCTGGCTTGCTGTCATGTGCTCATTCACTCTCGCACCTCTTGGCGGTGGGCACACCACATCTCTTATTGAACAGCAGGCCGCAATGGGCGTCTCCGTCCTGTGGTGGGGCATATTGGCAGGCGGTGTTTATGTTCCCGTATTTTTGTTGTGGTTCGGGCCCTGGTTCAAAAAACTGAAAGTTGACACCTTCCCGCAAGCCCTGGGCAAGATTTTTGGCCCCAAGATCAAAATCGTTAACACCTCTCTTGCACCCGCTGGCTGGTTGGGAATTGCCATGTCCGAAACACTCGGCATATCTACGGTAATTTACTGTCTTGGCGGTGGTAAAATTCCTTATTCACCGCATTGCGTGCTGCTCGCCGGTCTTCTTAACATCATATACATTCTGCTGGGTGGTATGTTGCAGGCCTCTTATATGAATCTTATCAATGCCGCAGTATTAATCTTGGGTGGCTTCCTGGGAGTAATCTATATAGGCCAATGGTTGCCCGGCGGTTATGCCGATGTTTCTACCTACTACGCTTCTATTGGCGAAGCTTGGAGAACAAACCTTTTTCACTTTTCACCAGAGGTTGTATTCGGTGTCATGATACCGGTTGTTTTGCTTCACGTGTTTTCTGTCAGTTCGGAACACGCCATGTATCAACCCATGCTTGCCGCTAAAGATGAAGACTCCATCCGCAAGGGTGCTCTGCTTGGCGGCATAATCAATAGTCTTGCTGCATTTCCATGGGTTATCCTGGGTGTTACTGCCATGTCTATTCCCTCTATCGCTTCGTCCACCACTGGTCGCTTATCCGTTGCCGAGCTAGCTCTTCATGCAATGCCCCAATGGCTTATTGGCATACTAATGGTTGCGCTATTATGCGCACTGCTTTCTACCTCCAGTGGAATGATTTTGGCAATAGCACACGTTGTTACAGATGATATTATCAAACCGATATTGGGTGACAAGATGAATGAAGCTAGTCATATGAGATTAAGCCGCTGGATGGTTGTTATTGCGGCTGCCGCTGCTTGCCTGCCCGCACTAAAAGTTACGTTGATGATGGCCCTGTTTTTCTGGTGCTTTTCCCTTAGTCTGCCGATATTCGTCTGCTACTTCCTCGGTATGATATGGAAAGTCAACCGAAGAGCAGCCTGGATAAATCTCATCTTATCCCTCATCGTTAACTTCTGGTGGACCTTCGCCTGCCCCTCCTGGTGTCCACCCATCTTCAGGTTGAGCTTTTACCCCGTTTTCGCCGTCAGCTTCGGTCTTGGCATTATTCTGAATCTTATCATGCCCGGTGAAAAGGGTATGCTGAGAAGACTGAAAGAAAATAAATACATGTTACAGGGAGAGGTGACTTTATGAATTGGGTAGTCCAGGTTCTGCTGTTGCAAATCGTAGTCACCATTGTGCTTGAACTGCTTGTATTTGGGTTTTACAAGCTGACAAGCCGCAACGATACATAAGGAGGGAAATATAATGGCTGTTGTTGATATTATTGTTGCAGCCTATTTAGTTGGTATCATCGTCGTGCTGGGCATTCTGTCTACCATTGCGTACAAGAAGCAGGTAGAGCGCGGCGAAATCACGGAAGACAGGGAGGAAACCCATGCATGAAAGGGCTCTTTGATTTATCCGGTTATGTGACCATAGTCACCGGTGCGGCGGGAGGACTTGGATCTGAGATGGTCAAAGCATTGGCTGCTCAAGGGTCGGATATCGTGGCTCTCGATCTAGTAGAACCGCCGTTTGCCACAGAGATCGAAAAAGACTTTAATGTCAAATGTCTTCCTGTGGCGTGTGACATTACAAAACAAGATGAAATCCGAGCCGCTGTGGACAATATCATCAAAAAGTTTGGAAAGATCGATGCTCTCGTCAACAATGCAGGACTCTATGGCGGGCTAACGATGAAGCCTTTTCAGGACATCACCGTCGAAGAGTGGGATAAAGTTTTTTCAATCAATGTAAAAGGCACCTGGCAGATGACCAGCGCTGTGGTACCTTACCTGAAGGAAAAAGGCGGCTCCATCGTCAATATATCCTCCTGCTCCATCCTTCAAGGCGTCCCTCTGCTGTGCCACTACGTAGCCTCTAAGGGAGCCGTGTGGGCCATGACTCGCACGATGGCAAACGAGCTTGGACAGTATAAAATCCGTGTGAATTCAATTACACCCGGCTATACTCTGACACAGGCTTCCATGCAGTTAGCGGGGTCACCGGAGGACTTCAACAAGAACTACCAGCGCAATATCAACGATCGGTCGATTCAGCGCGGCATGATGCCTAATGATGTCGTGGGCACAGTTGTGTTCCTTGTCTCCGACGCGTCGGCTTTCATTACCGGTCAAAATATCAATGTTGATGGAGGATCAGTACATTACTAAAACAAGGCAATCCTTGTTCCGTATGCTTGAAAGGCAGTGCAGTAGCGCCCCCAAAATAGAGTAATGGTATATCTCAATTTATTTTGGGGGCGCTGTCTTGTGCAGAAAATATAAAATGTTGTAAAATATACTCAGGCAAGGGTATATAAACGCCGAAAATGCTCAATATCCCAAACAAATCATGCTGGAGGATCGCTGTCCACAAAAGGAATATATTTTACCGCTCAATAACCTGCTATCGTCTGGTATTATCCTGCACCGAAAAAATTGCCATAAGGATATTGAACAATCCCCAGGCAAATAGAATTCTGCATAAAGACATGTTTTTACCTAGAATATGGATGCAGAAACCTGCGCAGGAGACATGGGAGTATAAAATAAATGGCTCCCAATATTCATAAATCATTCATGAGTAACGCTGCAAAATCGAATCATTTAATGCATAATCTCCAAAGTTAGGGGGGCGAGCCGATTTCTCAAGATTCATAGCTGCAGTTTGATCTGTGATAGTTTTTATCTTTCAAAAAAAGTAAAGGGAGGCATTACACAATATGGATTTTACTAAGGAACAGAATCAAAATGAAAAATCAAATGAAGAAGATACTCCATATCAGACTAACATTGTGTATGTCCCCATGCATACGGGAGAACTCCTCGTTTATTATGCAGAAATCATTAACAGCACAATTTATGAATTTGCGCACTCCCATAATTGTTATGAGATATATTATGTTCTGCGCGGCACCATTAAGATGAAAATATATGGCAATACAATTATCTTAAAGAAAAGGCAAATGATTCTTATTATGCCTAAAATAGAACATGAGGTGAGTTATGAACCGTCTGAGGACAGTCAATTTTTTGTCATTACCTTTGAATTTTATCCGCGCACAGCCAAGGAAATAAAGGGATACAATATTCTGCTTGAACGTTTTGAGCTGGAGACATTGATACAAACCCTCAAGGTCCAGAATTTTTATACCTGCATGGATAAGTATAAATGCTATAAGATAGTTAAAGAAATAGAAAATGAGTTAAAAAGTAAAAATATAGGCTGGAATATGAAGGTGTTGAATCTTTATTTGCAATTTATTATTAATGCGTTGAGGAACATTTCAATTTCCTCACACTATCCCTACTACACCAGAGAGAATGTGAATTCAGCAATTGAAATCTCAAAATACATGCACAAGCATTTGCATGAAGACATTACTCTTGAAAAAGTCGCGGAGAGTCTTAACATGTCAACAAGAAATGTCAGCCGCCTTTTTAAAGAATACTTTGGTACAACGTTCGGCAAAGCATTGAATTGCTTTAGATTTAATTATGCTAAATTCTATATAAGCACCACCGATTATTCTGTAGAAGAGATTGCAAATCTTGTGGGTTTTAAGTCTGCCCGAACCCTGTTTAAAATATTTAAGGAAAATGAAGGATTAACCATATCACAATACCGCAGTAAAAAAAGGCATAATCCTATATAACAACATGATTAACAAAAATAAAAATGGAGTTGCCCCTTTTCACGGGGGCAACCTTATAAAATATACACTAAGCGATTTTATGTGCCGTGACCATTTTTGCAAAATCTGCTTTAGAGCTTACTATTTTTCATTTGCATGTGCTGCGTTGTATTCATCAATTGTCGGCACTTCAAAGGGGATTGGCTTTGCAACATCCAAGTTTGGATCATAAAATTGGTCTACGTTTTCAGGAGTAATTATTTGGGCTGGAGTATAAGCGTTTGCAACCAAATTATTTACATCGCGGCCTTCCTCGAACATATCATGAATCAATTCTACAATCGTTGTGCCGTTAACAAGCGGGCTGTTGTATCCTGTCACCAAAAGCCTTCCCTGCTTGATGGCATCCATTGCTGCTTTTAGACCGTCAGCAGCGCATGCAACAACAATGTCTTTGCCCGGCACCATGTTATGGCTTTTGATTTCTGCCTCAACTCCGGGGAACATCGGGTCGGTTTCTACAAATAAAATGTCCATATCCGGATGTGCGGTAAGCAAATCAGTGGCTCCCTTTTGACCGCCCTGGGGATCGGGACTTCCGCCATTGCCATATCCTACCAGATTAATGCCCTTCTCGGAAAGATCAAGTTTCCCTTTATCTCTAAATTCAATCCATGCTTTATATCCCTCATACATGGCGTCATATTTCGATGGATAAGGATTGCCGGCTATCTCTGCGCTCTTGTGTAGGAACCCTCCTATAAATCCACACGGTCTGCTCTCTGAATCTGCTGCCATACCGATCTGAGCAGCAACAACTCCCACTTTTAGAACTTTGCCTTTTTGATAGAACTTTTGAGCAATATATTCTCCCACCTGGAAACCGGGTGCATAACTGCCAGAGAGAATTGTCGTAATTACAGGAAAATCTTCCGGAGTTGGAGTAGGACCTGTAACTATGACAGGTATCCCAGCCTCTACAGCGTGTTTGATATCCTGCAAGCTTGAATTTATATGCACAGCATTAAGGACAATTACATCTACTTTCTTTGTTATGAAAGTCTCCATATGGGTGCTTTGAGTTTGAACATTAAAGTTGGCGTTTTCATACAAAAGCTTATATCCATATTTTTTCGCCGTATCCCTCGCAGAACCAATCATGTTCTCAAAGAATGTGCTACCCAGAGATGCCGCGCACCATCCAATTGTCACATCTTTTTTCTGTTTCACCGGAACTGCTTTGAAAATATTTGCCCTGCTATTCAGTTTGAGTGGTTGAATCCCGGACAGTGACAGATTGTCTTTCATGGAAAGCAGAGCTTCAAGAGCAGCTACGCCCGTCGGATTTTCTGTTTTGCCAGCTTCCTGACTCGTAGATTCGCTCTTGCTGGTGGCTCCTTCACTCGTGGCTTCATTCTTATTCTGTTCTGTCGCCTGTTTTGAACCACTGCTGCATCCAACAATTAACGATGCAACCATGCAAACAACCAGAATGCACGCTAGAAGAAGTCGTAACCTTTTCATCCTTTCTCTCCTCCTTAATATAAAATTTTATTTTTTTTATTGTTAACCTCCCATATTATGGGAGTGTTAACTCATCTTTGCAAAACTGCCCAACTGCCTTCAGCACCTCTGAATATAATACTGTGTTGAGCATAGAAAATGAATATATATTAGCCTGCCATACTTTTTGAGGTCATGCTCCGAAGCAAAACTGCCAATACTATAATCAAGCCTTTTACCATCATCTGCGGATATACTGCAAGGCTCATGAGATTCATTATATTGCCTAATACCGCTATAACAAGAACGCCTATGACAGTATACCCTACAGTTCCTTCACCGCCGGTAAGGCTGCATCCGCCGATAACAACACCCGCTATTGAGCTGAGGTTGTAGTCAGAAGCGGTCGTTAGAGGAGTTGCGCTGCCTGCACGTGCAAGGATGATTATGCCTGCTATTCCGCTCAACAGGCCGCTTATGACATAAACCCAGAATTTATATCTTTTTACGTTTATCCCAGCCAAGTAAGCCGCCGTCTCATTGCTGCCAATTGCAGTCACAAGCCGACCGAATGAGGTATATGACATGATAAAATAAAACACTATCACAACGACGGCAGCAAGAATAACAGGATAAGGAATTCCAAAAATCGGATCACATGCCTCTCCGAATTTTATAATTATGCTGCTCGAATGTTGGGTGAAGTCCAGCAATATTGGGGCACCATTTGTGAGTATAAACGCAACTCCCTGAATGCTGAACGATGTCGCAAGTGTAACGATAAAGGCGGGCATATTCAGATAAGATACCAGAAATCCGTTGATAGCACCAATTATTACACAGCACCCAACCCCGATTGCGATAGCAGAAACTAACCCCAAGCCTGTATCATAACCCCAATCTTTCAAGGGAATTGCAGCCATGATACTGCCTATTGCCGCTATTGAGCTTACCGAAAGATCAATTCCTCCTGTCAGCATAACCGTTAACATTCCTATAGAAATTATCATATAAGTGCTTTGCTGTCTCAGGAGGTTGAAAACATTGCCCTTTGTCAAAAACAGGGGGGAAATAATTGTAGAAACTATGCACAAGACAATGAGTATGAACGAAGCATTATGCCGCATCAAAATAGATCCTATGCTCCGATTTTGTATGCCAATAACTGCTTTTTGCCTTTCACCAGATTTGTTTTCAGTTTTTGATTGCATGATCGTTTACCCCCATCGAATATTTTATTAGATTCAATTCGGTTAATTCATTTTTCTGCAGTTCACCAACACTGCGACCTTCCCTTATAACTACTGCTCTATCACACATGCCAATTATTTCCGTCATTTCCGAGGAGATCATAATCACAGCACATTTCTTTTCTACCATGGAATTTATTATCTTAAAGATCTCTATCTTTGCTCCAACATCCACACCTCTGGTTGGTTCATCTAAAATCAATACTTTGCACTTTGAGGCCAGCAATTTTGCGATAGCTACTTTTTGCTGATTTCCTCCCGATAAACTTGCGACTCTATTAAAGAGAGAAGCTGTTTTAACAGCCAATTCCTTAGAAAGATTGGAAGCAATCTGGTATTCCTGTTTTTTATTTATCCAGCCTAATTTGCAAAACATTTTGAGGCATGACAATGTAATATTGTGCAAAATTGGCATCCGCAATAAAACACCTTGTGTCTTGCGATTTTCTGGCAAAAGTCCTATTCCCAACCTGTATGCATGTTCGGGGGATTTAATTTTAATTTCTCTGCCATATAAAGTTACCTTGCCATCATCGAGTTTGTCCACGCCAAAGATAGCTCTCATGGCTTCCGTGCGCCCAGCGCCTACAAGGCCACTTAAACCAAGCACTTCCCCTTCGCGCACATTAAATGATATGTCTTTTACAGCCCTACCCGAACGGATGTGTTCGACGCTCAAGACTACTTCACCTATATTTGATTTCCTCGGTGGGAAATAATCGCTGAGTTCTCTGCCTATCATCAAATTGACAAGTTGATGAGCATCGATAGAGGAGGTTTCTAATGTTTTTACAAATTTCCCATCTTTTAAAACCGTAATTCTGTCTGTTATTCTAAAGATCTCATCGAGACGGTGAGATACATAAATAATGGCCACATCCTTGCTTTTAAGGTTTTGCAGCAAAGCAAAAAGTCGCTCCACTTCTTTTGTTGTTAAAACGGCGGTCGGTTCATCGAGAACTAAAACCGATGCATTTCTCGTCAATGCCTTGCATATTTCAATAACTTGTTGATATGCTACACTCAAATCCATTACCCGTGCATTGACGTCAATAAACCCAAATCCAAGTTCTTCTAAAAAAGCTTTCGCTCTTTGCTTTATATCTTTCCAATTAATGAAACCGTTGTATGCTCTCACCTCATCAATAAATATGTTTTCCGCCACTGATATATGCGGAAACAGCGCAAACTCCTGATAAATAACTGAAATACCATGCTTTATGCCATCATCAGGCTTGGTTATGTTTACTTTCTCGCCCCTTATTTTAATTTCACCTTGATCCGGTTGAAGTGCACCCGATAAAATACGAATGAGCGTTGATTTTCCTGCGCCATTTTCACCTACTAAAGCATGTATTTCTCCCGGTTTTACAGAAAAACTTACATCATGAAGTGCCACAACGCCTTCAAAGCTTTTATAAATGTGGTTCATTTCTACTTGGTATTCAATTTCCGGCACAATATTTTTTCCCCCTTTTAGCATAGTTTTAGAATTGCTGAATAATATATTGCATTTTTCAAAATTCTAATTTATTATAATAATTAAACTCGTTTACAACTTCGCTCATAAGCCGGGTAGACAAATGCTTCTGTTTGGACAGGAAAATCAAGTCGTCGCTTTAAAAATAATATATTGCTATATTTAAAAACGGTCTAATTTTTATGACTTGACTGTTTTTTATTATATATTACGTAATTATAATTTATCAATGTATAAAAAGGACAATTCATATTATCGAATTGTCCTTTTTAAATGTTGGTGTATTATTAGACATTTTCAGCAACTTATAAAGTCGAAATAGCTATAAAGTGTATAAAAAAGGCTGCATCAGCTCATCCAAAGATATTTCTTGAATTATTCATCTGCTATTGTATAATAGTATTACAAACTCAGCGAGGATGTGAAACCATGAAAAATATCATCATCGCCTGCCGGACGCTTTACGATGAACTGAATCTGGCGATCAGCAACACGAATTGCGAATACCCGGTCATATGGGTGGATTCGGAATACCACAGCGACCCCAATCGTCTGAGGTCAAAGCTTCAGCAGGAAATAGACGCCCAGGACGGATTTGACAACATATTGCTTGCATACGGATTTTGCGGCAATGCCATATTGGATTTGAAGGCTTCTACGGCAAACCTGATTTTCCCGAAAACCGACGACTGCATATCCATGCTCCTTTCGAGGCCTAAAGAAAAATTCGAACGCATGAAGGCGACATATTTCCTCACTAAGGGTTGGATAGAAAGCTCCAAAAGCATTATGAAGGAATACCTGAATGCGGTAAGCCGATATGGCGAAAAAAGGACGCGGAGAATATTTCAAATCATGCTTAAACACTACAATAAACTAATGCTAATAGACACCGGGGCATATAACGTCGAAGACTACCGCGAAGAGGCATGCAAAATCTCAAAAATAGCAGACCTTGAAGTATTTACGGGAAAAGGCGGCATCTGGATGCTGGAAAAACTCGTCGCAGGGCCATATGACGACGATTTCATCATTATCGAAAAAGGCAATTCTGTAAATGTGACAGATTTGGGGTATGTATACGACGACAAGCTTTTTCAAAACCCCACCGCAATATAGCTAATCTGAAAACAGATTTTTGTTCATCTGAAAAGGAGTATCGCGAAGCAAAAAGGGCGTCTACTTATGGAGGAATTGCAGATTCAGAATTTGCTGCATGCCGAGAGCGTTATTTCGGGATAGTGATGCAATATTAAAAATGTATGGCACCGGACAAAGCGGACCGGTGCCAAGTCTTTTTATAAGTATTTATCCGTATTTTTCTACCGCCTCGATGATGGCGCTTATGTTTTCAAGCGGCGTGCCAGCAGGAGCGGTGCTAACACCTGGCGCCAGTATGAAGCCTCCTCCAGGCTTTACCTCATCCAGTAATTTTTTGATATATTCCTGTATTTCTGCCGGAGTTCCACCAGTCACCAGGCCCATTGGAAGTCCTCCCATAACGCATGTATGGCCTTGCAACAGCTTTTTTGCTTTGATTATGTCGGTTTTTTCAAAATATGCTATACCCCATCCTCTGGGAAGTTCCAGTATTGTTTGCAAATGAGCCTCATGCTGTCCCTCGAAGAATATGAACGACTTGATTCCCTCATCCAAAAGTCTGAGGATGACCTTCTTTAAGTATGGCCAATAAAATTCATTGTAAAGTTTGGGCGATAAGTATTCATTCAAATGAAGCGGGAAAAATGCATATTTTGCCCCTATCATTTTGGACGTCAGAGCATAGTTTATAACAGGCTCCACCAGTGCTTCAGTGGCTTTTTTCACTTTTTCAGGATACCTGCGCAAATCCAGCACAACTGTTTCAATTCCCCTTAAAAAGTCGCCAATAATATCAAGCGGCGCGTATCCCCACCCCAATGCGATGGCCGGAAAGCCCAACTGAGCTGAAATCCTGCCGACTTCAGCAACAAAATCGCCGCCTTTTTTAATTTCAATGCCTAACCTCACCATAGCCGCCATTGACTGTCTGGGGGTTGCCAGATTTCGACAAACTCTTTTTAATATGGTATCTGAAATAAAGCCTATTGGGTCCTCAATCAATTTGTCGTATTCATCAGCTTCCATAAATGTGCCGCCGATGAATTGAGGCGAGGCATTTTCCTCGATTTCCCGTCCTGGATATCTATAATATTTGTCCTGCAATATATCGTGCATTGGACCAGTGATCATTCCCAGACTAACTGACAAATCGGGAAATTCCGAAAATGCAATGCTGAAAATCCTTCCCTCCAGCCCTGCAAGTCCAGCCATTGAAAAATCAAAAGGAAAATCTTTAATGAATTTTTCAATTGCTTTTATAGCTTTTTCATAATCATAATTAAACTCGTACTGCGTTATGCCTGAATATGCGGGAATAATATCCCCGGAAACCCCCCACAACGGCACTCTATCCGGTTCTTCAAGGTTAGCTGCTGCTTCAAAGCGCGCAAGGCGTTCCTCGGCAAGCTCTTTCGGACTCTTTGCCATCTTTTATCACCCCTCCACTCCCATTAATTGCTTGCAAAGCCTTACTCCTTTTGCCGCATCATCCGCCCAGGCATCGGCTCCCGCAAATTGTTTTACCTCTTCATCCACTCTGCCTCCGCCTATTATTATTTTTGCATCCGTTATTCCTGCTGCCTTCAATGCTTCTACCGTTTTTTTCATCGGGCTTAAACCGGCAGTTATCAGGCATGACATGCCAATTATGTCGGGGTTATGGGCTTTTGCCGCTTCCACAAATTTTTCTGCCGGTGTATCAACGCCTATGTCCACCACTTCAAAGCCAGCCGCTTCTACAAATGCCTTGAATATATCCTTTCCTATATTGTGGATGTCATCTTTAACGGTGCCAAGGACGATTTTGCCCAGCTTCTTAGTATCCCCTTTAATCAGAGGCAGGGTAAATTTCATTATGCCTCCAAAGATTTCTCCTCCGAGTATGAGCTCAGAAAGAAAATATTCTCCTTTTTCAAATTTGTCCCCTATTACACCCATCGCGTTTCTGCAAACCTCGAGCAGCTTTTGTGGATCACCGCCGTTTTCCAGATAAGCTTTTGCCATATTTATTGATTCTTCTTCTTCCATATCCACTATTTTGTTAAAAAGTTCATCAAGCACTTTATCTTCCCCCTTTTTTAAATTGTTGAAATTCCGATAATAAAGGAGAATATTGAATCTTAACGCCACCCCCTTATATCAAGAAATAGTTGTATATACATGTTTCAATTTTAGTATAGCTTTATCTGACTGAATTGTCAAGTGTTTTTGAATATATTATCGCAATTTGCTAATTAAAATTGTTTTTCCTGTATGATTTTTCAATTATCTCTGTCTAAAAAATGGCGTCTCTGCAAAATATTATTTTGAGCATCGCTTCATTTGCTCTATTCCCCATCTTGCGAGTTCGTCGAGCGCCGGCATCAGTTTTTTTCCAGCATCGGTCAGGGAATACTCCACGCGCGGGGGTATTTCCATGTATTGAACGCGCTTAACCAAACCGTTTGCCTCCAGCTCTTTCAAAGATTGCGTAAGCATCATGTTGGTTATGCCGGATATTTTTCTTTTTAGCTCGTTATACCGCATTGTCCCATTTTGGCTGAGCACCCACAGTATAGGAATCTGCCATTTTCCACCAATAAGCTTTAATGCATATGTTACAGGACAAGAATTGATTTCCCCGGAAAATTGCTTTTTATCGTTCATGGCTTGCTCTCCTTTACTCATAAAATGCTGATTAAGAATGAATAAACTGTGTACTTGATATTTTATGTGTTTCACTTATAATGATATCAGATATGAAAATATTAGTAAAGGAGACATGTTTATGAATGAAGGCCTGAAGGAAGTCCTCAAGTTTTTAACCGACAACCCCACGTTTTACATCGCCACTATCGATGGCGACAAACCGCGGGTGCGGCCTTTCGGTTTTGTAATGGAGCATGAAGGGAAACTATATTTGTGTACAAACAATCAGAAAAATGTATACAAGCAATTGAAGTCAAATCCTCGCTTTGAGATTTGCACCGCTTCACCAGATGGAAAGTGGATGCGCCTTACGGGAAAAGCCGTGTTCAATTCCACTCATGCCGCAAAAGCAAAGGCTCTGGAGGTAATGCCTTCGCTCAAAAAAATGTATTCGGCGGATGACTCGATATTCGAGGTGTTTTATGTAGAAGACGGTGAAGCTGTTTTTTGTTCTATGACGGGCGAATCCAGGACGGTTAAGCTTTAAGAGCCGGGAAGCTTCCCGGCTCTTAAAGCTTTTGCAGAGATTTATTTAACATGCAAATGAGATGAATTTTATATAATGGTTCTGTACTATATCACTTTTTAAGACTCGCTGAAGTATCAATAATTCTCATACATATTTCTCAGAATCTCTACTACCTCTTGCCTGGCCAATTCTCTTGGCACGAATGCATAGCACGGGTCTTTGAAAATCATGTCGGCAATGCCCAACAAATCTTCCTTTGATATTCCCAGTTGCTTTAGCGATTTTATTTTTATGCTCTTGCTGAATTTTCTTATCGCTTCTGCAACGATTTCTCCTATCTCTTCACTGCTTTCGTTCCCGGCAAAGGATATTCCCATTGCTTCGCCGACAATCTTAACCTTAGAAGCATCTATTCCCGCAGCATACTTCATTACCTCCGGCAGGGCCAGTGCGCACGCCTCGCCGTGTGTTACGTGAAATTTTGCGCCTATGGAATGAGCAATGGCATGTCCCAGGTGTACCAGGGCATCGTTGAAGGCTATGCCGGCAAAGTTGCTGGCCAATATCAGGTTTCCCCTCGCCTCAATGTTCGCACCGTCTTCAAATGCCACAGGCAGATATTTCATTATCTTTTTTATTGCATCGAAAGCCAGCAGCTCGGATTTTGGATTTGGGATTTTAGCCGTAATGGCTTCCGCTGCATGTGCGAAGGTGTCCATGCCGGTATGGGCCGTATCTTCAGGCGGCAGGGTAACCGTAGCCTCGGGGTCCAATATGCCGAGTGCGGCCGCTCCTATTACCGAATTCTTGACGCCGTTTGCTGTATCCGTTATAACGGCAACTATCGTGCTTTCGCTGCCCGTCCCGGCTGTGGTCACCACCATCACTACCGGTACGCCGGGTTTGTAAACGGGATTTCCAAAGTACTGGTTTATGGGCGGCGGATTGTTGATAAGGATGTTTATAGCCTTAGCGGCATCCATGACGCTGCCTCCGCCTATGGCCACTATTGCATCGACCTTCCCCGCTCTGGCTACCTCTCCTCCCCGGTTTACTATATAGTCAGGCGGGTCGGGAAGCACTTCGTTGAATTCAACTATCTCTATTCCTGCATCCAGCAGGCTTTTCCTGCACCTTTCATAAAATTCGATTTTTGATACATTTTCATCCGACACCACTAGCGCTTTTGAACATCCAAGTTTTTTAACTTCTTCTCCCAGCACCGCCGCACTTCCCCTGCCGTATATTATGGGGCAAAGCTGTGCATATCTTGAAATCATTTCCATATATATCCCTCTCCTCAAGTTTTATAGTTCGTATGCTGCCATAAAGCCTGATTCAATGGCATTTCGTATTTTCCCTGCTTTTTGGGCATCCCCAAGCACTATGACATTGTCAAAGACTGACTTTATTTCATCAACAAGCTCCGTATTGGGGGTCCTCCCTAAAGACAGAACAACATAATCAAATGCATGGCTTGATTTTTCTTTGGTTTCGGTATTTTCAAAAACCACCTTGTCTTCGCCTATCTCCACGAGCTTATGTTTGGGGTAGAATTTTGCGCCAAAAGAATTCAAATGACCCATTACATCGATTAAATTCTGGAAGAAAAGCCCTGGCCCTATATCATCCAGCATTTCAAACACGCTTACCTCGTTCCCGGCGCAAGCGAGGTAATGTGCGGTTTCCAAGCCGGTCATTCCGGAGCCGACAACGGCTACTTTTTTATTCTTAATCTCCGCCCTGCCGCTCAGTATATCCTCCGCTAAATAAACATTTTCCCTGTCTATTCCCGGGATCGATTTCGGCAGGATCGGGTTTGACCCCTGCGCTATGAACACCGCATAGGGACTCAGCTCTTTTAAAGCCGCCACTGTTGGCGCTGTATTGTACCTGACCTCGATTCCGGCTTTTTCTATCTGGGTTTTTAAGTAATTTATCAGCCAGTTTATCTTATCCTTTTTTGGCGGTTTATTCGCAAGCTGCAATTGACCGCCCGGTTTATCCGACTTTTCAAATATGACCGGCTTGAATCTTCTTTTTGCCAGGATCCTTGCCGCCTCAAGACCGGCAGGTCCCGCGCCTATTATCGCAACAACCCTTTGATCTCCATCCTCTTTAAAGTCACCGAGTTCCCCTTCTCTGCCGCTTTGAATGTTGACGGCGCACTGGGCTGATGTCCCCGCTATGTCGGCATTCATCAGAGTCTCCATGCAGTAGAGGCAGGAGATGCATTTCCTTATTTCATCCAATCTGCCTTCCTTCGCCTTGTTTGCCCATTCCGGATCCGCAAAGTGCTGCCTTGCCGAACCCGCAAAGTCGATCTTTCCTTCTTTTATCATTCTGTTGGCATATTCAGGATCCCTGTACACCGATACACCTATTACGGGTATTTTTACCGATTTTTTAATTGTTTCGGCCAAATGTGACTTCCAGCCCTGCTCATAAGAAGAAGGTTCCCAGGCGACGTTCATGGTCTCATATATGCCGCAGCTTATATCCAGAGCATCCACACCGAGCTCTTCCATCCTCTTTGCGATCTTTACACCTTCTTCTATATGGAGACCTTCGTTCGGAAGCCCCACCATTTCCAGAAATTCATCCACCGACAGCCTGACAAGCAGCGGAAAATCTTTGCCGCATTTTTCTCTTATGCCTGTTACAATTTCTTCTAAAAATCTCATTCTGTTTTCAAGGCTTCCGCCGTATTTGTCCGTCCTTTTATTGGTATATGGGCTCAAAAACTGATTTATCAAATATCCGTGGGCCCCGTGAACCTCTACCCCGTCCATGCCCGCATTTTTGATTCTCACTGCAGCATCTATGAATTTTTGCACCATTTCCTCTATCTGCTCGATGGTCATGGCCTGTACCGGCTGCCGCACCACCTTGCATTCCACATCACTGGGAGCTAACATGGGGACATTGCCGTTAATAGCGGAAATCCCCTGTCTCCCAGGATGATAAATCTGGACAGCTATTTTCCCGCCGTATTTGTGAACCTCATCGGCCAACGCTTTAAGCCCTGGTATAAACCTGTCATCGTATACGCATATCTGTTTAGTATTCCCCTTGCCCCTTTCGTCAACTATCGTGCATTCCGTAATGATGAGTCCTACCCCGCCTTTCGCCCTGGCCCCGTAAAAATCGATATCCCGCTGCGATACCGTTCCATCGCTATTGGCCAGGGCGTTTCCCATGGCAGTCATAACTATGCGGTTTCTGGTTTCCATCGTGCCTATTTTGCCTTTTGAAAACAGCGCGTCAAACATCTTTCGTCCTCCTTTTACGTATTTGTTAAAGTGAATACTTTAACATTCCATATTAATATTTTAAATTATTCGCACACATTTGCATATCAATAAAGTTTTGTGGCAGCCACAACCGTTCTAAACAATTTTATGTGCCTTTCGCGAGTACTCTTAAAAACATTGCTATTTTCCGTCAAATCGTGTAACATTATTATAATCCCTCTTGTCATTATTATTGATGTATAGAGGCGGAATGTTATGGATATAACATCTTTAAAATATTTCGTAAAGATATGCCAGAACAACAGCTTTACCAAAACGGCAAAGGAGCTCTTTATCACCCAGCAGGCCTTGAGCAGGAGGATAAGTAAGCTTGAAAAGGAGATTGGCGCCCCCCTCTTCAACAGAAATTCCAGAGGAGTCGATCTCACCGAACTCGGCAGATATATGCTTCCCAGGGCAGAAGCCCTGGTTAGTGCCTGCGATGACCTCATTGCTGATATAAAAAGTAAAATCGAGCGGGAAAAGGCAAGGATAAGGATAGGCTTTGCTCCGGGGACTTTGCAGATCCTAGGAGTTAAAGCAATTATCGAATTCGAACAGAAACACAGCGATATAAACATCGATATCGCGGAGTTTTCTGATGTGGACTGCGAATCCAACGTCTTAAACGGCAGTCTGGATCTCGCCTTAACGGTGAAGCCCAATGATATAAGCAGTTTCGATTATTATCATTTAATAAGAGAGAAGCTAGTTGCCATAATAAATAAAAATAATTCCCTTGCGCAAAGAACTAGTGTTAAATTTGAGGATCTGAGAAATGAAAGGTTTATTCTTCTCACCGATACGTTTCGCATTCAGCCGGTTATACTTGAGCATTTTAGCAGGGCGGACATTGTCCCGAACGTTTACTTTAAATCCAGCCATGATTTAAAAGTCGCCTACGATTTTGTCGTGTTGAACAAGGGCGTATTCGTTTTTGTGGATAAGCTTACCCATATCGAAGAATACAGCAATATATGTGCAATTCCCATAGACGAGCCTACCGCCTTTTGGGATGCAGGCTTTATAGTAAAAAAGGATGCGCGGCCAAATAAAGCCGTAAAAAAGTTTATGGAATATTTTCTAAATAAGTGTTGTAGTAACCTGAGCTAGCGGAATATTTTCTTTTCCCCTGTTATCTCTTGCCATTTTGCCGCATGGCTTCGAAAAATTTCTTAAGATTTTCTGGGAGCTGATATTTTTGTTTTTCTTTATTTTCATCAATATTCGATGATCTACTACTGCCATATGCTTCGCTCAGTATCGCATCAATTATCATTGCTTTAGGTGGAACATTATATTCTTTGCCATTATATATCCATACCCGGCAGTCAACTTCATCTCCACATAAATCACCACATGATTCACAAATGGATTCTTTCGTTTCCAATTGTATATCTTTTCCATTAATTCGGATAGTGGGGGAACTCTCAAATCGATATTGTATAGCCTTTTCCTCGCTATCAATATGAATTTTATTTACAACCACTTCAACTCCAGTTAACTCAAGCATCCTTTTAACTTCAGCGATGGCTTCTTCAAGGCTCCCCTCTGTGCCATTGCATCTCTCACATGCGCTTAAATCCAAATACATAAAGTCGATTACAATTCTTTTCTTTTTAGCATTATTATTTTGCTCTAAGCATCCGCAGATTGCATTGCAACAATTGTTATTTGCCCGAGTTTCACAACACCTCATAATAAATATAAACCTCCATCCATAGAATTTAGTTTCACTTTTACAGACGGAGATTTTTTAAAAAGGACGCAAAATACTTATATGATTCAGCAATATTTACAGCTGTTTTCCTTGTGCTGATATTCAATAATATTCCCATATCCATCGAATTGAAACTTGCAGCACTCAAAAAACTTTTCTTTCAGCATGATTCTACCGCGTTGAACTCTCGACTTAGCCCCTGAGATTGACATGCCGAGTTTTCGAGCCAATTCTTTTTGTGTCAAACCGCCTAATTCTGTTAGCAGGATAGCCCGCTTATATTTATCCGGAAGGCTCTCGATCATATTTTTAAGGCATAAGATTAATTCATTTATTATTTCATCTTCATCATTTTTGATTAAACCTTCTTCAGGTAAATCCGAAATTTCAGCCCTAAATCTTCTCCTTCTATAATAATCATTAATAGTGTTTCGTGTTATCTTATAAATCCACGCATATATTCTATCGTCGTCCTCTAGCTGATCTAAATTTGTAAATATTTTTAAAAATACATCCTGCAATATATCTTCCGCATCATGCTCATTCCCTACTTTTTTCAAGATAAATGTTTTTAGGTTCGAGCTTAGTTCTTTCCATAAAGCACCGATATCATCCTTCATGGTCTTACCACCTCTGCCATTTTTCAGAATATTTATACTCTATCGTTTAATAAAACCATATGTATATGATCCTCCCACTTTCCATTAATTTTTAGATATTTATATGCTATTCCTTCATTATAAAATCCTAATTTCTCAACTACTTTTAGTGAAGGCTTGTTCTTAGGCATAATATTTGCTTCAATTCTATGCAACTTATAATTATTAAACATTATATCAATTCCTCTATGCACTGCTTCAGTGGTATACCCTTTATTGATTTCATCTTTATCTAATTTATACCCCAAATGGCACGACAGGAATGCACCTCTTACAATGTTGTTGAAAGCAACTGTGCCGATTATTCTGGTATCATCATTCTTTTTGAACACCCAAAGTCTAAGTAAATTATCATTTTCAATACTGGATAATTCCTTTTCGAGATTTTCTTTATGATACTTTTTTGTGTAAAAAATTTCATCTCTAAGAGGCTCCCATTCTTGAAAAAAAGCTTATTTCTTAAATAATAATCCAATACTAATTCTGCATATGAACTATCAAGCACTTTTAATATCAATCTTTCAGTTTCATAGACTTTTTGCATAGATATCTCTTTTCCTCCATATCCTGGCTATCCAAAATCTTTTGAATATGAGTTTTGAATGTAGAAAGGCTGTAGACTTCTCCTTTAATTAATTTATCCAAAAGCAGCAAATGAAGATTTCTCTTTCATCTACAGTGGGATTTGAAAACAAACTCTTTATTTAGTCAAGTTTATAATTTTAGAGTAAAATTATTATGTATTTAACAATCAAGACCCAGAATAATATCTACCGCTCTTTCTACATCTGCATGCGGAATTGTTATCCTGCATAAATCAGGATTGCTAACAAGACGTTTTAACCCCATTCCCAAATTGTTGCTAGTAGATTTTGCCTTAATAAGTATGCCTTGACTATGCACTAAAATTCTTGTATTCTTCTCATCTATTACAAATTCTACTGTATCTTTATCTTTCTCCTCTGACGGAATTGCTAATATAGATTTCTTATTTGCAGTCACTCCCATCACTATTTTTGCTATTGAATTGCTTATTGTTGATTTCATAATCAATCTCTCCTTTTTATAAAAATTAAGACTAAGATTTTCTTTAATTATCTATTTTTTCTATAATTAATGTTTTGTCTTCCGTATTGTACTCTAATTTTACTTCATCGCCAACTTGAAAATTCTTAATTATTGCTGACAGTCTATCGATTCGTCCTAAAGCCTTTTTATGAGTATGAGCCTGGTATTTCAATCCATTGTAAACTACTATCAAATCTTGGTCTGATTCAAGGCGCCTTCCTATTGGTGATTTGCTGCCAAGCGTAAGTATTCCATAACGTATCTCTGAATCTTGAAGGACTCTATGCATAGTTATAACTTTTGACTCATTAGGGCTATCAATTCGTGCTGCATTATTCTTAATAGTAAATGTGTTTGTTATGGTATTATAAACTATATCTAATTCAATAGAAACAGAAAAATTCTTTAGCATTCTTTCACCTCCTGCGTTATTGATTGTTTTGACTGTTTTATTTCAATCAATAGAATATCAAATATTTATTTATAAGTCAATAGGTGTATATTTAAAATAACTCCACTCCAGCCCCCACACCATCAAACCCTTATCCCTTCTCACCTTAGGCCTATTCCCCTAATTCTTTCCATATAATAAAGTCGGTTCTAAAATTCAATATTTTTATTCCATTTAATAACATTTCTTCCTTAATTCTTGTAGTAATTTTTAAAATAAAGTCGGTTCCGAATAGGGACAAGGTGAAAGGGAAAAGGTATAAGGTTGCATTTTCTCATGTTCTTTTTCTAATCTTTTTATCAATCCTGGTATCAATATTTAAATCAATATAGTAATCTCAATCCCTTTAAAATCAATACCTATAGCCTTATTTCTTACTCCTTAACCCTAACAACCTTAACCCTTGCACCTTAGCCCTTTCCCCTGTAAAAAAAGCAAACCCGCAGCAAAATAGGAGTTATCCTGCATCTGCTACGGGATTTTGGAATGGACTTTATTTTATAGAGCGAAGCTTATTATTACGGAGTGGAGTTTATTTGAATTATACACCGGACAGTAAACCAGGGCTTGTAGTCTTTTCCTTCTCCCTGCCCCCTGCCCTCCTGTATCCATTTATTTAATTTATTTTCATCCCTATCTGTTTTCCACTTAGCCATACAAACGCCTCCCGAGTTAGAAATTAAGTACAAAGGATTATGGAACAAGGGGAATGATATGGTAATGTAATTCATCCACCACTTCCTTAAGTCCCTTATCCCTTGCCTCTAAAACCTTTTTTTAATAAAACTCTTATCCCTTTTCCGTTATTCGTCTGTTCCCTGAAAAACCACATTGTAGCAGCAATACAAAAACAGATAGTATAATTCTGCTTCTTTTAATCCACCAATGTTAAATAATCAACTTCATCTATAATTTGCACCTTCGAATAATGTTTTAAATCATTTATGTAACTTTTTCTATTTTCGCTATCACAACACAAACCTCAGTCAAAACCCATTGGGGGATAAGAATCATATCATACTGGCTAAATATCTTTTCAGGGCTGATGCTCTTGCGTACCCACGTTAAAAATTCTACAGAATTATTATCCAAGATGCATACCTTGAGAGACTTGCCCGTGGAAAGGTATTTTTTTAAGTCATTTATGCCTTCTCCTTTCATTTGGCAAGCCCCTCCACTTCTTTTTTGATTGTATTCTTTAACGTAAGTAAAAATTGATAGTTGTCTTTATGATGAGAAACATCTTGATTTTCTTTCATAGCGTTTTGTATTTTTTTCTCTAATCCTCCCAAACTTACAATATAGGAGGGTTTTACTAACTCTGCATCCAATTCCAAATCTATAAATTTTTGCACTAAGTTCTCAGGTTTATTATCAAAATGCTCAAGAATTTTTTCTTTTAAATCCAAATCATTATATTTTGTAACGGCTTCTTCAAACAGTTCTATCAGTACTGCCTTATATGGTGCCTTATATACATCCATGCATTTTATGACTCTGTCAATAAAATCTTCATCATCTAATGAATAGTAGTAGTCGTACACATTGCCAAAAATCATTTTTGCAGCAAAATAATCTGCTCTTCTTTCATTTAAATCCATATCAACGGCAATATTATGGGTCTCATCCATTAAATTGAGGTCATAGAACAAATGATATATTTCATGCCATGCAACAAAATATTGATAGACACGGGGCTGGGCTGTATTGATAACTGGTATTTTAATACTTCCCTTTGTAATAATAGCCCCGCCCCAATACTCATCATTACGGGATTTGTTGGAAGATGGAATTATGGCACAGCTCACCAAATACACAGTAAAGCCTTAAGGATCTTCAAAATATTAGGATCTGGCTCTAGTGAATAAAATATTCTTACAACCTGCAATATCTCTGCTTCTAACAAAATATCTCCAAGAGCCGTTTTCTTCTCGGAGGCATTGGACTTTTTTTAAATTGGTATGCGTCAGGCAAAAAGATTCCATTTGAAGTGATGGCAATTACTTTACAAAAAATTATGGCGATAAAGGATGATATCATTAAAATAGATTTTAGAGATTAAGTGCAAATCATGATGCTTTGAGATTATACTTCAAAAACAAAGTGTTTACTGACATGCTTCTGCTATACCCTTATTCCCTCAAAAGGTATACTGCCCATGGGTGTTTTCAGATTGCATAGAATTTTATCGCCATCTAATTTGCCGTTAACATGCACCTTTGCTTTTCCTATCGGCGTTTTCATTATATATTGGAAAGCAAATCCGTCGACCGTCGCTCTTCCGTTTTCAATTTCAAACGAGTTTCCAAGTGCGGATACGGTTCCGGTGAGTACGGTGTCTTTTACATGGAAAGAAAAGACCACTTCTTGATCGCCCATCGGGGTTTTTATTGTGGCTTTGTAGGTACCTTCTAACGATTTGTCCAAAACCCCTGTACTTTGCTCGTGTGCTGTTGTGTCTGTACTGTTTTCATCGTCAGTATCTATATCAAATTTTTCGTTTTTCAAAGTTTGACCGCCATCAACGGTGATATTGACACCGCTGATATAGGAAGCCATATCAGATGCCAGAAACAGCACGGCATTGGCGATATCATCTGGATAGCCGGGGCGGCCAAGCGGTGTTATTTTCGATAGCATTTTGGCAAAGTCATTGTTCTTCAGAGCGCTATCTATCTTCTTCATTGTCTCAGATACATTGGAGCCTAAGGTATGTTCAACCAAATTTCCGTTGCTTAACGCAGCGATGCGTTCGGCTGTCATAGTGGCTCCCGGTGTTACCGCATTTACTAAGATGTGATATTTGGCAAGCTCTTGCGCCATAGCCTGAGTGATATACCATAGGCTGGCTTTGGCTGCACCATAGGCAATCAATGGCGAAGCAATTTGAAATGCAGCCGTGGACAATATGTTAATGATGCGACCACCGTGACCGGCAGCTATCATCGCTTCTGCAGCGAACTTGGCAAAGAAAAATGCGCCTTTGGTATCGACGTCAAACGTCTCATCCCAAATTTCTTCGGTCATATCCATTGCCGTACTTCCCGGAAACACTGCAGCATTATTTACCAAAATGTCAATATGCCCGAACTTTTCCACTGCAAGATTGATTACCTTTTTGGAATCCTCAATATGGCTGGAATCTGCCTGAACCCCAAACACCTTTCCGCCTGCGGCGGTGAGCTTTTCTTCAACACGCTTCAATGCGTCAAGACCTCTACCGGTAAACACAACTGTGGCCCCTGCCTCCACAAAGCGTCTTACGATTTCCTCGCCAATCCCTCTGGTGCCGCCGGTCACCACGGCACATTTACCCTCCAATGACAACAGGTGTTCCAAAGGCTTAGGCTCAGGAATAGAAAATGATGATTGACTCATTGTAAAATTCTCCTTTCGTTTATTAACAGCTTTTAAAAGATACTATATTGATTCAAGTATGCCTAGCACCATGCTGGTTGCAGACAGCCATATAATTTGTGAAAAAAGCAACGGTACGACTCCAACGTACAAAGTCAATAAGAATAAGGCAAAATGCCCGATACCTTCAAATCACTTCTTTTGCGGAGACGCCAAGGTTCACTGCATTTAATTCATTAAATCCAAATAGCTTTTCTTCCCATTCATGAGCGGCAATAGCAATGAACATGAAACAAATCTGTTTTGAGTTCTACAGTCCTGTTGTACCATTCATAATGACGTAACAGTTATTGATTTATTTTTTCGAAATCAATAGTTTCATTAAATCTTTTACCAGTAAAATAATATAGTCCTATAGTAACAATTGCTGCTCCAGCCATCCAAATCGCTTGCATGGCATTCCCGAATGCACCGCTGTTTGCAAACCTTTGATCCACAAGAATTAATGCCATATAGAGTATTCCAATACCCAAGTTGGTAAATAAAATTTTCCAAGGATGCTTATTTTTAATAAAGCATACATATATCACCCAAAGACCAACTGGTATCATAAGGAACAGCCCTGTTCCAAAGCCCGGACCATACGCATGGTCTTTGATTACACCAATTGTATGTGATATTCCATTAGCAATATAAAAATCCCTATCGCTGATGAAAGCGATTTATATTTTCTTGCAAGAATAGCAACTATAGGACCTGCAATCCATACAAAACCTATATTTACACCAAGAAAAAATCCATCTTGGAGATTCTTTATACCCATTTGTCTGCAAAGTTCCGGAAATGCATACTGCTTACCAGTAAAGTCTATCCCGTACTCTTCTAAATTATGCAAGAAGTGTAGGGAGGCCGCAAACCATGCAAGCCATGCTGGGTCCAGCCATCTTACAACCTTTTGATCAAGTCTAAAAACATCTGTAAAAAACGCAAATATTAAAAGCACAATTCCAGCGCCTAAACCGATCCATGGCCACACATAATACAACAAACTATGTTCCATATCGAAACCCTCCAATCATTTATTTAGACATATTTTTTATAACCTTGCCGAATCGTTAGGGTGCAAGGTTTTTCCTGTTCTAAAGTCGCTTTATTTAATGTTTGACTTTAATCTAAAAATCCATTTTGATAACCACTTTACCTTGAGGATGCTCATTTACTACGTAGGTTACAGCTTCTTTAATATCTTTTGCCGCATACACCTTGTCAATTAACGGTTTGATGTTTCCTAACTCTGCTGCTTGTGTAAGGCATTGTAGGCTCTCACTTTTGTTTACAAAGAAATACGTAGATCCCCACATCATTTTACCGCTTCCTATAGCATAGATTGGCCCCAGCATAAATCCCTTCATAAATTGAATCATATTGCCAACCGCGATATATCTTCCGCCTTTTTTAACACCTTCTTATATTTCCAAAGCGGATTATTCCCGTTGATTCCGAACACTACATCGTAAGATTTTCCCGAATTTGAAAAGTCCTCTTTTTTGTAGTCGATTACTTCATCAGCGCCAAATCTGCGGCAAATGTCTAGATTTCTTGTGCTACATACACCCGTCACTTTTGCGCCGCGCATTTTTGCAAGCTGAACTACGTACTGACCAACTCCACCCGAGGCTCCATATACAAGTACGTTCTGATTCTTAGTGACTTTTGCGAGATTTACGGCACCATATGCAGATATTCCTGATAAACACATCGTTGCAGCTTCTTCAAATGTCAGAATAGATAGTTTTATCGCAGTTACATTTACACTTGCACACACATATTCTACCCAACCACCATGATATCCGGCGGTAATCGCCATGACTTCATCGCCAGGCTTAAACTTCTTCACGTTTTTCCCTACTGCTTCTACGACACCGGACACTTCCATCCCTGCCGCCTTGTTGATCTTCGGCATAACAGTCAAATCCATCATTAGTGTAAGAAATCCGACTTTCCCTTTCTCTGCTTTGTCAACAAAATTGCCATAATCAACTTGTGTAAAACAAACAATAATTTTCCATTAACGCCGGCCAAATTGGCCTCTTTTTTTTTGGCATCCTGAATATATGAATACAAGAACGGCAATCATTCAAGCCTTTTGGGCATTACTAAAAGAAAAGGGCTTTTCTCAACGCCTGGGCATATCCTGCACATTCACTTTCTCCCGGACCGATTACCTTCTTCTTATCTTCGATGATGTCTCTAGCAAGTATGTTTATAGATATGTCTTTCTTCCTATCTACAATCTTAAATATACTCCCGTCCTTACGAATTGCTTCGTTAATCACACCATAATATCTTCCTGCATTTTTCTTTATTTCTATATCATATACAAATTGAGGAATGATGATTTCTTTAAACAAAAGTTCTAGAATATCCAATCTGTTAACCCTGGCTAAATTAATCAGGATATCAGCATCAGATATGGCTCCTGTATATCTCATGTTAATAGTCCTCTTCCTGGGGATACTCATATCCGAATTGTTCAGGAGCCAGTCCGATAAATTCAAGGCTGTTTTTCATATTCTTGTATGAGATATTCCCTCTTTCGTAGTTGGTTTTTATAAACTCAATATATTCTTTTGGCACATATGTTTCTTTTGATGGAGTTATCAAGTCTATACTGTAGCCTTCTCTTATGGTTAAAGATTGGAGTTGTTCCGTACATGACTTTTTTATTTTTAACACGAGTTTTTTTGGGTTATACAACAATTGTATACACATAAAAAACTCATGTCAAACCTCCACCCCTTTCAACCCCTTGTCCCATCTATCCTTAACCCTATTTTTCTATTTCTTTCCAGATAAAAAAGTCATGTCAAAAATCACCCCTATTTCCTTGCTCCTATCTCCTACTTTTTTCCTATTTTTAGCCTCATTTTAGATAAAAAAGTCGTGTCAAGAATAGGGAAAAGTTAAAAGGGAAAAGTTTTAATCAATATCTTTCATCAATACACAATTCAAACCCAATAAAATCAATACTTTTACCCTTATACCTTAACCCTTAATCCTACTCACCCTAAAACAAAAATCATGGTTCGAATAAGGTTTTCCACCCTATTTTCACCATGACTTTTAACATGACTTTTTTATTTTTAACACGACTTTTTTATTTGTGACACGAGTTTTTTTGAATTATACACAATCACTGCGCGCCTTGCTTTGCTTTACTCCACCGTGACGCTTTTGGCCAGATTCCTGGGTTTATCCACATCGCAGCCGCGGGCGACGGCGGCGTAATATGCCAGAAGCTGCATGGGTATCACCGTTAGGACCGGCGACAGGATGGGATGCGTTTTGGGGATGTAAATCACATCATCCACCGATTTTTTAATTTCCTCATTCCCATCGTTAGCTATGGCAATTACATATCCTTCCCTGGCTTTGACCTCTTTAATGTTGCTCAGGGTTTTTTCAAAAAGATGTTCCTGGGTAACCGGAGCAATCACGGGAACGCCTTCCTCAATCAGCGCCAGGGTGCCGTGTTTCAGTTCTCCTGCAGCATATGCCTCGGCATGGATATACGAAATCTCCTTGAGTTTCAGGGCGCCTTCCAGGGAAAGGGGGTAATCCAGCCCCCTGCCGATATAGAAGACGTCTTGATGCCCTGAAATCTTCTGGCCGATTGCTTTCAGCCTGTCTTCTGATTCAAGCAGGGTTTTTGCCTGGTCAGGAAGCTTTTTCATGGCTGCGATTATATCTTTAGCATCTTCATCCGGCATGGTTCCGAGAATGCGCGCGATATACAGCGCTATCATGTCCAGCGCTATGAGCTGGGTGCTGTATGCTTTGGTGGAAGCCACGGCTATTTCCGGCCCAGCCCAGGTGTAAATAATGTCGTCTGCCTCGCGGGAAACCGAGCTTCCCACTACGTTTGTGACGGCAAGCACTCTTGCCCCCTGTTTTCTTGATTCCCTGAGCGCCGCCAGGGTATCCGCCGTTTCTCCCGACTGGCTTATTATGATGACCAGCATATCCTTATCTATCATCGGGTTCCTATAACGAAATTCCGATGCTATATCCACTTCAACGGGAATCCGCGTCAATTTTTCAATGATGTATTTTCCCACCATTCCGGCATGGTAGGCGGTGCCGCATGCAACAATGAAAATCTTCTTTAGGTTTTGCAGGTAGTCCTTCCCCAGATGGACATCGTCGAGCCTAATCTCGCCTTTTTCCGGGAAGATTCTGCCTGCCATGGTATCTTTGAAGGCTCTTGGCTGCTCGTGAATTTCCTTCAGCATGAAATGGGGATAGCCGCCCCTTTCGGCCGCCACCGCATCCCATTTTACTTCGAAGACGGATTTTGCCACGGGAGTCCCTAAAAAGTCGTATACTTCAACGCTGTCTTTTGTAATCTTTACCATTTCGCCGTCTTCCAAAATATATACTTTGCGGGTATGCTGAAGTATGGCCGGAATATCGGACGCGATGAAGTTCTCCCCTTCGCCGAGGCCTGCGATAAGCGGGCTGGATTTGCGGGCTGCCGCTATGGTGCCGGGCTCCCTCCTGGAGATGACTCCCAGGGCGAAAGAGCCTTCCAGCCTGCTTATGGTCTTCTTCAGAGCTTCCAAAAGGTCACCGTCATAAAAATGTTCAATCATATGGGGAATCACTTCTGTATCGGTTTCGGATTTGAAAACATGTCCTTTCGACTGCAGCCATTCCTTCAATTCCTGGTAATTTTCAATGATTCCGTTGTGAACCACCATAAAATCCCCGGTGCAATCAGTATGGGGATGGGCATTCACATCCGACGGCCTGCCGTGGGTCGCCCAACGGGTGTGCCCTATGCCCGCACAGCCTTCGGGATATGCTCCGCCAAGCTTTTCCTCCAGCACTTTTATCTTGCCTTCTGCTTTAATCAGATTGGTGTGCCTGCAGTTATGGATGGCTATGCCCGCCGAATCGTATCCTCTATATTCAAGCCTTTTAAGGCCGTCCAGCAAAATCGGAGCCGCCTGTCTGCCTCCTACGTAACCTACTATTCCGCACATGGTTTTTCCTGCCTTTCTTAATTATATTTTCAAGGTTCGCCGCAATTTTGACAAAAAACTGCCCTCCGGTATATGGCCGCCAAACGGCCTTTCTCGCAAATACCGGGTATGCAGCATTCAATATGCAATATCGAAAAGATGTCTCAAATCTGCCGGAGTCCCTTTGTGCCGGCGATTGCTCGCCGGTTTTGTGGACTTCTGTCGGTGGCAGGCCACCGTGGGGCATCCGCCGAAATTTCGATAAACCCCAACCTCGTCAGCTTTGCCGCCCATTTTCCGAGCGACGGCAAGCTCTGGCGCTTTTCTAGAAGTTCGATGTTCGAAGTTCGATGTTCGAACATTGCTTTCAAATCAAACATTGTAGAATAACTACTTGTTGTCTAAACTTATCATGCCTCCTTTTTCATTTTGTTTTATGCTTTGTCGTCTTTTCCCATCACCCCCTTTAAAGATGCTCTTGTAAAGATGCTTTTAAACGACGACAAAGACAAAATCTTTTTTTCGAATGCGCGGGGCCAATGGATGTTTGAAGCCGGACGCATTGAAGAGCTTAGAAGCCCCTACCGCAGTTCCTCCTTTATCACCGCCGCTATATCCTCCGCTATGCGGTTTATTTCGACTTCATCCTCGCCTTCCACCATGACCCTTATCAGCGGTTCGGTGCCCGATGGGCGCACAACTATTCGGCCTCTTTCGCCCATGGCTTCCTCGGCCCTTTTTACAGATTCCTGTATTCTTGTGTTGGCGGCATATTTTGATTTGTCCTCGACTCTCACGTTTAAAAGCACCTGGGGATAGACTTTCATCACTTTTGCAAGTTCGGACAGGGGTTTTTTCTCCTGGACCATCACTTTGACAAGGTTTACCGCGGTTATGAGCCCGTCTCCGGTGGTGTTGTGATCCAGGAATATGATGTGGCCCGATTGTTCGCCTCCAAAATTGTGTCCACCCTTCAATATTTCCTCCAGCACGTAGCGGTCCCCCACCTTTGTCCGGATTGTGCTTATTCCGGCTTTTTTCAGGGCTGCCGCCAGGCCCATGTTGCTCATGACAGTGGTCACCACGGTGCCGTTTTTAAGAAGGCCGCAGCGGTGAAGATGTACTCCGCATATGGCCATGATATGATCGCCGTCTACGATTTGTCCATTTTCATCCACTGCAATCAATCTGTCGGCATCGCCGTCAAAGGAAAGGCCCAGATCGGCGCCGGCTTTTTTCACAAAATCCGATATGGCCTCCGGGTGGGTGGAGCCGCATTTCACATTTATATTGCAGCCATCAGGGCAGTCATTTATAGCCAGAACCTCGGCGCCCAAGGCTCTAAAAGCGGTCGGGGCGACCCGGTATGATGCTCCGTTGGCGCAGTCCATGGCTATCTTCAGCCCGGAAAAATCCATATCCGCCACATTCGTTATAAAATCCACATATGGTTTGTGGCCGTCTTCCTCCATGACCCTGCCGATTTCTGGTCCGGTGGGATTCTGCATCCATCCGTCGGGATTTTTCACCAGAGCTTCGATTTCGTCTTCCATTGCATCCGGCAGCTTGTAGCCCTCTTTATTGAAAAATTTTATGCCGTTATACTCCACCGGATTGTGAGAAGCGGATATGACCACTCCCGCATCTGCATTAAAATGGCGGGTGAGAAAGGCTATGGAAGGGGTGGGCATCACTCCCACCTTCAGAACATCGGCTCCGGCCGAAAGAATACCCGATACCAGTGCCGACTCCAGCATGTCTCCGGATATCCGGGTATCCTTGCCCACAACTATGACGGGCTTTTTATGATTTTCTGAAAGCACATGCGCTCCTGCTCTCCCAAGATAATATGCCAGAATGGGGGGCAAATCCCGGTTGGCTACTCCCCTCACCCCATCGGTTCCAAACAGTCTTGTCATGCATTCTCTCCTCTCTGCAATACATTGTATGAATTAAAGCCGCTTCAATGTCACTTTAATTATATCGGGCTCAATCTTTTGTATGAAAAAAGGACTCGGGACTTCCGCTCTTAACTTCACATGGTGTTCGCCTTCCGAAAGCCCGGCGGCATCCAGGTAAACTTTTATTGCATCGCTGTTTACCCTATCAATAATACTCTCGGGGCCGTTAACTGTCAATACGATGTCTGTATTTTCAATATCCGCCGCAAGTTCCGGAGAAAGGTCTATTAGGCTTATCTCAGCGGGTGAAACGGTCACTGACTTTGAAGAGATTTTTTCTATTTCAACAGTCACCCGCACCGTTTTTGCGTTCGCATCGTCTATCCTGTTATCCTCCAGTATTTTCACACCGCGGGGCAGCGCCGGTTTCACTTCCCTAACAACCGTGCGTGTATATCCCTGAATGTTCAGAGGTTCTGTGGCCACGCTCTGGAGCTGTTTCAAAACATCTTCGGGAGCTGTGACTGTTATTATCGACGGGTCAGCCTGCACATCTTTTATAATATATCCTTCAAGGGGTGCACCCTTTATATTCGGGATTATCGATACGCTGTTTACAGGCACTACAGGCACCGTTACCTCCACCACATCCGGCCGGAAAGATACGTCTTTCTGTTCTTTGCCCTGAGAATCCAGCACCCTGAGCGGAAGTGTGTTCACAACGGTGGAGTCTTTGCCGGAAATGTCAATTTGAGCCGATACAGTTTTTACGGCATCGACGCGGCTTCTGGGGCCCTTCAGCACCACCGCCTGGGGCTTTGCCACGGGTTTTACCCATTCAAATCCATCGGCGGGAGCGCCTTTCACATCCACCGCAACCTGCATCTGTTCCTCAACAATGGAATCCAGAGACACCATTATCTCTTTCGGAGAAAAATCTATTAGTTCCACGTTGCCCGGTACGCTGACGCTGACGGGAAGAAGATTCTCGCCCTCCATTCGGCCCCTCAGGTTTGCTTCCGCTTCAATATCCTGAGGCTTTATATTTGCAATCAGGCTGCGGCGCCCCTTCACCTTTACATTAACAAAATACTTAATTGCATCATCCAGCAGAGCGAATTTGCTCGTGTCGAGGTTCTCCAATTTTACGGGCACATCCCTAACCACATACGTAACCTGGGGATTTTGTTCGTTCATAACGTACATCCACATTAAAACTGCGGCCAATACTGAAAATATCTTGATGGCCAGGTCGCTCGAAAAAAATCTAACCATTGGATCTCCTCCAGTACCACAGGGATGATTTCTTCTCCTTTATCTGATATATGTCTTTCAGCATATTTTTAAGAGTCTTCACATCCAGATAACGGCTCAGCTTGCCCTCCCTGGCTACAGAGATGACCCCTGTTTCTTCGGACACAATGATGGCCACTGCATCCGACTGCTCTGTGACTCCAAGAGCGGCACGGTGCCTGGTTCCGAGCTCTTTGCTGAGGTTGGGGTTTTCCGTGAGGGGTAGATAGCAGCCTGCAGCCATTATTTTATCATTCCTAATGATGACCGCTCCGTCGTGGAGGGGGGTATTTGGGATGAAGATGTTTATTAATAGTTCCGCAGTCACGTTGCCGCCAATCTTTACACCGGTCTCTATGTACTCGTTCAGGCCGGTCTGCCTTTCCAGGACCATGAGGGCACCAGTTTTGTCCTTCGACATTTCCTCAGCGGCTCCGGCGATGTGGTCGATGAGGCGATTGAGTTCCTCTTCGCCCAATCCCAAAAGAGGCGTTGAGAAAAACCTTCCCCTGCCCATCTGCTCCAGAGCCCTGCGGAGCTCAGGTTGAAATACGATGAGCAGGGCGATGGCACCAACGGTCATTGCATTTTTCAAAATCCAGTTGATAGTATAAAGGCCGAGCCATTCGCTTAGTTTTGTGGATACCACCAGAACCACCAGCCCCTTCAAAAGCTGTACAGCCCTTGTGCCACGGATTAGTTGAATGGCTTTGTAGGAAACATATGCCACAATCCCTATGTCGAGCAGATCCATCAGGCGAAAACCTTTAAAAAGTTCGAACAGCTGAGAAGACATCTTTTCACCCCAAAAATTTTACTGCAAAAATCAAAGGTCCTTATATAATTATAACATTTTATAGCGTATATAAGTATATTTTTAGCAAGCTTTGTTAAAAAATTTTTGAGTCAAGTACAGTTGCCCTATTTATCGGCTCGCGATTTTCAGGAGATTGTTCTGGTGCCGAATCGGGTATCGGCCGCAATGCCCAGCGCCAGCATCAGCACCAGCAGGCTGGATATGGGGCCTGCAAAGGGCACAATCTGAACCAGCCAGAGCAGCAGCGCTCCCATTATATATTCTGTGAAGACTCCGGGTCTTAAATGAAGGTGCTCGTTGAGTTTTCTGCCCAGGAATATGCTTATGCCCAGGTATCCGCAAAATCCGGCAGCAGCCACCAGCAGCAGCGCCAGTGGTATAAGGGGAATTCCGATTATGGTTACCACCATCAGGATTATCACAAGAGGCATCAGCAATATAGCCAGACATCCGATTAAAAGCCTTTTTGCTGCCTCCCTGTCGACTTCATCGGCCAGATTCTTTATGCTGTTGGGGAATAGGATGATCGCAAGGGACCCTAATGCCATCAGGCCCAAGAGATGCATCAGTCTAGCAACGTACGGAATGCCCATATTAAATACCGTCATTCCCCGATAATAACCCGGCCCCCGGTGAAAACCATATTTCGTTATGTTTTTTATGATATCCCCCAGGCCTTCTCCCACTCCCACCTGAGTCACCTTGCCGTATATTCTGGCGCTGTCGCTCCTTATTACCCGTCCTCCGACAGCAGTCACATCCCCCATCACTTCGCCGTTTACAGTGACATCGCCCATGATGGCCACCACATCGCCCATTACCTTGCCATCAACGGTGACGTTGCCCATAATGGATACCGCATCGCCCATTATAACCTCGTTTTTTTCCACCAATACATTCCCCTGAATCAGCACCCTGTCATTCTTCCCGTCTGCCATGGCGGCTTTGGGAAGCATCAACACGAATATAGCCAGAATCACCAAAATTTTCTTCATGCAAATTCCCTCCATTTTTGTTCACTGCTCAATCTTTCCTGGCGAGAGCAACTTTCCCCACAGGAAACATTCCAATAAAAACGCAGCAGCTATCAGAGCTGCTCCCGCAGGGTATTTATTCAGCAATACCCCGGGAATTGTTTCCAGAAAATACATGGATGGCTGAAGGTCTAAGAGCATTTTTACAGCAAAGTCCATCATCCATAGCACAGCATTGAAAATGCCGCTCAATCCCTTAATCATCACTGCAAACCATGCTGCAAAATTAATCGCGGCCGGAACGACACCGGCCAGATGGCCGGATTTTGGAATGCATAAAGCCAGAACTGCAGCAACAAGAATAATCGCCGGCATGATCTGCATTTTCGTGATGTCCGTTGTGCCATCGTCAGCTTTTTTGCTCCCTATATTGCTCATGACTTTCTGTGTAAAATCCTGACCGGGCGACAGCAGCAACAGTGCGGAAAGCATTTCGTATTGCTGCTGCATTGCCGAAAGAAATTCCGAGCAATGCGCGCATTTTTTCAGGTGTTGTTCTGTTTCTGTCTTTTTTACCGCATTGAGTTCCCCATCCAGGTATTCCATTATATTTTCTTCATAAACATCACATTTCACCGCTCTCACCTCCACTTAATTTTTCTTTCAACATTTTTCTAGCCCTGAAAAGCCGGTTTTTTACGATGGAAAGGGGCACTTTCAACACCACGCATATTTCCCTGTATGAAAGGCCCTGAAAGTGGAAAAGCACCAGCGGGACCCTGTATTCCTCAGGCAAGTTCTGCACCGCCTCGCGGATAAGTCTGTCTCTGTCAGCCGCGGCTATCAGTTCTTCAGGGGCTTTTGAAGATGCCGCCGGCATATTTTCATCCAGCGGAGCCGTCTTTTTCCTTTTTCGGAGGTGGTCCACGCACAGGTTGTAAGTTATCCTGTATATCCAGGTGGAAAATTTGGTGCGACCGGCATCATAAGTTTTCAGGCTTTTGTAAATTTTAACAAAAGCCTCCTGAGACACATCTTCCGCCTCCTCCCTGCAAGACAGCATGCTGTATGCCAGTGTAAAGACCCTTGCCTTGTATCGGTCCACAATGGGGGCAAAAGCATCGGCGTTGCCCGACAGCACCTCTTGTATCAACTTTTCATCTTCCTTTATTTTGCCGGTTGGATTTTCTTCTGCCGCCTGCCGTAGGCCCATGCGATCACCCGACTTTAAAAATCCTTTTAAGGATTTATATATATTTTATACGCATGAAAATTGTTTTGGTCTGATTCATTATACTATATAACACGGTTAAACCAAAGAAAATAAATTAAGGCCTGCTACAGAATTCACGATCGACCGTAAAAAAGATTTCTTTAGAAATCGTATGCCTTTATCATTTTAATGTGTGATATAATTAAGGTTAGAAAGCAAGTCCCATGACAAAATCCATGGAAAGGGTGACGCGCATTGGGATTTCGAATAGAACACGACCTGCTGGGGGAAAAACTCGTGCCCGAAGACGCTTATTACGGCATTCATACTTTGAGGGCAGCGGAGAATTTCCCCATTACGGGGCGGCCCATACATAAAAAACTGGTCATGGCGCTGGTGACTGTGAAGAAAGCCGCGGCCATGGCCAATACCGAACTTGAGTTTTTGCCGGAAAGAATCGGCCGCGCCATTGTGGCGGCCTGCGATGATATACTTTCCGGGAACCTGCTGGACCAGTTCTTGGTGGACTCCATTCAGGGCGGAGCCGGGACTTCATCCAATATGAACGCCAATGAGGTTATTGCCAACAGGGCCATCGAGATGCTCGGGGGGAAAAAGGGCGATTATTCCATTGTCCATCCCATAAACCATGTTAACATGTTTCAATCCACCAATGATGTTTATCCGACGGCCCTCAGAATAGCTTCCATATGGCTTTTGAAGCCTCTGAGCGAGGATATGGCGGGGCTGCAGGATGCCCTGCAGCAAAAGGAAAATGAGTTTTGCGACGTGATCAAGGTGGGCAGGACCCAGCTCCAGGATGCTGTGCCCATCATGCTGGGGCAGGAGTTTGGCGCCTATGCACAGGCCATTGCCCGGGACCGATGGCGGCTCTACAAGGTGCAGGAGCGCCTGCGGCAGGTGAACATCGGAGGCACTGCAGTGGGCACGGGCCTCAACGCGGACCGAAGGTATATATACCTTGTAACGGAAAAACTCCAGGACCTTACGGGATTAGGCCTTGCCCGGGCGGAGTACCCTATGGACCCCACGCAGAACTCGGATGTTTTTGTGGAGGTGTCGGGGCTTCTGAAGTCCGCCGCAGTGAACCTTTCAAAAATCGCGAGTGATTTGCGCCTGCTTTCTTCAGGCCCGAGAGCAGGTCTTATGGAAATCAGCCTTCCGCCCATGCAGGCGGGCTCCTCCATAATGCCGGGCAAGGTGAACCCCATCATACCGGAAGCGGTAAACCTGGCGGCCTTTCAGGTAATGGCCAATGATGTCGCAATCACTCTGGCCGCACAAGCCGGTCAGCTGGAGTTGAACGCAATGCTGCCGCTCATCGCCCGCAACCTTCTGGAATCTCTGGAAATTATGGATAATGCGGTAAAAATATTTATTAAGCGCTGTGTTTCTGGAATAACGGCAAACCGCGAGCACTGCCGCAAACTGCTGGAGGAAAGCTTTTCTACCCTTCCGGCTCTGACACCTTACATAGGTTATGACGCTGCCACAGCAGCAGCACAGAAGGCATTGGCCGAAAACAAACCCGTGCGGCAGACGGTCCTGGAAATGGGGCTTATGGATGAAAAGACACTGGATAAGGTGTTAAATCCTTACGAGCTTACCAAACCGGGCGTGTTTGAGGTCAGAAGTTAGAAATTAGGTTCGATGTAAATAGTATAAAGGCATGGCGGTATTCCTATTTCGCCTGATGTCCGCCGATGAATTGAATCTGTACCTTTTTCATGAAAGGATGAATTGTTATGGAAAATACGTTGAATTCCACCCCTTCATCCAGCAGATTGCATATTGCCATCTTCGGAAGAAGAAATGCCGGGAAATCAAGCCTCATAAACGCAATCACCAATCAGGATATTGCCCTGGTTTCACCGGTGGCAGGGACCACTACTGACCCGGTCTTCAAAGCCATGGAACTTTTGCCGCTGGGGCCCGTGGTCTTCATAGACACAGCCGGAATCGACGATGTGGGGGAACTGGGGGAGCTTCGTGTAAAAAAGACATACCAGATTTTGAACAAGACGGATTTAGCCGTACTCATAATCGACGGGGAGACTGGTGTTACCGATTATGACCTGGATGTGCTTTCAAGAATAAAAGAAAAAAATATCCCGGTGGTGGGAGTGATAAACAAAAAGGATGCGGCACGTTTTAGCCCTGAAGATAAGAAAAACTGGGAAAATCAATTGGGCATAAATCTGGTGGAAGTCTCGGCTTTGCAAAGGCGCGGCATTGATGAACTCAAAAGAGAAATAATCAATAAGGCGCCTGTGGATTTTTCAGAAATACCCATAATCAGCGACCTTTTAAATCCCGGCGACTTAGCGGTGCTGGTGATTCCCATCGATAAAGCCGCTCCCAAGGGGAGGCTCATCCTGCCCCAGCAGCAGACCATAAGGGATATCCTTGACCATGATGCCATGGCCATCGTTACGAAAGAATATGAATTGAAGGAAACCCTTGACAGCCTTTCTAAAAAGCCGAGGATTGTGGTCACCGATTCCCAGGCTTTTTTAAAGGTGGCCGCTGATACCCCGAAGGACGTATGGATGACATCCTTCTCCATCTTGTTTGCCCGCCACAAGGGTGAGCTGTCTCAGCTGGTTGAAGGTGTGAAGGCTGTAGAGAACTTGAAGGCGGGGGACAAGGTTCTCATATCCGAGGCCTGCACCCACCACCGACAGGCAGACGACATTGGAAAAGTCAAAATACCCCGATGGCTTCGTCAGATAGTTGGAGGGGATCTTCACTTTGAATGGTCCAGCGGGTTCTCCTTCCCGGAAAACCTGTCGGAGTTCAAGCTGGTGGTGCACTGCGGGGCATGCATGCTCAACCGCCGGGAGATGCTGTACCGCCTGTCCATCTTGAAGCATAAAAATATCCCCGTTGTAAACTACGGGGTGCTGATAGCCTACGTGCACGGCATCCTGCCCAGGGCTCTGGAACCCTTTCCTTACGCAAGAATGCTGCTGAATTAAGATTGCGACAGCGGGGACGGTTCTCGATTTGTCGCACTCTCGAAGTGCGACAAATCGAGAACCGTCCCCGCTGTCGCGCGACTCACCGGCGGAGTTTTTTTCGTTTCAAGACTTTGAGGCGGAAGAAGTCTTCCCTTTCCTTTTCTTCCAGTACTTCGGATATCATCTTCACACGGGCTTCATACCGGGGTATCTGGATATTCTGGAGAGCGTTGGCCCTTTTCTGGGTTCTTTTTATCTCCACCGCCAGCTTATATACCGAATCTTCCACTTCCGCCAGCTCGTATATCAGGTATTTCACCTGGTGAAATTTGGAAAGGGCCACATCCAGAGCCGTATTGGTATGATAGAAGCTGTAATAGTGCTCCAGTTCCTGCTTCTCATATTTTATCTCGGGTATTTCCACTCCCATGACGCTGTGGGTAAGCACCGTAAATCCTGTGGCCAGGGGTATGGATTTGGCCACTTCATGCACTTCGTTGATGCCCAGAGTGATGTTGGCCAGCGTCAGAGCTTCATATGCATCTTTAAAGATTTCTCTCATTTTGCGCTGGATTTCTTCGGCCCTGTCCATGAGGCTCATCATTTCCCTTATGAGCACGTTCCTCTTTTTGTCAAGCAGTTCATATCCCTTTTTAGAAAAGGCCAGGGCGGCCTGGGCCGCCATTAAATTAGACTTGGTGGGCGCAATGTTTTCCTGCATGAAATCACTTCCTCAAGTATTTTTTTACAAGGGAAGGATCTATCCTTGTGAGCTCCTGCTCGGGCAATATGGCGAGAAGTTCCCACATCAGGTCCAGGGTTTTAAATATATCCCTGTCTTCCTCGAAATCCTGCTTTGCAAACCGCTCCTCAAACTGCCGTCCGAATTCCATGTACTTTTTGTCCGTCTCCGAGAGTTCGTCTTCTCCTATGACCTGGGCCAGAGCCCTTATCTCCTGAACCCTTGAGTATGCGGAAAAAACCTGGTTTGCCACATCCGGATGGTCCTCCCGGGTGTATTCCTTTCCTATGCCATCCTTCATCAGGCGCGACAGTGATGGAAGCACGTTGATGGGAGGATAAATGCCCATCTGGTATAAAGACCGGTTAAGCACTATCTGGCCTTCGGTGATGTATCCGGTAAGGTCCGGCACCGGATGAGTGATATCGTCATTGGGCATGGTCAGTATGGGTATCTGGGTGATGCTTCCCTTAGAATCCTTAAGCATGCCCGCCCTCTCATACAGGCTGGCCAGATCCGAGTACAGGTATCCCGGGTATCCCTTTCTGGACGGCACTTCTTCCCTGGCGGAGGAAATCTCCCTCAGGGCTTCGCAGTAGCTGGTTATATCCGTCATTATGACAAGCACATGCATGTCGCATTCAAAGGCCAGGTATTCCGCCGCGGTCAGCGCGCATCTCGGGGTGATGATCCGCTCCACCACGGGATCGTCGGCAAGATTCATGAACATCACGACCCTATCCATGACTCCAGCCTCTTCGAAAACCTTTCTGAAATAGTCCGCCTCATCGTGTTTTATGCCCATGGCTGCAAATACCACGGCAAATTTACCGGCTTCTTCATCGGAAATCCTGGCCTGCCTTACTATCTGCGCCGCCACCTGGTTATGGGGCAGGCCATCTCCTGAGAATATGGGAAGCTTCTGTCCCCTTATCAGCGTGATTAATCCGTCGATGGAGGATATGCCGGTCTGGATGTAGTTTCTCGGATAAAGTCTTGCCACGGGGTTCATGGGTCTACCGTTTATGTTGTAATATTTGCTGGAATATATCTCTCCCGCACCGTCGATGGGCACCGCAATGCCGCTGAACACCCTTCCCAGGATTTCCGGCGACAGAGGTATTTCCATGGGCTTTCCGGTAAAGCTCACGCTCACATCGTTAAGCGAGATTCCAGAAGTCCCCTGGAAAACCTGGATTATCACTTTATCTCTGTCTATCTGCACCACTTTGCCCATCCTGCGCTCTGACGGCATCTGTATCTCCACTATTTCATCGTATACAGCGCCCTCCACCTCATTCATGACTATAAGAGGACCTTCGGCTTTATCCAGTTTCAGATATTTAACTTTCATTTGCAGCACCTTCTTTGTACACGCTCTCCAGGCCGTCGTAGTACCTGTCTATCCTCTCCTCAAGCTCCTGAAAGAGCCCGGGCTTTTCATCGGAAGCGTTGTATTTCATCATTATTATATCGGAAAACAGCTTCTCATCCTTGATTTTCGAAAGAGGAATACCATTCTTCACGCATGAATACGCCCTGTCGTAAAGCCTCTCGATAACCTTGAGCATCCTATACTGGCGCGAAAGGGGAACGTACGAGTCCTGCGGGTGGTATGCGTTCTGCTGCAGGTATCCCATCTTTATTATTCTGGAAATCTCCAGTATGACCCTCTGGTCGTCCGGCAACACATCTTCGCCCACCAGCTTTACTATATCCATCAATTTGTTTTCTTCCTGAAGTATTCTGAGCATCTTCACCCTTAAAGCCATCATATCCGGGGCGACGTTTTCCTTGAACCAGCCTCCCAGCATCGGTACATAGCCGCTGTAAGACGAAAGCCAGTTTATGGAAGGAAAGTGTCTAGCGTAAGCCAGTTCCCTGTCCAGAGCCAGGAAAGCGCCCACGATCCTCTTGGTCGCCTGGGTCACGGGTTCAGAAAAGTCTCCGCCAGCAGGGGAAACCGCTCCTATTACTGTTATGGAGCCCTCCGTGCCGTTCAGGTTCTTGACGTATCCGGCCCTTTCATAAAATGCTGCCAGCCTGGATGCAAGGTAAGCGGGGTAGCCTTCTTCGGCAGGCATCTCCTCCAGCCTTCCGGCGATTTCCCTCAGGGCTTCGGCCCATCTCGAAGTGGAATCCGCCATTATGGCCACGTTGTAGCCCATATCCCTGAAATATTCTGCTATGGTTATGCCGGTATAGATGGATGCTTCCCTGGCGGCCACAGGCATGTTGGAAGTGTTCGCGATAAGCACGGTCCTGTCCATGAGGGGCTTGCCTGTCCTGGGGTCCTTTAGTTTCGGGAAATCCTCCAGAACTTCCGTCATCTCGTTGCCCCGCTCGCCGCAGCCTATATACACGATGATGTCGGCATCGCTCCATTTGGCCAGCTGGTGCTGCGTTATGGTCTTCCCCGTGCCGAACCCGCCCGGGATGGCTGCGGTGCCTCCTTTGGCCAGCGGGAAGAAGGTATCGATTACCCTCTGCCCCGTCACCAGCAGCTTTTCTATAGGCATCCTCCGCGCTACAGGCCTGGGTTTTCTTACAGGCCATTCCTGATACATCGCGAGTTCGTATTTCTTCCCCTGGTTTTCCAGCGCCACCAGTGTCTGGCGTATATTGTATGAACCGCTTTCGGCAACTTCCGTCACCCGGCCTTTTATCCCCGGCGGAACCATGATTTTATGGTCCACCATGGACGTTTCCTGCACCACGGCAAATACGTCGCCGGAATCGAGCATATCCCCTGGCTTTGCCAGTATCCGGACATCCCACTTTTTACTTTCGTCTATGGAAATGAGACCGATGCCCTCGGGGATGAATTTTTGTCCGGAATCGTATATTTTGGAAAGGGGCCTTTCGATGCCGTCGAATATATTTCCGATGATGCCGGGGCCGAGTTTTACACAAAGGGGCATGCCCGTGCCGTGCACCTCTTCACCCATCCTCAGGCCCGAAGTTTCTTCATATACCTGGATGGTTCCAAGATCCTTCTCCAGGGAAATGACTTCTCCTATGAGCTTTTTTTCGCCCACCATCACCATTTCCCGCACCATAAAACCTTCCATATGAACGGCCTTAACCACAGGGCCGTTGATGTTTATTATTTTCCCCTGATTTGCCATTCTACCACCCCTCGCCGAATCTGGAAGACAGCATTTCTCCCACTAGCTGGCGGCTCTCCTCTATGGTGGTATTTACCGTATAATCTATCTCCAGCCTGCCGTCGCCGCTTTTTGCAAAGATGCCGCCTATCATTTCGTCGCTTTCTTTGATGCTGAAAGTATTCTCATCTCTAGAAGACTTTATGGCGCTTAAAATGGTTTCCCTGTAGCTTTCAACATCCTTTCTGCTGAAGGTGAAATTTACAAATTCGTAGCCGGCGAATTTTTGCACTACCAGCCGGATAGCCTCCCGCAAAAATTCCACATATTCGGGTGTGTCCGTAAAGGCCCTCGCTTTTTCCTTAACCTCTTTCATGATTCTTTCGGCAAATTCATTTCTTTTCTTCAGCACTGCAAGATGCATGTCGGATCTGGCTTTTGAAATCATCTGCTGTTTTTTGGTTTCAGCTTCTTTTACTGCCTCGCGCATGGCAGAGTTCCTTTTTTCTTCAAAATCCTTGATTATATCGGCTTTTCTTGCTTCATAATATTCCACAAGTTTCTTTTGCCTTTCCTGAAAGTCATGTTCTATCCTCTCTATCAGCACCTTTGTGAAAAGGGAAATCTTGTCTTCTATAGTGGTGGACATTATCCTCACCTCAAATCTTAAGTCCTATGGATTCCCTTATATATCTGGTCAAAAAGTCTTGCGGCCGTCTGGAACCGTGCCTGTCGGGAATCTCGATTATTACCGGAGGACTGCTGGAAAGCTTCATTTCGTCCAGTTCCTGCTGCACTTTTTCCGCCAGCAGTTCAGTTATCAGCAGAATCCCGGTATCCCGGCTTTCCCTGATTTTTGTCAGCTCTCTCAAAACTTCTTCCCGCTCATGGACCACTACGCCCTCCACGCCCGCCAGCCTCATGCCGGTAAGGGTATGGGTGTTGTCGCTTATGAGGAATATTTTCATAAAAATCCCCTACAGTCTGCCCAGAATCATGATGGAAACTATGAGACCGTATATGGCGATGCCTTCGGCCAGGCCCACAAAAATCAGGGTCTTGCCGAGGATGTTCGGGTCTTCAGACACGGCGCCCAGGGCCGATGAACCCACAGCGCCCACCGCATATCCGGCCCCAACCGTGGCAAGGCCCGTGGCAAGGGCTGCCGCAATAAATCCCATACCGGAGGAAGGATTTGTGGAAGAAGCCGCGCTGGCGATTCCCGGCACCACGAAAAACAGGAAAGCCGCTACCAGCAATGCATATAAGGACACGCTGAGTCTCGCCATTCTCTTAAGTCTTTTCGCCTTTTTTCCATCCTTCGCAAGATAGATATAGAACCCGCAAGCCACGGTCAATCCCGATATGGCCATGGCAATAAACAATACTGTATACATGCTGATTACCTCCATTTAAAAATTTATATCAATAATATCAAAGATTTATTCAAATCAAGAAAAGCCGCTTCCTGACCATGCGGCACTGTCAAAGACTCGATTTTAAGCCTGAATCAGGATTATATCACAATGCCGCAATGATGTGAGTTCCGATTTCCCGGGAAATCTTCATGCTCCGGAAGAAATTCACCCTGCCGGAAGCCTGCGGAATGCCCTTCAGCCTTGCGGGCAGATATTCCACTCCATCACCCCTGAAATACCTCGTGAAGAGCTCGTAGTATTCCAGCCTCAATGCCTGTATGAATACTATCAGGCCTTCCAGGCCGATGATGATTATATTTCCTATTACTAGAATCACGACATCTTCCCATGCGGAACCCATCATCTCCCCCATGGTGGCAAAGGCCACATAGAGCCCTACATGGTTTAGGGCAAAGGCTCCCACCCTTATGAAGGAAATGGTGTTCGACATCATTGATAGCAGGGTCTCTATGACCCCGAAACCTTCTTCTATATAGTAATCGGCCGGCGAACCCTTGTAAAGCTTATCCGCATGCGCGATCCTTCCGGCCAGAGGCTGCTTGAAAACCATCAAAAGCAAAAGCCCCGCCATTATGAAAACCAGAGCCGGGGATATGCCGCTTTTCGCCAGGGCGGCATGAGAAGCGGCATACAGAAGAATCATATAGAATGCAAGCCCCGCCACGCCGTTTCTGCCGAACAATCCTTCTTCAATATCCCCTTCCAGCTTTGAATTCAAGATGTTGTATATATATCCACCCATTATGAGCACTATGCCGAAAACAACCGCTGCGGCAAGCACAAAATTGATATTGGCCATAGGCCTGACGACAAGAGGCCGTATAATTTCTTCCGAACCGAATACGCTGCCGTATAAAAACCCGAATACGGTGGATGCAAGGCCTATTCTGCTCAGCACTCCTCCCAGGCCGGTCCTTTTTGCGGCATGCTCCAAGAAGAGCCCCGCCAGAAGCAGCACCAGGCCCTGGCCCACATCTCCGAACATTGCACCGAACAGCAGCATGTACGTGATTCCGAAAAATACCGTTGGATCTTTTTCGTTGTAAGCCGGTGTGCCGTACATTTTCACCAGCGTCTCAAAGGGCTTGAACAGTTTCGAATTGTTCAGCTTCGTTGGCGGGGTTATGCCTGGCCCGCCGTTTATGTCATCCACCAGCACTATGACGTCTTCCCCGAACTGGCTTTCCAGAGCCTTCTTGAAGTCCTGCACGCTGCCGGTCGGCACGAATCCGAACAGGAAAAACAGCTTATCGCCCACGGCAAGCTCTGTTTTCAGCTCCTCGATTTTTTTCTCCATCTCAAGCCTGGAAAAACTCTTCTCGAACTCTTCAATGTATTTCACCCTGTAATCTTCCAGAGAAGTCTTCAGGGCGTCAATCGCTTTTTCATCATCTTCTATGCTTTTCGCCAGGTCTTCGATGACTTCCGCCGCAGTACCTGCAAAGCCTTCAGGCAAAGGAAGAATGGTATGGTTGAGCGAACTGAAGATTTTTTCCACGGTCTCCTCCAGGCTAACCGGGGTAATCGAAGCCACAATCACGTATTTGCCTTCCGCAGCAATCTTTATGACCACCGCGGGGATGTTTTCATAATTCTTTTTGAGTTTGTCGTAATTTTCCCGGGTTATTTTAACAAGCCTGAACGCCATGTATTTCATGCCGGTCAGGCGGCCCATGTCAAAGCTGTAATTTGCCAGGTATCTAAGGCTTTCGATATACTTGCTTTTTTGCTCGATGGAACGCATTCTTTCATTTATCTCGATGTCTTTTGAATGCACTTCTTCATGGATGTCGGAAAGCTTTTTCATGAACTCGTCATAATCGTAATCCTGGCCCAGGTGCTCCAGCTTCACCTTCGGAGAAATCCCGAACAGGTTCATCAACGACGATACGACTTCTTCATCGTGTGAAAAATCTCTTTTTGAAGAATAAGGTTTAAGGAAGGGCAGTTCTTCCAGAGCCTCTATGTTTTTCTCGCTGGGCGGCAGGAAAAAATCGCTGGAATTGACCCGCACCAGAGCGTTTATCACATGCATGCTGCCGTTTACCACCACCAGCCGGAGCACTCGGCTCAGGAGACTGTTTTTCCCTATCACCCCTACTATCTTCATTTTTTCTACAGCCAAGCCAATCACCTCCCTGAACTCATGAAGCCTTCACCAGAAATTTCCTGATTTCCTCTGGCGCAAGCTCGTATCTGATGCTTTCTATTATCGATATTATATCCCTTATTTCAAAATCGAAGGACCATACATACCCCACAGTCCGGATTATGCTCATGGGGTATTTGCGCATGAGTGCCCTGAGCCTGTAGTATATGAATCGGTTTATGCGCCTTTCCATATAAATGTCCCTGGACATCTCTTCTTTTTTGAATAAAAATCCATAACCGGAATCCATGGTCATGCGGTAAAGCTCATCGAGATTTTTTGCATAGCACATGGCTTTTCTGTCGGCAAAAGTCAACTTGTCTCCGAAGTCAATGGTATAATTTAAAAGCTCTTCCGGCGACAGTCTATAGAATTTTTTTCCCCGGTAAATCCACTGGATATTGTACAGATCCGCCACCATGCCTTCCCACTTTTTCAGCACCATTCTATCCTCGCCGGATACCTTCTGCATCCTGTCCCTAACAATGCTGAAATATCCCATGTCCAGAGCCATTTCAAATCTGAAAAGGTTTTCCCTTTTGCCGTCCAGCAAAGGTTTTAATATCTCGAAGAATGCCGAGCCTTCCAGCGCATATATGAGGTTTCTTATAGACGTGGCTTTGAAAAGCTTTGCGGTGTCGGCACCGCTGTATTTGCCCAGAAACGCCAGGGGCCTTTCCATGTCTTCCGGCCTTTTGCCGTTGAATATGACCCTGGCAAGACTTTTCAAATCCTCTATTTCATATCTTGTGTAAAGGGAGTGTATAAAGTCCCTGTAGTCATCGCGGAAATAATGGGTAAGTCTATCGATGTTCTTTATCATGTTTCGCTTTAAAATGTCTTCCAGATCTCTCCTGCTGACATTTTCTACGCGAATATCCCCAAGAAGCCTGCTGTAAGAAGTCCTTTCCTTAAGATAACGTGTAGCATCCGCCACAGTTTTTTTCTGCAGCAGGTTCATGTAGTCTTCCCTTTTAAGAAAATCTCCTTCCATGGCTCTAATCTTTGTGTTGACGGCAGCGTATAACGCAACTTTATCCATGGGTCTCCCTCTTTATGTCAAAAATCCGCCCGAGAATTTCATCCGCCATATCTTTGCAGATTTTTTCAAAATCCCGTTCCATGTTTTCAAGGATTTGCGCGATTTTCAAATTGAGCTTTTCCACTTCCTCCTTTCCCTCCTGCAGTATTTTCCGGGCTGCTTCTCCTGTTTCATCTTCAATCCTCCGAGCAAAATCCCGAATCATCTTCTGCTCTTCTTCTTTATACCGGCGCTCCAGATCCTCCAGCTGCTTTTCTCTGCTGGCGCTTATTTCCACAGCCCTGGCATCGATTTGTATCAACCTTTCTATTGCCTGCTCTTCCAAAATCTCACCTTCTTCAAAACAACTAATTTTTTCCAGGAAGCTCAAAAACCTGCCCGCAAAAGGGACAGGCTGAATAAATTAAGATTTTCAAGTTTTTCACAGACTTATATCTAAGTATATTACTGTTATGTTACAAAAGCAATTATATTTTAGCGCAAAAATACAATAAAATAACGGCAAATAGCATCAATACGGTGTTTTGGCGAATATTTGCTTGAAAATCATTTCATTTGCTGTGAAATACTAATCGGCATACAATATACATGATTTTAAAAAATTGAAGCTGTTGAAACGGCTCAACAGCTTCAGATTCCATCATTATGCTATTTTTTTCATCCCTCTGGTGTTTTCAGCGGCATTTTTCACATCCTGAAGGCCCTTTCCGAAGCTGGCTTCCATAGCGGCGGCTATAGCTCCCTCGATAAAAGGGGCATCGGCAATGGCCGCCCTAGATCTCGCAGGTTCTTCCAGGGATTCTATGGCGACTTCGGTGCTCATGATGGAGCTGCCCAAGTCTACTATAACTATCACTCCATCGCCAGTATCCGCTTTTCTTATCTTTTCTCCGATCAGCACCGGATCGGTGCCCAGGCGGTTGTCGCAGGTTCCGGCTGCAGTTTCTATCAAGACTTTTTCCCCGGTCATCTGCTTTATCAATTCCAGCGTGCCTTCAGCAATCTTCGGGGCATGGGATACCAGGACGATTCCTACCATTAAAATGCCTCCTCCTCAAATTTATAATCCGTTAACGGACATCTCTTTTATCTTTTCGATAGCCGCCTGCAGCATCAAATAGCACGAGGTGGCTCCCGGGTCCTGATGCCCTATGCTCCTTTCTCCCAGGTAGCTGGCCCTGCCCTTTTTTGCAATTATGCTTCGGGTATACTCCACTCCCTCTTTCGCGGCATTCAGCGCCTTTTCCATAACAAGGCCCTTATCACCCGAATCTTTTTCATCTTTCAGGATATCTACGGCTGGTTCCAGCGAGTCGACGATGGTCTTTTCCCCCCGCTGAGCTTTCCCGCGGTATTTTATACCTTCCAGAGCCTGTTCCAGTATTGTAACAAAATCTTGAAAATCCAGGCTAGACTTTCCCGCCACTGCCTGGCCAGCTTTCATAAAGGCGGTGCCATAAAGCGGTCCCGACGCTCCGCCCACGGTCGACACCAACGTCATGCCGACGGTTTTCAAAATCGCTCCGCAATCATCGATTTTCTGGGAATGAAGTTTTTCCACCACCGCAGAAAATCCCTTGGACATGTTTATGCCGTGGTCCGCATCCCCTATGGCCGAATCCAGTTCGGTCAGGAACTCTCGGTTTTCGCTGATTTTTTCCGCCACTTTTTCAAGTATTTTCACCAGACCCGCTGCGTCCGTTGCCATTTGACAGGTCTCCTTTCGCAATAGTCGTGTGTAGCGCAAAGCTCTTTTGTTATTGCGACGGCCTTTCGCGCGACCGTCACAAACCCGCGCGCATTTTGCACCGTAATGCAATCGGCTCTAAAATTGTCTGAAAGCGGGTGTATCCGCCGGTGCATCCAGCAGTTTTTTCAATTCCTCGTCCAGCTTGAGCAGAGTTATCGAAGCGCCCGCCATTTCCAGCGAAGTCATGAATTCGCCGATGTATGTCCTGTGAACTTTTATGTCATGCTCTTTCAATATCTTGCTCACTTTATTGTACATTATGAATTGTTCCATGATGGGGGTGGCTCCAAGGCCGTTTATCATGACAGCCACTTCGTCTCCGGGTTTGAACGGAATGTCTGTCAGTATTTTTGACATCAGATGCTCCACTATTTCGTCGGCCTTCATGATTTTCGTCCGCATGGTGCCCGGTTCGCCGTGGATTCCCATGCCTATTTCCATTTCGTCTTCACCCAGAGTAAAGGTGGGCTTCCCCGCAGCGGGCACAACGCACGGAGTCAGGGCCATTCCCATGCTTCTCACATTGGCTATGACCTTTTCAGCTACGGCTTTAACTTCATCCAGGGTGCCCCCGGCCTGGGCCTTTGCTCCGGCAATTTTGTGCACGAAGACCGTGCCCGCTATGCCCCTCCTGCCGGTGGTGTAAGTGCTGTTTTCCACCGCCACGTCGTCGTTTACCACGACTTTGGCCACTTTGATGCCTTCCATCTCCGCCATTTCGCCGGCCATTTCAAAGTTCATCACATCGCCGGTGTAGTTTTTAATTATGAGCAGCACTCCGGCACCGCCGTCCACCGCTTTTACAGCCTCGAATATCTGGTCCGGAGTGGGAGAAGTGAATACGGCTCCGGCAACGCCGGCATCCAGCATGCCCCTGCCCACGAAACCGGCATGAGAAGGCTCATGGCCGCTGCCGCCTCCGGACACAAGGCCCACCTTGCCTTTTACCGGCGCATCGGCTCTCACGATGACGTTAAAGCCTTCCAGCTTCCTCACATATCCCGGAAAAGCCGCCACCATCCCCTCAAGCATTTCTTCCACCACATGTTCGGGGTTGTTGATGAGTTTTTTCATTTCAAGCCCTCCTTTAAAATAATAGATGTCAATATATCACACTAATATTATTAGCAAGAATTGTGCCAATTAAAAAAAGGGCATTATTATGCCCTTTTTGTCCATCAGCTTGGTAATTTTTATCAACCCGCATCCTTGGCGACGGCTCTGATTATGTCATAATTCTCATCGGAAGCCTCAATAAATCCGTTTATGATAGTGCTGCCTTGCTCCGTCCGGACTTTGCCGCCCCTGTAAGCCATGAAACCTCTCTTTAGGTTTTCCACTACGCTTTTTTCAAGTCCCGGCCTGGCAGCTATGCAGTCTTTCGGGATCGGGTCGGTTTTTGCAAGATATACTAGTTTTTCCACCGCAAGCCCCCGCTTTTTTGCGTCGTCAAGGGCTTCGGAATAAGTGGCGCCCGCATCCACTGTCCCCTGCAGCACCGCTTCCACCACTCTGCTGTGGGTGCCCAGAAAGATTTTTTCCGCAAGGTCTCTATCCGGATCGATCCCCGCCTTTTTTAAAAGCATCCTCGGATAAGCGTACCCCGAAGCCGACTTTGGGTCTACGAAGGCCATTTTTTTCCCTTTCAATCCTTTTATATCGGTAATACCGGAACCGGGCCCCGTTACTATATAGCCCATGTAACTGGCAGCTCCGTTTACCACCGGCGTCGCAATGGGAGTTATATCGGCTTTATATCTAGCGTTGACGTACGCCAGGGGAGAAAACCAGCCCACATCCACTATCCCTTCTATTAGACAATCGGCCAGAGCGTTGTAATCCGCTGCAATCATCACCCTGAAGTTGAATCCTGACGTTTCCCCCACTGCGTTGATGGCCGGCAGGTACATGGCTTTTATTACATCAGGGCTTAAAGCGGGATTTATTCCTATAATAAATTCATCCTTTTTCTTGAACTTCAACGTGGTTTTCTGAAGGGAGTACACATTTTTCACGAGTTTTTCCGCAATGTCCAGAAGCATCCCGTTGTTTTTTTCCTGTTCTTTTATCAATTCCGCTACCCTGCGTGTGGACTCCGACGTAGCGGCAGTCTCCATGGCAAGAGAAGAAAAAATCTCGCTCAGGGAACCCATCGTTTTTGCCTGGCGGGATATTGATTCGAACAATTTTTCATATACGGCGGCAATTTCTTCCAATACTTTCACCGATTCATCCATGACGTTCCCGCTGAGCTGAGTCTTTTCTCTGACACCTTTCAATCTGGCGGTGCTTTCTCGGGAGATGGAGTGCGCCCGGCTTATGCCTTCGTTGATTATGCCTGCAGTCTCTTGAATCTCGTGGGCTCTTGTACTGCTCAATTCCGCCAGCTTCCTTATCTCCGACGCCACCACGCCGAAGCCCCTGCCGACCTCTCCCGCTCTAGCCGCCTCGATTGTCGCGTTTATGGCCAGAAGGTGCGTCTGTCGGGCTATGCTCCTCACAAAAGTAACAAATCCCGCCACCTTATCGGTAAGCTCAAGGAGGCCGGCCACATCATTCGAAGATTTATCCATTTCTTCAGAGACCCTGTCAACCAGGTTCTGAACTTCCGAAATAGCAAGGCTTCCCTCCCTTATTTTCACAAGGCTTTCTCTGGACTTGTTCAATACCTCGAGGGCACTCTCCTTCAGTCCCGAAGAAAATTTGGAAAGCTCCTCCAGGTCCGATGTGCCTGCAGTTAAACTATTACTGTTTTTCTGGGAATTTGCATTTATACCTTCTATTATTTCTACCAATTTTCTGGATTTTTCGGAATTCCTGTCAACTATCCAGTTTATCTCATGGGCATCATAACCTAATTTTTCACTAAGAGGCAGAATGTCGTCAATCCCCGATAACTCCAAATCGACCGGCATGATAATACTCCTTTCTCCGCTTTACACCAAAAGGCCGTACTTTCTGGCTTTGGCCGCCACCGTCTTATGAGTGAGCCCCAGGGCTTTTCCGGCGGCGTTGAAACTTTTATACTTTTTCAGGGCAAATTTAATTATTTCCTTTTCATATTCCTCAAAAGGAGCTATCTCTCCGTCAGCGTCAGGATTGACCAGGAATTGTTTGTCTTCTATACTGATGCCCGTCACGTACGTCGGAAGATCATCTACGTCTATTACGTTATCGTCGGTGAGATTTATGGCCCGCTCTATAACGTTCTCAAGCTCCCTGACATTTCCCGGCCAGTCGTAACCCAGCAAATATTTCATGGCCCGGCGGGTTATGGCCGTAACGTCCTTTTCCAGCTCACAGCTCAACTTGTTTAAAAAATGCTCGGCCAGGTCCGGTATGTCTTCTTTTCTTTCTCTCAGCGGCGGAAGCACAATCGGCACCACGTTCAGCCTGTAGTAAAGGTCCTCCCGGAATGCTCCGCTTTTGACCATTTCTTCCAGGTTTCTGTTGGTGGCGGCTATGACCCTTACATCCACTTTTATCGTCTGGTTGCCCCCGACTCTCTCGAATTCTCTTTCCTGCAGTATCCTCAGAAGCTTTGCCTGCATTTCCACGTTCATTTCTCCGATTTCATCAAGAAAAACGGTGCCGCCGTTGGCCAGTTCAAATCTCCCCAGCTTTTGATAGATGGCTCCCGTAAATGAACCCTTCTCATGGCCGAAGAGTTCGCTTTCCAAAAGAGGCGAAGGTATGGCGGGGCAGTTCACCCGAACAAAAGGTTTATCCTTCCTTCGGCTGGCATAATGTATGGCTCTCGCAATGAGTTCCTTTCCCGTGCCGCTTTCCCCGCGGATCAAAACTGTGGAATGGGTCTCGGCAGCCTTGGATGCGATGGCCAGCGCATCCTGCAGCCGCCCGCTTCTGCCCACTATGGGCTCAAAAGCACTGTCAAGCTTCTGGGTCCGTTTTAATTCCTCTTCAAGGTACTCGGCTTTTGCCACCGCTTCATTTATCAAATCGATCCTGTCTTTTAATTCTTTAAATTCATCCAGTTTGTCTATAAGCCTTTCAATCTGAAGGATATCCTGAAATACTATAACGGCTCCGAGTATTTCATTGTTGATGATTATCGGAGTGATATCGGTGACCACTGCGGATTTCCCTATGACCTTTTTGCTGCCCAGCTCGTCCCTTCCATCCCGCAGTATGTTTTCCATTTTTATTCCGGGAATGATATTTTCTATTTTTTCACCGATTACCTCATGGCTCTTGAATCCGGTAATCTCTTCAGCCGCACGGTTGAACATCGTAATGCAGCCCTTTTTATTTACCACTATAAGGCCGTCGGCAATACTCTGAAAGATTGTGTCCGAAGTTAAAGCATTTTCCTCCAGGATGTTATCCATTTTTTCAATCTCTTCACTGTTTTTTGGCGAAAAATCGCTCTGCAGCAGCCTGTCGAAGCAATCTACGGCTTCAACCACCTTGTTGCCCTTTGCCACAATCGTTACTTTTTCTCCGAATTTTAAATTCAGCGAATGGAGGGCCATGAGAGCGGTAGCAGGAACTTCCCTCCCGTACCGGTTGCGTATATATACATTGGTGCCCCAGTTGTGTTCAATCTCATGCGCTTTCTGAACCATCATGGCCGCCGCTCTTATGTGCAGACCTTTCGGATGACAGAATACCACTTCTTTTTGAAGCAAGTTCCTCACCCCTAATGCGAGATGGCCTTGAAATTATCAGGACCAGTTTCTCGAGGCTATTACGTCCACTCCCGTACCCGCCACATCTTTTAAAACTATATCACCCATATTCACAGGCGCGGCAACTGATACATTTTTAAGCTCCTGCATGGCTTCTTTCAGCTTAGATTTGGGAATCGGAGCCCGTGTACGGACAGGCAGAACATGAGCAGCCTCCGCCTTCAATCTGACCGTTGTGGTCAGAATCCTCTTCGGCGACGTCACTTCGTCTTTGGCATATTGAAGGCCCCGCCTGCAGCGATAACCGCTCAGGTTCAGTATATTTCCATTTTCAATCTCCACCTCTATTCGGCATCCCACGGGACATATTATGCATGTCACATTTCTCTTATCACTCATCGGAAGCACCTTCTTCCTGAAGGATAAATTTCAGATGGCCCGCCGCTTTGGATATTTCCGATTTGCCAAGTTCAATATTTATCATTTCGCTGGGCTTTACATATGAAAGCATCTTCGTTTTTATAGTGCCGTTTTCGGATTCAATGGCAAGTTTTGCTTTTTTCATGGGTCTCGTGCTTCTCATGAAAAAGTTCTGTTTTTCATCGAGCATTTTTTCTACGCCAACAGCGTGCGGAAGCACATATCTCAGGCCTTCGCCCGCGATGACGGACATCTGCCGGTAAGCCCCATCTTTTTCTTTCAGGTACCGGGCGGCTCCCCGGGCCGCAAGTTTTGCTTCCATCGTCACAAAGTCCACTAAATCATGAACGTGCAGCACATTGCCGCAGGCAAAAATTCCCTCGCAGGAGGTTTCCATCCATTGATTCACCATCGGCCCCTGGGTGTTTGCATCAAAATCGGCACCGGTCATTTTTGTTAATTCATTTTCGGGTATCAAGCCCACCGATAGCAGCAGAGTGTCGCAGGGTATGAATTCCGCAGTCGACAGGATCGGTTTCAGGTTTTCATCAACCTTCGCTACGGTGACTCCTTCCACTCTTTTTTTGCCATGAATCTCTATTACTGTATGGCTCAGCCTGAGGGGTATTCCATAATCCTCCAAACACTGCACCACATTTCTGGTCAGGCCGTTGGAATAGGGCATTATTTCAAGGACGCATTTTACTCTGGCTCCTTCCAGCGTAAACCTTCTAGCCATGATGAGACCAATGTCTCCCGAACCTAAAATTACTATCTCTTTCCCGGGCATGTAACCTTCAATGTTCACATATCTCTGGGCCGTCCCGGCGGTAAAGATACCCGCCGGCCTGAATCCGGGGATGTTCAGGGCCCCCCGGGTGCGCTCCCGGCATCCCATGGCCAGGATCACGGCTTTTGCCTGAATCTCCAGAACGCCTTTTTTGCTGTTTACGGCAAATATTCTTTTGTCCTGCGTGATTTCAATCACCATGGTGTCCAGTAAAACTTCAATTCCCGTGTTTTCCAGCCTATCGATGAATCTCTGGGCATATTCCGGCCCTGTCAGTTCTTCTTTGAATACGTGCAGCCCGAAACCGTTGTGTATGCACTGCTGCAGGATACCCCCCAGACCCGAATCCCTTTCGACTATCATAACATCCTTTACGCCCTGTTCAGCGGCCTCCAGAGCCGCGGCAAGCCCCGCAGGACCTCCTCCGATTATTACCAAATCCTTATAAAGCATCTGCCGCACCGCCTTTCCAGCTAAGGCTTTCAACTTCTACAGTGTTTAAATATTCATCCATGTCCTTTTCTGCAATAAATTCTTTATAGCCGCCTTTTAAAATCTCCGAACCCGGGCCGCACTTGGTCACCTGCCGCGGATCTATCTTAAGCTCCCTCGCCAGGATAGACAGCACCCTGGATGAGCAGAAGCCTCCCTGACACCTTCCCATGCCGGCTCTGGTCCGCCGCTTGATTCCATCCAGACTTTTCGCCCCCAGCGGCCTTCTTATGGCATCGACTATTTCCGCTTCCGTCACGGTTTCACAGCGGCATATCACATGACCGAAGGCGGGGTTTTCTTCTATCAGCTTCTGCCGCGTCAAATTGTCCATTTCCCGGAAGCGATACTTTCTGGGTCGTGTGGGTACAAAATTCTGTTTTTCTCTTAAATCCATACCTTCTTCCTTCAAAATTTCGACGACGGTTTCGGCTATGGCCGGAGCCGAAGTGAAGCCGGGTGACTGTATCCCGCCCACATTGACAAAGCCCTTTACCTTTCTGGACGCTTCGATAATAAAGTCGTTGGTATTGGAAACGGCCCGAAGCCCCGCAAAAGAAGTTATCACTCCCGACAGAGGCAGCTCTGGGACAAGCTTTCTTCCCCCCTCGATAATCTCTTCGATGCCTTCCCGGGTGACGCTCACGTCGGTTTTGTCCTTGATGTCGTTGGAATTGGGGCCTATGAAAATATTTCCGTCCACCGTGGGGCATACCAGAATGCCCTTGGATATCTCCGAAGGGGTGGGGAATATGACTTTCTTTATAAGGTAGCCGAATTTTTTATCAAATATGAGATATTCTCCTTTTCGGGGTGTAACAGTATATTCTTCCGCCCCCGCCATTTTTGAAATTTCATCCGAGAACAGGCCCGCTGCATTTATTATATACCGTGCCTTCACAAATTCATAGGGGGTATTTACAATAAAGGCGCCGTCTTCCACCACAATCTTGATCACGGGAGAATTGAATCTGAATTCCACGCCGTTTATAGCGGCGTTTTCGGCCAGTGCTATAGTAAATTCGTAGGGACATACTATTCCCGCCGTAGGGGCATAAAGCGCCGCTTTTGACATGGGATTCAGGTGGGGCTCCATTTTCATCAACTCGTCGTGCCCTATGATCTCAAGACCAGGAACGCCATTTACCCTGCCCTGATTCAATAATTTCTCAAGAATCTTGATTTCTCCTTCTTCAACAGCCACCACCAGCGAACCGTTGTTTATATACGGTACATCCAGCTCTTCGCATATTCCTGGGAATAAGACATTTCCCCTCACATTCATCTTAGCCTTCCAGGTGCCCGGCTTGGCGTCGAAACCCGCATGGATGACCGCACTGTTGGCCTTGCTGGTACCGCAGGCTACATCCTCCTCTTTTTCCAGCAGTATAACCTTTATATCATACCTTGACAGCTCTCTTGCTATCATGCAGCCCGTCACGCCGCCGCCTATAATTGCCGCATCATACATTAAAATCCCTCCTAAAAAAGGAAAACCACACCCCTTAAAAGAGTGTGGTTCTCCTCATCTCCTCCACGCATCTTTCTTAAAGTTATATATAACTTATTCTTTTTCCCACTCCATGGCCCTCTTGACGGCTTTTTTCCATCCGTTGTATAGACTGTTGCGTTTGTCCTCATCCATGTCCGGTTTGAAGACTCTGTCGATCTGCCACTTGGCGGCAATTTCCTCCCTGCTTCCCCAGTATCCCGTGGCAAGGCCCGCAAGGTAAGCTGCACCCAGTGCTGTGGTCTCGATTACCTTGGGTCTTGAAACGGGAACTCCCAGTATGTCGGACTGGAACTGCATCAGGAAGTTGTTGGCAACGGCTCCTCCGTCTACCTTTAGATTGGTAAGGGTTATGCCGGAATCCTTCTGCATGGCTTCCAGGACGTCCCGGGTCTGATAGGTAATAGATTCAAGGGCCGCTCTGATGATATGCTCTCTCTTGGCACCTCTGGTGAGGCCTACTATGGTGCCGCGGGCGTACATATCCCAGTAAGGAGCACCTAAGCCCACGAAAGCCGGAACCAGATACACGCCGTTGTTGTCGGCCACCTTAGTGGCGTATTCTTCGCTCTGGGCTGAATTGTCTATGATCCTGAGCTCATCCCGCAGCCACTGCACTACGGCTCCTGCTATGAATATGCTACCTTCCAGAGCGTACTCTACCTTACCGTCCACTCCCCATGCAATGGTCGTCAAAAGTCCGCTCTTGGATTCCACTGCCTTTTCGCCGGTGTTCATGAGCATGAAGCAACCGGTGCCATAGGTGTTCTTGGCCATGCCGGCACTGTAGCAGGCCTGGCCGAACAGGGCCGCCTGCTGGTCGCCCGCATCTCCGGCGATGGGCACTTCAGCTCCGAATGCCTCTTTGCTGGTCTTTCCGTAAATATGGCTTGAGGGTTTGGGTTCAGGCAGCATGGCTTTCGGTATGTTCAATTCTTTTAATATGTCCTCATCCCATTCCAGCTTATGAATATTGAAGAGCATGGTGCGGGAAGCGTTGCTGTAATCGGTAACATGAACCTTGCCGCCCGTCAGGTTCCATATGAGCCATGTGTCCACATTGCCGAAAATGACCTCTCCCTTTTCGGCTTTTTCCCTAACACCTTCCACATTGTCGAGGATCCATTTCACCTTGGTGCCGGAAAAATATGCATCCACTACAAGACCGGTCTTCTGGCGGATGGTTTCGGCAAGGCCCTTGTTCTTCAGGTCATCGCAAATGGGAGCTGTCCTGCGGCACTGCCACACTATGGCATTGTATACCGGCTTCCCCGTGTTTTTATCCCAAACTATAGTGGTTTCCCTCTGATTGGTGATACCGATGGCGGCAATATCTTCGGGCGAAATGCCGGCTTTTTCCAGGGCTTCTTTCGCTACGCCTATCTGAGTCCCCCAGATTTCCATGGGATCGTGTTCCACCCAGCCGGGTTTCGGATAAATCTGGGTGAACTCCTTATTGGCCACGCTTACTATAGAACCGTTTTCGTCGAAAATGATCGCCCGTGAACTAGTGGTTCCCTGGTCAAGGGCCATGACATACTTTGCCATGTAAACAAACCTCCCCTTTAATTTTACTTAAGATTTTTATTTATTGCAATCCATGAGGGCGAAACAATTAATAGAAGCCGGAGCCTGGGAAATTAAGACCTCATGGATTTGTCGGCCTTAAGGTTCTCCTCCATCTTCTTCGGCAGGAATGGCGAAACGAGGTAGTCGTAAGCATAAGCGCCGAGCGGACCGCCGATCAATGGACCAACTATTGGTACCAGCAGCCAGTAGCTGCCAGAGAATGCTCCCTGATCGCCAATCATAGCCGCAAACAACCTGGGTCCGAAGTCACGGGCCGGGTTTATTGCATATCCGGTAGGTCCACCCAGGGAAAGACCCAGAGCATATATCGCGCAGCCGACTACCAGAGGCCATAGATTGCCAGCGGGGCCCAAGTTGTATACATTATCAACTATAGCGTATATGAAAAGCACAAGGAAAAAAGTACCTGCAATTTCAACAAGCATACTGTTTCCGATACTGTATGCTTCATTTGCCGCACCGGTGTAAAAAATGTTCATGTATCCATCTTTAATGAAGTTCCCAAGGTAAATCTTGTGGATGATGAAAGCTCCAACAAAAGCCCCCAGTACCTGGGCAATCCAGTACCCTATGGCTTTGCCGAAACTCATCCCGCGGCGCAGAACTGCCGCCAGAGTAACTGCTGGGTTCAAATGAGCGCCGGTTATCCCGCCTGCCACATAAACCGCCATTGTAACTGCAAGAGCCCAGCCGACGTTTATAGTATTCCAGTCATAACCTGCGCCGTTCTTGAAAATGCCGAAACCGTTAAGTCGCGGAGCAAAAATGACGTTTGCCACAACACCGCATCCGAAAATGATAAGGATTACAGTCCCGAAGAACTCAGCCCAGAGTTCCTGCATCAAAGTGTCCCTTTTCATTGAATGATCCCCCTTTTAAATTTTAATAGATTTTTTAATGATGGCGCATGATAGCAAGACCAGTCAAATATAATAAATTGTTTTTTTGATTCGATCCCCCCTTTTTTCATTATGGGCGTTGATAAAAATATTGTCTCACCTCCTTTTCTCAAATTAAAAATCCTCCTCACGCAAATAGCAAATACACTATCTGCCCGAGGAGGACTTTCTCCTTATCTCCAAGTCCTCGTGTGGATTTCATCCCACAACTCCTCTTTGCTGACCGATACCGCCAACGCCCCTTCCCTCAGCGCCGCCTTTACCTCATCCATGTTTTCGATTAGGCCGCCCGCTATCACCGGATAATGCACTTCCCTATGGATCTTGTTAATTATCTTGGGTATGACGCCGGGCAGTATCTCTACAGCATCAGGATCCACCTGGTTTATGGATTTTTCGGCGGTATCTTTTGCCAGACTATCGAGGATGAACACTCTTTGAATTGTAAATATCCCTTCGCTTTTGGCACAGCTTATAAGATTTCCCCTGGTAGTAATAATTCCGTCCGGTTTGACTTCCTCAGCTATATATTTAATTCCCATACCATCCTTGCTAATCCCCTCGAGGAGGTCAAGATGGACGAAAGCGCGCTTTCCGGCTTTTTTAATGTGTGTAACCGCATATTTAATATTGAGAATAGTGCCCGTAAGAAGAAAGAGGCAGCGAAGGGGCTTATCTAAAGCCACATCCACCTTTTCTATATCCCTTATGGCAGCTATGATGGGATATTTTTTTATGTCGGATAAAACATCCCCCAAACGATCACCTTCCGCTATAAATAAACATCAAATTTTGAATCTGATATATTTTATATAATGAATGCGTAATTGAATATTTCTTAAATTTTTATATTGCAAGAAACATGCCATGACTCGAAGCCTGAATTTATTATAATTTTTTATGCTTACCTGGTAATTTATATCAATTAAAATAAATTTGACATGATTTTATTGATATATTTTACCCATCATCATGCAATATGCTCAAACAGGAATTAAACCGCTTTGATTTTCTGGCCAATCTTATTCTCAGTCCCGGACAATAATCTTTTTATATTGCTTCTGTGCCGCCAGACTGCCATGATAGCAAGCGCTAATCCAAAATATAAATATTTTACAGGATATTTGTATACAACAAGTAGAATAGGTAGCAAAATCGCTCCGGTGATAGAGCCGAGGGATACGAACCTGAAAAGAATTATTACTGCGGCACCGGCAATGAGAACCCATAATGCGACAACTGGTGAAATACCCAGCACCACTCCCAAACTGGAGGCTATCCCCTTCCCGCCGCTGAACTTCAAAAAAACAGACCAATCATGGCCAACGACGACCGCCAGGCCGCATAAAAGCGCCAGATTTTCGCCGCCGATATATCGGGCCAGCAGCACAACAAGAAGGCCTTTTAAAAGGTCCATAGCAAAAACAAGAGCTGCCGGTTTTGCTCCAAGCACCCGCAGGACATTGGTGGAGCCGGGGTTTTTGCTGCCGTGCTGGCGTATGTCAACTTTATAAATATTTTTAGAGACCAAATAAGCCGTTGATATTGACCCGACAAAGTAACTTGCTATGAGGGATATAATATACTTCGCCATAGTCTTCATCCTTTTGTAATATTAATTTATTTTAGAATTCTAGTAATATTATATCCCTTTTGGTCGATTCAGTCAATCAAAAAAATGTCTAGACGGGTCTTTGACAGTTGAATAAATATCGAAATCGTTAAAAGCCTTGAAAACAGGGCTTTTTTTATTAAAAAAAGTCAAATTTAGCCATGGAAATATTGCGTAATGTGTTACAATAAAAGGGATGGGAGGTATTTTACTATGAGATTATGCGTATCAAGATCAAAGAATGCCGCATCCTTGTACATAACAAATCTATGATTAGAGTACCCTTGACAAAGGAATATATGCTCAAAGCAATATTGACGGATATTAAAAAGGCTTCATATGCATGGATTGATAAAAAAGGTCAAGAAGAGCTACAGATATTATCTGAACCAAACTTGGTAAAGCTATAATTGCTACGGGTTTAAAATTGAAGAATCTTTTCGTAGTACTTGACCTTGCTGAGATTCAGGTTCCTTCATTATGATTTTTTTCCATTTTGAGATGAATTTAGTCCTTAACGGACTAAAGTTATACCGACAAATACGGCTGCCCATAACACATATAATATCATAATAACGTAATCAATCTTTTTAAAGCAAACTTCCCGGTAATAAGTTCTTGCAGGGTTGGTTCTGAATCCCCGTAGCTCGAGCAATATGGCCAGCTTCTCAGCCTTATCCCATACACTGTATATTATAGGGGAAAAAATGCTCACATAAACTTTAATTACTTTCCTTTTGTAGATTTTTCGCATGTCTACACCGCGAAGCTGTACGGAATTTAATATTTCCCCCATCTCTTCAAAAAAAACGGGAATGAACCTCGCCCCCAACTGAATCATAAAAGCAATTTCAAAAGGCATACCCAGTTTGACCAAACCGCGGGTCAGCTCGGATATATTGCTGTTTAAAACAAACAACCCCGATAGGATCAATATGATAAATCTTAAAAAAATAGCGGCACCGTATATAATGCCATCGTCGGTCAAAAGACATATACCGCCCGGCTTTAAAAGCGGATGGCCGGTCCTGACAAACATGCTCTGAAGCACAATCATTATAACTGACATATATAAAAGTTTTTTTATGCATAAAAGTAGTTTTATTCGTATTTTGAAAAGAGCGAGGGTCAGTATGTTGAATAATAATATAATCAGCAGGTAGTCGATTTTTTGATATACAAGGGCCATTCCCGAAAAAATAGCAGATATTAAAAGCTTTGTCCTTATGTCAATGTTCATCAGCCATTATCCTTCCATCTGCCATATATATTTTTCTTGCACAAAGATTATCAACAAAATCGTAATCATGGGTTATTATGATAAGCCCCGTCCCCCTGGCCCATATATCCAGAAGCAATTTTTTCAGTTTTTCCTTCCTGTAATTATCTATATTTTTAGTAGGTTCATCCATAATTAAGCATTCGGGCTCCAAAGCCAGGATTGCCGAAAGGACGACTATCTGCTTTTGCCCCTGGCTAAGATTGAATGGCAGTTCATCCCGCAGGTCCCATATATCAAAGTAATGCAAATAATCACAACAAATATGTTCCGCTTCACGCCTTTTTTCCCCTTTCCATTTCAGCCCGAAAGCTACCTCATTATAAACACTGGTATTAAACAACATGTGACTAGGGTTTTGCAGGACAAATCCCAGTTTCCGGCCAATTTCCGGAAGGGAGTATTCTTCTATCGGTCTGCCGCTTAGTGTGATTTTCCCTTCCTGGGGTCTTAAAAGCCCCACCATTAGTCTTGCTAGAGTAGATTTACCGCTGCCATTTAATCCCACAATAGCCACGCTTTCTCCAGCGTCAAATGAGATTGAAACATCATCAACTGCAGGGGTCTTTTTACCTTCATAAGTAAAACTAACCGAGTTGAGGCAGATAAAGCACATACATTTCCCTCTTTTCACGAATCAAACAATAATAGAAACTATTTCTTAAAGGTTTTATGTTATTATCTTCCCGTCTTCCATTACAAGGATTTTTTTTGCCAGCTTTAGAGCTTTTGGAGTATGTTCAACTAAAATCAATGTTTTTCCTATTTTATTCAGCCTCTCCATTACCGAGATAATCCTGTTTTGCGCTGCTTCATCGAGCATGGACAAGGACTCATCGAAGATGATTATTTCGGGTTCCAGAGCAAGAGCGGCGGCAATGGCCACAAGCTGCTTTTCGCCTCCGGACAGGTGTACTGGGTTCTCGTCTTTAAGTTTGATGATGCCGACGAGTTCCATGGCTTCATAAATCCTTTCCCGAATGAGGGCAGGCGTTATGCCGCGGTTTTCCAGGCCAAAAGCCAGTTCGTCCTCTACGGTAGGCATCATTATCTGTAGATTGGGATCCTGAAAAATTATGCCCACTTCCCTTGCTATCACACCCAGGGGGATTTCTTTGGTATCCCGGCCGTTTATTAAAACCTTCCCCTCCATTATGCCGCCCAGATAATGAGGAATGATGCCGGATAGGCAGTAGCACAATGTAGTCTTGCCGCTTCCGTTGGTTCCTGTAATCCCGAGCAAATTGCCCGATTCCAGTTCAAAAGTTATATCTCTCAATACCTGTTTGCCTAAATGGTAGGAGTAGCAGAGATGTTCCACTTGCAATACCTTCAATTGTTGCACCTCTTTAAGAATAATCCGCACGTTTTATAAAAAGATACTGATTCAATCGTTCATCAATAGCTTTCCGTCTTTTTAAACATCCTGACTATTTCAGCAAGTCTGTAACCAATAACCCCTCCGATGCCTCCGGATATACCCCCCACCATAGTGGAAACCATGAGGGGAATCATCGGCATGCGCATAAATACAGCCCCGACTACGAGGGAGCCTGTAGCGTTGACCAGCATTCCGGCCAAAAAACCAGTAAGCATAGAATAGACATAGCCCGGTATCAACAGCATTCCCAGCTCCATTACAATTACCGGGACCACATATGTCAGCAGGTTGGCAATACCCCTGTTTCCGAGCATATCGAAAGCTACTACAAGTACCGACTGGACTATACCCACCAGAAGGGCGGTTCCTCTTTTTCTGACTATCGCACATGCAAGAACGATCCATATCATGTATATGATGCCGGCCACCGTTCCGGCAGGGATAAAAGTACCCACCGCCATCTGAGTAAGCAGCCTGACAAACGGTTTAATTGCTATTCCGCATGCCGATAAAAGGGAAATTATTATCAAATCAAAGGGTGAAAACCTGTTTAAAAATTTACTCATACTGATTGCCTCCTCCATGTTATAATTACACTTTTTCTGGGATTAGGTACCCAGTACATGCCATTTCTTATAGTAATGATATCTCTCAAATGTTTTCTCATAAGTTCTGTCGGGTTTAATCCTTCATCAAGTTCCAATTTTTCGCAAAGAAATAGGGCGCATTTTCCCAGGGTTGCTTCATTATCGCTCTCCAGGGGCATTCCAAAGTCATACTCCACCACTTCAAACTCGACCTGCTGACCTAATTCATTGAAGATCCGCAACAAATCGGTATAATCACTGGAAAATGCCGTAGGAGTTTTCCCTATTTTTTGATATAAATCTTTGCTCAAAAAATCGGTTTTAATTTTCTCGTATGGGGTAATAAAATAAGCAATCTTGTTCGTATATTGCAGGATTTTTTTAATGCCGCCTATCGTTCCGATATCACCTCCGAAACTGTAAGCCGATATACAGACATCGGCATTTTTTACTTCAACATCAAGCCAGTTTCCATAGATTGTCGTCATATTTTCAAGTCGCATTTTTCTGCATTTATTCTTTAGAGCTTCCAAGTTTTTTTCACTGATATCCACCGCCTGAACAGCCATACCGGCTCGGGCAGCCGCAAGAGCAAAAGCTCCGGGGCCGCATCCTATATCGATAAGAGAGTGGTATGCTTTGATTTCTTCCAGAATCTTTTTCCAGAATATCCGGGGATAATCACTATACTTTATTCCCTTAAAGTAATAGTCTATTTGCTCATCCGTCCATATTCTGAGATTATTCACAGCAAAAAACCCTTTCCATAAACAATTTTAATCTCTTTTCCGGAGCAAAGTTCGTTTTGTCAGTCAAAGTCAATATATCTACCTCCCTGAGGTTTTTTATTTTATTGCATACCTGCAGTACTTTTTCGATTGCAACGTCAAATTTTCCTCCCGCTGCTTTCCTTAGTTTTTCTATATTTCCAAAGGATTTCAATACACCGAGCACGGGAACGGTCCCATCCAGGACATTAAATACCATGTCCGAAAATAAGTTATCCTCCAGTTCCATTCCTCCCAGTTCATCCATTATTATAAGTTTTTTTCTTTGCAACAGGGCATTCTTCAAAAAATCAGTTGCTGCTTTGGCGAAAGCTCCGGGAATCTGTTGCCAAATCCCATCGGTGTTGCAGAAAAGAAAAAGCCCTTTGACTTCAGCGAGATTATCGATTGAGATGCTTAGCTGATAGTTCTTATCATTATCCAGGGGTTTTACGGCAAATCCCATGTATTTTTTCTGGTTTTCACCGAGATAAATGCGCTGGACAAAGTAGCCTCCAGCATCATTCAGATATGGAAGTACGGCTTTTCTTATCAGTGTCGATTTGCCTATTCCGATTTCTCCCTGTAAAAAAAGATGACGCTTCATAACGATACTCCTGATCAAATTTTTTCCGTTTCAATTTATTGAAACAGCCTTATACTTATAGCAGGATAACGCATGCGATAAAAAGATTTAAACTTTATTTCTTATCTTTTAAAGAAGGAACCTTTTTTCCGTATTTAACTGCTTGCATTTCTGCCATTATTGCAAGAGAGATTTCCTCGGGTGTTTCGCCTCCAAGGTCTATTCCTATGGGTGAATAAACTTTTGTCAGTTTTTCTTCACTTATGCCTTTTTTTTTCAACGTTTCAAAACAGGTTTTCACTTTATTCATACTGCCTATCATGCCGATATATCTGGCAGTACTATTGATAACTGCTTCAAGTGCCATTGCATCATATTTGTGGCCATGGGTAACAATTACTATATTCGTATTTTCATCGATGGATACGGTCTTAAGGTTTGATGGAATATCCCCCATCAGAAGTTCATCGGCTTCAGGAAATCTCTCTTTTGTTATCATTTCCTGCCTGTCATCTAGAATTGTGACGATATATCCAAGGATTTTTGCTATTTTATAAAGTTTCTCGGCTATGTGCCCCGCTCCCGCAATTATCAGTTTGTCCTTTTGTCTGAATACTTGAATGAATATTTCCACACTCCCGCCGCACATCATGGGCAATGATTCCTTTTCGGCCTTTTCATTTAGGTTATAGCTTATTGTTCTGGATGTCCCCCGCCTTATGCACTCGGCGGCATCTTGCTTTGCTTTTTCTTCTATGGCACCACCTCCTATGGTTCCATCTATCAGATTTCCGGCACTGTCCACAATCATCATCGCCCCCACTCCCCTGGGACTTGCACCCAGAGAGTTTATGATCGTCACCAGAGCTATGTTTTGCTGCTCATCCAATAATTGGGAAAGTTTTTTTATTAATGATGCTTCCAAAGTCAAACCTCCAGTCTGTCTAAAAATCAATAATTACATGAAGCTAGTTAATAAATATCACAGCCGCATCGATACATCTGCATCCAATGATTTATTTTGTTTTTATATAAATCATAATTGAATCATAATATTATACTATACCATGAGTTTCATCAAAATAATCATAATCCTTAATGACTCCAGGGTCATCGACTTCTATTAGCATAATGTCGTTAGAATATTTTTTTACAACCATACGTGCTCCAACATCCCCCGTTATATTCATTAATTCAGCTTTATACTTTGCTGAAAATACACGGGGATGACCCATTTCACCACTATATGTTGGTATTACTATGCCATTATGTTCTTTAAATACATGCACTAGATTATCTATGGTTTCTGTTTTAACAAATGGCATATCTCCTAAAATTATAACAAATCCTGATATATCTTTTGGAAGGGCCGATAGACCTTTTTTCAGGGACCAACTCATCCCCGACGCATATTTTTCATTGTAGACCGGTTCAACGTTATATTTCAGGCATAATTTTTCAGCAAAATCTTTTTCATATCCGGTCACTACAATTAATTTTTCCAAATTTGCCACTGACGCATTTCGCAAAGTCCACTCTAACAAGGTTAAGCTTTTTATTTTGCGCGAAAGCTTTTTTCCTCCCGCACGCTTTCCTTCTCCTGCTGCTAGAATAATGCCACAGATGTTCATAAAAACACCTCAATTACCGGTTCAATCTCCAGAAAAGACGAAAATAATATTTTATCAGGTACCACCCCCGTTTTATTCATCGATACTTTATATGCAATTTCTTCAGCAGCACTACGCCTTTTCGGATTATCAACCTTATTAAAGATTAATAACTTGCGGGCGTCAGGCGGAACATTTTTGAAAAGCCCTCGTTCCCAATTTATGAGGGCTGCAACCACATCCGTGTCAATAGTTGAATTGGGCGGAAAATCGTTATACTTTAAAAAAATATTGACTCTGTGAAAAGTTTTTTCATTCAGTAAATTGCCTATTGCGTCCATTCCTATTACACCTAATACAGTTGTAGTTTTTTCTGGTATACATGGTTCAAACTCTGCTGGGGCTTTTATTGGTTTTTGCCTGGCTCCATCAGCTTCTATTAGAATATAATCAATAATATCTTTTTGAAATAAAAAGTCGAGAACATTACATTCGACACCAAGAAGTTTATCTTTATCTCCAGCCTGCTTGAAAATGCCTCTTCCCCATATTTTTAATTTTTCCCTTCCGGTTAAAATCTCAGGGTTATTAACAATATCACCCTCGCGTTTAATTAATACAAAAACATCCTGCTGGTCAGGGATATAAATCTTTGTAGTCGTTGTCAATAAAACTTTTTTTTGACTATCAATAAGTTCCTTGCCTAACTTGAACAAAATTGTTGTTTTACCGCCGCCTCCCACAGCACATATCATTTCACGTTTTCTTAAATTTAAGCATTCTAGAAGTCTCACAGTGACCTCCAAGATTTGAAAAGTATTTGAAGATTATACTATTGTAAGTATATCTAAACCATAAACAATACCTATAATATTACATCTTGCTTAAAATTTTAAAATTTGCTTTAAAACTTAGATATATTAACGGTAGAGCTTTTCCTCAGTCTAAATTAATCTGTTTAAAAAATATAGGACAGCCTCCAATACTCCTCCTGATATAGTTCTTCCTCTATCACTTATAGTAAAGCAGTATTCTTTTTTCCCTTGTGGATCGATATCGCCTAATTTTTCCCCTATTTTCACCGGCAAATTATTATGCATAATACCTCTAATAACACCTGATATATTAGCTTTTACAGGGATATCATCGATAAAACATAAAGTATCATCTTTTACTACCATATCACCAATATCAACGCAATTTTTTAAAATGCCATCTTTCGGTGCCCTGAATACCCGCTCATGAGTATACCCTGAAATATTCCACGGAATTCCAGTGTTGGACTGACTAGTTCCGTCTAATATTACCATTCCCAAATAGTGACCAATGTTTGTTTCTATAACCGCATGCACATCTTTTCCTGCTGTAAAACCTGGGCCCATGCCTATAACGATAGGAGCATCGTCTATGGAAGTCCCTGTGTTCTTTTTTGCCAAAATACCATCTATTAATATTGTTGGATGTATCTTTTTGGCTATATTGCATTCAGGATCTATTATTACTGGTATAAGATCTTGCGATAATACTTCATTGATGTTTTCATCAAAAGTTATAAGCTTGGAAGTTGCGCCTTCTACCGTCCATATATTTTCATATATGGAATTGCCAAATGATACATATCTCCTCTCCATTCTCGGCTGGTCTATTTCGGTAATTATTACAGGAAAACCGCATTGATGGAGTCTATGCGCTACAGCCGACGCCAATTCACCTCCACCTTTTATTACAACTTTATAATCTGAAAACATAAATTTTCACCTGCCATTTCTTGATTATATTTTTATACCTGATACAATGATATCTTTTATTATTTCTAGACTAGAGGATGTAATGCTTTCCCAAAATCTTTTTAAAAATCCATTCCAAATGCATTTAAAAGTACTTTTTGTATAATTCATTTAAACATATATCAACTTCATTCTTAAATTTTTCGTATTTAATCATCAATCGTTTAGCTTCTCTTGTTACAACCGATCCTCCGCCGCTTTGACCACCCACATGTCTTTCCAATAACTTGAAACCTAGCCTGCCCTCTAAGGTCTTTATCAGGTTCCACGCCTGACAGTATGACATATTTATTTCCGCTGCAGTCTGCCTCAGTGAACCATTCTTTTCCACGCGCTTTAAAATATCCAACGGGCCATCTCCAAAAACTTTTCCATTATTTTCCAACCATATCTTATATTGCATATTCATATAACCAGCCTCTTAATTCTTTCTATTTTTAATTATTATTCTTTAACTAATGAGGCTTTCATATCATTCGCTTCGTTTATATAAGCACTTCAACATTCTTACAAAATGGGCATCTCTTTTCCGCAAGGCTTCTTCTCCTTTGCCTCCGGAATAATCGAAGAACCCTCGCCCTGTTTTTATACCGTAAAGTCCTTGTTCATAAAGTTCTCTCAATTTTTTAGGGATTTCCGGGGAATTGTTTAAAGCTCTGAATAAATATGAGCCTACATTGTTGAAGACATCTATCCCACCCAGATCAACAGTCTCGATTGGACCAAGCCCTGCATATCTGAAGCCAAGACCATATTTCATGGCATCATCAACATCCTGAGCGGTAGCAATACCTTCATCCACAATGTGCAATGCCTCCCTTAACAAAGCGTACTGAAGCCGATTGCCAATAAAACCGGGAGCGTCTTTCTTTACCAAAACAGGTTTTTTATTAAGTTTCCTCGCAAGGTCTATCAGGCTCTGTGCTGTTTCATCGCTGGTTTCCTCACCTTTAATCACTTCTACAAGGGGAATAAGATGGGGTGGATTCCACCAGTGCATACCGGCGAATCTGCTCTTATCAGCAATATCCTTGGCAATCTGGGTTATGCTCAGTCCCGATGTATTGGATGCCATCAATGCACTCTTTTTTACCAGACGGCTAACTTTCGCCCAGAACTCTTGCTTAATGTCAAGTTTTTCTACAATAGCTTCCAAAATGAAATCTACATCCTCGAATGCGTTGATGTCTGTTGTATAACTAAGCCGGGTATGGGATTCTTTGACTACATCTTCTGTTAGGAGCCCCTCCTTAACCAAATTATTCTGATTTACATTAATAATCTTCCTCCCTCGTTCTAAGAACTCCTCCGCTATATCTTGAAGCACTACCGTGTAGCCTGATTCAGCAAAAACATGTGCAAAAGTAGCGCCCATAGTTCCAGCGCCAGCAATGCCTATTTTTTTAATTTGCTCAGATTTCATATCCATTATCTCCTTTTTAGATTGTTAAGTTTCATTTTCCTAAACTAAATCATTTATTCAAAGATGCCATAATTTTAGTTTTTACTTACACTGCCTGGCATAGGATAGAATAGCATTATGAATAAAAGACTTATTATAATTAATTGCCAAACTGTGGTTTCCTTTTTTCTATAAATGCGTTTATTCCCTCTATTCGGTCACGGGTAGAAAAACAAAGGCTAAAAATCTCAGTCTCATACTGGCAGGCAGAATCCAGGCCACATTGGATACCGTAATTTATAGATGCTTTTGCCAAAGATACAGCACTCATACTGTTAGATAAAATTTTTTGTGCCAATAACCTTGTACATGGTAAAAGTTCATCTTGTTCATAAACTTTATTTACCAGTCCAATTCTGTACGCCTCATTTGCATCAATCATTTCACCAGTGAAGATCATTTCTTTTGCATGACTCATACCAACAATCCGCTGTAATCGCTGGGTGCCTCCATACCCGGGAGTTATCCCAAGACTCACTTCCGGAAGGCCAAATTTCGCCGTTTTGGATGCAGTTCTTAAATCACATGCAAGGGCTAATTCAAGCCCTCCACCAAGGGCATATCCATTGATAGCTGCGATGGTGATCTGCTGTAGGTTTTCAATAGTTTTGAAAACAGTATGTCCAAATCGCGAAAACTCCCTTGCTTGTTGAGGATTAAGATCCTTCATTTCGTTAATATCTGCCCCTGCTGCAAAGGATTTAGAACCTTGACCAGTTATAATTACCAATTTAATATCATCATCTTTACTTATATTATTTATCACCTTCTCCAGTTCATTTAGGATCAATGAATTGAGAGCATTTAGTGTTTCCGGTTTATTGATTACTATTTCCGCTATGCCATTTGCAGTTTGTAATAATACGAAACTCATTTTTACCCCCTCCATATCTATACGCACTCCACGAGAACTGATACTCCTTGTCCTCCTCCGACGCAGAGTGTTGCCAAGCCTTTTTTCAATCCCTCTCGTCTCAGTGCATATAAAAGTGTTACCAGAATACGAGCTCCGCTAGCACCTATTGGATGACCTAATGCTATTGCACCACCATAAATATTAGTTATGTCTGGATTCAGTTCCAATTGACGTATTACAGCAATAGATTGAGCTGCAAAAGCTTCATTTAATTCAACCAACTCAATATCTTTAATAGTCCATCCAGCTTTTTTTAAAACAAGCCGTGTCGCCGCAGCAGCCCCTATTCCCATAATGCTCGGATCTACACCAGCCGATGCGCCAGCAACAAATCGCGCAAGGGGGTTCAAATTCAACTCTTTGACTTTATCCGACGAAGCTAGAACTAACGCTGCCGCACCATCATTAATCCCAGATGAATTTCCGGCTGTTACAGTGCCTCCGTCTTTAAAAGCTGGTTTGAGTAAAGCAAGAGTATCAGTGGTAACACCAAATCGCGGAAACTCATCTACCGAAAACTTTGTGATTTCTTTTTTATTATTAATAACAACTTCCACAGGAAGGATTTCTTCATTAAACTTCTGTTCTTTTATAGCTCTTTCAGCTTTATTTTGACTTTCTGCAGCAAAAGCGTCCTGTTCTTTTCGAGTAATTTCCCATAGCTCTGCAATATTTTCTGCTGTAATACCCATATGATAATCTTTTATTGAGCACCATAGACCGTCTCTAATCATCGCATCAATAAGTTTACCATCACCCATTCTGTAGCCAAATCGCGCCTTCGGCAAAATAAAGGGAGACATGGACATATTTTCTGTCCCGCCAGCAACGACAACATCGGCCTCACCAAAGGCTATAGACTGAGCGGCAAGGCATACTGATTTCAATCCTGAACCGCATACCATATTCACAGTGGTAGCTGGTACAGATTCCGGAATTCCTGAGCGCAGTGAAATTTGTCGAGCCACATTTTGTCCTAAACCTGCCTGCAAAACACATCCAAAAATAACTTCATTAACATATTGTGGAGAAATATTAGCCCGTTTAATGGCTTCTTTAGCCACAAGGGTTCCAAGTTCTACTGCAGGAACAGAAGATAGAGCTCCCCCCATACGTCCAATGGGAGTGCGCACCGCTCCTACAATAAATACTTCTCGGTCTAATCTAGCCATTGTCTTTAGTCCCCCTTAATTTTTTCAAGCCAGACTTATTTATAGATGTAAAAACCTTTGCCCGTTTTGCGCCCTAAAAACCCAGCTCTTACCATTTTCCGCAACAACGGGCTAGGCCTATATTTTCCATCACCATATTCTTCGTAAAGAGTTTCCATAATCCACAAGCAAACATCAAGACCTATCAAATCTCCTAAAGCCAATGGCCCTATCGGATGGTTTGCGCCTAGTTTCATAGCTGTATCAATGTCTTCTGCACTCGCTACACCTTCCATTAGCATTTCAACAGCTTCATTTATCATCGGAATTAAAATACGATTTACGATAAAGCCTGGGGATTCTGTCACTACAACAGGAGTCTTTCCTATATCAATCACAAATTGTTTAATCATGTTCAAGGTCTCCGATGATGTTTCAGCTCCCTTGATTATTTCAACAAGTTTCATGACATGGACAGGGTTGAAAAAATGCATCCCGATGCACCGATCTGAACGTTTGCTGGCAGATGCGATTTCAGTAATGCTCAATGCAGATGTATTGGTAGCAAAAATTGTATGAGAATCAAAAATTTGATCTATTTCAGCAATAAGTTTTTTTTTCGCATCCAATTTTTCCACAATAGCTTCAATAACTAAGTCAGCATCCGGGCAAACTGATGCGTCTTCAGCAGGAATAATGTTGCTTAAAATAATATCTTTGTTATCTTCAGAGATTATTTTTTTTTCCAATAAATGAGTTAATTGTTTTTCAATTCTTGCATAAGCCTCTTCAACTATATTAGATTTAAGATCCGTTAAATAAACCCGATGGCCATATTCAGCAATAACCATGGCAATGCCAGAACCCATAGTTCCCGCTCCACAAACCATTACTTTCATCATATAATTCCTCTTTTCTTACTCACTTTATCATAAAAAAATATTAAATCCCGGCAATTTTTTTGGCCAGTTCCTTTTTATATTCCAAATTGCACTGCCTGGCAATCATTATTCTTTGAGCTTGAGGCGAACCAGCGCCATGAAGGGATTCCGTTCGATAACCCACCGCTGCTGCACCTAAGGTCATGTTTTCTACCAGCCTCATGATGCGCATTCTTTTTTCCGTAGGTATTTCGAAAACTCCCCGCAAGTATTTGTCCAACAAAGGTCCTATCTCAGGATGTTTCAGATCTTTTTCTGAAGGCATGGTAACCATCAGACCTCCGGTGATATCCTCTGCCAATCGGGATATTTCATAAGGGAACCTGGTTACATTCTGTTTGCAGATATTTGCTAATAACAGATCAATCAAATACGTACCGCTGGCAGTACGGTTTCCCTGGCTAGCACACGCTATACCACAGGCATATAATGTTTCATTGAGATGAACCATTTCTATAAGCTTATCCTTTATATGACCGGCATGGCTTACACCATTATAATCAGCAGCAAGGGCGGCTGCTCCAATTAGCACATCACCTACCCCAGCTTTGCAGCCTCCATAGCTTGACCTATGGTATCCAGCAAAACGTTCCACCAGAATTGTGGAAAAATCAAATTCACGAAGCATAAAAATTCTTTCCCATGGAACAAAAACATCATTAAAAATAACTACTGCTTCCTGGCCGCCATATTTCGCATTGCCCACATCAATCTCAGAATTTTCGAGTTTGCGGGTATCACATGACTGGCGACCATATACATATATTATCCCATCTGTATCAGCAGGTAGCGCAAAACAAATGGAATAATCTTTATCATTAGGGCCCATACTTATAGTAGGCATCACCAAAATTTCATGTGAATTAAGAGCTCCTGTTTGATGGACTTTAGCGCCACGTACTATGATTCCATTTTTTTTCTCTTCCACAATATGCAAGTAAAGATCGGGATCCTTTTGCTGAGAAGGGGAAAGCCTCCTATCCCCCTTCGGATCTGTCATGGCCCCATCAATCGTCAAATCCTCTTCCTGAACATAAGCCAAATAATTCCTAAATCTCTTATGATAATCAGTACCATACTTTAGATCTATTTCAAAAGAGGTACTATCAATAGCATTTAATGCATCTATCCCCACACAACGTTGAAAGCATGATCCCGTTTTCTGGCCGAGCAATCGTAACATTTTTACTTTTTTTATAAGGTCATCTGTGCTCTGGTGAAGGTGTGTAAACCGATTGATTCTTTTGCCTGTTATACTCGATATAGCTGTCATTAATTCTTCATATTCCGGATCATTTGCTAATTCATACGTCATGGCAACTGAATTAATTGAAGGCCGTATTATGGGGTGGTTGATTAGATCGGTTACTTTTTCGCCAAACATATAAAGTTGAAATTTCATTTTTCTTAATGATTCCAAATATTGTTCTTTTGTTTTCATTTCCATTCACATCCTAATTCCAATTATTAAGATACCCAATATGGTTCATCGAGTAGAAAAATTTCGAGAATTTGACCGTTCCAATCTATGATTGATACTTTTATATCCTTTGGAACTCCAATCAGTTTGACCGGTATACCGACAACACGAGATACTTCACTTGCTGCAGCAAAACCTTTAACTATCACATCTTCTGTTGTTTGTCGACCTAGATTCGTATTAGCAACCAATCCGGTAAATCTCATTTCTGTATAATATTGTAGTTTTTCAATTTGTGCTACAATTTCCTCTAAATTTCCCCCAAAAGGGCGGCATATGTTTATAACATAAAGCAATTCATAAGAGTCCTTCAACATGGTTCGTATGCTTTTTAATAAAACTGCACCTTTATATTCTCCCGGTAAATCAAACACCAGATATGGGAACATATTGCTTTGCAGTGCTGCCCAAACATGGGATAATGATGGAATATCTGTATCTGCTACTTTCCCTAGCGGACTTAATAATGTAACATTATCAATATGTGGATAAACACTTAATATATCCCTCAATCTGTAACAAGCCTTTGAACTGTCTGCATCTATAAGCCCAACATGCTTGCCTGTGCTTGCTAAATAACGGGCATAATTTAATGCCAGCATAGTTTTGCCGCTACCAAAATCACCTGTAAATATTATTATCCTCGAACAATCTATGCACTTAGAATTCATTTAGTATATGCTCCCAACATAGCAGAAACAGCATTTCTAGTATATTTCTCCAATGCCCCACGTTTTATTCTGCGTTCTGGTGGCTGCCAGTTTTTTCTTCTTTCCTCCAATATTTTATCTACTTCCTGTCGATCAATGTTTCCGTTTATTCCGATTATGTTCAGCTTTCTTTGCTTTATATCAATCTCAATAATATCGCCATCTTCCACAAGAGCAATAGGCCCACCTTCTATAGCTTCCGGTGTCACATGACCAATGCATGGCCCGCTGGAAAACCCAGAAAAACGCCCATCGGTTACTAACGCAGTAGTTGTATTTAAATTTTTATCGGCTTTCAGAGCATCCGTAGTCATATACATTTCAGGCATACCAGAACCCTTTGGACCTTCATATCTAATAATCAAAACAGAACCCGGTTTGACTTTATTCTGTACGATAGCGGCATGACAATCTTCCTCCCTGTCAAATACCATAGCTGGTCCAATATGATAATGCATTTCTTCCGGGACTGCAGAAAATTTTACTACAGAACCTCCTGGAGCCAAGTTTCCTTTTAATATAGCCAATGATCCTTTATGTTCAGCCTTTTCCACAGGTCGAATCACATCCTCCACGGTCAATCCATAACTAGCGAGCATTTCGCGGCCGCGGCGGAAAAATCCATCTTTATTCAAAACCTCCAAATTTTCTCCTAAAGTCTTTCCGGTTACCGTGATCACATCCAGGTTCAAGTAATCTTTGATTAACCATTGGACCATCGGGATACCTCCAGCAAACCAAAAAAGTTCGGTTGGATATCTACCGCTAGGTGCAACATTTACTAGATAAGGAACTGTTTGATTTACCTGATCTATAACATCTATATCCAATTCTATCCCTACTTCATGGGCTATTGCTGGAAGATGAATTAATGCATTAGTTGAACCTGCTATTGCTGCATGAATTTTTAAAGCATTGATAAATGCATCTTTCACTAAAATTTTTCGCGCAGTAAGCCCCATTTCAGCAAGTCTCATAATTTGTTTTCCAGCCTGTCTTGCTCGCCGATATATTTCTTGTAATGTGGTGGGGCAAAGGGCGGCGCCTGGTAAAGCCATTCCCAAAGCTTCTGACATGCATTGCATGGTACTCGCCGTCCCCATAACCTGGCAAGCTCCGGGACTAGGTGTGCCAAAAAGATTATAATCTCTGATTTCATCTGGATCTGCAAGGCCCTTTTTTGCTTTGGCTGATAATTCACCGGTTTTTAAAGAAGTTGTTAGGTTAGGGCCAATCCGCATGCTCCCTCCTGGCACATGAATCGTTGGCATGTCCATGCGGCCTGCAGCCATCAGATGGGCAGGAACAGATTTGTCACATCCAGAAATTAAAACCAATCCATCAAAAGGGATATATGAAGCATGCACTTCAACCATATCTGCAATTATCTCTCTTGACAAAAGTATATAATTCATTCCATCATGGCCCATTGCGCAACCATCACATACATCTGATACATGACAATATGTCGGTTTACCTCCCTTTTCATAAATACCGATACCCACCTGTTTGGTCAATGCATCCAGATGAACATTCCCGGGATGGGTTGTCCCCCATGCGTCATCTATAAGGATCTGGGGTTTATTAATGTCTTCTTCATCCCAATCCATACCCATTCTTAAACTGTCTATCTGTTTCCAGTTATTTCTCACTTCTGAGCATGCTTGACTAATTCCGCATTGATTACAAGAATTCATAGATTATCACCTCCACAAAATTATTCGACCCTTTCACTTCCAATTTCCAGAGCAGCCTTATTTAACGGAAGTATATCATGGTGACGAGGTGCTAATGACTTCTTTAAAGCAAGTATGATAGAATCTTTGGAAACACATCCTGTCAGCTCAAGTACTGAACCGAGAGCAATCATATTTGCTACTTTTTCATTTCCCAGTTCTGCTGCAAGTGTATTTGCGGGTATTTTTTTCTTAATCACGTCGTCACGGGATGTATGCTGGTCTATCATAGAAGAATTTATTAATATACATCCGCCAGTTATGACATTCATCTCAAATTTCTGCAAAGATGGTCTGTTCATAGCAACTAACAAGTTAGGATTTTCAGCTATAGGGGATTCTATTTCATCATCGGAAATTATTACAGTACAATTGGCAGTCCCGCCACGCATCTCCGAACCATAGGAAGGAAGAAATATTACTTTTTTATTTTCCAACATAGCTGCATATGCCAATACCTTGCCCATGAGCATTATACCTTGCCCGCCAAAACCGGCAAAAATTATTTCTTGTCGCATATTACTGAATCTCCTTTGCTATTTTTCAAAATGCCTGTGGGGTATTGTTTTTCAAGCTTTTCTTCCATCCATTTAATAGCCTGTAAAGGATCGAGACCCCAATTTGTTGGACAAGTACCAAGTATTTCCACTATTGTAAAACCAGCTCTGGATAGTTGAAGTTCAAATGCTTTTCGAATAGCTTTTTTCGTTTTGTTAATACTAGCCGGATTGCTCACTTTTGTTCTTTCGGCATAAACACAACCCTCTTGCAATGCCAACATTTCAGTCATTTTGATAGGGAATCCCGTTTCCTGAACGTTGCGGCCATAAGGAGAAGTTGTTGTTTTCATATCAGGCAGGCTAGTAGGTGCCATTTGACCTCCTGTCATACCATAAATCCCATTGTTGTAAAAGATAATAGTTATGTTTTCTCCTCTTACAGCTGCATGAATAGCTTCTGCCGTTCCAATGGCACAAAGATCCCCATCTCCCTGATACGTAAATACTAGCCTGCCTGGTTGAACTCTTTTGATTCCGGTAGCAACTGCTGGAGCTCGCCCATGTGCGGCAGCAGACATGTCGATATCAAAATAATCGTAATTAAAGCAAGAACATCCGACAGAAGCTACCCCTACCGCATCCTTTTGCAAATCCATTTCATCAATTACCTCTGCTATCAAGCGATGAACAATCCCGTGAGTGCATCCCGGACAATAATGCCATGGAATATTATGTAAAACTTTGGGTTTAACAATTACTTTCTTCATTTTTTCACCCCTTTGCTACGGCGGTTATTTTCTCAAGTGTCTCATTTACCCGTGGAATAACACCGCCATACCTTCCGATATGGTAAACAGGTCGTTCACGCCCAATGGCAATTTTTACATCCTCTATCATTTGTCCGGTTGACATTTCTAAGGCAAAAAATGCTTTGACTTGAGGGACAAGAGAGTATATTGCATCATAAGGGAAAGGCCATAAGGTAATTGGTCTTAAAAGGCCAAGTTTAATACCAATTTCTCTTGCCTGCCTGACAACAGCCTTTGCTATTCTGGCAGAAGTTCCATAAGCAACAATAATATAGTCTGCATCTTCAACCTGTAAAGTGTCCCAACGAACTTCACCTTTCATGATTTCTGCTTTTTGATTCAATCTTATAATTACTTTTTCCAATTCCTCTACAATAGGGTATGAAGAACTGATGACATTGCGAGGTCTATTTTTATCAAGATTCAAGGCCCAATTTTTTTCAGGAAAATCCTGTTTTTCATTTGGGAGGACAATTGGTTCCATCATCTGAGCCAATATCCCGTCACCCAATATTATCACAGGATTCCTGTATTTATCGGCCAGATCGAAGGCTTGATACGTTAGATCTGCAGCCTCCTGAACAGTTGATGGCGCCAACACAATGTTTTTATAATCGCCATGGCCGCCCCCTTTAACCGCTTGGAAATAATCGGGCTGGGCTCCCTGAATTGCTCCTAAACCTGGACCGCCTCGCATAATGCTGACAATTACACAAGGAACCTCGGCACAGCTAAGATAAGATATTCCCTCCTGTTTAAGGCTCATGCCTGGACTGGAGGATGAAGTCATGACACGAGCGCCTGTACCACCAGCGCCATATACCATATTAATTGCTGCTATTTCACTTTCAGCTTGCAAAAACGTACCATTTACCTGGGGAAGACGTCTTGCAAAATATTCAGGAATTTCATTCTGAGGAGTTATAGGATAGCCAAAGAAAAAACGACATCCAGCTAAAACCGCTCCTTCTGCTATCGCTTCACTCCCCTTTAAAAGCACTTGTTCCACGTTACCCCATCCTTTTATCGATAAATTTCAAAACAACAATCCGGACAAACTAGATAACAGCTGGTGCATCCAGTGCATTTTTCAGGATTTATAAGTTTAGCGGGATGATACCCTTTATTATTCGTATAATCAGCATAGTTCAATACCTTTGAAGGACAAAAATTTATGCACAAACCGCAACCTTTGCACAATTCTTCATTTATTTCGACCTTTGTCAATTCCCATTCCTCCAATATGTTAGCAGCATAACCAGATTAGTCATGCCACCACCCAAAAGAAAAATTAAGCAATGTTTATGGAAATCTCTTTCGGGTGGTGGATTCTTTCTTTAATAATCATACTACTTCTTTTCTCTCAATGCTTTGGCCTGCTCTCCGTAGAGTTTGGAACATTCTATATTATAACGTTCTCTCCAATCAGGATAACGATAACGCTTTATGTTTTTATCCTGGGGATAAAGGAAGCGCGCTCCGGCACGAAGAATGACAGTTTTTATTTCCGGAGTGTTCTCCGCTACAATTCGTTCAAATTGATTAACCAGAAGTTCCGGATCGCTAGCAGTGTTGGCCCAATTATCATAATGGTCAGGAATCAGCACTTTGGCATTCAATGCCTGACCTAACCTAGCGCAGTCGTAAGGGTTCATTTTATCAGTTGCTCCTGGTGCATTTGCACCCATGTCAAAGATAGCCACATCTATATCCCTGCATTCTCCGACGGCTCTATAACCATTATGGTACCAGGTGTCTCCCAAGAATAAAATATTGCCGCCTGAAGTTTTGAAAAGATAACTAACAGCCATTTGCTCATAAGGCGCTACTTCATCAGAAGAACCTGTGCGTACAACGGTTTCATCATAATTTATTAAAAATTCCACTTCGGCTCCCGGAATTTTTACAGATTCTCCAACTCTTGCCACTACCAAGCGGTTTTCTGGAACTTCCCAGCGGCGTAGTTTATCAGCCGTATCCGGTGGACCATAGAATTTGCAGTTAGTGGTTTTCAATGTTGCTTTAACAGTGTAAATATCGCAATGATCCTGATGTTTATGAGTACAAAAAACACCATCTAGCCTATTGAATTTCCACGGGTCTATCAACTGTACATTCAACCGTAACCAATCTAGGCTTTCGGCACCAGCTTGTTTGCATACACCACAGTAGTAATAAGATGTGTACATGGAAGGACCAGAATATACATCAATAAAAAAGATACCACCCTCATCTGTTTTTAAAACCCAAGACGGGCCACCTAGCCACCATAAACAAACCTGGCCTGCAGGGACTTTGAAGGCTTCGATTTGCTGATTCAAAAATGTGCCCCATTCTGGGAAACTGTCTTCCAACCACTGTTCTCTTGTAATGTCCCTGTTTTCATTAAGATAATCTCCAGCTAAAATGCCCCTCCCATCAGATCGCACGATTTTGGGTTGTTCCATCATTTTCTTCCTCCTTTTCAATCATTTGAATTTATAGACTTAATTTACATTTGAACGTTATAATTTAAATTTTTTTAATGCAATATTTGTGCCAATAATATCCGAGGGATTATACTATTCTTTTTTCTAGGTAATGAGCTTGTTAGTATTTTTAAGCTTTATAGTTTCTTGATTATAATAAAGGCACACCAGCAATCATCTTTTGCAGAATTGCTATAATATATTGTAATAATGCAACATGAGATTTGTTTATTAATCTGAATATAAATCATACTATAATCTATCATGATATTTGGATACATTTTTATTTAAAACTGAGGTTTGATTCTCTTTTGACAAATCAATATTATATTTAACTATTTTTCTACCGATTGAAGAAGGGTCCATCCCCAACTCTATTGCGGCTTTACGTTTAGAACCATGTTTTCTGACGGCCATTTCAATAAGTTGTTTTTCAATTTTTTCTACGGCATCTTTCATTGGTATTATTTGATTTATTCGTATGGGTTGATCACTCATAAATGAAACATCATAAACTTCTTTCGGCAAGTGATATATCTCTATTTTAGGACAATTTTTCAAAATTAACTGTTCCAGCAATTGTTTTATTTCTTCTTCATCTTTCCATTTATAACTGACTAAACATTTTTTGGCTTCGGCTGAAATAGAACAGCGAGTATTGTATTTATTACAATAATAATCAAAATAGTAATTAATCAGTTCCTCTGCGTTATCGCTTTTATTTGTTAAAATAATGCCATTGGGCAGGTTAACAACAGTAAAATACTCCCCGAGATTGCTGAATTTATCATTTTGCTGGATTTCTCGTATTACTTCTGAATTAGCTGAACAAATGAGCTCACAATTAGATGTTTGATATCTTTGGATAAGCCTCGGAAATATTTCAAGCATTCTTATATGGATATGATGTAGAAAAACTGTTACGTTTTTTCTATCTCTAGATTCATCAAAACAACGGATAATGTATTGTTCAATGTTGCTACTATCCTGCTCAAAACAATCGATGTATTGTAGTGTTTGTTCAAGCGTTCCTAAATTTGGCATATGTTTGCTTATGTTTATATTGTAATTATTTTGAATCATTATGATTTTCTTAATTTGTTTAATATTATTCGTATTGATATTTTTATATTTTTGCATTTTATTAGGAAGACTCTTAATTCCAATCTCGTCTTCGCTGGACAGAATTACCATCTGCTCAATAAGATTCTTTAGTTCTCTTATATTACCAGGCCAATGGTACTCTAAAAATGCATCAATCAATTCTGTGGTAAGCCGCTTTTTCATCATGTATTTCGCATTAAAGTAATTGCAAAAATGGTGAGCTAAATATGGAATGTCTTCCTTCCTTTTTCTAAGGGGAGGCACCTCAATAGCCACAACATTCAAGCGGTAAAATAAATCTTCTCTAAACTTTCCTTGAGCAACTAATTCTTCCAGATTTTTATTGGTAGCACAAATTAATCGGACATCTACTTTAATAGTTTCCGTACTTCCAACACGTTTTACTTCTCCTTCCTGGAGCACCCGAAGTAATTTCACCTGCAGTTCCAAAGGCATATCGCCAATTTCATCGAGAAAAATAGTCCCTTTGTCAGCTGCTTCAAATAAGCCTGGTTTATCTTTGTTTAGTGCACCGGTAAAAGCTCCTTTAACATAACCAAACAATTCCGATTCAAGCAAAGTCGGCACTACAGCCCCACAATTAATAGCAAGGAAAGGTTTGTTATTTCTATCACTCAATTTGTATATATAATTAGCTAAGACTTCTTTTCCAACGCCTGTTTCCCCTGTAATAAGCACAGTTGTCTTAACTTTAGCAACTTTAGATGCAAAATTTAAAACATACTGCATAGATTTGCTTCTTGCAATGAAATTTTCTTGTAATTCTTTTTCTTCTTTTATCTTGTGCAACCTCTGCATATATTCATAATTCAATTCTTTTTGTTTGAAGAAGGCCATCCTTAAATCTTCGATTTCTGTTATATCCCTGACATTTGTCACGATATAAGCAACATCTCCATTATTATCAAAAACCGGATTGCCTGTTATTACAACCTTTTTCCCATTTCTAAGGATTTGATGACACGTAATAGGAGTTTTTTTCTCTATAATAGTCGGTGTTATGATAGGCGAAAACATTCCTGATTTTTCTAAATCTGAAATATTTTTACCTAATAGTTCTTCTTTTTTAATTCCTGTTATTTTTTCATAAGATTTGTTTACAAAAATTGTTGTCCCAAATCTATTAGTAATATAAAGGCCGTCATATGATGCATCAATAATCGCTTGAAATTCATTTGCCTTTACGAGACCGCCTTCTACACTATTTTCTTCTTGATTTTTAAGCTCTATTAGTATCAGGTTATTTTTATGGTCGACGATGTTAATATAATTTGCTTCCATTTTTTTTTGATTGATTGTAACCTCTTTTGTCAAGAAATGCCCGCATGGCAAACTGTTAATATCAAGATTATAGACTAGTTCAGGAAACATGTCATGGATAGGTCTTCCCATCAGCCAAGCATCATTATTGACATTCATGAGCTTGCACAAGGAATCATTTACATAAAGAATTTTCTTTGCATTGTCAATTACAATAGTTGGAGTGGAAAGATATTTAACAATTTCCTTATACATGCTCGCCATCCTTTCAATGAGTGAATTATTTTGTCACAACATATTTATTATTATTATATAACATCGTCGCTATTATTAATAGGATTCCTTAAAAAGCTTTAGACACCATGTTTACTCATTTTTTTGTGATAATGTTTGAAGCTCCTCTGAAATAGCATTTAGTTTCTTTGCTGAAGCTGCAATTTCTTTAATCGCATTCAATTGTTCTTGAACCGAATTCTTTATTAAACTGCTCTGTTCAGCTATATCCTGTGAAGAAAAATTTAATTCCGATAGAATTGCCTTTATTTTGTTAGCATAGTCTGCACAACTGACTGCTAATTCCCGTATCTCATTGGCTACTACCATAAAACCTCTCCCCTCATTTCCCGCCCTTGCAGCTTCAATCGCTGCATTCAATCCAAGTAAATTTGTTCTTTTGGCTATATTGTCTATAAATCCAAGTTTATCTTTAGTTTCCGTTATATTACTTACAATACGTTCTACCATTTGATCTAGCATTATGCCTGCTTGGGCTAGGGATTCTATATTTTTGCTGAATGCTTGCAAAGCATTAGATAAATGATAGGATGATTCCCCTATGCTGGCAGAACTTTCCCGTATTTTATTTTCCACTTCTGTAGTTTCAAAAGTAGTAACAGCCCCAATTACTTCACCGTTATATATAATAGGTGTTGAAGTTGCAATATATGGTATGTTCCACTTGGATTGTTCCTTTGAAACCACTGCAATTACACGTCGTTTTTCCCGCAAGCATTTTTCCGCAGTAGTACCAGGAATTACTTTATCCCCAGGCCTTATGCCGAAATCGATTGAAGATGAGGGACAGGCAGCAATGCATTCTTCTGTATTCCAGACATTTATTCCAACATCTGCTCTAAGTAGACCATTAAAATAAGGTGCAATAAAGACGAAATTCTTCAAAAACTCTTCCTTGCTAGGTGTTGGTTGATTAGCCAAACTTTTCGCCTCCATTATTTTCATTTAACTTGTAATATTATTGTATCTATTTACATCTATTCAATGATGTTAAGATAAGATTCTTCTAAAATAAGTTAAAACAAACTCATTCAGGGACTGCCCGTTTGTCTAGCAGTCCCTGAATTATCTACCATTTAGATAGTGTTTTAAAAAGGTCTTCTTTTATTTTTTACCATTTTCCTGCCATCATGAGAAACGCCGGAACAAGTAAAGTGATTACAGACTGAAACCACATCAAAATACCAATCGGTTTGCCCCAATTCTTCTGCAAGAGCATATTACCTGAAGCTGCAAAAAACAACACAGACCACGAGGCAGCAAAAATTCCAAATCTCACATCACCAGCATTAAAGAAGAAGTAACTTGACAATCCCACAAAAATACCTGCTCCCAGGCAAATCCAACCCAATGAATTAAAATCCGCACCAAGAAAAATATTCCATGCCAGGACAATGTAAAATATTGAAAATGTAATGGCCAGTCCTGCAACAATCAGTTCACCTGGCGCTTTAGCTGTATATCCGAGAAGAATTGCATAAATGGCCATAGCAATCCCGATAACGGCATTCGCAATCCCCACACCTTTTCCTTCTACTTTTCCCAACATAAAAGATGCATCCACCATGAATATCAAACCTGCAATGAGCAAAACAGCAGGTGCCATTTTTATTTCCTCCCCTCATTTTTATTCATCATTAGGCCATGTTTTGTGACTCTAAAGCCTTTAGAATCTTTTCCGGGGTCACAGGTATATCGTTAATCCATACACCTATGGCATCATATATGGCATTAGCTATTGCGGGGGATGCCGTATTGGCAGTCATTTCTCCTATACCTTTAGCACCGTAAGGTCCATTTGCGGAAGGGTACTCCACAATAAACGATTGCATTGGAGGAACATCCATGGTAGTAGGAATAATATAGTCTCCTAAGGTTTTTGGTTTAAGATTATCTGTAGGATAATAAGGATTTGCATTTTCCATTAATGTAGATCCGATTCCCATAACCACACCACCATCGATCTGACCCTCAGCCAGCAGAGGATTAATTGTCTTCCCCGTATCGAAAACGTTGGTTAGTTTCAATACTTCTACCTGACCGGTTTCGGTATCTACTTCCACCTCCGCCAGGGTAGCACCATAAGCTAAGGTAGTAATAACATCAATCTGACCATTTTCAGCATCTATAATTCTACCTGGTTCTTTCCAAAAATTACCTTTTCCTAGTATTAACTTTCCCATAGTCCAATTAACCTTGCCGGCAATTTCGGCAATTGTCATACTTTTGTTTGGTTCATTAGCCACAACAATTTTATTATCCTGTAATGATAATTCGGAAGGGGTCACTCCCAACTCTAGTGCAGCATATTCAAACAGCTGCTGTCTTGCATCTGCTGCAGCAGCCCTTACCGCATTACCTGCGAAATACGTAACACGGCTTGCAAAAGTTCCGGTGCATATCCCTGTATCATCAGTGCTGCTATTGTGCAGAACTATCTGATCATAGGGTATCCCTAATTCATCGGATAGAATCTGACAGGCTACCGTTTTTATACCCTGTCCTATTTCGCACGAACCAAGAAATAGATCTGCACCTCCATCAGGTTTTATTTTAACAAATGCCTGAGTTGTATCTCCCCCGCCAGCCATTCCGGTAGGATAGTAAATTAATGCAACACCTTTTCCTCTTTTTTTCATTGCTTACAGCCTCCTCTCATCGGATTTCATGCTCATTAATTTATCAGGAAGTTTAATTCCGGCACTCTCGGCTAATTTCTGCATCACCTCAATTGCAGCTACACTGTCAGGTATTGAACCGGTATGAGTAGGTTCCCCTTTGCGCAAAGCATTAATCATTCGGAACTCGAAAGGATCCATCCCTAACTTTCTTGCTATTTTCTCCATGTGTACCTCTACAGCATAGCTACATGGTGTTACGCCAAATCCTCTCATCGAACTTGAGGGCACTTTGTTTGTAAAAACGCAACGGGTTATAACTCTTACGTTTGGAATATAGTAAGGACCTACAGCATAATAAGCGTGTTTTGTGGTTGCATAAGGATTAAAGGAAAGATAAGCTCCTCCATCCAGAGTACTTTCCATTTCACGTGCCACAATTCTTCCATTGTTTTTAACTCCATCTTTTATTCTCATCAACCAAGCTCCACGAACTGTGGAACAATTCAATTCTTCTTCTCTCGTCCAGCGCCATTTTACGGGTTTACCCGTCTTTAAGGCTAACAATGCGGTAACAGGATCAGCGTGAAGATCGTTTTTCCCGCCAAAACCTCCTCCTACAGTAGCTCCCACATAATTCAGCTTTGAAAAAGGCAGTTTTAAAACTGCGCAAAGTTGCCCGATGTGAAAATATAGACACTGACTAGTCGTATAAACAGTAAGGCTACCGTTTGGATGGGGAACAGCAAGACTAACCTGAGGTTCCATAGGTGTATGTTCTGCAACAGGATAGAAATACTCTTCTTCCAGCACGAAATCTGCTTCTTTAAACCCCGCTTCGACATCTCCCTGGTTGGTAAAGTAATAATCCCGCTCGCCGAATTTTAGCAAGTTGCCATCCGGCCTTATTTTTGGGGCTCCTGGCTTCATAGCTTCCCTCACATCGAAAATAGGAGTCTCCTCTTCAATCTCAATTTTAATAAGGCTTATCGCTTCCAGAGCGGTATCTTCGTCTACTGCAGCTACTGCAGCCAGCAATTGGCCTTTGAAACAAATGTCTTCTTCGGGAAAGACCGGCCAATCTCCGGCATAAGCATTAAAAGGTACATCCTTAGCAGTAATAACTGCGGCAACTCCCGGAAGTTTCTCAGCAAGCGATGTATCTAGTCTTTTAATCTTACCTCTTGATACCGGGCTTCTTAAACCTTTGCAGATTAAGGTGCCCGGGATGTAATGATCGTCAACGTACATTGTTGTCCCCGTTACATGACCTAATCCATCATATTTGGGAACCCTTTCGCCTACCAATGTCATTTTATTCACCACCATTCATTTTTTTTGCGGCTTCTTTAACAGCCTTTATAATATTCACATATCCCGTACAACGGCAAAGATTACCTGATAGAGCTTCTCTAATTTCTTCATCTGTTGGATTGGGATTTTGATCCAAAAGGGCTTTAGAAGCCATTATCATTCCTGGGGTACAGAAACCACACTGAGAAGCACCATACTGATGAAAAGCTTCCTGTATTGGATGCAATTTTCCAGGTTTGCTTAAACCTTCCAATGTAACCACTTCTTTCCCATCTGCCATTAAAGCATTGGTAATACATGATTTAACTAGTTGCCCGTCTAGTATAACGGAACATGCACCACAATCTCCAGTATTACAACCTACTTTGGGACTTGTAATATGTAATTTGTCCCGTAAAACTTCTAATAAAGTCATGTCTGCCTTAACGCTTACAGAATAAGTAGCACCATTGACTTTTAAATTTAATTCTTGCATCACTTCATCCCCTTTCCCAAGATTTGTTCTATCAGATTTTTAACGATGATTTTACTCATGCGCCTTCTGTACCATGCTGAGCCTCTTTGATCATCGATAGGAGCAATCTCCTTTTCCACTTCATTTGCTACTTTATCGACAAGTAAACTATCAACTTTTTTGTCGCATAAAAGAGCAGACGCATTTAATGCGAGGATAGGAGTAGGAGCGACTGCACCCAGCGCAATTTTTGCATCCTTACAGACATCATCTTTCAAATTCATTGTAACTGCTACAGAAATTACTGATAATGTATCGGCTTTCCTTCTCCCAATTTTTTTATAAGCCCATTTTAAATTATCATTTTTCGGTATAATGATTTCCTTGACTATTTCATCTGGATTTAATACAGTTTTCCCTGGCCCCGTAAAAAATTCTTTCATAGCCACAGTACGCTGACTATCTTTTGAAACAATGATCACACTAGCTTCAAGTGCCAGCAAAGCGGGAACTGTGTCAGCAGCAGGCGATGCATTGCAGATATTGCCCCCAATAGTACCCATATTTCTCACTGCAACAGAAGCCATTCCTGATACAGCTTCCACAAGTAAGGGCAAATGCTTTTTAATTAAGGGGGAAGCAATAATATCGTTTAATTTGGTCGCTGCACCTATAATAATATTGTCATTTTCTTCTTTTATATAGTTTAAACCCGCTTCACCGATATAAAGAAAGCAATCAGGGGTCTCAACCAGGGTATTTACCCTGACCATTACATCTGTACCTCCAGCAATAACCTTTGCCTTTTGACCATACTTGCTCTTCAATTCTATAATCTCATTAACATCTTTAGCCTTTAAAAATACTTTTTCAGCCACGTTTTTGGGCACCTCCTTTTTTTATTAACCGTGACACCAGCAAAATTCCTGTTGAAATGGATACATTTTTGATAAACCTGGATTAATCGGTATTTTTATGTTTGTTCATCACCTCCTAACAAATAATTTGGTTTTGGTAAAAAAGTTTGTTTATTTTATAAATAATGCAATATCAATGCCAATTTTTTAAAATAGCAAATGAATTCTCATGAAATACTAAAAAGAGAATACTTTCTCTTCTTTTTTTCTTAATATTTTTTGTAGCATTGGGCAAATTCACAACTTTTATATGCAATTATTCAATAAAATATTGCATATATGCAATCTTGTATCAAACTTTTTTAATAAATATAACTTTACATTATCTAAAAATAACCGCTATAATTCATGAAATTGAACATATATGTCAAGAATTATAGCGATTGTAAAATGAGATATTTATTTCAATATTTGCTTCAATTATTAGGTTTTTTATTCTATTTATTTTATAATGTTGAAAGTTTATGGCAATTCCATATATAATTTACCATTTTCTGCATAATTTTGTTTTTCCATCTCACGAATAATAATTTTTACTGCTTCAGGCCTGCATTTAATCGTTTTAACAAGGGTTTCTGTAACTTCTTTTACCATTTCACGCTTTTGTTCAAGAGTCCGACCGGATAACATTTCAATTTGTACTATTGGCATACAATTTACCCCTTTCTATAACTTTTTTGGAACACACCACTTGGCAAATGGAATTAAGGCGACCTTGGCATTAGCCCCATGCCGGTCAAATGCAAGTTCTAATGCTTGATTTAAGGAACTAACTGCTTCTAACCCAATACTCGCAAATCCTTCTAGGTTCTTCTCCTGAGTAACCACAATCAACTCTTTTCGTGTTAGAACTTCTAAGAGTTTATACCAAATCACACCGTCCCAAAATTCTGCACGCAAGTAATAAAAATCCATCAATGCTCTAGCTAGTGATTCTGGACATGCTGGCAAATAATTTTTAATAGGAGTAATATGACCTATCCCATCCGGACAAGGTGAAGCTACAATCATGGTGCCTCCATTTTTTGTAACTGCATCCAATCCTACGGCAGCCCAGCAGGCATGAGCAAAAAGTGAGTCCCAGGGAAAAGAACCTGCTATAGAAATATCCACTTGCTTTTTTACTGTATAAGAGTATATCTCATTGTATTTTTTAACTGAAGCTAAATGTACGGAACGAGGTTTACCAGCCTTAACGTCGATTATCTTTCTTTCTGTGTTTAGAATAATATTTACAACCATCTGCAACCCAGCAATTTCAGCTGCTTCTTCAATATCTTGCCGAATCGGATTCGAATCCGGCAAAACTCCAAAGCTAGATCCCGGTGCAGTCGATAACCGATGATTCCATTCTATTGTTTCATAGGAACAAACTCCCGGAAGCAATATCTTTCCTCCACCGCCATAACCCCAAAGGTTTACTTGAGTAAGACCGATCCCCAAGCGAACATCAGCATCTAAAAATTCTTTATGTACTGAAATGGGTGTTCCCAAGCGAGTTACACCTATAAACCGGTAGTTGCTGGTTTCTCGAGCTATATTTTGAATAACTTCGATATTGTTTAAAATAGATTTTCCCAGTTTTGCTTCTAGCTGCTGTTCATTCATCTGCCATAGCGCACCATTTGCCACAATTATTTTAACCGACGCGCCTAGCCGCTGTAGATTTTTCATAATTTCAGGCAGAATTAAGTAGGCCGGTGTAGCCCGAGCAAAATTATCAACCAGTATAACAACTTTGTTGCCTTTTTTAACTAGTTCATCCAATGGTGGCGAATCAATAGGATTAAGCAGAGCTTCCCAAGCGGCTTGCGATACCTTATCATCCTCCAACGCCTGGACTTTGGGGACATCTACCTTTATGGCAACCTGACTATCTTCAATTACGGCGGTTAACCAATCGAAACCATAGGGTATTTTTATTTCCACAATAAGCCCCTCCTTTAACTTCAACCTCCGGCCAGGGCTAAAAGAAATACGACTGTATCGCCCTGCACCAGAGATGTTTTAAAATAATTAGAACTATCGAGAAGCCGGTCATTTAGAAATACTCGCCAGGCAGGCATGAGCTTTTTTTCCTCATTTACAAGCACATTTTTTTTATCTCCTAAAAGCTGAGTTGTTTTATCGATCAAATCTGAAACTGACGATCCTTCCGCAAGTTCAACAACAAATTCGTTTTGATCATTAATCACAGGTGGAAGAATCCTGACTATTATTTTCATCCTCATGCCTCCCATGACAATAATATTGGAATTGAGTGTTTAAAATATATTACAATTACATTACTTAAACAAGCATAATAGTATTTTTTTCCCTTTGATCTTTTTCTAGTACATTTTTAATTTCTGAAAGGCCCAGTTGCTCTAGTTTAGCTCTTGTTTGCAGACCAGTAGAAGGATCCCATCCTCTAGCTTCATAATATTCTTCCAGAATGGTATTAAATTTGTTTCTTTCCACTATATTCCCATCACCAGGCCCCCCCTTAATAGGTTCTGTAAAGAAACGCTCAGGTATAGTATCATCTTTTTTTCTGAAACCAGTTCGAACATTAAACGCTTTTTCAATATTGTATACTCTTTCTGCAGCAAGCATTAATTCCTCTCCTGTCATTTCACGACCTGTTACAGCACTATAAAACTCGGCAGCCAAGCGCAATCCTTTATCGCATAGGTATTCCATTGTGGCAGAACGATAAAAGGCCCATTTGCATAAACCCAAAAGATCTCCAATTGTTACTAAATCTTCTGACCATTTTAGCATCCGCCCTTTTCCTGCTACACCTTTTAGATCAGCTGCTTCTCGACTGCCAAACATTAATTCAGCTTCTTCCGGTGTTGCCATTTCTTCTACATAAGGATTGGATCGCAAATGATCTGAACCTCTCGTAGAGGTTGCGTAAGATACTGCTCTTACCGGCATTCCTCTAGGATCGGCCGCTGTTACTTCTACACCTTTAATATGCATAGCATATTTTTCCGATCCCTTGCCAATAGCCAGCGATGCACGGTAACAGCCATCTGCGAGTAAGTTGCCGATTCCCTGACGATATGTTATCATTTTTATTATTTTTAAAATCAATTCTGCATCTCCAAATGCCGGTGATAATCCATCAAAATCTTCTTTAGTTAAAATTCCTTTTTCAAAACATTCCATCGCAAATGCTATTGTATCTCCAGCACTTTCAATGTCTAATCCCATTTCATTAAAGGCTCCGATAACTCTGATTAAATCTATAGAATCGGTAATGCCCATGGTCATGGATCGTGCAATGGATTCCCATTCCACCTTAGTATATTCGCCCTTGTGCTCACCTTCTCGTATCATCATATCTCGACGGCACCTTACCGGGCACATTGGACAAGAAGTTGCTTTAACTGCATGTTTTTCCCGAAATATTTCCGGCGACAAGCCTTCCCAGTCAAATTCACCAAGTCTCCAATTACAAGCGCCATGAACACCATACTTAACCCGGTGCCACATAAAGCGGGTGCTGCCAAATGTAACAGCGGGAATCAAGTATGGGTCCTGCTTGACTATATTATTATATTCCTTAATTGCCTTAAGCAAACGCGAAGGATCGTGAATGGTAATCCCACCCGTTCCATAAACAACTAAGGCTTTGAGATTTTTTGAACCCATTACAGCACCTACACCGGTTCTTCCAAAAGTTGCCACTCCATCAGTAATTACTGCATATTTTACCAAATTCTCTCCCGCTGGACCTATACAAGCTATCTGCACTTTTTTAGAAGGCAATTTTTTTCTTATAGCTTCCTGAGTTTCTTTTGTTTTTTTGCCCCACAAGTCACTGGCATCACAAAAGTCAACTTTTTCATCATTTATCATTAGCCACACTGGTTTTTCTGCTTTTCCAGTGATAATAACAACATCATAACCCGCATACTTAATTTCACTGCCTATGAAACCGCCTCCATGAGAATCGCCATGACCACCGCTCAATACGTTCTTGATAGTCGCAGTAGTACGGCTAGCAGTTGGTACAGGGGTACCATGCAAGGCTCCTGGAGCAAAAATAAGCGGTGCCTCAGGACTTAAAGGATCTGTTTGGGGCCCTGCCATGTCAAACAAAAGGCGAGAATTGAAGCCTCTCCCTCCTAAGTACATTTCATAATATTCAGATGGCAAGCAATCAATGGTTGCTTTTTGTTCGGTTAAGTCTATACGTAATATTTTCCCACCATATCCATGTTTAGCCATTATTATTCACCCCCTGCACATTGTTCTTTTGCTTTTTTCCCAGCAATTTCCTTTTGTTTCTGGAGAACTTTTGCCCACTCTTCAGCCTTTTCCGTTTCTCTTAATTTTGATGTCATTAGCTTTATTACATCAGCAGGGCAGTATTCAATACAAAGAGGTTGACCTCCGCACAGGTTGCATTTGCTCATCTTACCGGTAATAGGATTTACTGTTATAGCTCCAAACGGGCATGATTCTACACATGCGCCACAACCGATGCATAATTCTTGATCAACTTCTAATATTCCATTATCATTCTTTTTGAAAGCTTCTACCGGACAGGATTTAGCACATAGAGGTTCAACACACTGCTTGCATACTATGGGTACATCTATGCTTGGTTCCCAAGAAATAATTTTAATTCGAGAAATTTTTGGATTGCTGATCCCTTCATTATACATAGAACAGATGGTTTCGCATATCCTACAGCCTGAGCACCATCCTTCCAGTTCCCCAACCCTTGGAACGTATTCTACCCGAGTTGAGGTATTAATTTCGTTTGCCTCTTTACCCACCTGAATACCCCCTTACTATTATACTTTTATATAAAGCATTATTTTAAACTAAATTCCAAGATTATAATTGAATACGACTAAATCTCAAGCATTCGGGCAGGATTTTCTCTAACCATGGTAATAATATCCTTTTCACTTATACCCAAATCTAGCATTTGTGAAATGAAATTTTCCATCATCTCTACAGGCCTCGGGTTGATGACCTGCCCTCCATCGGTACTCATAATTGCTGTATCAGCACCAACAACCATAATTGCATTGGCAATTAGTTCGGATTTAATGGGATGCTTCATCTGGTGTGTAGTATCATTTATATTATGTTCGATCATTGCAGCGCCTTTTTCTAGAATTTCTTTCAGATCATTAATTGTATAATTCAACATTGTGGATAATGGATGAGTAACGATTATTTTATCAATGCCCATTTTCTTTGCCTGAGGTACAAGCACCATCGCTTCTTTAATAGAAATATGACCTGTCCCAAGGATAGCCTTTTTCTCGGCAATCAAAGCCAGCACTTCTAATACCTCTTTTTTTAAATTCCCATTTTCATCCAGAATATTAATCCCCTTCAACCCAGGCTGTAATACGTTATTAAACATCGGTACATGACTACCATCGGCTAGGTACGCATCAGCATGCAATGTTGGCATCCAAACTTCTTTTGCTCCCATGCGCAGAGCAGCATCCACGGCCTGAGGGTTTATTCCTCCTATAGGCAGGTTTAAAGCAATTCCTCCGTATACTGGTATCCCTACAACATGACTTGCAATTTGTGCTCTGTCAGCAGTACAGGTCATATGATTTTTAATGAGAATTGCTTTCATTCCTGCTTCCTTCGCTTGATTTGCCGCCTCGATATCATTCACCAGTCGGGGAAAGACATCAGGGCCTGTATGAATATGTACATCTATTGCACCTTCCATTAATTCTTTAACTTTATTGATATCTGCCAAAATTTTTCCTCCTTTTTCTTTTCAGGTAGATTTTCGGAAACTCAGTTTCCTTTTATTCTAAAGCCATCTCAAGAGGGCTATTTTCATTATGTTCATGCTTAGAATAAATACGGTTAATGACATTAAGAATTTTCCAGGAATTCTTTACGATAAAGCCAGGGTGCACCCTGCTCCGCTCCTCCGACTCCAGCCCTGTAGGCCGCCAGAATACCTTTAAGCTTCCTTTCAGGTATTCTTATGTTTTTTTTGCGCAGTTCAAGTTCTTCTTGAGAAACCCTGAACTCAAGCAACTTTTTCTCAAGATCTATCACAATAATATCTCCATCTTCGACTAGAGCCAAAGGGCCTCCAACCCATGCCTCTGGGGCAATATGTCCGACACACGGACCACGTGTAGCTCCTGAAAAACGTCCATCGGTTATCATGGCTACGGATTTATGTAAGCCCATTCCTACTAACATTGCTGCAGGAATAGACAATTCCCTCATCCCAGGACCTCCTTTTGGTCCTTCATAACGTATCACTAATACTGAACCTGGTTTAACCTTTTTACTCAATAGATAATCTCGAACTTCTTCTTCTGAATTGAATACAACAGCAGGACCTTCATGATAATACATTTTCGGGTCAACGCCACTTTTCTTTACTACAGCACCTTTTGGAGCTAAATTCCCTGTTAGAATAGCAAAGCAGCCGTTCTTATGCAGAGGTTCTTCAATAGAATGAATTACATTTCTGTTAATCGGTTCTTTAAAATTAGTCAGATATTCTCCCAAACTTCCTCCCATAACCAGCGGAACGCTAAGATCAAGGAAATCTCTGATAGTGTATAATACGGCCGGAACTCCTCCTGCGCGATGAAAATCACTAATATTCATTTCAGATGAAGGTTTAAATTTTGCAATTACAGGTACGGAAGCCTGAATCTCATCAAGCTGGCTCAAAGTCAAGCTTGATCCCATGGCTATGGCTAAAGCCATCGTGTGAAGCACTGCATTGGTAGATCCACCAGTAGCAGATATATGTCTAATTCCATTAGCTAGCGAAGCATCATTTAGAAAATATGAAAACTTGTATTTGTCTTTAGTTAATTGGACTATACGTTCTCCAACATCCCTCGCTTGCCGTACTTTCGCAGCCTCGCAGAAAAGCATGGTAGAAGATCCAAACGGAGCAACCCCAATAGCTTCTAAAAACGCTCCCATAGTATTAGCGGTCCCATACATGGAGCATGTTCCAGCAGAGGCACACAAATTATATCTCCATCGTTCGAATGTTTCTTCATCTATCTCCCCGCTGTTCCGTTTCCCAATAGCTTCTTTTAAATCAGAGGTTACAAATTCTCTTTCACCTTCACGATGAGGGAGCATTGCCCCAGCCGTAAGAAAAATAGAAGGCAAATCCAGACGAGCAGCAGCTATAAGCATCCCTGGAATAATCTTATCGCAGGAACATAAAAAAACCAGGCCATCAAATCCATGAGCTTCTACCATCGCTTCTATAGAAGCCGCAATTAAATCGCGTTGCGGCAATATATAGTGCATTCCGCTGCCCTGCGCCATTCCGTCACAAGGTGCAGGAACTATAAATTCTGCGGGCGTTCCTCCTGCTGCCCAGATACCTTCTTTAACATATGTTGCTAATTCTGCAAGAGGTTTGTGGCCCGGATTTACATCATTCCAAGAATTAACCACACCAATAATCGGCTTCGCTAAGTCTTTCTTTCTGTAACCGACAGAATTCATCAAACCAATATAATAAGCTTCTGTCTTATCTTCATTGTTTCCTCTTCTCCACATAAAATTGTCTCCTTATTTCATTATTCGTTTTGACTGCGGTATTTTACTGATAACAATTCTTCAAAAACGCGAATCATGGCTCCCTTATCCTGTGAACCATATCCTTTTAACAAAGCCATTTGATATGTAGTCGTTGCAGCATGAAGTACAGGAAGAGGAATGCATAGATTGGCACAAATTTCAGCAGCACTGACCAAATCCTTATAAGCATTTTTCAGCGAATAACCCTCAGAAAAATTATTCGTCAAGATGCGTGGAATAAAAAACTCCGAGGCATAACTCCGTCCTGTTCCGCTATTGACTACTTCACCAACTTTCTCTGGATCAAGACCCATTTTCACAGCCATAGGAAGAATTTCAGCTAATGCAGCCACATTAATATCAAAAAGTAGTTGGTTGATGAGCTTGGTAAGCTGGCCCCGGCCAATATCTCCCATATATAAAATCTTATTGCCAATGTATTCCAGATAAGGTTTGACTTTTTCAAACACTTCCTTTTTGCCTCCGCACATCACCGTAAGGGTACCGTCTTTAGCCCTAGCTTCCATTCCAGAAACGGGAGCATCGAGGAAATCTACCTCTTGCTTTTCCAAACTCCTTGCGATTTCTAAAGTTGTGTTATATGTAATAGTGCTAAGGTCCACTATTATTTGTCCTTTTCTGAGATTTCTTGCCAGCCCGTTTTCTCCGAAAAGAACATCAAGCACAATTTTGCTTTCCGGCAGGCTCATAAAAATAATTTCAGCCTCTGCAACTTCCTTTAAATATTTTGTTGCTCGAGCTCCTCTTTTCTCAAATTCAATAAAACAGTCGTCTCTTACATCATTAACAATCAGCTCAGCCCCACTCTTAAGCATGTTCACAGCCATATGCTTCCCCATTTGCCCTAAGCCGATAAAACCAATCTTCATCCTTTTCACTCCTTATAAATATATTATTGATATTATTGTCCTAAAAAAGTTTGCAAGAAACAAACTATTTTTACAATACTAACATCCTGCAGCATTTGAAGGCTATTTTTTATTGAAGCTATATGCTTCGATATGATATAACTAAAAGGGAAGTAAACATTTATCATTATGGTCGACCATGGTCTTTCCAGTGTTGCAGATAAATTATAGCACATTAAGAATATCTTTGCAATATCATTTTTCGATTTAAAATTATGACAATTTTCACTATGTTGCCAAGACTTCGTCGAAGTCAACAATAAGCTCAGAAAATAATGGCATTTAAAAAAGTACTGTGCTTTGAAACAAAATTAGATATAATATACTTATGAAAAATAAAAATTCAAAGGCACCGGAAACAAAAGAATATATCGATTTATCAAATCTAACAGTCTGACCAATCCGCATAGATGAAGAAAATACATGGAACAGCTTAATGTCAAAATACCACTATCTTGGATTCAACAGTCTTGTAGGGGAAAGCATAAAATACGTAGCAGAATTTAATGGCAAATGGGTTGCCCTTATTGGATGGGGAGTAGCAGCCCTCAAATGTGAAGTTCGGGATAGATGGATAGGATGGTCTTACGAACAAAGAAACAAAAGATTAAAATTCATAGCAAACAATCATCGATTTTTAATTCTTCCCGGCATAAATATTAAAAATCTCGCCTCAAAAATTCTAGCTATTAATGTAAAACGACTATCTAATGACTGGCAGAATATGTATGGTCACAAAATATTAATTGCAGAAACATTTGTAGACCAAAGTCGCTTTAAAGGGACATGCTACAAAGCAGCAAACTGGATACCACTGGGAAAGACAAAGGGCTTTGCTCGCAAAGCAAAAAAGTATATATTCCATGGTAACTCAAAAACCATCATGGTCTATCCACTTCATCGCAAAAGCAGACAGTTTCTATCAGCACCCTTTCTGGTGCCGGAATTGACTGGAGGCAAAAAAGCGATGATAGATGTAAACAGTATAAAAATAGAAAACGAAAATGGTTTACTTGAAGTTCTTGCAAAAGTAACGGATCCACGCAAAGCCCGGGGGATACGTCATAATCAATGCTCTATATTGGCAATAGTAATATGTGGCCTTTTGAGCAACAATTTCAGCGTATTGGCCATAGCAGAATGGGCAAAAGATTTATCCCAGGATGTATTAAAACGGCTTAATTGTTTCTTTAGTGAAAGACTCAAAAAATATATACCACCTAGTGAGCCTACAATACGGAGAACTTTACAAAATATAGATGCAGAAGAGTTGGACGAAGCCCTCGGAAAGTGGCTTCAATCTCAAACAGATGGAAAAGCCATTGCCATAGATGGTAAAACACTCTGTGGTACAAAAGCCGAAGGGCAAAAACCTATACACCTAGTAGCAGCCTTGCTTCATAAAGAAGGCATTGTAGCTGCTCAAAAACAAGTAATTGAAAAAAGCAACGAAATCACAGCTTTTCAACCACTGCTGGACAAATTAGATATTGAAGGCAAAGTAATAACCGCAGACGCAATTCATACCCACA
>JANLFP010000006.1:157662-175950 GCA_024655905.1 Tepidanaerobacteraceae bacterium
TTCTAGCTATTAATGTAAAACGACTATCTAATGACTGGCAGAATATGTATGGTCAAAAAATATTAATTGCAGAAACATTGTTGCATATAAACCTTGACAAATGTTAGAAGTTTGATAAAATACTCCTATAATCCTGCCTTCTCTCATATAAGCTGCTATTTTTCTATATGAAAGGTGAATATAACATAATATGAATGAACAAAGAAAGAATCTTATTAAAAAAATATATAATGCTTTGAAAAATGGTGAAATATCGAAGGGCAATCAATTGCTTCCAGAAAGGGAATTAGCAAAAAAATTCAATGTAACACGCTCGGCTCTTCGGGAAGGATTAATTTACCTGGAAGCTTTAGGTATCATTGAAATCCGCGAACGACAAGGAATCTTTATTGGTGAGGGCAGGTTAGAATATATTACAGAAGGGCTAGAAAATCTTTCTTCCTCATCGCCTGTCGATATTCTCTCTCAAGTATTTGAAGTGAGACTCATGATTGAAACTCCAGCTGCGGAATTGGCGGCACAAAGGAGAACAGACCATGATATTATACTTCTTAAAGAGGAACTGGATTTTTTCCATTACCTAAATACTACTAACCATAAAGATAAAAGTTTGCTTTCAACACAACATAATGCAATACTTCATAATCTTATCGTTGCCGCTGCACATAATACAGTCCTACAGAGAATATATGAGGGTATTTCGCGGCTTTCACAAAATGCCTTCACCGCTTTAGGAAACAGTTATCTAGATTTTCATCCATATATTCGCTGGCCTGATGTTCTTTTCAAAGAACATAAAAACCTTGTGGATGCTATCATTGAAGGAAATCCCGACAAGGCCAAGGCTATGTCAATACTCCACCTTGAAAGATCCAAGTTGCGCGATCAGGAAGCTATTCGGAGCTCCCAATTTTTTCTGAAAAATAATACATCATCTATCTAATTTGGCGCTTCTGCATTATTCATCCATATAATCTTTCAAATAATGACTTGAATATCGATTTTTATTTTCTCATTTTGACGCTTTGTCTCGGGGTTTTCCGTCGGTTCAGACTGCCGCAAAAGATTCAATATGGTGGCCCGGGAAATTCAAAAACTCTTCACGTCGACATCGGAATCCATTAAAACAATCAATCAACACTTTTAAAGCATAAGAACATCTATAAAAAACATTGCTGCCAATATTGCAGATTCTAATCGAATATTCAAAGAGCAGCATTCTGCTTTCGGCTAAATTGCTTCATCAATCGAAGAATTGAATTCTACTACCCAGGTGATTGAAACATTGTAGGAAAAGCTTTGATATCTGGTTCAAAACAGCAAGCCGCTCTACTGAGCATAAATTTTTCTTGATATAAAATTCTAGGAGGTGTTTGTTTTATAAAACTAAGCAAGGAAGAAATACTGAATATGGTGGAAAATAATGCTGTTGAAGCGCAAAAGCGCGACGACATATGTGCACGGAGCACAATGTACGGCTTGAAGTCATACTTTGACTTTATTCCGGAGGAAATGGTTACGGCAACACTTTCTTTGGCCGGTGGAACTGGCGGCGGCAGCGGTTCCTGCGGCGCTTATTACAGCGGCCTATTGGCGCTGGGATTGAAGTTCAACCCTACAATGGCAGAATAAACCACAAAAGAAGGTTGGCAAAAGAGAAAAATTGCTGTGGGAAAATTCCACGAGTACAGGGATAAATTTCTAAAAGAATTCGGAACCATTCTATGCCCGTTGCTGCAATAAAAAAATATTTGGACGAAGCTTTAATTTTTTGAATAAAAACGATGTTAAGAAATTCTTTGCTATACATGACCATGCAGAAAAATGCGCTGCCGTAGTGGCAAGGGCAACTCGCCTGGCAGCCGAGATGCTGCTGGAAGATGATTAATTAAAGAATGCATATAAAATAGGGGCTGTCCCCATTCGCAGGATTTGGGAAGCCCCTTTTTTATCAATTATTTGATGTTCCCTTTCGTCCGTTACGCAGTTCCTTCCCGACTATAAATCCTCCGGTTGTATCGTATATGTTGGAGGCATGGAGGGCGTCCAGTACATATTTGGTGCAACCGGATATACTGAAAAGCCACCCTTTGCGGTTTTTTCCAGATTGTCGATAAGCTTGTCCCTAAACAGGCTGTATGGAGCGGCAAATACAAGCTCCTGATTTTGTGTACCGCCAAATATCCTGTCTCCTGCACAGGGAAAGCCAATCACGGGTTTTTTGTTTGCAAGTACAAATCCTATGGAGGAACATAATGCGGCTTCACAAACAGTATCCGCCGTTACCTTTTCTCCGTTGTCATGCGTGCATGCGTGGACCAGCCGCATAATTTGAGCTGGATTTACGTAAAGGACAACAACGTCCGGTTCTGCCTTTGCAGCGTATAGCGGTTGAACATATATGCCTTCATAATGCTTGCCGCTATCCCCAAGCTTAAAGGTGTTCGCCATAAATTTCTTCCCGGCTTCCTCATCGGCACAATAGGGTCCTACGGCTGCCTTACCGGATGAAATTGCTTCCGGTGTTTTGATTAAACCCACGCATGCAGCTCCCATTGAACAAACCATCATTTCAGGAACTCCTGCATTGATCCTCCGCTGGTACCTTGCCGAAGAAACCAATTGACAAATGTTTACTTTATAGTTCATCGGTTTTCTCGGCAACTCTTCCTTATCCTTGTACATAGTTACTGCTACAGGGTCGGTATCCAATCGAAGGATTTCCAAAAGCTTTTCACTGACTTCTGAACAATTCATAATGCCTCACCCCTCATAGTAATTTTGCTTACACCATCACATAGACTCAGTTTGTTTTAAACCCTAGCCGCAATCCGATCTGCTCCATGCCGATAACAGGTCGACCATGGTTCAAAAGGATTTTCTAAGATTCTAATAATATTTGTCAATAAGTCTCGAAGGGGCCATTCCCATTATCCTGCTTAATTATAATATACAACGTTATACCCCCAATTTCAACATTTTATTAAAAATTTTATTATATTCTTAAATATGCTGAAAATATGTGGAGTTGCTCAGGAGCTCGCATACGCAAGGCAGAAAATCGGCGAGGCTTTTTTTCCGAGGTTATCGGTTTGAATCGATAAAACTTTTTCTTTTTATGCTTCCCCAGCGGCTTTTGTGTTTTTTGTAGTTTATGGTGCCCAGAACCCGATAGGCGGTGGTAAGCTGTCTGTAGCCGAAGTTTTCAAGAACTGCATAAGCCACCAGCCGTATGAAATCCTTCATGCTCCTGTATTTGTTAAACGTGTATTCTTCCAGCAGTATGGCGCCGACCGAAAGGATGACCCCGTAAATTACTGAAATGGTCAAAAAGAGCAAAAAGAATCGCACGTCAATCATTTTAAGGAAAAAGGCTGCGGGTATCAGCAGGTAGCCCGAAATCTCAACTACCGGCCCCAGCATCTCGAATAAAAAGAAGTACGGCATTGCATAAAGACCCAAAATCCCATATGTCGGGTTGAATAACATCTTTTTATGGCGGAAAAGCGAGTCTATGAGTCCCACCTGCCATCTCCTGCGCTGGGTTTTCAAATCTTTAAGGTTTTCCGGCGCCTGCGTCCAGCAGACCGGGTCGGGTATGAATCTTATTTTGTATAGCCTTTTTTCTTCCCTCATCTTTCGGTGCAATCTTACAACCAGCTCCATATCTTCTCCAACGGTACCTCTGGCGTAACCTCCGGCGCCGATAACCGCTTCCCTGTCAAACGCGCCGAAGGCCCCGGAAATTATGAGCAGGGAGCCAAGCGCATCCCATCCCATCCTTCCGGTTAAAAAAGCCCTCAAATACTCAACCACCTGAAAGCATGCAAGCCTGCTTTTCGGAAGCTTTACTTCCCGAATAAGTCCTCCCTCGATTACGCTGCCGTTTGCAACCCTAACTATTCCCCCTGCTGCGACGGTGCGGCTGTCCTCAATAAACGGCATAATAACCCTGACGAGGGAATCGCTTTCCAGAATCGAATCCGCATCGATGCTGACAAATACCGGATAAATCGAAGCATTGATTCCGGCGTTCAGGGCATCGGCTTTGCCGCCGTTTTCCTTGTCCACAACCGTGAGATTGAATAATTCCGGATTTTTGTAAACGCCTTTTATGGGCTCCGTCTTCAGCCTGACTCTGATAGGCTGGCTTATCCTTTTAAGATTAAAGGCTTCTATTATCTTATTTAGAGTACCGTCTGTCGAACCATCATTCACCACTACGATTTCAAAAAGCGGATAGTTCAATTCCAAAAGCGATTTTACATTTTCCACCAGGGTGTTTTCTTCATTATATGCAGGGACTATTACCGAAATCGGTATCATGTTGATTGATGATGTATACCGCCGGTAGTCCGAAGACATCATTTTCCTGATATATGAAGAAAGGCTGAATGCCGAAAGCATGAGCTGCAGGAAATATATTACATTTATCGCGAGCACATAAAATATGATGAAAAAATTGAAATATACGACTATATCTCTAATTATGCTCATACTGCAATCCCTTTTTCTCCATGTATTGTTTCAACTTTAAATCAAACGGCTTCAAATTGCCGGAAGCTAAGTCCGATGCGGATGCCCGCTCTTTTATAAGGCCTGCCGTTTCAAGCGCATAAAAGGCCGCATCCTTGGCAAACTCGTCCCGGCCGCTGAAAATTTCTTCCAGCACATCTTCATAATTTCCGAGTTTAATAATCGAAAAAGCCGCATTGTATCTTACCCACCATTCGGAGTCCTTCAAAGCTTCTTTAAGATGCACGCCCGCCCCCGGCGCGCCCAGTTCACCCAGAGATTTGGCGGCAACCGCCCTGATTCTCCAGTCAGGATCGGAAAGCTCCTTAATAATTTTATCCGCATGCCGAAAATCTCCCATCTGGCCGGCAGCCTTTATAGCCGCTATCTTTCTCAGAAAGCTTTGTGACGCCAGATGCCTTCCCACTTCTTCGGAAACTTCCAATATCCGATCGTTTCCCGCAGCCCTTATGAAAATGGAGGACAGGTATTCGTTTTCATGGTTAATCATTTTTTTGTATATGGCAGCTTTGTCCCCTTCAAAGCTGTTTGCTATCTCCATGAGGTTTCTTTCGCTCAACATCTGAACCTTGTATTCTTGGGAAAAGGCCTTCAAAAAATATTCATTATTGCCAATTTTTGAAATGGCAAGGAGTGCATTGTATTTCACTTCATACACATCGGTTTTCAGCTTGTCCAGCAGAAGCTCGAGAGGTTTTTCACTTCTGTACTCCCCCAATCTCCTGCATGCGAGGGCTATCCTGAACGTATCCCTTTTTTTGAGGTTTGCCATCTCGTAATCCACAAAACCCAGTTCCTCGCATATCCTCGAAAGGGCATTTCTCAAATCGCCCCTTATCAGTTCTATATACCCCATCAGCCTCTCGGCAGCTATTTCTCTGCCGGTAAAAGTCTTTGCATATTTTTTTAAATCCACGACATCTTTTTCAATATTTTCCGAATTCGACAATTTGACGAAAAGAGCATCGATGATGCCGTTTATAACGGATGACTCCTTTTTCCTCCTGCTTTCAAAGACGATTTCCTTCAGTTTTTCATAGACCAGATAGACGTAAAGCAGCAGAAGAAACGATATGAGAAATTTTAATATTCCGTAAACCGCCTTTTCGGCAATCAGCATTCCGCGCGCCCTAACCTTTCAATAGTTTTTCTATTTTAAAGTCAAGCTCTACGGGCGAAAAAGGTTTGGTCATGTAGTCGTCCGCTCCGGATTTCATCGCCCTTATAACAAAATTATCCAGTTTCTGGCCTGTAAGCATCAGGATTTTTACTTTGCTGTCCAGCTTTTTCAACTTTATGCAAAGCTCGTCGCCGTCCATCCCGCGCATAACATAGTCGGAGATTACAATCGAAGGCCTTTCCTTCTCAAATATCTCCAGGGCTTCTTCTCCGCTGGCTGCAGTGTATATACCGTATCCCCTGCTCTCATATCTGTTTTTTAAGATTGTCAGCATGAGCGGGTCATCGTCCACAAGGAGAATTTTAATTTTGTTTTCCTGCACCTTTTCCATAGATCATCCCCTTCCTACAGATATTTAAATCCGTTTTTGACTATATAATAAGATTTTTTGAGCCGCTCGTGGTATCCCGGTGCCTCCCATTCTTTCCATGTGAAAAAAGCATATTCGGGTGCCTGTTTTATGGCATCGCTTATCGATAAAAAAGATACATATATGCCATCTATTTTAAGCGGCTTGATGCCCTCCTTATGAAGGTCATCCATCGCCATGCGCGTGGAAGGATCCATTATATTTAAAAGCTGCCACGGTATCCGTATTTCCACCACATCGCCTCTGTATGAAAAATCGGCCAGCGAATCATAGTCTTTTGATGATGGATTTGCATTGCCGTATTTCAGCCTGCCTGTTTCGTATTTTTTAAGCGGAACAGTCTTCCCGTCTTCCGGAAGATAAATTTTTCTGCTCAGGCAAAGATATACGGGCCTGAATGCACCACTGCCTTTAATCTTGTATTCAGCATCATCTTCCAGCATTTTTAATTTTTCTCCGTAAATATGATAAAAAACATTATAGTATGCGTCCACAAGAATTCTCGAATTATCTTTGCCGTCTATTACTATGACGAATTCACACGGCCTGCCCAGTCGCACCCCCATATCGCTGAACACTTCATTGCCCTGGTCGGGTACGGTATCCACGGGTATGATGATTTTTTCGCCGTCGCGGTAAGGCTTTCTCAGGCGCAGAAAAAAATATACGCCTTCTTCATCGGATGCAGCATAAAGCTCGCCGTGTTCGTTTCTCAAGAGCGGGCCTTGTGTACCCCAATCGGAATCGTCTCCGTCCACATATACCTTTCTCCCGCCGTTTCCGGGATCAAATGAAAGAATTCCGAACTTCTGCTCGCTTGTCTGAACATTCGACCAGAAGGGCCTCCTGTCGGGGATGTCAAGGTCCATTGTGTTCCACGTTCTTTTAAACCACTCGTCCTGCCACGTAAACACGAGGCCTCCCGCATAACCCTCGTCATGTATGTCATTTATCATCGAAACGATCATTTGCCCCTGCGCATTCTCGTCTATATGCCCCTGATTAAAGCCGGTCAATGGATTCTCATGGGTAATGCCGCGGGATGTGGGCACACCGAACTCGGCCACAAGCACGGGCATGGCATGTTCTTTGATGAGGTCTCTCAGATACGCCCTGTATGTGTTCGCTTTTTTGCCGCTGCTTTTAAACGATGCGTATTCTCTCTGATAGAACATAAAATCGGGGTAATAGGGATAAATGTGGTATGACGCAAAAAGTCCCGGAATAAAGGCCGGTTTTGCTTTGATTTTTTCGACATTTACGGACACCATATCTTCATTTTCATACGGCTCATTTGGATGCTTCAGGGTATCGGTCGTGGGCCAGTTTGTAAAGCTGAGAGGCCTCTGCATGTTGTATTTTCGCGTCTCATAAGATATTGCATAATCGCCCATCATTGCAAGCCATGTCTCAAAAGGCGACGCGGATGCCGTATAAAGATAGGCCCCGTCGAATTGTGCCAATCCCTGGTTTTTCTCGTTCGTGCTTTTTACCAAATTCGGGTCCCATTCTATGCCCAGTATCCATCCGGCCACATACTGCGAAATATCCTTTTTGTATTCGCCCCATCCTTTTCCTTTTCTTTCTGATATTTTTGCATTTCCGTGAATTGCATCAATTACTTCGACAATATTCTGCTTAAAATCTTCTGTAACCTCCGATGAAAATGCATTCATCGTATTTTCAACGGCATTTTCATCGACCCAAACTCCATGAAATAGATATAAGGGCTTTACAGAACTTTTGTTGAATTCCCACAGAGCCTCATAAAACTCCGGATTCTGCAGCGTGTAAACCCTGATGGCATTTGCATTCATATCTCTTATGTATTTGAACCACCTCAGGTATTCTTCTTTGGTAATGGCGAGTTCGCCGGGGAATGCCCCAGGCTTTGCGCTGCCTATGTTTACGCCTTTTACGAATTCCTTTTTCCACCTGCCGTTTTTGTAAAAGAAAAAAGCCCTTTCTTTCGCCATGCAGATGTACCTCATCCCGCTTTCGGCATCGGAATATACCGAAAATCTGTCTCTTAAATCGGGAAAGAATGCATTATATAGAGTTAACGCAATAATCAGCGCTGTTATTGCTGCGACATATTTCTTCATGATTACCCCGCCTCTTCGCAAATAATTTGCTTTTTTGCATCTATCAACAATTATTTGCAGCGTGTGACGGCAAATTATGCTTTTGCGTTTAATTATACCATATTTTTTTGAACCGGTGAAAACAAAATTTGCTTTAGAGGTGTCATTTTTTTAATTATTGACGAAATTAACCATCTACTATAAAATTAAAAAAATGGCAATTTGAATCTTTCGTTTGCAGAGAGGCTTGTTGCAAATTAATTCTTAGCAAAATGGGGTGTTTTTAATGGAAAAGCTCCTGGAGATTACTCTGGGCGATTTGCTCGACAGGATGGCGGATGAATATCCAGACAATGAGTGTGTCGTCTACACCGACAGACCCTTCCGCAAGACTTACCGGGAATTTCGCGATCTGGTAAATTTGACGGCCAAGGGCTTTTTGCGCCTGGGCATCAAAAAAGGCGACCATGTGGCCATCTGGGCCACGAATTATCCCCAGTGGCTTTTGACCATGTTTGCCACCGCAAAAATCGGAGCGGTCCTGGTAACCGTCAATACCAACTACAAAATATTTGAAGCGGAATATCTGTTAAGGCAGTCCGATACCCATACCCTCATCCTCATCGACGGCTTCAAGGACACCAATTATGTAGACATAATCCACCGCCTGGTCCCCGAGATGATGGGAAAGAAGAACGGCCAGTGGCAATCCAAAAATCTGCCCTGTTTAAAAAACGTCATATACATCGGCGACGGCTCGCCCGATGGAATGATGAACTGGGATATGCTGTACGAAATGGGGACTCAGGTTTCGGATGAGGAGCTTTTTGCCGTTCAAAAATCCCTGAACGTCCACGATGTAGTAAACATGCAGTATACCTCGGGCACAACGGGCTTTCCCAAAGGAGTCATGCTCACGCATTACAACATTGTAAACAACGGCAGGAGCATCGGCGACTGCATGAAGTTTACGCACAGGGACCGCCTGTGCATCCCCGTCCCGTTCTTCCACTGCTTCGGCTGCGTATTGGGCGTCATGGTATGCGTCACCCACGGTTCTACCATGGTCCCCGTGGAATATTTCCAGCCATTGAAGGTTCTTGAGACTGTGACCGGAGAAAAATGCACGGCCGTTCACGGAGTGCCCACTATGTTTATAGCCATGCTGGAGCATCCCGAGTTCAGGCGTTTTTCCTTTCCGCATCTTCGAACGGGCATTATGGCCGGATCGCCCTGCCCGGTCAAAGTAATGCGCCAGGTTGTCGATGAGATGAACATGCGGGAAATCACCATTGTATATGGCCTTACCGAAGCGTCCCCCGGCTGTACCCAGACGACTGTTGATGATTCTCTGGAAATAAGGGTGTCAACCGTCGGCAGATCCCTCCCCTTCGTTGAAACCAAAGTCATCGACCCGAAGACCGGGCTCGAATGCCCTCCCGGAGTTCCGGGGGAATTTGTGGCGCGAGGCTACAATATTATGAAGGGCTACTACAAAATGCCCGAGGCCACGTCTCAGGCCATCGACAGGGATGGATGGCTCCATACGGGCGATCTTGCCATACGCGACGAAAAGGGGTATTATAAAATCACCGGGCGCATAAAAGATGTAATAATTCGAGGCGGAGAAAACATATATCCAAAAGAAATCGAAGAATTTCTCTACACTCATCCCGCAATAAAAGACGTGCAGGTAGTAGGCGTGCCCAGCCGCGAATACGGAGAAGAAATCATGGCCTATATCATATTGAAACAAGGCGAAACACTTACAGAAGATGAAGTCAAGGATTTTGTAAAAAGCAATATGGCCCGCCATAAAACGCCGAAATACGTTCGCTTTGTGGAAAGCTTCCCCATGACCGCCAGCGGTAAGATTCAAAAATACAAGCTCAGGGAAATGGCGATACAGGACTTGAATCTGCAGGATGCTGCCAATATTGAAACCGCATGATTTTCAGGGTCCAATCTTATTGTTGCAAGGAGGAATCCTCATGAAGTTCGCATTTTCAACCTTGAGTTGCCCCGACTGGCTGTGGGAGGAAATCATCACCACGGCATCCGATCTGGGCTATGACGGCGTAGAGTTGAGGGGAATAGGCAGCGAAATATATCTGCCCCGTGTCGAAATCTTTTCTCCCGAGAATATCCCTGCCATCAAGTCCAGATTGAACAGTCTGCGCCTTGAAATACCGTGTCTTGCTTCCGGAGCCCTGCTTTTCGATCCGGAGAAAAAAACCGAAGCACTAAAAGAAACCGCCGATTACCTCGCTCTGGCCGGGAGCCTTGAAATACCTTATGTGCGGGTGCTGGGAGATGCCCAGCCGGAGCCCGGCACAGCGGATGCATCCATCGTGGAGGAAAATCTTCTGGAAATTTTGCCTCTGGCCGCCCAAAAAAACGTTACCCTCTTATTGGAAACCAATGGCGTTTTTGCCGACTCCAATAAAATGGTGAAATTTATGGAAAAAATACATCATCCCAATCTGGCAGTGCTCTGGGATGTACATCACCCATTCAGATATTTTCACGAACAGGTGCATGAAACATATTCCCGCCTCAAGCCCTGGATAAGGCATGTCCACATCAAGGATTCGATTGTAAAAGACGGCAGGGTTCAGTACAGAATGTTCGGGTACGGCGATGTCCCCGCAGCCGATGCAGTAAGGGAACTGTCTTGCGGAGGATTCCGGGGCTATGTGGTCCTCGAATGGGTAAAAAGATGGTGCATGGACATTGAAGAACCCGGCATTGTCATTCCTCATTTTATAAATGCAGTAAAAAATATGCTCCCGCAGTAAGGAGGCTTTTATAATGCTGGAAATACGCATTCATGGTCGTGGAGGCCAGGGTGTGGTGACCCTGGCCGAACTTGTAGCTAAGACCGCTTTAAAGTCTGGATGGGAAGTCCAGACCATGCCCTTCTTCGGTGTCGAAAGAAGGGGAGCTGCAGTAAAGGCGGCAGTTCGGCTTGATTCAAGGCCCATAAGAGCCCGCTCCCTATCTTATCGGCCCGATATGCTTGTACTCATGCACGAAAATCTCCTGGACACAGGCATTAAGGACGGCATTTCCGACGATGCCGAAATCGTGGCAAATGCAAGCCGACCCCTCCCGTTTAATAAAATACAGTGGCTTGTGGATGCCTCTGCCATTGCAATCAAAAACAATCTGGTGTCGAGCGGCGAACCGTTTATAAATGTGGCGATGTCGGGGGCAGTATGCCGCGCGCTGGAGATTCCATTTTCGCATCTGGAAAAGACTATCAGCGAGCAGTGGGATGGCAAAAAGGCACTAGCCAATATAGAGGCCGCCAGGGAAGCCTATGAGGCCGTCCGACGGATTGAAGGAGGTTTATGTAAATGAATGACCGCTCAATATATCCCCTGTCTCAGCCCGTGAAGGGTGCCGGCGGAAAAACCGGCAGTTGGCGCACGGCAAAACCCGTGATTGACTTGGAAAAATGCAGCGGGTGCCTCCTGTGCTGGCTTTTTTGCCCCGAAGGATGCATCGGCAAAAATGACCGTTCGATAGATTATGCTTACTGCAAGGGATGCGGCATATGCGGGGCCGAATGCCCGAAAAAGGCGATCGTCATGGTGAAGGAGGAACAAAGATGAAAAAGATTCTGGATACGGGCAATGCCGCCTGCGCTCTGGCAGTAAAAGCCGCAAGAGTGGATTTTGTGGCGGCTTACCCCATCACGCCTCAGACTTCAGTAGTGGAGAAGCTGGCCGGATACATTGCCGAAGGCAAAATGAACGCAAAGTACCTCCCGGTGGAATCGGAACACAGCGCCATGAGCGCCGTGGCAGCGGCGGCCGCAGCCGGAGCCCGGGTGTTTACCGCCACCTCCTCCCAGGGCTTGCTCTATATGCATGAGATTCTCCACTATGCTGCAGGAGGCCGCCTGTCGCTTGTAATGGCTAATGTCAACCGCGCCGTCTGTGCTCCTTGGTGTTTGTATGTGGATCACCAGGATGCCGTCTCCCAAAGGGATACCGGATGGATTCAGCTTTTCGCCGCCAGCACCCAGGAAATTTATGATTCCATCATACTAGCCTATAAAGTGACGGAAAAAATTCATATCCCCGTAATAGTGAATTACGACGGCTTTTTGCTCTCCCACTCCATGATGCCCTTCGAAACGGTGGATCAGGACATTATTGACGAGTTTCTTCCTCCCTTTGAGCCCGCGTGGCGGCTTCATCCCCAATGGGGCGGAACTTTCGGCAATGTAACCCCGGCGGAAAACTACGCTCCTTTCCGCCACAGCCTTGCCGCGGATATAAGAAAGGCGGGGGAAGTTATCGAAAAAATCGCCAGAGAATTTGAAAAGCTCACCGGTCACTGGCACGGCGGCCTTTTTGATGCCTATCGCACCGAAGATGCTGAATTTTTCCTTCTTTCCATGGGGTCAATGGCCTCCGAAATGGAACTGGCGGTGGATATCTTAAGAGACAAAGGAATCCCCGCAGCCAGCATCAGGCTGAGAGTGTTCAGGCCGTTCCCGGCGGAAGAGCTGTCCCGTCTTCTCCCCGATGGAGCCAGGCTCCTGGTTTTCGACCGCAATTATGCTTTTGGCACCGAAGGCGGCGTCCTGCTCGCCGAATCAAAAGCTGCGCTCTTTAATCGCAAGGATGACATCAAGGTCGTCGGGCGGGCAGTGGGTCTGGGAGGAGAGGATCTCCCGGCAGATTTTCTGGCAGAAAAAGCCCGCGAAATGATGGAGGTGTTGAAATGAGCATTAGCATAAAGGATTTACCGGATTTTGAATACGTGCTTCCCGGTTCCGCCGCCTGTGCCGGATGCCCTTCCGCCATAGCCCTGCGCATGGTGGGCAAGGCCCTGGGCGAAAATGCCATCATGCTGATGACCCCATCCTGTGCGGTAGCCAGCATAGGGCCTTTGCCCAAATCCTGCTACAGCATACCGGTCCTCAACGTTTGCTTTGCATCAGCCGGTGCTTCCGCTGCGGGCCTTGCAATGGCTCTGGACGCCCTTTATGAAAAGGGAAGGTTAACAGGTGAAAAACCGACCATATTTAACTGGGCGGGCGACGGCGGCACGTATGATATAGGCTTTCAGGGCATTTCCGCCGCGGCGGAAAGAAATGACGACTTTATCCATTTTTGCTACAACAACGAGGCTTATTCCAATACAGGAATGCAAAGAAGCGGCGCAACACCCATATACGCCGCAACAACCACCACTCCTCTGGGCAAAGAGGTTCACCGCAAAAATCTGCCCCTGCTGATGCTGGAACACAGGGTTCCATACGTTGCAACTGCCTCCCTGGCATACCCGACAGACCTCATACGAAAGGTCAAAAAGGCAAAGGACATAAGGGGGTTCAAGTACATCGAAATTCACGCTCCCTGCTATACCGGATGGAAGTTCCCTTCAAGCGACACCGTTAAAATGAGCCGACTTGCCGTCCAGACCGGAAGCTGGCTCTTATGGGAAGCGGAATTCGGCAAGGTTGTTTTGAACAGTCCCACCAGCCTTCTGGCAGCGGAGAAAATAAAGCCCGCCCCCCTGGAAGAATATATCGGAAAGCAGGGCCGATATGCACACCTGGCAGACAGCCCGCAGAAGGAAGAAATACTGGCTGCAATGGAAAAGGAAATTCGCCGGGAACTGAAGTTCATGGCAGCCCGCGCCGAGCTTTGATCGAAGGTGTCAATGACAAAAAAAGCCATACGCAGCATGTGTATGGCTTTAAATTGCCTTTGTTTAAGAAGCCTTGCGGGCTTTTTTTTCCTTTATCTGCCTTATGAGCTCCGGCACTACTTTGAAAAGGTCGCCCACTATGCCGAAGGTGGCCACCTTGAATATGGGGGCATCGGGATCCTTGTTTATGGCCACGATATTTTCCGAGGTCTGCATGCCTGCCAGATGCTGGATGGCCCCCGAGATGCCGCAGGCAATGTAAAGCTTGGGCCTTACGGTCCTTCCGGTCTGCCCCACCTGATGGGCATAGGGCATCCATCCGCTGTCCACTGCGGCCCTGGAGGCTCCCACGGCTCCCCCCAGAAGCTCCGCCAGTTCGAATAACATCGAAAAGTTTTCCGGGCCTTTCATGCCACGGCCGCCGGATACTATAATATCCGCATCGGCCAGATTCACCGTTCCGGCGGTATCGGGGATGAATTCCAGGATGTCAAGAAGCATATCCTGCGGCCCCGATACCGGCTGGACCTGGATAATCCTCGCGCCCGGGCTCGCACAAGGCTCGGGCATGGCCATGACTTTGGGCCTGACTGTAGCCATCTGGGGCCTGTGATTTGGAGATATTATGGTGGCCATGATATTGCCGCCGAAGGCCGGGCGGGTCTGAAGGAGCAGGCGCTTTTCCATATCCACGGAAAGTTCGGTGCAGTCGGCGGTAAGGCCGGTCCTAATCCTTGCGGCAAGAGCTCCCGCAAAATCCCTTCCCATGGTGGTGGCGCCTATCAGAACTATCTCGGGCTTATATATCCTTATTATATTTTCCGCTTCTGCCACATAGGTGCTTGTTTGATATTCCCGAAGCCATGTGCTGCTTGCAACGTATATGGCGTCTACATCGTACCGGGCTACTTCCAGGGCCATGCTGTCTCCTTCGGCACCAATTAACATGGCCGAAAGGGATACTCCAAGATCATCGGCTATCTCTCTCCCCTTTCCCAGGAGTTCAAAGGAAACGGAATGTATCTTTCCAAATTCATGCTCCACAAATACCATTACGCCTTTATAAGCCGACATATCCTCGCACACGGCTTTTTTTTCTTCCATCACAAGGGCTCCGGCAGGGCATGCATCCACACACTGGCCGCACAAGATGCAACTTTCTGTGACCTCTGCGATGCCTTCAGCATTTATCTTTATGCCGGCGTATGCACAAACATCCACACACAGCCCGCAGCCTGTGCAGTTTTGTTTTATCGCTTTTAGAGCCATATCCCGGCCTCCTTATAAAATATTTCGGCTTGAGAGCGCCTCTATTAGTTTTGCTACGGCCTCTGACGCTTCCCCCTCAATTATTTCGCCACCCTGCCGGGGAGGCGGTGTGAAGATCCTAACCACCTGGGTGGGCGAGCCGTCAAATCCAAAATCTTTTGGATCTCCTCCCAGATCCCGGGCTCCCCATACGGGAATCTCGGCTCTGGTGGCCTTTTTGATGGAAAAAATATTGGGAATACGGGGCTGGTTTATGTCTTTCACCACCGTAATCAGGGCAGGAAGTGAGGCAGATACCACCTGGGTGCCGCTTTCTATCAAACGCTCGGCGGTGATTTTTTTGTTCGCCGCATCAATTTCTCTTATTTTGGAGACATATGTTATCTGTCTCAACTTCAGCCTCTGCGCAAGCCCCGGCCCCACCTGGGCAGTGTCACCGTCGGTGGCCTGCTTTCCGCAAATGACGATATCCACGTCGCCGATTTTCCTTATGCCCAGGGAAAGAGTATAAGAAGTGGCAAGGGTATCCGACCCTGCAAAGGCCCTGTCACTCAGTAGCACTGCTTTATCGGCCCCCATGGCCAGGGCTGTTTTGAGTGCGTCCTTTGCCTGGGGAGGGCCCATGGAAATTACCGTTACTTCTCCTCCGTAGCTTTCTTTTAGCCTCACACCCTCTTCAATGGCGTATTCGTCAAAGGGATTTATTATAGATTCCACGCCTTCTCGGATGAGGGTGCCCTTTGTCGGGTCCATCTGCACCTTCGCCTCTGTGCTGGGCACCTGCTTTATGCAAACCACTATTTTCAATCGCATTCACCTCTTCTATGGAGTAGCTATTCAGCATCATTTGCTGGTGCAAGTGGTTTTTCGCTCGCTCAAAGTTCGCACTGTCAGCACTGGTGATGCACAAGTCCTCGCCAGAAAAACACTTGCACCATCTTACAATAGCTGCTGAATAGTTGCTTTTTATAGATATCGGAGTTAATCCTACCTTCCCGTGAAATTCGGAGCCCTCTTTTCCAGAAAAGCTGCCACACCCTCTTTCTTGTCCTGGGTGGTGCAGGCCAGGGCGAACAGGTATGATTCGTGGGCCAGACCCTGCTCAAGCCCCAGATTTGCGCCCCGGTTTACGGCTTCTTTGGCATATTGGACGGCGAGTTTTGGAAGTGCTTTTATTTTTTTCACCCATTCCCCAACTTCATCCATGAGTTTTTCCTGAGGCACCACTTTGTTTACAAGGCCTATTCTGAAGGCTTCTGCAGCGTCGATGATATCGCCGAAAATGATCATTTCCAGGGCTTTGCCTTTGCCCACCAGTTTTGACAGCCTCTGGGTGCCGCCGGCACCGGGGATTATGCCCAGTTTTACTTCCGAGGCGGCAAATTTCGCATTTTCCGATGCTATTCTGAAGGTGCAGGCCATGGAAAGTTCCAACCCCGCCCCTATGGCATAGCCGTTGACAGCAGCGATGACGGGGATATTCAGATTTTCAATGCGCCCGAACAGTTCCTGGCGCTGCCTTGTGTGTTTTCGGCCGATGATGGCGTCCCTTTCCACCAGTTCCCTTATGTCGGCGCCGGACATGAAGGCTTTGTCTCCTGCACCTGTAATTACCACCGCCCGAAGTTCATCGTTTTTTTCGATCTGTGATATCGCTTCCTCCAGTTCATCCACCAGCCTGTTGCTGAGGGCATTCCTCACCTCCGGGCGGTTTATGATAATATAAGCCGCACTATCTTCCTCCTTATATGTCAACAATTTCCATTCCAATGCTTATCTCCCCTTTCTGTTTAAGCCGCTTTCCTTGCTTCCCCATAATTGGATTCTTCCCGGCAAAACCAAGAATGATTAAAAACTCACTATTGGAATATCGATACAGACTATTTGTGCACCATGAATTTCCATCAAATATGTCAAGTACTCCGTCCCCTTGACAATCTTGACAATCTAAAACGCTGATATGCCCAAATCCCTGCTGGCTATAATGAGCTTCTGAATCTGGCTAGTGCCTTCATACAGGGTGTTTATGCGGGCATCCCTGTAGTACCTTTCAATGGGGAATTCACCTGAGAATCCATATCCGCCGAAGACCTGCAGCGCTTTGTAAGCCACGCGGTTCACCATTTCGCTGCAGAAGAGTTTCGCCACACATACTTCCCTTGTATTGGGAATTCCTTTGTTTTTAAGATGCCCCACCCTGTATACCAGAAGGCGGCCGGCTTCAATATCAACCGTCATGTCGGCAAACATCTCCTGGATGAGCTGATGTCCGGCTATGGGCTTACCAAACTGAACCCTTTCTAGGGCGTACTTTTTTGCAGCATCATAACAACCCTGCGCCAGACCCACGCATCCCGCGGCCACTGTGTAGCGGCCGAAGTCCAGAGCGCTCATGGCCACCTTGAACCCATGGCCCGCTTCCCCCAGAATGTTTTCTTTCGGGACCCTAACATCGGTTAGAATGAGTTCCGCCGTGTTGGAAGACTTTAAACCAAGCTTTTGATGGATGTCTCTGGTAGAAAACCCCGGAGTCTTCGTGTCCACAATAAATGCCGTGATGCCCCTGGCCCCGGCGTTTTTGTCGGTCTTGGCGAATATCACGGCTATGTCCGCCACTCCTCCGTTGGTTATCCACATCTTGTTCCCGTTTATAATGTAGCTGTCGCCGTCTTCCACCGCCGTGGCCTGCATGCTCACGGCATCGCTGCCGGAATTGGGCTCCGTGAGGCCGAAGCACCCTAGTATTTCGCCGGATGCAAGGCGCGGCACGTATTTTCGCTTTTGATCTTCATTGCCCCATTTTAAAATGGTCAGCGCCACCAGGGATACCTGCACCGAATAGATGCCTCTTACGGAAGAGTCCACTCTCCCCAATTCTTCCGCCACTATGGCATGGGCTATATTGTCAAAGCCTCCTCCGCCGTATTCCTCGGGGATTACGGTGCCGAAAATGCCCAGTTCCCCCATCTTTTTTACTATGTCCGATGGGAATTTCTCCTGCAGGTCGTTTTCTGCCGCCACAGGAGAAATCTCCTTTTCGGCGAATTCAGCCACCATTTTTTTTATCATTTGCTGTTCCTCGGTTAAATCAAAATCCATAAATATCCCTCCTGAACATTTTTTGCGATGAAGTCCTCTCGGATGGCTTTTGTTAATTTATTTCCATTTTTTCGCTTTAT
>JANLFP010000006.1:175958-185617 GCA_024655905.1 Tepidanaerobacteraceae bacterium
TGCGATGAAGTCCTCTCGGATGGCTTTTGTTAATTTATTTCCATTTTTTCGCTTTATTCGCTGCATTATGTTTTTATATCCTCTTTTATATTCCGTTTACAATGTTTTTCAATATTTATAAAAACCGCGCCCGGTCTTGCGGCCCAGGTGCCCGGCCCTCACCATCTTCTTCAGGATATAGGGAGGACGGTAGCGCGGATCCCCGAATTCCCGGTACAGTGTCTCGGTCTTGGCCAGGTGAATGTCCACTCCTATCATGTCTATGAGCTCCAGCGGCCCCATGGGAAGATTGGCTCCAAGTTTCATGGCGGTATCGATATCCTGAGCATCCGCCACCCCCTCTGAGTAGACGTTGACCGCCTCGTTTAGAAGCGCCGCCAGCACCCTGCTTACAATTCCTGCGGGCGATTCTATTTTTGTCACGATGGGCGTTTTCCCCAGCATTTCTGCCAGAGCTCTTGTCATCTCCACCGTCTCAAGAGCCGTATCAAGACCCGGGATTATTTCCACCAGCTTCATTACGACCGGAGGATTGAAGAAATGCATGCCCACAACCCTGCCTCTTGCATTTGCAGCGCTTGCTATTTCGCTGATGGAGCAGGCGGTAGTATTGGTGGCAAGTACTACTTCGGGCCCAAAATGCCTGTCGAGGCGGGCAAATACCTGTTTTTTCACTTCTACATCTTCCACCACCGCTTCGATGACAAAATCAACCCCTTCATATGCCTCTATTTCTGTCCCGCCTGAAATTCTGGACATGATTGCGTCTACTTCCTCCGGGGTCATTTTCCCCTTCTCAATCCTTTTTTCCAGGCCCGCTTTTATTCTGGCTATGGCTTTGTCTGCAAGAGATTGCTCCACGTCGATGAGCACCGCCTCAAATCCCTGCTGTGCACAGGCCTGGGCGATGCCGTGCCCCATTGTACCGGCACCCAAGACCATTATTTTTTTAAATTTCATAATAGCCCTCCTTTTTCAATTTTGTGATTAAGATTTTGTTTTTGCCAATCATTTGCATTGATGGATGTTCATTTTTTGAACATCCATTATCTGCATACCTAAGTTGATATGACCTATTGGCTCATTCTTTCTATTATCATTGCCTCCCCCTGGCCGCCGCCAACACAGAGGGTGACCATGCCTATGTGTTTGTCTTCCTGCCGAAGGGCGTATATCAGAGTGGTCAATAGTTTTGCCCCGGTGGCCCCGATAGGATGCCCGAGAGATATGGCTCCTCCGTAGATATTTGTCTTTTCCAGGTCCATGTTCAGAGCCCGCACCACCGCCAGCACCTGACCGGCAAAAGCTTCATTCAGTTCTATCAAATCTATGTCATCCAGAGTCATGCCGGCTTTCTGCAGAGCTTTAGGGACAGCCTCCACGGGCCCAATGCCCATATGTGTCGGGTCTACGCCACTCTGACCGTGGGCCAGTATCTTTGCCAGAGGCTTTATGCCCAGTTCACCGGCCTTTTCCCCGCTCATAAGCACCACTGCTGCCGCGCCGTCACACAGGGCGGAACTGGAACCGGCAGTTATGGTGCCTTTTTCTTTAAACACTGGCGGAAGCTTCGCCAGACCTTCCAAGGAAATATCTCGTCTTGGAATTTCTTCTGTGTCGAAAAAGGCATTGGGATGTTTTTTATCGCTTATATCTATGGGCAAGATCTCGTCCTTGAACTTGCCCGCATCCATGGCGGCCACGGCTCTCTTATGGCTCATAAAGGAGTACTCATCCTGCTCTTTGCGGGTTATGCCGTATTCCTCCACCAAAACCTCTGCGGTTGCCCCCATCATCATGCTCGCCAGGGGGCACATGAAGCCGTCCTGATGCAAATGATCCTGAAGTTCCCCGGAACCGAGCCTGTATCCCCACCGGGCATCAGAAAGAAGGTAGGGTGCGCGGCTTGCCATCTCGGTCCCCCCTGCAACCATCACATCGGCGTCATTTGCCCTTATGGCCTGGGCCGCCAGCGCTATGGATTTCAAACCCGAAGCGCACCTCTTGTTTACAGTAAAAGCCGATGTAGTCACCGGAAGTCCACTTTTTACAGCCACAAGTCTTCCCAGATTTGGCCCAACTCCTGCTTGCCAGGCGTTTCCCCATACTACTTCTTCCACCCCTTCCCGGTCGATTCCCACCCTTTTGACGGCTTCGGCGATCACCGCGCTTCCGAGTTCAATCGGCGTCTTTTTGGAGAGGCTTCCGCCGAATTTGCCGCAGGCGGTCCTGACCGCACTGACGATGAAAACTTCACGCATGGCTTCACCTCCAGAACGTTTTATTTTAATTTCTATGAAAATTTAAAATGCAATATTCATGCCAGAAAATAAAAACAGTCATATCGGGATTTTTATTGTCATTGAATGTTCAATTACTAAACAAAATGTTTAATTTTTTAACTTTATACCGTTTTAAATAATGGCGTTAATGGCTTTTATGAATCACATTTTCCAGAATAACCTCCGCTACATTGTGAGATATTATATGATGTGCATGAAAAATTTTTTTCAGGAGGTTGTCATATGGCAGCAAATTTAGGCGCCCATGAAGTCATGGAACTGCACGAGGTCTTGTCTGACACCGTCACCAGCATCAACACCGTCCAGCTCTACAGCGAACATTGCAAAGATCCTCAGCTAAAGGGCATTGTAAACAAGCAACTGGATTTCATGACCAACGAGTACAACAACATGATATCTGCTGCAAGCCAGGCCGGATTCCAGGAAGCCATCCCTTACAGGGCCAATGCCAATTTTTCCCCCACCTACGGTTTGAGAAACCCCTCCCCAACTACCCCCAATCCTTCCGCCAAACAGGTGGATGATCGGGATGTGGCATCAGCCCTTATGGGAATCCACAAGACGGGAGCTTCCAAGCGAATGATGGCATCTCTGGAATGCGCAAATCCGGAACTTCGAAGGATGCTCATTCAGGGAGCGATAAACTGCGCCGATCAGGCTTATGATGTATGGCAGTATATGAACAGCCGCGGATATTATCAGGTGCCCACCATGCAGCAGAATACCACCAACACCATTATGAACATGTATCAGCCCATGGGCCAGGGAGTAGGTTATACAAGTTAATTGTCGCCCGGCCATAATCCAAACTAAAAGAGACCCCTCATTCGGGGTCTCTATTTTTTTTGAATTCATTTTGGCGCATATTCTTGCCAGATATATGACACGACTGCAAATCTGTGCTATAATATGAAAAAAGCGACTATTCAGCAGCTGCTTCGAGGCATGATGCTTCCGACGCGGCTTGTCCAGCACCGGGTGCTGTCAAGCGGGCTTGGAGCGAGTGAAAAAACCTCTGTGCCTGCAATGATACTGAAAAGTTGCGAAAATATTCTCGAGCAGGAGGACAAAAATGGACAGGCAGAAGGCAATAGAGATTTTGAACGAGTATTTGCATACCGAGCATCTTGTAAAGCATTGTTTCGCGGTGGAGGCGGTGATGAGGGCTCTTGCGCAAAAGCTTGCCCCGGATAAAGAGGATGAATGGGGCATTGCAGGGCTTCTGCACGATTTGGACGCTGACATGGTGGACTACAGGACAAATCCGGAGCAGCACGGCCCGAAGGCCGTCGAGATATTAAAGAGCCTCGGCTTCGGCACCGAGGAAATGTATCACGCCATAAAGGCTCACAATCAGGCCACCGGCACCGAAATCACAAGCAGTTTCGACCGGGCTCTGTATGCGGCTGACCCCATTACAGGCTTTATAACGGCGATAGCTCTGGTATATCCCGATAAGAAACTCTCCAGCGTGAAGGTAAAATCCATCACCAAAAGAATGAACGAACTGCGATTTGCGGCAGGGGCGGACCGGGATGCCATGCGTTCCATAGAAAAACTGGGGATCCCCTTCGCGGAGTTTGCGGAGCTTTCGCTTAAAGCAATGACCGATATCGCGGATGTCCTCGGCTTATAATGAGAAAATCAGGGGGCAGAAAGGGTCCTTGCGGAATTTAGAACCGCCAGCAGTGCAACCCCCACATCGGCAAAAACCGCTTCCCACATGGTGGCGACACCAAATGCACCCATGGCCAAAAATATGCCCTTTACCCCCAGGGCAAGAATTATGTTCTGATAAATTATTTTTCTGGTAAGGCGGGCGATGTTCACGGCTTCGGCCACCTTTGACGGCGAATCCTCCATGATGACCACATCGGCGGCTTCTATGGCCGCATCGGACCCCAGGCTGCCCATGGCGATTCCAATATCGGCTCTCGAAATGACAGGAGCATCGTTGATGCCGTCGCCCACGAAAGCCACCCGGCGGGATCTGCCGTTCCCGCCCGCCTGTATTTGTTCCAGTTTAAAAACTTTGTCCTCGGGCAGAAGATTTGCATAATATTCGTCAATTCCAATTTCACATGCCACTTTTTTTGCCGTTTTTTCTTCATCCCCCGTCAACATAGCCGCATGCTTTATGCCCATGGCTTTCAATTGTCTTATCGCTTCCTTTGCATCGGGTTTAATCTCATCGGATATGATAATATATCCGGCATAAGTGCCGTCTATAGCCACATGCACCGGAGTGCCTGAAGCTTGCGGCCTATCCGGGACAATGCCATGCCTTTCCATGAGTTTTTCGTTTCCTGCCAAAATGGTCTTGCCTTCAATATTGGCCATTACTCCCCGGCCGGGTATCTCCCTGTAATCTTTCATTCCCGAGGCAGCTGCCGTTTCCATAATGCTCGATTCTTTATAATCGTTTTCATGCGAAATGTCGGAAGTTGCATTGCCGGTTTTAAACTTTTCCGCGTAAGCTTCCCTTATGGATTTTGCGGCGGGATGATTCGAATGGGCCTCCGCCATGGCCGCAAGCCTCAACACTTCCTGTTCCGAATAACCGTTTTCAGCCTTGATATGCGTCACCTTGAACACGCCTTTTGTGAGGGTGCCGGTCTTATCGAACACCACGGCATCGACAAGAGTCAGAGCCTCAAGGAAATTGGCCCCTTTTACCAGAATTCCCCGGCGGGAAGCTCCGCCTATGCCTCCGAAGTATCCAAGAGGTATCGATATCACCAGGGCGCAGGGGCATGATATCACAAGCATGGTCAGAGCCCTGTGAAGCCAATCGGAAAACGATGCGCCGGGCATAAAAAGAGGCGGTACTGCTGCGATGGCAGCCGCTGAAATAACAACGGCAGGTGTATAATACCGGGCAAACTTCGTAATGAACTGCTCGGTTCGCGCCTTCCTTGAAGCGGCATTCTGCACCAGATTTAATATCTTTGATGCCGAAGATTCCCCGAAGGTTTTTTCCACCACCACTTCCAACAGGCCATCGGTATTCACCATGCCCGAAAGCACCACTTCTCCGGGTTTAACCTTCCGGGGCACCGATTCGCCCGTCAGGGCTGAAGCATCCACGAAAGAAGCGCCCGATACTATTTTTCCGTCAAGCGGAACCTTCTCCCCCGGCTTTACAACAACTGTATCTCCGACTTTCACGCTCTGCGGCGTCACCTTTTGAACCCTGTCTCCAACTTTCAAGTTGGCATAGTCGGGCCGTATATTCATGAGGGCTTCGATGGAGCGTCTGGAACGATTGACAGCCGCAGCCTGAAAATATTCGCCGATAGAATAAAACAGCATGACGCCAACAGCCTCGGGGTACTCATGCATGGCGATAGCCCCAACAGTTGCCAGGGTCATCAAGAAATTCTCGTCAAAAATTTCTCCCCGAACCGTATTGCGGAAAGCTGCATATATTACTTCCCATCCCGCAGCCAGGTAAGCCGCAAAAAATATTGCTTGTTCTGCAAATTCCAGCCTGCCGTGCAGCCGGGGGCCGGTGATTAATCCTAGAACAAAAAGCACAGCCGAGGCAAATATTTTTAAAAACTTCTTTTTTTGTTCGCTTGCCATGGCTTTGGATTTTTCTTTTTTATCCAAGCCTTCGGGGACTAGTTCAACATCGGGTTCCACACTTTTCAATGTTTCAATGACCACTCTCTCATATCGTGGGTCCAGCGCGAGGCTCTTGGTGCTAAAATTTACACTGACATCGGACAGCCCCTCGATTTTCCTCAGTTCCCTTTCTAGTTTTGCCGCGCAATGCGGGCAGTCAAGACCCTGCAGCTTATATATCAAAATTTCTCCTCCTCCCAAAAATAATAAACGAATCCAATTTTGATTTATCATTTGAATAATTGTTCAAGTGTTTTTCTGCAATTATTCTATCATATGAAATAAAAAAAAGCAATATTATCTGTTTTGCTGCTGCAATGAGTCAGGGGAGGTGAGTCAGGGGACGGTTCTCTGAATCATTAGAAAGGGAGCTGCTGCATCATGTCTTGAGACGTTTTCAATAATGTTTTTTTCGTTTGAATTGGCATAACAGTATGTACACATATGGAGGCAGGTGTTGTACATGCCCATGTCCACGGATTGAGCGCAAAGGCATTCCCTTCTCTGGTTTTTATCTTTCTTTGCATGGATATCCATTCCGAAAACCCTGTTTATCAGACTGGCATCTATACAGCTTCCGTGCTTCAGGCCGAGATGAGAAAAATCCGCCTTCTCCGCACACGAAAAGATTTCTATGCCTGCGCCATCGGCCGTTTTTATCAGCCTGGAAACGAACAATTCCATTTTGCCTGCGTGCTCCGGCTTTGCAATGTCCGCAATCTTCAGTGCACCGGAACCGATAAGCTGTTTCCATCTATGATTTACCTTGCCGTAAAAGTCAACAAAACTGATGACTACCCTCTCCACAAAGCCCGAAAGCCTTCCCGCTATCTTTTCAAACCTTTCGATGTGATACTCCAAAGGTGTAAGATTGCTTACGATAATGGGATCATATCTCCAGACCACCCTTGACTTGCCTATTTTTCGGCTCAGACGCATAAAAGTGTCAAGCCTTTCTTCCACAGGCTTCATATTGGGCTCAAATATTCGAGGATAGTCATTCAGCGTGTACTGGAAATAGTACTTATATCCCATATAGTCCAATTCGCTCACATATTGCATCATCGGCTCGGCATCTTTAGTCCAGAATACTATGGCATCCACATTTTCCACATGCAGGCTGATGGTTTTAACCCGGCTTGGGTTAAAAGGATTAACGCTGTAAAAAAATCCTTCCCTTATTCTGTTCATGAACCATTCGGCATAAAACGCCGGGATGTCGGTCCTACGGCTGGCACTGATTATCAAGTCGAAACTTCCTTTCCTTTCCGCCATGAAACCATTGTAGAATACTTCACTAACAATATTTAAAGCCTGAATTTTTTTACTTTTTTCATATATTATATTACATCATGCCCAGTTCTGGATTTATAACATTTCTCCAGTCCAGGTCTCCCCTCATCAATCCCTTAATCATCACTTCAGCCGTAGCAAGGTTTGTAGCCAGAGGAACATTATGCACGTCGCAAACCCTTAAGAGCGCGTTGATGTCGGGTTCATGGGGCTGAGCGGTGAGAGGGTCCCTCAAAAAAATCACCAGATCAATGATATCGCCGGCAACCATGCCCCCTATCTGCTGGTCTCCCCCCATGGGGCCCGAACGGCATCTCTCTACCGGAAGCCCCGTTGCCTCCATGATTAACTTTCCGGTTGTGCCCGTAGCATAAAGTTTATGCTCTTTCAATACTTCTTTATATGCTATGGCAAATTCCACCATCTTTTCTTTTTTGGCATCATGGGCAATAAGAGCAATATTCATCGATTCGCTCCCTTCCTTCGCAACTTCGTCTTATCCTCCCAGCGTGGGCTGGTACAGCATTATCTCCTGGCCTTCCGCCACGAAGGTTTCCCTGTCCCTCACGGTTTTATTATCCAGGACATAGTAGACATATTTCATGTTTGCCGTGCGGTCTTTGAGCTGCGGAAAGCGCTCCAGCAGCCTTTTCTCCAGGTCAAGTATTTTTATAGGGCCGTCGATGTCAATCTGGAATCTTTCCATTTTTAAAAAAAGGTTCAAAGGAGTGCCGAACTTGACGGTGATTTTCCCCATATGGTTCCCTCCCGTGTTTTTATTCAGCTTTGCACTTTGCTTTCTCTTTCGACAATATTTTATCACAGTATATCTTTACTCTCTCTTCAACGGGCTTGGCCGCGGTCATGCCGGGGCCATTGATGCATCCCCCCTCGCACGCCAGCAGCTCCATTCCATGCGAAGAATCCTCATCAAAATTTTCCAGGAATGTTGATACGTTTTCCAATCCGGATTTAAAAAAAGACAGAATGCCGATTTCTACCCAGCCCGGCGGTTCGGATAAGAATTTGCCCTCACCCGAGTTTTGCAGGTCTATCCCCAACTCTTTCAGAATCTGCCTCAGTTCCTTGAAAGTAATGACGAGGTCGACATACTTCGTCCTGTAAAACCGGGCTTCCTCCCACTTTTTTGCTTCGCACGGCCCTATGAAAACCGTTTTTGCCCCGGGGAATCTCTCCTTCAAGCGGCGGCTGTGCAATCTCATGGGCGACGGCAATTTGAGCAAATATTTCGCAAGTCCGGGGTGATGGGAGTCTATCAGATTCCAGACCACCGGACATGAATTGTAAATGATGGGGCCGCGGCTGCATACGGCGGCTCTTTCCCTGGCTTCGACTATTTCCGGCAAAACAGTTATCGTCTCCTCTACCCCGTAAAATCCAAGCTTCTCAAGGGCCCCCACAACTTTTCCCGCATCTTCCTCAAATTCCGCCGCATAAGACGGTGCAAGGCTAGCTATAACCTTATGACCTCCGGCTAACCAGTTTTCCAGTGTTGAAATAATAGTCTGCACTGATGTCTGACTCTCCCCGATTCAAATCAAATTTTTCATCTGGTCTCGCATTGTCCTTTTGTAAATATTATACGATATTTTTCCCAGCTTTTCCACGCCTTTTTATATGCCATTCATGCTTTGAACGCCCGGAGTACTGCATCCTCGGCGAACATTAGGCCTATCCTCATTTCTTCTGGATATATCTTGCAACTTTTTCCTTTAAAAAGAAACCTCTTCAAAAAAGAATATTCTTCGCTCCTTCATTCGGTTTCCAGATCGAATCCATTTTCTACTGTCATTTGTGCCCTGCCTCTATGCAAAGCCTCCTCGGCTTGCAGCATTTCCGCCTTTTTACAGGGTCTTCCGACAGGAGCATCCAACATCCAGTCTTCCTTTATTTTGCACGGCATAAAGCGACACTCCACATTACACCCCCATGGCAATGCAGATGTTCGGTTTGCCGTCTTTAAATCCACTTTCGCGCCTGTATTTTTCAAGAAAGTAAACAAAAAAACATTGAAGTTCAGTCGGAAATTTAATATAATTAAGACAGGGCGAAGGAGGAAGGGATGATGAGCATGCCCTTGGAAGATATGGAGAAAATGAAAAAACAAGCTGCCGCAGGAGCAGATGATCGACCGGATGAACCCAAAATCCCTGAAATCGGCTATTTTTACCTTGCACAGCAGATAAATACCCTTATGCAAATGTTAAATGAATCCAGGAATAATACGGATATGCGTTTTGATAATCAAAGGCAGGAATTTAAAGCCGAAATAAGAGGGCTAAGGGAAGAAATTAAAAACGATATTAGTGAATTAAAAAGCAAATTTAATGAGTTCAAGGACTATACAGATACACGTTTCGATAATCAAAGGCAGGAATTTAAAGCCGAAATAAAAGGGCTAAGGGAAGAAATTAA
>JANLFP010000006.1:185716-215774 GCA_024655905.1 Tepidanaerobacteraceae bacterium
AAAACGATATTAGTGAATTAAAAGGTGAATTTAACGGCATTAAAACATGGTTTATTGGAACAATAGTCGGAATTGTAGGCATTATTATTGCTATTGTAGGGTTAATATTAAAACCATAGGGTGGATTTATCCACCCTATATAATTTTTATTCTTGCTGGCTTCATTTGTTAAAATACCTTCTTTTGAATAGAAGAGAAAGATTTACCAGACCAATCATTATCGGAACCTCAACAAGAGGTCCTATAACCGTAGCAAAGGCCTGAAATGAATTAATGCCGAATACGGCGACGGACACGGCGATCGCCAGTTCAAAATCGTTGCTGGCTGAGGAAAAAGCCATGGTCGTTGTTTTGGAGTAGTCGGCTCCTATAAACTTACCCAGAAAAAATGTACTCAGCCACATCAAAACGAAGTATAGAGTCAGGGGTATGATTACACGCAACACATCAAAAGGCAAAGTCAATATTAGTTCACCTTTTAATGAAAACATGACCATAATTGTAAAAAGCAGTGCAACAAGGGTCAATGTGCTAATCTTGGGAATAAATACTTGCTCATACCAGTCCTGACCCCTGAAGGTTGTAAGCACCAATCGCGTAACATATCCTGCAATAAACGGTGTTCCTAAATAGATAAAGACGCTTTTTGCGATCTCCGCCATGGAAATATTCACTACAGCACCGGTCAACCCTAGCCAGGCTGGGATTACACTCAAGAAAATGTATGCGTAGATTGAGTAAGTTAGCACCTGAAAAATAGCGTTAAAAGCTACAAGGCCGGCCACATACTCTGGGTGGCCACCTGCCAGATCATTCCATACCAGCACCATAGCTATGCATCGGGCAAGGCCCACCAGTATCAATCCTGTCATAAGCTCTGGTTTATCTGGCAATAACAGCACAGCCAGTATAAACATTAAAACGGGGCCCGTTATCCAGTTCTGAATCAAAGAAAACAGCAATACTTTCGTGTCTTTGAAAATTAGCGGCAATTCTTCATAGCGGACTTTTGCCAGAGGCGGATACATCATGAGAATAAGTCCAATGGCTATAGGAATATTTGTGGTACCAACCTGGAATCTGCCCCAAAAATCGGCAATTTGCGGATACAGGTAACCCATGCCTACTCCTAGGATCATCGCAAGGAATATCCAAAATGTCAGGTATCTGTCAAGAAATGAAAGCTTGTAGTTTTTCTGCATTGAAAGAGTCAATCCTTTCTACTTTGTTATATTGTAAAACATTGGTATGAAGTTTGTCTGTAATATGTCGGATATAAAGTTTAAAATGGAAACAGTTCGGCATTAAGTCTCTTCTCACCCCCCCAATGTGGGCTGGTACAGCATTATCTCCTGGCCTTCCGCCACGAAGGTCTCCCTGTCCCTCACGGTTTTATTGTCCAGGACATAGTAGACGTATTTCATGTTTGCCGTGCGGTCTTTGAGCTGCGGAAAGCGCTCCAGCAGCCTTTTCTCCAGGTCAAGTATTTTTATAGGGCCGTCGATGTCAATCTCGAATCTTTCCATTTTTAAAAAAAGGTTCAACGGAGTCCCAAACTTGACGGTGATTTTCCCCATATGGTTCCCTCCCATAAATTTTTCAAGTCAGCTTTTGAGAGCACCCGCAACTTTCCCCGCATCCTCATCGAATTCCACAAGATAAGACGGTGCAAGGCTGGCTATGACCTTATATCCCCCGGTCAACCAGCTTTCTAATTTTTCAGGTACTCAATGTTTTCATTCAACCTGATCTGAGTCTCGTCCGGCGCCGGGCCGCATAGTCCCGTAGAACAGCACATCGGCGGATCAAAGAATTCTATTTTCACAATTACAGCCTCCTATATGATTATAATTGAATATATGAATATTAAAGGCAAAAAATAAAATAAACTATGTTAACTTATCGCATGCTAAGCCAATTGCCGCATCATTGTTAAGTCTTTCAATATCCTCCAAGCATCGGGGATTTTCCGCCAGCTTTTTTTTCAAAAAATCATATAGTAATTTGTTCTCTTCTATAAATCTATCGTTTAGTTTATAATAAACCCATTGGGACCTTTTTTCACGTTTTATTATTCCCACACTCTTCAATCTGTTTAAATGGCGTGAGGTGTTTGACAGTGCACTTTGGGCAACTGATTTTAAGACCTTTTGAAATCTCAGAAACGGATGCCTGGATCTCAAAAGCCTCGCCGCATTTGTTGCAGATAAAATTGTAATACATTTCAAATTCGCCTCCCGTTTTCCATTTGTAAAATTTTACTTAGACATACATGATGCAAAACGCATCACCATCAGATGATGAAAATATTTATCTATATTTTCGGGATAATTACTATTATTATCAAATATATCAGCCTTAATTAACTCTTATCTTGATTCTCTTCTTTCTTCTCCGCTTTTTTATGTTTTTCCCCAATATCGCTTGCTTCGTCGTCTTCACTTATAATTTGGACGGAGCAGCAGCCTGTTCTTGACGGTCTAAAGAGTTTTTTGAGGAATGACTCCTCTTTCTTGTCCATATTCACCACCTCCATCTATATAACTATATTAAATGCATATCCGGTAATGATCGCTACTGCAAATATGGATATCACAAAAACATACTTCATTTTTTTCTTAAAGATTGAATTTAAGAGCACCAATTCCGGTATGCTTGCACCCGCTCCGCCTATGATCAAGGCCATTACCGTACCGTAGCTCATGCCTTTTGAAACCAGCACCTGTGCAATAGGTATCATTGTTTCAGTTCGAATATACATCGGGATACCGATAATTGCGGCAACGGGCACTGAATAGAAACTGGATTTTCCCGCAAGTCTTGCTATAAGATTTTCCGGAACAAACCCGTGGATGAATGCCCCTATACCGGCTCCGATTAATAAATATGGAAATACCTGTATGAACAATCCCACGGCATCGGTTAGGGCAGACTTAATTACAATCTTGTTCTTTTCCATAAATGAGCCTTGAAGTTTATCGTATGTAATTTCCTCATGCTTTTCTCCCTTAATCGTTACATTTTTAACTTCCTTTTCCATGCCGAGCTTATCAAGAAAAACACCTATGATTACGGCAAATGCGAAAGTAAATGCAACGTATACAGCCGTCGTCTTGAGGCCGAAAAACATCAAAAATAATGCTATAATCCCAGGATTCAGCAAGGGTGAAGACATAAGGAAAGATATTGCGCCGCAAAACGGGGCCCCGCTTTTAAACAGTCCCACCAGAACAGGAATTGTCGAGCATGAACAAAAGGGCGTCAGAGCGCCGAGCGCCGCGCCCAGTATGCTGTTTAACCCCTTTCTCGGCGCCGAAAGAATTGTTTTTATTTTTTCTGTCGATATGTATCTTTGAATAAGAGCTATAAGAAAACTTATGCCGATAAAGAATTACAAGTTCTCCCATGATGGTGAAAAAAAATACTTTCCCTGTGTTGAGCAGATTAGCTGTCTGAAACACTTTCCTTCAATTCCTCCCGGCTTATAGTTTCGAATATTTCACACAGATAAGGATAAATGGGGCTTTCACTATTTAAGGAATAATAGTTCCATACTGCCGCCTGTCTTTTGTTAATCATATTTGCATCATAAAGCAGTTTTAAGTGATACGAAATATGTGATTGACCGATATTAAAAAAATTGCAGATATCACATACGCATTGTTCTCCATAAAAATATAAATATAAAAGGATCTTTAGCCGGAATTCATCGGAAAGAGCTTTAAATTGATTGGCTTGCTGGGTTAATAACTTATTTGTCATTGATATATTCACCCCTTCAGCTCTATATTATATATCAATTTTTTTTGATGTCAATATCAAATTTATTTGATGTATACCGCATATGTTTATATCATCTTTCGCTGCGCCGGGCTACAAAATAATGGCGTCCATATAAGCTCAACAACTCATGTGGACGCCATTTATTGCGTCAATTTTATTTAAAGTTATATTCCGTTACTATCTTTTCCCTGCCGGTAACCTGGTCCTGATAATATTCGTAGCAGCATATTCCGAGGAAGGAGCCGGATATGTTGATTACATTGTCATATCCCAAATTTTGAAGCGCCATAACTGCATTGTAGCTTCTCTGGCTTGAACGGCAGTGCAGATATACCGGCTTATCCTTAGGAATTTCATCCAGTCTGTCCCTCAATTCGCTGAGTGGAATATTGACGGCGTTTTTAAGATGCCCTGCCGCAAATTCCTTCTTCTCCCTTACATCCACGATAAATGCATTGCTTTCAACCAGTTCCCTGACTTTGGTTACCGGAACCTGCCTGAATCTGCCATATAGCAGGTTGAGCCCTACTAAAGCCGCAAGATTCACTACATCTTTAGCCGTACTAAATAAAGGAGCATAGCACAACTCTAATTCCTTCAGGTCTTCCAGTGTTCCTCCCATCACAATCATTGCAGCGATGACGTCTATTCTCTTGTCAACATTCCCTTTTCCTATGGCCTGAGCCCCGAGTATCTTGCCTGTTGGATACTCGAATATAAGCTTAAAGTGCATTGGGTGGCTTTCAGGCATTATCCCAACTTTGTCCTCCGGAATTATATATGCAAAATCATAGGGAATTCCTGCCGCTTTCGCAGTTTTTTCATTCAATCCTGTAGACGCTGCTGCCAAATCAAATATTTTTACAACAGATGTTCCTATCACACCTTTGTTATTATGAGGAATGCCATATATGTGGTCTGCTGCCGCCCTTGCCTGCCTTTGGGCGGGACCTGCCAAAGCGAGCCTTGCAGGTTTATGTGTCAGTTGGCTGTAAACCTCTATTGCATCCCCTACGGCATAGATATCTTTATCACTGGTCAAATAATTGTGGTCAACCTTGATGCCGCCGGTTGCGCCGATTTCCAGGCCTGCGTCTTTCGCCAAAGCGGTCTCGGGAGCAACACCGATCGCCATCACTACGGCCTTTGCTGCAACCTTCCTGCCCGATTGCAATTCTACGGAGTCTTCGTTTATTTTCTTGACCCCGTCATTCAATATCAGGTTTACCCCATGGTCGACCATTTCCTTGTGCAGTATCTGTGCCATGTCATAATCGAAAGGAGCCATAATCTGGTCAAGCGCTTCAATGAGGCTGACATTCCTGCCAGCGAGGCGCAGATTCTCAGCCACTTCCACACCTATGAACCCGCCCCCCACGACGGCAACATCCTGTATGTTGTTTTGAGCGATATAGTCGTCCAGCTTTTTAATATCAACCACATTCCTTATAGTAAATACATTAGGGTTTGAAATTCCCTCGATGCTTTTCGGGAGAATCGGATTGGCGCCGGGAGACAGGACCAGCTTATCATAGGGTTCCTCGCATTCTTCTCCTGTCACCAGATTTTTTACCACTATTTTTTTCTCTTTTCTCTTTATCTTTGTAACTTCACAGTTAACTCTCGCTTCAATGTTATATTGCTTTTTGAACCGCTCCGGGGATATCATAACCAGACTGTCGCTGTTTTTTACCATCCTGCTCAAATAAAACGGCAATGAACAGTTGGAAAAAGACACATGAGGCCCCTTCTCAAACATGATAATCTCGGCCTTTTCGTCAAGTCTGCGCACTCTTGCGGCGACTGAAGCTCCTCCGGCTACTCCGCCTACAATCAATATTCTCTTGCCCATAATAATTGCTCCCCTTCTTTTAATTTAAATTAATTTGCTTTTGCAAATAACTTTTTGAAGAATATATTCCCTGCAATTCCGCCCAACACCAAGAATATTAAGAAAATCCAGCCTGATAGTGAAAAGTTGGCAATCGGCGTATACAGTGCGCCTACATTGCATCCATTTGACAGCCTTGTGCCAAAACCCATGGCAATACCGCCCAATGCGTAAACCAACGCTTCTTTAATGGAAATATGCATCTCTGACAAGAATGTCTTTTTAAATACACCGGCAGTCAACAGATATATGGCTGTTCCGATTATGATGCCAATATTCTGAACTGAAATCGCATTTTGAAATACCGGTTGAACAAATTGGTCGGGTTTCATTTTGGCAAAGGCAGCCACCGATTCCGGCGAAGCTCCGAACAACATCAGCAGTTTGCCAAACCAGATTCCATAAGGTGTGGACGCTCCCCAACCCGCTTTGGTGGCGCCCATCAAAATTGCAAACAATACACTGATGGCCACAGCACCCTGCGCTAAAGTCCAGGGCTTTGAAAATATATGGTAATAGGTTGACTCGCTGAACAACTTAAAGTCCCTGCTGTCAAACTCCGCCCTCTGGTCCTGCATCATTTCCGAGTCGACGCCGGTATATGTTTCTTTCAGCTTACGGCTTCGTTCGTAGCTATACGAGATATATACGCCGATTCCACAGAATATGGCCGTCAGTATCATAGCGCCGAGATAACCATTCAAGCCATCCCATTTGAACAGGTCAGGCAGGAACACACCTCCCGCCAATTTTGATCCTACAGGTGTCGTAAACCAGGATTTTTTGACCCATGCCGCGGTGTTCTGGAAAGGAAAGCCCAAATACACGCCCAAGCCGAAGAACACCAAGGTAATGAAAGCTCTCGGGAAGCCTGTCACCAGATCCGTAAGCACTCCGGTAGCACAGCAGGATGAACATGCCATGCCAAATCCGAATAGCAATCCGCCGAGAAGCAAACCAAGGTTAATCGGATTTACAAAGAGGTTATAGGCAGTCGGATCCGCCTTATATAAAAACGCAGTCACCAAAAGGCTTGTGATAAAAAACATAAACATCAGCGCTCTCATTAATTTCGCAGATCCGGTTCTACATGCGCGGTTGACACTTCCTGCAAAGCCGGTATAGGATCTCATTAAAGCGTAGCCAAGGCCCATACCTATTACAAGTCTAAATAGCATGTCCGGCTTTAAGAATGTCTTGCCAAGAACCAATACCAAAATAAGTCCTGCAAACCCTATAATTCGTTCAACGTTTTTCATTTTTTACCCTCCCAAATAATCTCATCTGTTGCTGATTTTTCGAGGATCATCTTACAGCATTTAAAACCAATATCACTTCCTTTCCAATAATATTTTTGGATTGTGTTGCGAAAGCTTTAACCTCTCATTCTGACTGCTGATAATTTTCAAGATTTCTTCCCTAAGCTCCATGTATTCAGGTTTATATCTTACCATCTCATGTTCTGAACCGGAAATTCGATATGTAAATTCAGCAGCAAATTCCTTAAGAATTCTACCCGGACTCCTTGACATTACTATAATCCTTGTAGCAAGGGCCAAAGCCTCATCCACATCATGAGTTATAAGCAAAACGGTATTTCCTGTTTTCATCCAGATTTCCCTAACCAGGTCCTGCATATTTTGTCTTGTTAAAGCATCCAATGCCCCAAAGGGTTCATCCATCAGAAGCATTGTTGGCTTATTCACCAGAGTCCTTGCAAGGGAAGCCCTTTGCTTCATGCCTCCCGAAAGCTCATAGGGCTTGCTCTTTTCAAAACCCTTCAAACCAACAAGTTCTATATATTGGTCCGTAATTCTTTTAATCTGACTTTGTGGGAACTTTCTCATTTTAAGTCCAAAAGCAATATTATCCTGAACATTCAGCCACGGATATAATGTAGGATCCTGAAACATGACGCCTCTATGCCAGTCCGGACCCTTAATAATCTCATTGCCCATCCTGGCCTCGCCGCAAGATGGCTTAAGGAATCCGGCTATGATCTTTAATAGCGTGCTTTTGCCGCACCCCGACGGGCCAAGTACGCAAACAAATTCACCTTCATTGATGTCCAGGTTTACACCTTGAAGAGCGGCGACTCCGCCTTTTGCATCGGGATAAATAAAATCAATGCCGCTTAATGTTGCAACTTTTTCCGGCTTATCATTTAGTATTTGATACATGCAAAATTTCCCATTTCATCTTTTATTTTAAAGCATTTTCGATATAGGATGGATTCACAACCTGTTCAAAGGTGGACAACTTCGGCTCGGAAACAAGGCTCTTCTGTTTGTACAAAAAATCTGCCGTATCTTTCAGCGAGGCTGCCAGTTTACCCTTTTTGGAGCTTGTTCCAAAATAAGCAGGGTCTAGTTGCTGCTCGGCTGTGAGCCATATGGAGCCCTGCGTTTGCTTCAGCGCCTCTTGCTCTGTAATGTTTAAACTTTTCGCAATTGTTTTGACCGCCTCTTCCTTATCCTCATTATAAAGTTTTACAGCCCTATTTAGAGCTTTAATATACTTTGTCACCATGTCCGGATATCTTTTTGCAAAATCCTTTCTGACAATCTCCACGTTGGATGTAACCACGCCTTTTGCAGCCAAATCCTTGCTCGAAATTATGGTTTTGCCATCCTTCAAAAGGTTTGAAAGTGTCGGCTCCCATGCATATGCCGCATCAATGTCACCCCTTTGCCAGGCTGCATAAACATCAGGCATTTGCATATCAAAAAGTGTTATATCTTTTTCTGAAATGCCATTTAATTCCAATGCCTTTAACAAGCTGTAATGGGCTGTTGAAGAAAAAGGCGTTGCAACCTTTTTGCCCTTCAAATCCCGTATGGAATTTATATTTGAACCGTTCTTGGCAACCAATCTTTCTGCATCCCCAAGAACCTCATGGATCCAAACAACTTCCACGTCCATGCCGTTGGCAATGCCAACTGTCGCGGAAGACGACCCCAGCAAAGCAAAATCAATATTCTTTGCCACCATTGCATTTCTTATATCGCCTGCTTGAAATTCGACAATATTAACCTTTACTCCCATTTCTTCTTCAAAAAAACCCTTTGCTACAGCGATTCTCTCGTCATTAGGAATCTGCTGGGTCCCTATGTTTACAACCTCAGGTTTTGCTGATTGGACATTATTTTTATCCGCATTGTCCACATATTTTTTTGGAGCTCCGCATCCTGCAATTATTGCAACCGTCATCGCAAGCATGATAGCAATCGCAAATATTCTTTCCGTTTTCATAACGACCTCCGGTTTTCATCCAATTTTTTGTAGTTTTCTACTCTTTGCCTTTCCATGGAACAATATTTTGCTCTATGATTTGTATGACTTTATCCAACAAGATGCCTGTGATGCCCATTATGACAATTCCTAAAAAGACTATATCGCTTCTCAAGTATCTGCTTGCATCCAATACCATCCAGCCTATACCCGAGCTTGAGGCAACCATTTCAGCCGACACCAAAGTTGTGTAACCAACGCCCAAAGCAGTTCTCAAGCCTGTAAACATGTCAGGCAAACATGCCGGGAATATTACATGAAAAAATACCTGCCATTTATTGGCACCCAATGCGTATGCGTTGTTTATGTAATCTTCTTTTATTTTCATCACTGCGGATGCACAAGATATGTATACGGGCGCAAAACAAGCCAAAAATAAAAGTGCGATCTTCGATTCATTCTCTATCCCCAACCAAAGAATCAAAACAGTATAATAAGCCAGTGGCGGAAGAGGCCGATAAAATTCTATCAATGGTTCAAAAATTGCCCTAATCTTTGAATTATATCCGCTTGCCAACCCTAAAGGAACTGCAACGACAACGGCCTCCAGGAAAGCAGCGACGAGCCTTTGCATGCTAGCTGCCAAATGCTGCGGCAAAGTATGGCTTTTATATCCGTTTCGCATGATGTCAAGCAGGGCGGCCCATACGGATTGCGGCGCCGGCACTAATTTGGGATCAACCAGCTTAAGTGTTGTTGCTATAAACCATATAGTTAAAATAATAACAATCGTCAATGGCGTTAATAATTTTTCGGATTTGCCTCTTATATTTGCGATAATCACGAAACACCTCTGCTGATCCATTAAAATTTCATATACAGCGCACATGCATGTCTTTTCATCAACCTGCCTCCATGTTAATTATATTACTTTCACAATCACTTTTCTAATAATGATCCTTTATACTGCATAACAGGTCGTTATGGTTTTTTATCATTCACGGAACCTTTCAGCATTGATAAATTTGCTTGCAACATTCCCAATCCCGCAAAGACAAAAAAAGCCTGAAAGCCGAGCGCTTTCAAGCATCAGGCAATTTAAACCTTATAAAGTATATTTATTTTTATCGGGTCTGATGTTAAAATATAGATGTATCATTATATTTCGAAGATGTTTTGGGAGACGTGAAAATATATGAACTTGGAATATCTTAAATCCTTTTACATTACGGTCAAATGCAACAGCATATCAAAGGCGGCGGCTGCCCTTCATCTTACACAGCCCGGACTCAGCATGCAGCTTAAGAATCTGGAAAAAGAAATGGGGGCGACACTTTTAATACGAAGCAATAAAGGCGTTGAACTTACTGAAGAGGGCAAAGTAGTATATAACTATGCAAACACCATTCTCTCCATAGCGGATAATGTGGAAAGAGACTTGAAAAGCCTGCATGAGAACAATCCAAAGCTGATTATCGGCGCTTGCAAAACCGTAGGAGAGTATGCGCTTCCCTGCAGCATATATATCTTTAAAAAATTTTACAATGAAGCGGACATAAATCTTGAACTGATGAACTCTACTGAAGTTGTAGAAAAGCTTCTTGACCATACGATAAATATTGGGATCATTCAGGGCAATCCGCAAAAAGACAATATAGACATCAAATACATTATTTCCGACGAGCTTTTTCTGGTGGGAAGCGCCCATGCCTGCAGCAAAAAAGCGATTACCGCGGAAGAATTGAAAGAGATGCCGCTAATACTGAGGGAAAAAACCTCCAGCACAAGATATATGGTCGAAAACGCGTTAAGGGAACAAGGAATCAAAGCGGAACAATTAAATATTATTTTTGATTTGAATTCTCCCGGAGCCATTAAATCGTCCATCTCGGCGGGGAAAGGCTTTTCATTTTTGCCCAGACTTATTATTAAAAAAGAATTAAAAGAAGGCTCTCTGAAGCAAATACAGGTAAATAACCTTAGGATTCCTTTCGATTATTATATCGCTTTTAGAAAAGACCATGTCTTCACTGAATATGAGAAAAGGTTCATTGATTTCATTATTTCCAATAAAAGGGGATTTTGTTAGAAGCAGAAGCCCTGCTTCTATACCAAAAATCTTTTTAATACATTAACTCCTGCCCACGCGCCCAAAATAACAAAAATCCAGAATACCCAGGCGTGCAGGGAAAAGGAAGGGATTCCGCTAAAAAAGCTTCCGATATTGCAACCCCCGGTCAGCCTCGCACCGTATCCCATCATTATTCCTCCCAAAAGCGCAAACATTGCCTGCCTTATATTTTTTGCCTTTTTAAGTCTGAATTGGGAAGCCAGCAATGTTGCGGCTAAAGAACCTGCAACAACGCCTATATTTAAGATAGTGTATTTATTGATAAATATATTATGGTGTAAAATTATTTCACCAAATTTGTAATCATAAATCTTAAAAAACTCCCATTCGAATGGTCTAAATCCGAGCAGTTCCAATACTCCGGCCCCCCATAACAAAAAGCCGCCGGTCACTTGCCATGCAGAACCGGTAAGAGCCAATAAAACCACATTGAGCAACCCGAGCAAAACTCCGCCAATCCAGTAAGGCCAGGGTTTTTTTAGCCATTGCATCATAGACTTTACCCAACCCTTTCTTTTATAATTATGGTTTTTGAATATACACTTCCCACTCCCCGACATTTGTTTCAACCAATTTTACCGGATAATTGTTCTGCTCTGCCCATTCCACTATAACAGCTCCTACACAACTTTGATCCGAATGCACCACCAAAATGTCTCCGGAATTCAAAGTTTTCAATTCTTTGATGGCCTTAATCAAAGGGATGGGACACGGCTCGTACAAACAATCGAGATCCCTTACCTCCATAAAATTCTCCCCTCATAATCTTCTATCCTGCCGTTCTTTTTTTGATACCAGGCTGCAAGCTTGTACAAGCCTATCAAAACAGCCATCTGCACCATGACAACAACACCCAAATTTATATGCTCCGGGAAATAAAACACATTCGCCTTGCTTATAATTTTGTCATACCAAAAGGAATAATCTTTAGCTCCAAGTGTGGTCCCGATAAAAAAACCTAATAATGTGATCCACGGCAAAACGTGTCCTTCCCCTATTCTCATGAGCACGCCTGAAGCACACCCCCCTGCATTAGTCATTCCTATGCCAAAAATAAAAGCGCCAATCGCGGTATGAAGGCCCACAGGAAAAACAGCACCCGGGATCAGTGCATAATCTATGGCATTATGATTTAGATATACGTTTTGAATTACGGCAAACCCTATTGTGCTCACCATAAAGGAAAGCAACAACGCCCTCATCAACTTTGTATTTTTTATAAGGAAAGGATCCCTGAAGGCCGATGCAAAGCAAAACCGGGAGTATCTCAGCACCATTCCAAGCGCAATCCCGATAATCCAAAACGCAGCATATACATGATTGTTAATCCAAAGGATTACTGATATAATCGAGGCAATTATCAATATTATAACGGCATATGAAATCTGGCTTTTTTTGTTGACTTTTTCCGGGCCACAGCGCTTTCTTACCAGTGCATCAATTTCATTTGACACCACAGTAATCACTCTTCCATAGCAATATTTTCTAAAAGAGCAAGTGCGGTCATATACTTATTGCAAACAATTAGTCCTCAAACCGGACTTTTGCAACATTTAAATTTAAAAAAGACACTCATAGATTTTCCGCCTTTTTATATATCTCGTCTATTTCATTCTTTGATACAAAAGATGATAATAAATAAGCCAATATAATTATGCCGGGAATATCCACCAGCAATCTTGTAAAAGCAAACCTTGCTCCAAGCGCCGACATTTCAAACAGAAACATCGGTATCTTCGTAGTAGACCATGCTCCTATGAATATAAGAATATTTGTAAACCTGACTCCCTTTTTCATAAAAACAGCGGCAACAGGAAATGCGCCGTAAAGAGGCCCGGCTGCAGCCGAACCTAATAAAATAGCAAGAAGAATGCCTTTAAGTCCGGAACCTTCTCCCATATATCTTATCATAATTTCCCTGGGCACCCATACATCCAGCAACCCCAGCAATAAAAAAACTGGAGGAATCACCAGTGCCATCTCTTTAAAACTGTAACCTGTTATACTTATGGCTTTTATCCCCATTTGACGATTGACTGCCAGGAATACTAAGGTGATGATTACAGTAATTAAAAAGAATTGATATCTTTTGATTAATTTCATGATCATCCAACCACCTTACCAATAATATAGGCAACGATAAAAGAAAACAAAAATGCCAATACATTTCTCAGCAGTGTAAGCTTTTTGCCGAAATATTTTGTTTCAACCGGCATGGTTACCACACCTACCATCATCAATGTGGAAACGAAAGCCCCGATCTGCATGTAGCCGGCTCCATTCTTCAAGAGCATGGCCGCAGTGGGGAAAGCCACGAACCCGGGTATCAGGGTAATGGCTCCTACTATTCCCGATAAAATTACTCCCAGCCAACCCGATTCTTTACCGATAATCTTTGAAATCACTTGCGGATTCAACACCGAAAGCAGTATCCCAACCAGCATTATCACACCCAAAAATTCCGGCAGGATGTTTTCAAAGGATTTCCATGCTTTTATTAAAGCCTGTTTCGTTTTCTTTTTATCTTTAAAATAGCTAATCAAGAATAGCATAAGAGTAATTATATACAGTAAAATGTTGCTCATTTTATCAATCCTTCTCCAATAATTAAGTTTGGCTTGCAAGAATCATGCCGAGGCTTCAGCAAACTTCAGTCTTTCTTAAAAATCACTTCGTATTTTTCCAAAAAATGTTTCAGCCTCTTTAGCTGGCGTTTTACGTGAATTGCCCATCCATGAATGGCATCTCCCCCTTCTTTACAATTCATTTTCAAATCTTTCTTGAATTGCTTAAAAATAAAGGTTACAATAAAGATGAATGGAATATTTCATAGTGCGACTGCGGGAATGTAGACCGGAGGTGCAAAAATGATTGAATTCAAAGTAAAAGCCGTCACTTTAGATGCGGCAGGAAATTTTTCCGTGCTGCTGGTGGATAATGAAGAAAAAAAAGTGCTGCCCATCGTGATTGGAGAACTGGAAGCCCATCTCATAGCCATGCCCATTTCCGGAATGTTGCCGCCGCGGCCACTTACCCCCGACCTCCTGAAATCCGCCATCGAAAAGCTCGGCGGCATACCGGAGAAGGTCATCATTACCGATATAAAGGATAACACCTATTTTGCCGAAATCCATTTGAGGCAAAACGGCCGCATCATAAAGCTGGATTCAAGGCCCAGCGACGCCATTGCTCTGGCGGTGCGGAGCAATATCCCCATATTTATAAATACGGGCCTGGTAGAATTTACTTACGATATATCGGATATAAAATTTGAAGACGGAAATGCTTAATGTTTATTATTTCATTCTATTTATTATCTCATTCCATTTATTTTAAATTGTTTTTTTATGCCGTATTTTTTTACCTTGTTGTGAAGTGTCTGGCGCGGTATTTTAAGGATTCTCGCCGCTTCGGCGAAATTGCCGTTGGCTATCGTCACGGCCTTCAATATGAGATTTTTTTCAAAGTTGTTTAGAGCATCATTTAATGCGGGGACGGAAGAATTTTTTGGAATGTTGTCCATATCCGGCATGTCCGCAGTTAAAAAATAATTGTCATTATTGGGCAAATCTTTGACTTCGATGATATTGCCTTCCATAAAATTCATGGCGCTTTCGATAATGGATTTTAGTTCCCTTACATTGCCGGGCCAGGAATAATTCAAAAATATGTCCATAACTTCCCTGGAAACCCCGAGGATGTTTTTGCCCAGCTTTTCGTTATAATATTTTATAAAATGCTGAACCAGAAGCGGTATATCTTCTTTCCTTTCTCTGAGCGGAGGTATGGTCAGGGATATTACATTCAATCTGTAATATAAGTCTTCCCTCAAACGCCCGTCCTCCACGGCTTTCAAAGGATGTTCATTAATAGACGCTATCACCCTGACATCAACAATTTCTGTTTTTATTCCGCCGATCCTTCTAATGACTCCGTCCTGGAGAACCCGCAGCAATTTTGCCTGAAGCTCAGTATCCATGGAATTTATCTCATCAAGATAAAGCGTGCCTTCATTGGCCATTTCAAAGAGGCCCGGCTTGTCTTTGGCTCCCGTAAAGCTTCCCGATGTGGTGCCAAATAGAATTCCTTCCAGTAGGGTCTTGGGAAGGGCTGCACAGTTCTGTGCGATGAAAGGCTTGTGGCGTCTAATGCGGTTCGCATTGTGTATGGCATGGACTAGCAATTCCTTTCCGGTGCCCGTCTCCCCGCAAATCAATACCGGCGAAGAACTGTCGACTATTTTCCGGGCTTTTTCTATAAGATTCTTCATGGAAGCGCTGTTCCCGATTATATCATCGAATGTGTACTGCGCTTTATCTTCGATACGCGCCTTCTGATCCGAAACCTTTTTGGACGGTTCCTTTTGCAGCGAAACAATCCTTTGAGACCACTGACTTATATCTGACAGAGCCCGATACAACTCCATAGCTCCCACTATCTCCCCGCCCCTTAGAAGCGGCATTGTTGAAGTAAGGGTTGTAACCTTCTCCCCCTTATAATTGAGATATGTCTGCACATAGTCTATCAAAGGCTTGCCGCCTCTCAAAACATGATAAAACGTGCTGGTTTCCGGAGTTAAATCCGGAAATATGTCAAGTATATTTTTCCCTATAGCCTCCTCGGGATTTATACCAGCAATATGGGTTGCCGGTTCATTATAATATATCACATTAGCGTTGACATCCACAACAAGCACACCCTGCTTCAAATGCATAAGCATGGACTCGAATAAAAATTTATAATCCGGATTCAAAATTCTCCCTCCCGGATAATGATATTTATACAATAAAATTCTACATTATTAATAATATTCCTCTGTGCTGAAAAATCAATCGACGACGTCTTGTTTTATTTTTTGGAGGCCTACAAGCCTACATCTCGAGAGGGATGACTTTTATTCGAGTCCATACCGCATGCAGCTCAGCCTATGCAAAATTTGTCGAAGCAGGGCCCGGATTCAGAAGGGCAAAAAAACCGCCTGTTCAGCGGTTTTTAAAAAACTCGGTTTCGAAGCTATTATTTTTTTATAGCTTCTTTAATGGCGTTTACCGCCTGCTCGGTATTCATATTCCTTATCTCTATTCCAATATGGTTTTCTTTATTGAACCCGGCGCCCTCAAAGGCATCTCTGTACATTTTCCTTTGCATTGTGGGGTCGCATCCGGCGACGTAAAGCTCGTCAATATCCGCCCCTTTGAGCAAATCTATCAAATATTTCTCCCCGTCATCCGAACACAATTGGGGATGAAGGCCCACCCAGTCCACCAGTTTTTCCCTTCTCACGGTGTTCAACACTTCGAAAACATCCATTGCCTTAAATGACGGGCACGTTCCCTGACACACGCACAGCAGCAAGCCTTTTTTGCTCATAATAATTCCTCCTCGCAATTTTTTATCATTTTTTATCGCCGAAATAAGTTATCGCTTCGGCGGGACATATCTTCTGGCAGCCCCGGCAAAATTCAACACAATTGTCGGGATTTTTCACCAGGGGAAACCCTTCTTCATCCGTTGAAGAATATACATCGTGCTTGCAGAAATTTACACAGCTCAAACACTTTGTGCATTTGTCCTTATCAATGATTGGATACCAGTTTTTTGCCATTTTTTTGCCTCCTATTTTTGATAGCGCTTTTGTAACTGAGGTATTTCTTCGTCTATATCCTTCCCGGGCTGTTCTCTGATCATTTTGCCTATTTCGATGGCCTGTTGTATGTCTTCCGAACTCACCCCCAACTCAAAGGCATGGGAATAATGGTATCGCAGACATGGAACACAATTTGCGCCAATGCTTGCACCTATGGCAATAAGCTCCCTTATTTTGTCGTCTATCATGCTTCCTATATATGTCACCTCCCGAAAGGCTAATGTACTTTGTTTATTCCTTTATTCCAATATTAGCATATTGATATATATTTGTAAAGGCTAAAAATGCCGGGAATATGTTTAATTTAATAGAAATTCCGCCTAAATAATTTTTATAGCTTGTTATTGCTATAACTCTCTATATCAAGTGTATATTTGACTTTTAAAATATATATGCTAATATAGGAATATATGAAAGTTATCTTTATCCTTGCTTTGAAGCAATCTCTTAATTCAGGTGGGGATTGTCAACCCCGCCTGAATTTTGTAACTGCAAACGCATGATTAAAATGAAAGGAGGGATCTCATGCCACAAGATATATATGAAATAAGAGCTTCAGTTTTTAAAGCGCTGAGTCACCCTACAAGGCTTAAAATTCTAGACCTTCTTGGCTCGGTGGGAGAGATATGCGTATGCGATATTGTGAAAGAACTGGGTATCGATCAACCTACCGTATCCAAGCATTTAACCATTTTGAAAAATGCCGGAATCATCGACAGCCGCAAGGAGGGATTGATGGTCTTTTACAGTTTAAGGATACCATGCGCTGCGGAATTTTTCCGGTGCGTGGATAATGTAATAAAGGCTGATGTCCGGGTAAAGGCTGGATTCTTAAATGACGGCTGATTTTTTTCAGAAGTATGAAAAAGAAAAAATTGCAATCATTAAGTTTGCAAAACTAACTTTAAATCTTAAATAATATTAGCAGGGGATGATTCAGATGAAAACCTGGCAGAAATTTGTTATAATAATAGGGGTTTTTCTGGCGGCCTTTTACATGCCGCTTTCAAATCCGAGATTTACAGGCGCGGTGCTGGAATCTCTCTACATGCTCCAGGAATATGCCCGGCTTCATGTGCTTACATGCCTGGTACCGGCTCTCTTCATAGCAGGAGCAATAGCCAATTTCATATCCCAGGAGGCTGTCATCAAGTACTTCGGCAGCGGAGCTAAAAAATGGGTTTCCTATGCGGTGGCATCGGTATCTGGGACGATTCTGGCGGTTTGCTCATGCACGGTGCTGCCACTTTTTGCAGGAATATACAGGAGAGGCGCGGGCCTGGGGCCTGCGGTGGCTTTTCTCTACTCCGGCCCCGCCATAAACGTGCTGGCCATAATCATGACCGCCAGGATACTGGGATGGCAGCTGGGACTTGCCAGAGCCATCGGAGCGGTGAGCTTTTCAATCGTAATAGGGCTCATTATGGCAATGCTATTTCGGAAGGAAGACAGCGAGCGCCTGAAGAGTACCGCTTCAAAGAAAGGAGCAAATGTCGATGAAGGCAGGAGCCTTGCGCAAAACCTAATATATTTCGCCACACTGGTGTTCATACTCATATTTGCAGCCTGGGGCAAACCAGCGCAGCCAGTGGGACTATTCAGCACCGTATACGGCATAAAATGGTATATTACCGCATTGCTTCTTGGGCTGCTCGCGCTCATTCTGACAAACTGGTTCAAGAAGGATGAACTATCATCCTGGCTCGACTCCACCTGGGGCTTTGCCCAGCAGATACTGCCCCTGCTTTTCGCCGGAGTGCTGGCAGCAGGATTTCTGATGGGCAGGCCGGGAACCGATGCCGGAATAATCCCTTCAAAATATGTAGCAGCCGTTGTCGGAGGAAATTCGCTTTTCTCCAATTTCATAGCATCCATAGTTGGAGCCTTCATGTATTTTGCGACTCTCACGGAAGTGCCGATACTTCAAGGACTGCTGGGCTCCGGTATGGGAAAGGGCCCTGCGCTGGCGCTGCTTTTATCAGGACCGGCACTCAGCCTTCCCAGCATGCTGGTCATAAACAGCATCCTTGGCCCTAGGAAAACAGCCGCATACGTGACGCTGGTAGTAGTGATGTCTACCATCACAGGCTATGTTTACGGGCTTTTTTAGCACCGTCTCGGAGGCAGAAAATTGGTAATCGAAGGTCAGATATTGAAGGATTTGCCTTTTCGGCAAATCCAACTTAATCTGACGTCCGGTTTCCGGCCTCAGTATGGGTCAAATACAGCTTAATTTAAATATCAGTAGAGGGAGGTGAAATAGAAATGGACATAAAAATTCTGGGGACGGGATGCCCGAAATGCAAGGCCCTGGAGAAAAACACCAGGGAAGCCCTGCAAGATCTGGGCATTTCCGCCAACATCGAAAAGGTGACGGAGATAAACAAGATAATGGAGTACGACATCATGTTTACTCCGGGCCTCGTCATCGATGGGGAGGTCAAATCATCCGGCAAGGTGCTGGATAAAGAAGAAATAAAGAAGCTGCTCGCAGAAGCAGGCAAATGATCAAGGAAATCCTGAAAAGGATTTCCTTTTTTTTTACTACAGAGGCAACATTGTCTACAGCATAATGCTTGCATCAGGGTTGAATTTATTATTTCCAATACCTTTAGTAATGCCTCGATTTGCTTCTAAGCCCAATCCACAGCCCCCCAGATCATCAAAGGTCTTTGTGACATTGGCTGCCGCATAATAACCTAAATTGGTGGTTGTGAAGGTTACCATGCCTATTGCCGGGTCATACTTTCCGGAAGGAACTGACATTATATTTCCATCTCCGTTGATGCGCCATACAGTGATGTGTTCCGGATTTGATTTCCGGGCCTCTAACGGAGGAGGTTATCAAGGCGGGAGAATCTATAAGGTAGATTGATTTGTTGGTTTGGGAGACGGGAGAGACATGGGACGGTAGAATGTCGCTGTGACAAGTACTCCGTCCCCTTGTCACCTCCTTGCTATTCATTCCCCTTTATCATTGTCTTTATATTTTTAATAATTTTCGCAATTATGCTACAGGCATGGTAAACTACAATAATAAATACTGATATATAAAATACATACATAAAAATTGGGTATATAATTGGAAGACCTGGTGTATCCATATTTTCTACTCCTTTAACAAAAAAACATAAATAAAAATTCATTGTGCATTTCAGACAAAGCAATGAGAGAAGCACTCAAAACCCATTTATTTAAAAGTTTTGAGTGCAATAATACAAAATTATAACTTATACGTGAAACTTGGACTAAGTAATGCTGCTCCTTTTAAGGTTTCTCAACTTCTCCAAGAAATCCACTTACCATTTTATCATGACCAACATACATTTTAAAATGGAATGTTTCGCCTGCATAACCGCCATACGATATATCTGCTGTTAAAGTAGCCTCTGCAGGGCCAGAAGCATTTTCACGGGATTTTACTATCTTAAGTTCTTTATTGGAGTAACTACCCCCAACCACATTTATATATGAATCTCTAACAGCCGATATACCGTCTTCGTCATAATCCCAATTAATGTAATAATCCGCATAAAAACCTCCACCCACAGTACCCTTTTTCCCAGATACTTTAACGTTCTTATAATACGTGATTGTCGCTTTCGGTTGCATATCGCTACTTGATTCTGCATAAATTTCTTTTATAGTTGCTTCGCTAAAATCTATTTTATTTTCTATAACCGAACCGTCTTCAAAGACAACTCTTTTAACAGGTTTATCAATGCTAGGTGTTAAATCTCTAATCGGAACTTGTGAAACTTTTTCAGGATTCATAGAATCCCACAGTTCCCCACGCTCTAATTTTTTAATCAATTTATCCTGAGTCTCTCTATCAATAGAAAGCTCATCTAGGTTAGATCGTATTTTGCTTTTCATATTCTCTTCAAGGGAAAAGGATACATTATCTTTAGCTAATGCGCTAAAAGATATTGATAAAATAACGACAACGCATAGTATTACACTAATACTCTTCTTCATTAATTTAACACTCCCTCTTATTTTAATCGATATTATTTTGAAAATCAACCAGGGATATTAACTTTAAATATAATAACCCAACGGAACCCCCTTCTTTCCCCTAAATTTTTCCCTTCTACTATATAAAATTACATCTAAGCCCTAAAATAACAACCTCTTTTGAAAAAAATTAAAAAAATATTTGAGTTTTTTTATGGCAATAAATTTAGTCGTCCTTCATCTTCCAATAATCATCCTTTAAATACTCTTTTCTCAAATTCTCCAATGCTCTCTGTTTTAACTTATGTACTGCTTGCTGTGATTACTTACAGCTGATGGATATTCGATTTTAGTTAAAAATGTCTCCGCATATTTTGCCTCAACTGTGAACGTAGACTCACTTTGAGATTCTTGATTATTACTCTCTAATGTACTTGCAGCAAATACATTGCCCATGTATAAAGCTACAAGGAATATTATTAAAAAAGAAGTAAGTTTTTTCATTTTTATATCCTCCCTAATAATTTACTTTGACTACTTTACAAATTTACTGTCCTAGCATATAATCTCTACTGTGGTTACTTTTCTTTTTGAAGAAAGGTTATAGCCATCTCCTATCGCCATTTTATTTCTTTATATCATTGTTTTTATTCTGGAAAATTCTGTAGAGTGTATCTATAACTGCAAATGTACAAGAAATTATTATTCCTCCCACTATACATATTGCACTGACAATACACCCCTCACCTGAACTTGAAAAAAAAGTTGAACTCATCCCGGCCGACAGTTGTAATATTATATAAGTCGTAATAAGTCCCACTAAAAGATACTTAAAATATACTCTTTGTTCCATTTACAAACCTCCATATTATATTAACGAGAATATTTTATAAAAACTTTCCATGGAAGTAAAATAAAATTTACTTCCATGGAAATTACTTTTGCTTTAGATTTATTGTTAAATATTATAGAGTAGCGTGTATATATTCATAATCATATTCTTCGCATGATTGTGGTTCAATGGTAAAACCAACATTAAATGGTGATCCGACACTAGGTATTATAGTTGTTGTACTATGACCATATGATATTCTCATCGCAGCTTCAGGTATTCTCCCGGCTTTTGACACTCTAATATATCCATATCCATAGTAAGACCAATCATAATCGAGTGGTTGACTTGAAACATTGATACACATATCCCATACACTTTCAGCTGCACCAGAAGCCGATACTGGATCTACTGACGCACTTTGATAATAAGTATATCCCTCCCTATAATTTTTATATCTAACCATATGAAAAGTATAATTTGTGGAAGTATCGATATACATATTTGGGTCCCAGCCGATACCAATTATATCATTTTCCATTTCAAATGGCGCTGATGACCATTTCCAAGTCCATTTGACTCTAAAATATGTCCTGTCATCTGAAGAATTATAAAAAAAATTATTTGTAGTAGCAGTTAAAGTTAAAGTAGAAGCCAATGATATTATTTCTTCTTCTGTTCCATTAAAATTTTTTAATTTATTAATTTGGTCTTCCGTGTAACCTAGATTGCGTAGAATGTTTTTATCTAACTTACTTCTCTTCCTTAATTCTTCTGCATAATCTATATTCCTTATCTTATCTATTTCTGCATCGGAATATCCTAATTTCTTTAATTCGTTATTATTTTTATCTTTAAGTTGTTTCAAATGTAGATATTCATTTATCTGAATTGTAACTTTATTTGTTGTATTATCATTGCTAGCTGCTACTGCAACACTATCGAAAGTTAAAACAACCGTTAATACTATCAACAGGATCATTTTAAAACATTTTTTCATAATATTGTTCCCTCTATTTATTTTCTTTACTTTTATTACTTTACAAAGCTACTCTCCTGACATATAATTTCTATTGTGGTTACTTTTCTTTTTGAAGAAAGGTTATACAACACCTTTCTTCTTTTTAATTGGCCCTTTCAAGATTTCCGGTACTTCAGGCTGATAAAACCATCCCATGCAAAAAGGTTTATCAGCAGCGACAGTGCCAACAACAAGTGTGAATAAATATGCATCGATTGCTATTATTTTTCTTTTTAAGTCTGTCACGAAATTTCACCTCCTTTCCATTTTCCCATGATTTTCCTGTTCTTTTGCTTATTTTATTACCCGATTTTTAAAAGTCAATATCGATATTCTGGCGGGAAAACTGGTAGGAAAAGAAAGCCCAATCTTTTATGGAATTTCTCTTGCGTCTCCTCTTGATTCCCCACCAACCGGCGAAAAATTGCAACTTCTCCTATCCTGATCCCTTATTTTTCCCCTCTACTTATATAAAATTACATCCACACCTAAAAATTACAACCTATTGTACAAAAAAACTTAAAAAAATATTGAACTTTTAAATTCGTTTAATATAGTATAAATTTAATCATCGTCCTTCATTTTCCAATACTCATCCTTTAATATTCTTCTCTCAGTTTCTCCAATGCTCTCTTTTTTCCCTTATGCACTGCTTGTTGTGATATCCCCATCTTCCTTGCAGTTTCGGCTTCGGTATAACCAAGTAAAATTGTGTGTATTATTATTGTTTTTTCTTTTTCTGTTAGCTTTTTTGATAGTTTTTTTCCAACTTCTATACTGCTGCAAATTTCTTCGGCTATATCAATATTTTCATCTGCTATCTGATCTATCATTTCTTCTTCATTGTCATCATAAACAGGGCAATTAAGGATGGGCAATTGTGTGTTATTATATGTTTCATATTTATCGGCAAGACGTTCAACGGCATATTTTATGGAGTTTTTTACCCATATTACAAGATTTGCTTCCAATAAATCCATATCATAATCTTCCGCTGACCCCTTCCCCCTGTTATAAACTTCAGGATTGAATCTGTGAATGGCATATATCAGTCTTTCTATTAGTTCTTGTGTAAAGTCATCATCATATCCCGTTTGATAGCTGTATTTTCTTATCATCGGGCTAAATGTGTCAATCAGTTTTACAAAAGTTTCCTCGTCTCCCGATTTCATTTTTAATATCAATCCCCCGAGCCTTTCTTTCTGTTTCATGTATCTTCCCCCTTCAGAACAAATTTGAAGTAAAAAAACCGTTTCAAAAGGGCAAAGTTTTCAAAAAGCACTCATCTTTCCATTTGTTTCTTCTTCCATATATATAGATAAAATTTGAGGCAAAAAAGGTCCGTGTTTTTGAAAATTTTTCTAAAAAAATTTCAAAAACCCTAAAAATCTTGTAACATTTTTGGCTTATTTTTATCTATATCTTTGGAAAACCAAAAAAATTAAAGGGGGAAGTTTTTATGTTAAAAATCTTCAGGATCTATTTCGTTTTGATTCTTGCGGTCTGTATATTATTGTTGCCGGCAACTGCCGCCCATGCGAAAGATTACGTCTTTCCTTCCGAGACAGCAAAAACCATTGTAAAGGATTATCATTCCAAATCTAATATTGATTTGGTACCTAATCCCTTGGGAAAATCAGACCTTATTGATGTCTGGTATGTGGCTTTACACGACTTTGGAAATGGAGATATCGGGGTGGAAGGAAGTACCGAAACAGGCTCCAAAGTGGAGGAAGTAAGGGTTACGGTAGAACTTCAGAAAAAGACAAATTCGTCTTGGGTGACTGTAAAAAAGTGGAGTGCCGAGGAGCTTTACAGCGATAAAGCATATTATTTCAATAAAATAACTGTGGACAAGGGGCATTATTACAGGTTAAAGGGTACTCATTATGCCGAAAACGGCAGTGAAACAGAAACTCAAACCAGCTATACCGATTCGTATTTGATCGATTAAAGCAATATTCTTTGCCCGTACCGTATAGTTTCTGCTTTGATTAAAATAAGGCCGGTTATAACTTTGACGGCCTTATTTTAATTCAAAAGGTTGTAATAGGTTTTATCCATATGGAAAACTAAAAAGAGACCCGTCTTCAATAGGTCCCTTCGTCATTGTTATATCGACTTTGCAATTTTGAGCATTTCATCCTTTGACAGGCTTCCTGTCAACATGTAATTCATGTCGTATTTATCCCATATCAGTTTGGAATAACCGTTTTCAAACGATAGAATGATATATTTTACCTCGCCATCCTGAACTTCAAACACATTGGTCCCTTCTTTTTTGTAATTTATGGCGAAGGTGTTTCCGCCTACGATTGGAATTTCTCTTAGCTTTAAATCATTCCCATTTTCATCAGTGTATTCCAGGATAATATTATAGATTTTATTTTCCTCTTTATATATGGTAATTGCTTTTAATTCATATTTCACAGGTAAATAAGCGGGGACTTTTATCTTTCCGTCCGAAAGGGTTTTAGCTTCCTGCATATCTTTAGTCGTGATCTTTTCCATAGAAGCATTGTTTTGCTCATTGTCTAATTCACTTTGGTCCATATGCCGGTCAGTTGTTATTTTGAAGATAGTGCCTATGCTCTGTTTTATATTATAAAAAATGTTGGAAAACAGCATGTTCTTGGCATTGGTGGTACCCGCGCCAAAATATACGGCTATTATCAGGAAAATGGCAGCGGCGACGACATATCTCCTCGTATTGGATAGAAATTTGACTTTTTTCGTATGCCTGGTTTTTTCCTCTCTTTCAATTCTTGAAATCAAAGCTTTCCAATCCGGTTCCTTCTCAGGGTCCGGCATGCTGTTCACTATATCATCCAGGCTTTGTTTTATTATTTCATATCCTTTACTTTTCATCTGTCTTCACGCACCCTATATATTCTCTGACAAGCCTATTTCTTTGCAACCGTATCTTCATTTGTTGTTTTGCTCTATACAGCCTGCTTTTTACCAGATTGATATCAATATTCATAGCTTTTGCGATTTCTTCGTATGTCATTTCGCAATAAAATCGATAGATCAAAACAATTGAATATTTCTTGTCCAGGGATAAAATCGTCTTTTCTATCTCATTTTTCAATTCATGCTGCTCAATTTTTCGGCTGACATCATCTTTTGTTTCCCCATAAATTTGTTTTTCCAGCAAGAAGATATTCTCGATGGTGCCGATGTCAACTTCCTGTCTTCCTTTAACGTAAGAATATGCCAGATTGGTGGCTATTTTAATGATCCAGGGTTTAAATTTATCTTTGCATGACAAAGTATGTATATTTTTATAGCCGTTGGCAAAGGCATCCTGAACAATGTCGTAAGCCAGATCTTTATCCCTGATAATATAAAAGACCGTTTTATAGATCGATTTGTAAAGCTCCTGAAATGCAGTGGTAAATTCGTCCTTTGTCATGGGTTCGGCCAATACGATTACCCCCAGGCTAATGGTGATACTTTAAGTATTAATTCTACATTTATTTATCATTTTCCTGTTTTCAATTTATTTCATTTTTGTTACGGGATTCCCTTGGAAGCGGAGGGCGGTAGAACTACCGCCAGCTCCTCTGGCATACACCGGTGATGATTACAACATTTCAGGGCCTCTGACGGAAGAGGAAATTATAAGCATTGGAAAATCTATAAAGTAAAATTAAGACCGGTTAAAAGCCGGTCTAATATTACAATAATATACTTAGCATTTATAGCGAAAACCTTCAGAGGAAATAAAGGGGGCAATTCATTTAAGAAGCCTTATTCTCGCTCTGTAGCAAGCCGCTTTTTATCGATGTTTTTTATTCTCGCTATCTTTTCCCCAAATATCGGTAAACTCATCAATATAATTTACCTTCCAATTCAGGCTTTCTCCCTTATAAGTTATTATGTTCTCATAATTAGATTCATTTAGTATCTTCTTGATTTCTTGATCGGCTTTTTTTTCAAAGCCAATACCGCAACCAACTAATAAGGAAACAAATAAAATAATGCTCAAAAGCACTGTTTTCTTCATCATAACCTCCATTCCGCCGCTACCGCTGGCGGCACAAATAGTAATGAACTCCATCAGGGTTGGACGCGACAGGGGGACGGTTCTTAATGAACTCCATCAGGGTTGGACGCGACAGGGGGACGGTTCTTGACTTGTCGCATGCTTGAAATTTCCTCTCATCTGTCATATTATGATATCCCCATTTTCTTTGCCGTTTTAGCTTCGGAGCAGCCTGATAAAATTGTATATATTACTGTTGTTCTCTGCTTTTTCGGCAGCTTTGACAATTTTTTTTGAACTTCTATATTGCTGCAAATTTCTTCTGTTATATCAATATCTTCATCTGCAGCCATCCGATCTATCATCCCTTCTTCATTATCATCGTAAATCGGGGAATTCAGAATCAATAATTGTTTTTTCCAATATTCCCTGTGCTTGCTTGCAAGCCGTGGAACTGAATATCCCATAATTTTTTTTAACCATAATGCAAAACGTGCTTCCAGCAGGTCCATATCATCATCTTCCATTACCCTTTCCCCCTGTTATAAACTTGGGGATTGCTTACCTTTCGATAAGTTTGCCTTTATTGCTGATATTTATTTTTCTTGGCGTTCTTTTGCTTGCCTGATGGGTTTAATTGATTATTATTTTATCCGTTGTAGCTGTTGTTTCGTCTACCAACGAGCCATCTTCCGCATAGTGGTAGCTTTTAACCCTGTAATAGCTGCCTCGGGACACCGGGACCGTCTTTGTCCCGTATGCATAATCCGATTGATAATCCACAAAGGTATAANGCTGCCTCGGGACACCGGGACCGTCTTTGTCCCGTATGCATAATCCGATTGATAATCCACAAAGGTATAACTTTTTAAGTCTATCCATGAAGATCCCGATAGCTGTTGAAGCACTAATTTCACACTTACTTTGTCGCATGTTCTGTTGCATTGGGTATAACCGTACAGTTCCACGTTCCCATTGCCCACATCTCTGATTTGGCAGTGCCATATGTCGATCAGATAATCATCGGTCTGTACCTCATACCCTTTTATTTTTTCCTTTAAAAAATCCCTTTCATTGTGGGAAACTGCATAGTTTTCTGATACAGATATAGGAGCAGCGGCAACCAAAGGACTGAAGAAGACTAGCAACAACCATACTGGTACTAAAAATCTATATGTTTTCAAACCGATCACTCCTAATTTTTAATTTTTTTTACTATATAGTCGTATATATCCCCAAAAAGGTTTCAACATTATACTACATTTTAAAAATTTTCTCGTGACTTTAAAATCAGCAGGCCAAAGGTACAAAAATATACGCGGCAGGTGGTGGGGTTGAGTTAATTTCTTACAGCGAAAAGTTCACATGATCTTTTTTCCGTCTTTTTTTCATAGTAAGCCATCCCAACAAACACTATGTCATGTACTTCGTCAATAGCGATAGGAAGAGCCCCTGAAGCACTCTTTTTTATGGAAGTAAACATCCAGCTTTTATTTCCGTTTTTGTCCAGTTTAATAAGGTTATTGTTAAAAGTCCCCAAATAAATATTTCCCTGCTTATCGACAATAAAAGAATAATTGTGCCACCAGGGATCTATATTATATAGATTTTCAGTATTCCATTTGAGTCTTCCTTCTGTATCGAAGCAGCATAAATTGTAGCAGTCTCCCCGGAAACCTATTACATATATACTATTATTATTAGAAGAATATAAGATGTCGTCGGAACCATATTTCGCTCCGGGGATAATACTAGTCCACTTTTCCTTACCTTTATCGTCCAAACACACTACATTACACGGGTTAGCCGCTTCTTTATCTATTTGGTCATCAAAAATCTTTTGTATTAGTTCTGAATCCATACAGGAAAGATAAATTTCGTTATTGTTAACAGCAAGATCCATAATAACCGATGGATTTTTAGAGTATTCCCAAAGAATCTTACCATTATAATCAATAGCCCACACTTTTGAAGGTTTCATAAAAGTGCCAACATATATTGCCGTATCGCCGATTTCGATAAACTCCAGGCTTTTACTCAATTTTTTAGACCATATAACTTTACATTCTTTACTAAAGGCTATTACATCACCGCCGGAACTTATTAGATAAAAATTACCTTTTTCGTCAAATTTCGGAGTATCCGATGCACTAATCCCATTTATATTACTTTCGGTTGAGCTTTGGTACAAGATTTGCCCATATGGGTTTATTTTGGTTAAAAAAGGTTTGTTATCACTTATTATAAGAACATTTCCATCGGGGCAAACCTTTATATTTTTAATTAAACATTGTTCATTTAGTTGAATATTCCACTTTTCTTTACCTGAAACATTTAAAGCCTTGATAGTATTATTGTCCATAGCGATATAAAGAGTCTTCCTAATTGGATCAACGTCAGCTATCGGAAAAATAGATTGTTCATCTTGTTCAGGATCTTGGACATTCCACATCATTTGCCCGGATGGAATACTTTTATAAAACTCAAGCCTGTAAATAAAACATAATGTCAATAAAACTCCAATGCTAATAATAAAAAACTTTTTTCCTCTTCCCATATTAAATCTCTCCTCACAAGAGGGGCAAAAGCCCCTCTTGTTATGGTTTATTAATTATAAGCAGTTTTTTCAGGATACTAAGGCCCTTACCATATATGTTATCATCAAAATATATATTTGGTCCTCCGCTGTTTGAACCTACATAAGGATCGTGAATTTTAAAATTTGATTCATAAGCTTGTATAACGACATTTCCATCTAGTTTTTTATTGAGTTCTGTAGCATCATTTATTTCATTTTTATCATCTCCTATAGCTTCAGATGTATATACGTTATTTAAATTTTGTATACTGTTTATATTGTAAGGCCCTGGAAGTGAACTATAAATGAATAAAATTGAGTGGTAATGATTTGTAGTTCCGGGTTTTAAAATCCTGCCAATTGGGTAATAGCCGTCATCAAGCCATGCGTCGGTAAGCTGGGCTTTTGTCTGATCGGTAGCATTCGAAGCAAATTCTACTATCCTGTTAAAGGTTGTGCCGAATTTCTTGCAAAGAGCATAATAGTCAGATACATAAGTGTCGTTGTTATTAAGCTTATATACTACATAGGGGTCTGCATTTGCATGAGCGATAGTCTCACCTGTTCTCTCATCATAAAATGAATCAACTGTCTTAAAACCCCATGTCTTAAAATCCATAGCCATACATGAAATATTACAACCGGTACTCGCAATCTCAGATTTAATAGAGCTAGAAATATCTTCTACCCATGCTCCACCATAATCATCAGAAGAACTGGGATTTTGTCGAAAATAAGTAGGTGTTGCAAAAGCAACTGACATTGTGCTAAAAATAAACAGTAGCATTAAAATAGGCACTTTATATTTCATGACTTTTCCCTCCCAATAATTATATTATTATTTTTAAAATCAACCGGAGATATTAACTTTAAAGATAATCATTCAACGGAACCCCCTTCTTTCCCCTAAATTTTTCCCTTCTACTATATAAAAGTACATCTAAGCCCTAAAATAACAACCTCTTTTGAAAAAAATTAAAAAAATATTTGAGTTTTTTT
>JANLFP010000007.1 GCA_024655905.1 Tepidanaerobacteraceae bacterium
TCCGGCTGTTAACCGGAGGGTCGTAGGTTCGAATCCTACTCGGGGAGCCATTTTTATTTCCATACCCTTTATTTGTATGCCCGTGTATTCAATCAACGGTTAAAGTGAGAGAGGCCGTAATAACATGTGTACGTCCACCATCGATTACATTCGTGTCATAGTCGTCAACAACCACCGAAACTTTTGGGTTAGATCTGGTGGCGTCAGGTTCAAATGCGGTATCAAATGCGGTGAAATGAAAATGGGATATTGTTCAGCTCCTCGCAATTTTTAACTACAGATGCCTTGAATTCCTCCGGTGTCAGCATGTTATTCTCATCAAACTTATCGATAGGCTGCAACGTTAATTCTATATTGTACTGCTGCTCTGCTTCCTCAACGATTTTCTCATACTGAGCATAGTATTTTTCTTTTTGAGATTTTTCAGCGGCAAATGCTGTTGATATTAAACCCATACCTATAATCACCGTTATGCATAGAAGTATACAAATATATTTTTTCATCAATAATCTTCCTCTCCTTTATTTTTTTGAATCAAATCTTTGGCAGTTGAAAACGAACCCAAAAAATGATTTAATAGAGTTGTAATAGTGGTTATGGGCGGCATTACAGGGGCACGTGATTGTGGGGTCGGTACCCGGTTGGCTGCCAAATCCACTATTACTTTTTTGTTTGCGAGGGCTCCCGGGATAATGGTTAAAAAATCAACAGGCGTCACCTCCCTCTATCACTTTATTTCTAATGCAATTCAAAGGGATGAGTGTTTGCCAAATTATAAATTTATCCCTTCATTTATAACATTGCATTGGATTGCCAAAATCACACCTTTTTTAAAATTTTTAAGGATCGGTATAAAAGACAATTTTGTTTTCCCTTCCATATTGGGACGGTTACAATGTGAATTATAGTAAAGAGATCGGTAGCAAGATTTATTTTGCAATTACAGGGGAAGAAACGACAATCCTGGTTTCCGACCCTCCGTCATTTTCAACGTAAAATTCAACATAGCTTCGATATTCCGTTCCGGCTGTTCCATAATAGTAGGTATCATAAATATAAGTGCCAGTATTGTAGCGATAATCATCGGTTACCAGCGTATATACAGATCGCCAGTAACCATTTCTTTTTGGTTTGAATCTGCAAGGATATAATCCCGAGTTTATCAACTCAATCAAAGCTGACGATATAAAGTTCCGAAGTATCCTTGCCGGAATCGGCGCCAGATTCGGCACCTATCAGCAATTCTCCCCCCGGTGAAAAGTCGAAGTGTCTTAAGCCTTCTATCCGGAGAGTATCGCCTATCTTCTTGATGCCGTCATCGCTAACCCTATATAGTTCTATATATTTTGCTCTGTCTTCATTACCGCGGACATAGAAATCTATTGCCATTACATTATCCTTGACCCTGAAAGTGAAAATCTCTAAATACTTTGCCTTGGAATCAGGCAACTGCGGTTTGATTTGCGTGTATTCCCCTGTGTTTATGTCATATACCCCGAAATTTGTATTACCCCAAATTCTATAGTTATCCATGTTATCCGAAAAAATCTTGTTGCGGCTGAAAGAAGCAAAGGCCGGGTAATTGAACTTGGATTCGTATGTATCCAATTTTCTGCTTTCCAAATCCAGCACCAGGTAAATTCCCTTGTCATCCACATGGTCGGTAAACACAAGCTTGCCGTCGTTCATCTCGGGATAGGCGTTGTAGTATGAGGGGAATTTAAACTCATAGATGTCTTCCATCGCGTCGGTCTCAAGGTTGTATAGTTTAAGTCTCGCCACTTTCTTTTCGCCATCATACGTCGCCCAGCATACATAATCTTTGTACAGATAGGGCGTATCAAGATTTTCAAAGTTGGAGTTCATTTGATATATAACTTTGATATCGTTATCCTGGCGCCTTTTCCTGTAAACTTTAATTTGTCCCAAGTCCATGGTGGCATCCAGCCATATCATCCACTTTTCGTTCATCATAAGGTTTTGCAGGGCAGATGGCGAGAATTCCGTTTCAAACAGGACTTTGTAATCCCCAGTTTTGATGTCGTATTCTATGAGTTTATTTAGAGAACCGTGTTTTTTGTCGTCGGAAATGCAGGCGTATATCTTATCGCCTTCCAATTGCGGTGTGATGAAGTGCCGGAAAGGAAATGTTATTTTTTTTACCTGATATCCCGTGACCTCTTTATGCGAATCATCGCTGCCGGCTGTTTTTAAACCGGTTTTGCCGGGGTATGTTTTTATAAGCAAGACCGAAACCAGTATTATTGACATTGCCAGCATCAGGATAGGAGTAATCAAGTTCTTTTTCATATTTACCTCCCAAACTATTGGGCGGAGTTTGACGGTAAAGCCGTCAAACTCCCCCTGTCCATTGTTATAAATGTTTTTTCAATAAAGCATAACTTTGTTGCCACTACCACTGTCTTCCACTGCACAAACCGCATCAAATATCTCATTTAGAGGATCCCATCTGGAACCACCATATTTTTCTTCTCTCCAGTCAGGGTCCACATCTCTGATCCTCTTCTCTCCGGTGGCGTATTCATAGTAATATCCTGATACGGTCACATAATGGTGACCTCCTTTTCCTTCATATCTTGATAGTTCACTTCTTTCGATCAATAATATGGGAGCGCTCGAACGATTAGACAGTGAAGATATGATTCTGCGTTCCAAGAGATCTTTGGAACCATCAATATCGGCTGCTACGTATTTGCCAAAATCGTATGTCTTTGCGTATGCATTTATGGCTTTTTTAAGACTTTCAGTCCAGGCGCCCTCTTTCGTGGTATTGGATTTCTTGGCTAAGGTCGATTGACTTGGAAGTTTTTCTGAAGAATCACTCTCGCGTTTGTGGAAGCTCAAGCTCTGCTGCACACTGGCCGGTCCGCACCAATAAGTCGTTTCCTGGGGCAAATATGATACACGAATGGTATAGCGTTCAACATCGTCAATTCCCTTCGTTCTTTGTCCCCTGTTTTCCTCCATCCACTTGAGTATTTGGGCGTCTTTTTCTTTTGCCTCTCTTTCTGTCTGCATGGCATCTTCTTGGGTATAATCCGCAGGGGGGTTATCCCTTGCTCCTTTACCGTCCGAAGAATCCATATCATATTCAACATCAAAAGTAGCAGCAAAGGCCATTGTACAAAGGCAGATTATTATAGTGACCATAATAAGAAAATTGACTGTTTTTTTCATATCGGTTTCCTCCTGTAATTTTTAAGATGAAATTTTTTCACTTGAATACGAACCCAAAAAATGGTTTAATGGAGTTGTAATAGTGATTATGGGCGGCATTACAGGGGCACGTGATTGTGGGGTCGGTACCCGGCTGGCTGCCAAATCCACTATTACTTTTTTGTTTGCGGGGGCTCCCGGGATAATGGTTAAAAAATCAACAGGCGTCACCTCCCTCTATCACTTTATTTCTAATGCAATTCAAAGGGATGAGTGTTTGCCAAATTATAAATTTATCCCTTCATTTATAACATTGCATTGGATTGCCAAAATCACACATTTTTTAAAAATTTTTTTTAAGGATCGCTATAAAAAACAATTTTGGCTTTTTCTTACATATTGGCCGGTTACAAATCTGGCTTGTAGTAAAGAGAGAGGTATAAATTTTAAAGAAAGTAACCGATTAAATTTTCTTATAAAACGTAAGGGAAGCCGTATTATCGTTCATTAGATGATATTACGGTTTTTCCGGTAGCAAGATTTATTTTGCAGTTACAGGGGAAGAAACGACAATCTTGGTTTCTGACCCTCCGTCATTTTCTAAAAGCGCCTCATATGGGGACGGACCTTATTCGTCAACATCTTGAAATGGGGACGAGACATATGCTGACAATTTAGGTACGTCCCTATTCGTCCCTATTCGTCACCAGTTATCAAATGGAGCATGATGATGACTTCACACAGGAGCTAATAGAAAGACTGATATATGCCATTCACAAGGCTGCCGAAAAAGCAGAAAATGACAGTAGTATATACAATTTTATCAGGCTACTCCGAAGCCGAAACGGCAAAGAAGATGGGGATATCCCATCAAGCAGTGCATAAGTTAAAACAAAGAGCATTGGAGAATTTGAGAAAAGAGTATTTAAAGGATGAGTATTGGAAAATGAAGGACGATTAAATTCATGCCATATTAAACGAATTTTAAAAGCTTAAATATTTTTTTATTTTTTTTGTAAAGGGGTTGCTATTTTTAGATGTGAATGTAATTTTATATAGTAGAGGGAAAAATTTAGGGAAAGAGGGTGGTTCCGTTGGGCGATTATCTTTAAAGTTAATATCTCCGGTTGATTCTTAACATAGGGATGCAGAAAATCATGGTTTTGGATTCGAAAAATATAGTTGACAATATAGAAAATATCATATTATAGATATGAAGTTAAAGGTTTAAAGGTTACCTTTATTAACCTTAATACATTACAAAAGGAGTTTTTAGAATATGAGAAAATTAAAGAAAAAGCTATTGACATCTTTGGTAATTGTTAGTCTGATAATAAGTTGTATTCCATTCAACTCATTTGCTAGTGAAATTTCAACTAAGGAAACATATGCATCTAAAGAACTAGGTGTCATTTTTGAAAGAATTGTTAAAGAAGACAAAGTTACTGTAAATATTAAATCACCTGATGGAACAATTATTCATACACTTATAGATTATGCTGGAAAAACTTATTTAGATGGAAATGTAATTTCCGGTAATAATCATAGGAATATTAATGAACTTGATGTTGATGCCTTAAAGGCAGCTTTGACATCTAGTAGCAGTATTGATTGGGGGCCATGGCAAACTAGCACAATAGCAACTATTAAAACAGGTGGGTAGTAATAGCAGGTCTAATAGCACTTTACGCTGGATGGTGCCCATTAGGTGTAATAGCTGCTATTGCTACTGCTACTGCCGGTATGTATGAAGAAATTAAAATTACAGTCAAGATTAGATATGGATCAGACGATGAATATTTTTACTATCAAAGATATACATATTTCTATGGTGATGGTGATTTAATAACCGTTCCTGCAAATCCATTTTATGATACTGGGAAAGAGCCTTTAGAGTAGATTTAAATGAAGTCGTCTAACTTTGTTAGTTTGGTTTAAAATCGAATATATTGTAACTTGAATTTTAAGAAATTTGATTTTACTGTAAAAAACCTAACGAAGGTGATATGTAACGGTCAAAGGCACCATAAAATGAGGTTTAGCCGCTCTTAAGTCCGGAACAAGCGAAGCAGGGGCGGCATGCACGGATGCATGCCGCCCGGCACCTGAGGCAGGACGCCGGCCAGCGGGCATCCATGCCCGCTGCTTCCCTCGGGTACCCACCGAAGGTGGGTGTTGTTCTAAACTCAAGAGCGGCGACGGCCTCGCTAAACGGTGCGCTTAGCCATCTCCGGCCGCCAACTTAGTTTTTACACCGAAATCAAATTTGATTCCAGTGTAAAAATCCTGTTTTTATACCCCTTTATCCGAACCTTGAAAACTTCACAAGGTATAAACTGGAAAATATTTTTAGCTTCGAGAATAACTTTTGCTATATTCACCTCTAATATCCGGTATTTTACTACCCTTTCCGGGACCTTTTATCATTTATTGGCTTAAAATAGGCAGACTTATCCCTGTATCTTGAGGCATAAGTTTTTTGGTCTGCTCTATCATGTAATTTGCAAACCTCTTGAAGTTATGGGCTAATACCTTGAAGCCTACAACCATGTTACATTTTACAAAACCTCTTACTTTGAGTTTGCCAAGCTGGTGTCCACGCTTTAATGCCGAGTTGGTCCCTTCTATGGCTGCTCTCATGCTGGTGTTTTCTTTGCGGCATTCTTCGATTTTTTGACGCTGTCTTGCTGTTTCTATGGCTTTTAGATTTATACGGACTACATAATCTTTCTTCTGCTTTTTGCAGTAACAGTCTTGTCTATGTTTACATGCATCGCATATATTCAAAGCAAAATGAGCCACTGTCTGACCTTTGGTGATGCCAGTGTGGATAGGGGCCATGCCTTCAGGGCATTTTGTTATTATGTTGGTGGATTCATCTATTTCAAACTGTGTTATGGATAATGTCTTTTGAGGTTTTTTGCCGTTGAGGTTGGTGAAGTGAAGTTCAATTTCATTTTCTTTACCTTTTTCGATTACTTCAGGACAGTAGTATCCTCCATCAAAATAAAGGTGTTTGCAGTCGGTGTTTTCTTTGATAACGGGTATTCTTTCCTGACCTACTTCTGCATCGCTTTTGATGTTTTGATCTGTCTTGTAGTCTGTGATCATCTGAAATGGATTGTTCTTTGAACAGGTTTCTGTAATGGTTAGTGTGTATCCGCTTTGGGCCTTTTCTCCCTTTTTCCTGTATGTGGCATCTTCATCATAGGCCGACTGCAGGGAGTTGGTGGGTATGTTTTTATTGTCTTTGGCTTTGAGTTTGTTTTTTTGTTCATCAAATACGGATTGTTCTGATATGAATCTTGTGAGTATCCTCAAGGTATCGGGATCTTTTATTTCAGGAGCTTTTTCTTCTATGATGTTCTTTATATCAAAGCATAGATTTAAGAGCATATCCAGTTTGCTTTCATTTTCCGACGGTTTTGCTCTGTAGATTATGTCTGTTTTGAATTCGGGTTTTAAGACTTCTTTGAGGTTTGGTGTAAGAATGTCTTCAGGTACTGATTTTACTGCCCTTTCCAAAACATCAAAGGCTAATGCTATTCTTCCGGCTTTTTTGATGTTTGACATGAACATGGTGGAGTCCATGCGCTGTTCTTCGGTGGATATGCCGGCTTCTTTGATGAAGTTTTTGGTAAGGTTTAAAAAGGAGGCAAAGATTAAATCTTCCTGTTCAGGGTGTTGTACAAGATAGCGATATACTCTTGCTCTAAAGTCATATAGAGTTTTTTCCGCCAGGTTTAGATCACCCAGGACGCGGATTCCTACTGCATAATTTACAAGCTATAGAAGAGAAGAAACGGTTCCAATAAATTCCATGAAGGAAAAAATACAAAAAAATAGAGACAAACTTCACTTTCTGTGATATAAATAAGTTCCGTCACAAAACTTATACACAGGAGTGAAGTAAATGTCTCATAAGAAAATAATAGCAGAAAACTCAACGATTTTCAATTACCTTTTGAAATTAAATTTTAAACTTTACTTCACTATTCCTGTTTTAAATCATATAGCAGAATTTCTTTGCGCGTCAGTGCAAAAAGGCTATGATGGAAGCGTTAAAGACATTGTCACTTTAAGCTTGGCAAATTGCCATAGAACTACTTTTGGTAAATTCTTAAGCCAGGGTGTTTTGAATATGGAATATGCATGGAGAGCCATCAGAAGAGAAGTTATTCGTGTTATTTATCACTATTCCCAAAATCAAGCTGCTCCTATATTTGCAATTTTTGATGATACTATTGCAGAAAAGACCAAGCCTTCGTCACAGGCAAAATCTCCAATTCAAGCAACGAGTTATCATCAGTCCCATCTTAAAAGAAAACAGGTTTGGGGTCATCAGCTTCTTGCCGTGGTTCTTTCATGCGATGATAAAATACTGCCTTATTGTGTTGAGCGTTACAGAAAAGGCTACAAAACCAAGATAGAAAGAATTTGTGAAATTGTGGCTACCTATCCAATACCGAAAGGACCGGCTTATGGTCTGTGCGACTCCTGGTATACTAATGAAAAAGTAATTAACGCTCATTTTAAAAGGGGGTATCATCTCATTGGTGCACTAAAAACCAACCGTATTATCTATCCACAAGGCATCCGTATCCAGATTAAAGATTTTGCTCAAAAATATATTGAAAGGAACGATGTTCACCCCGTTACAGTGAACGGTTCTACATATTTGGCATATCGATACGAAGGAGCCTTAAATGACATAGATAATGCTGTAGTTTTACTATGCTGGCATGAAAGCGCATTTAAAAAATCTGGTACCTTACATGCATTTTTGTGTACCGATACTGAATTAGATACCCAGACGATCCTTGAATATTACAGCAAACGCTGGCCGATTGAGATTTTTTTCAGGCAGACCAAGAATAATCTTGGCTTGAATACTTACCGAGTACGTTCCGCCAAGTCAATCGACAGGATTCTTCTTCTAATAGCGCTAACGTATTTGTTCTGTACTATGAGAACAGGTTCTTTTTGCTGTCTTGGTGAAAGTCTCATCTCTATCAGGAAAGAAATCAAACGGCAAAGGGTTCAGTGGGTTTATCAAAGTGCTCAAAACAAAGTCCCTATTGAAGCTGTTTTTAAACATATTGCATAGTTATTGTAATTATAAATTACCAGTATCTGTAATTAAATTTTCTCATCTATAGTTACAAGGTAATTGAAGTAGAAGTTGTCGATTAGTTCATCATCGGAGTAGTTTTTTAAGTGCTTTATGTATTCCAGGGACAAGGCTATGTTTACCGGGAAGTTGGGTCTTCCGGTATCGCTGTAGAGCACTGCAAAGGGCTTTTCATCAATGTTGCAGAAAACATATTTATAGAATATGGGAGCCCATGATTTGTCCAATTTAGCCTTAATCCTGGGATTCATCCAGTTGGTACTTTCAAATAATGAGTCTTGTAGATGGTTAACATTTTCCCTGAACATTTCTCACACCTCATTTATCATGATTTTGGGTTACCATTGTTCGTATTTGGCTTTGTCCCTATGTATTATACCATAAATCATGATAAATTGGTAGTTTTTATTGCGTTTTCAACAGTTTTTGTTTTTAAAGTTGCATTTGGCTAATATTGGATGGGAAAATCGGGGGTTTTTACACTGGAATCATAATATAAAGTCCCTTAAAAATTATAATGCTTCAACGCTAATCCCGTTTACTTCTTAAATTAGATGCTGTACTATATGAAATAGCCATGAGGAAAAGGATGATATATAAATAAAAAATTCTTTGTCTCCCAATTAAATAATTAATAGCTAAAACACTAGCTATACCAACACTTACAGCTATAAATAATTTCATTCTTAAAGATAAGTTGCTATCTTTAATACTTATTGGCAATACAAATAAAGTAACACTGTATATAAAGAAAAAAATAGAAAAGTTAGCATCAAAACCAATAGCAATAGATGCAAGAGTGATTATCGAAATTATAATTAGAGGCTTAAGCTCCTTGAGGAATTTGTTATACATAAGGACACCCTTTCTTTATTCAATAATTCTTTTATTTATAGTATATCACAAAAGTAAAAATAAAGAAATAAAGAAAAATATAAAAGAAAAAGAATAAAAGGGGTCAGGCTTGAACAAATGGGCGGGAACAAATGGGGACGTCAGGCTGTCGGGTGTTTCCCCCCCGAGTTTAACAGATAAATAAAGTAAACGCAAGAAAAAAAGTGCTGGAAACATTCAATTTTGAGCACTTTTTTCTTGCAATCCCACAATATGTATAGTATAAGCTTTTAAAACCATTAAATAGCATAAGTAAAAAGCTATCGAGGTCTAATAACGAAAAATCAGTTTTTATGTTATAATTATTTTTAGATTAACATTTCTTGGGAGGATGAAACCATGAGCGGTAATGCATCAGACAGGGAGTTGCTGGAGCTTGTGCTTACCCAAGTAAGCAAACTAACCATGGATGTGGATGGAATGAAATCTGATATGACAAATATGCATAATGAAATACAGATCGGATTTAATCAGGTTAACGAAAGAATTGATAAGGTTGAAAAAACCGTAGTTAAAATTGAGCATGAGCATGGTGAGAAACTTTCAGCTCTATTTGACGGATACAAACAGAATAGTGATAAATTGGACCGGATTGAAGCCGAGGTCACAAAGCATGAAGAAATAATCCTACGTCGTGTAAGATAGCCTTGATAAACTATGGGGACATATGTGGGGACATATGGGGACGGACCTTATTCGTCAACATCTTGAAATGGGGACGAGACATATGCTGACAATTTAGGTACGTCCCTATTCGTCCGCTTTAGAGTTTTAATGCGGCCCTTAGTATCCCTTGGTCAGGTTGTGCAGGCTTAGCGGCACATCTGGCCAAAAGCAGGATGCCAAGAAGGGAAGCGAGACATTTCATTGGTGTGCCTCCTGGTTGGTAGATACTAAAACATATTGTTCGCCTTGTAATTTCCATGTTTCCGTCCATTTATGCTCTGGATCTTTGATATCTGTTCGATTGACGGTAAATTCCTGTATGCCATTTTTAAATTCAACAATTGAGTCCCATAATATTTCCCAATTATCATAAGTAGGGACCCAAGCTATTTCCCATTTGTCGTTATTGCGCTTTAATAATTGTACTTCTTGAGCATAATGTGTTCCTCCCCCGCCCATGTTTACGATAATGGCTAAATATTTATCCTTCTGACGCAGCTCAATAAAGTCGCCTGAGCCAAATGGTGATTTTTCAAATATATCCATACGTTTTTTTGTTAAACTTGGATTATTTGAGATGGGATAAGCCTGTGATTTCCATTCCCCGTCCTGATACCATAGGATGGCATGAATACGAGTAACGTTTGCACCTTCACCAAACCGTGCGGCAACAATAGGAACTTCATTAGACGACCTAGGTTTTGATATCCGGTAGAACATTGTTAATTCTGATTCCGGTATTAGATACATTTTAGGATCTTCGTTAATAGCTCCTCTAAGGATAAGATTTGATAGCTCTCGGTCAGTTAATACTCTTTCGGCTTTATTCAAAAGAGAGTTGATTTCCTGTAAGTTAATTTCCTCTATTGAAATATATGATTGATTTTTAAATTGAACTTCTGAAAAATAAACCTTTTCAGTTTGGTCGTTTTCTGCTGTACCATTTCTTTCGGAGGCAGCATTACTGCATCCACTGATTAAGAAGAGCATTGCGATCATGGAAAAGACAAAAGTTTTTTTCAACAATAGAAACATCCTCCCCGGTAAAAAGATATTCAAAAATTTATTCGGCTTAAATATACATAATCTTGCTGACACCACATCCTCAGCTCCGGAATGAATGCTTGGCAGCTAAGATTCTTAGCTGCCAAGCTATTAACAAAGCTAATCACTATAATCAAAATAATTATCTGTTCCACCATTACCACAAACGGTTCCCGCAGACTTCATACAAGAGGGCGGAGTATGTGAGTAATTGAGAAAACTATGGGGTGTTCTATTAGTATACGATGTTCTGTTAGGACTAGTACAAGTTCCCGTAACACCGCACCTATCCCCTTTATAATCACTGCCATCAGGACAATATCCTGTATAAGGATCCGGAACAACACCATTGTATACATCATTTGCTACTTGGTCCGTAGTGGCAGTCCTAGTATTAGCATTGTTACAATAAGTTACATTACCACTAGAACAATGCACTCCTTCGTACTGAGGACCAGATTGACATATGACATGAGAATATTTTTCATCAAGAGTACTGCCTGAATTATCAACATTTAAGCAGCTCGGAATTGTTCCCCTGTTAACTCTTTGACGAATTGACCATGCCACCATACGCATTCCTCCGATAGATTCTGCTCCGGCTTCACACGCCGTTGCCCAAGATAGATTTACCTGAGCACTGGCAACTTGTGGGGATACAAAATCTTGTTCAAAGGTAATATTTTTTTGATATGGGCTATCAGTAATTTTATATTTATCAGGTACAGGGAAGGTCTCACTCATTTCTTCATATTTTTCATAGTAATCAACGGCTTCTTCGCCTTGTCCCAGTTTTTCCAGGGCATATCCATGCAAAAAATCCATATAAAATGCTCTTTCGCCTTCCAATATGGAGTTATCCAGAACTTCCTGATAGCGGCCATTGTCTAATAAAAGCTCAACATAACCCACATTGGCATCAAAATTACCTATCGGACGAACTTCTATAGCTTTTAAAAAATACGTTTCTGCCCGTTCTTTTTTTATTTCCTGAAGTAATTTTGCATAATGATAATTTACTGAATAGTTATCAGGTTCCACTTTTAAGATTTCTTCAAACCAATCACCGGCGTCGTCAGTTCGATCTGCTTCAAGCGCCATCTTTTTAATCCAGGGGATATACAAAACTCTTCCATAGGAAAAACCTATTTTTGATGCTCTTATCGCTTCATCTAATGCTAAACTCACATGACTTAAGTCGTTATCCTTCAAGTATTGATTGTAATATGCTGTAGCCAGGCCTTTATGTACATGACGGCTTTCCGGAAATGATTCAACAAGTTCCTCAAATCCTGATAACTCATTTGCTGAATTTAACAGATTCATACAACTCCTTAAAACTTCTACAGACTCATTTGGATCCGGGAATTCATCCGCATATTGCAAAGATGTTCCTTCAATGACTCCTCTACTCCCGGTTGAAGCTCTGGTTGTGGCAAAGCCTGGGAATCATTTATGTATCCACAAGATTGAGTCGGAACCAATTCTTCATTGTTTGATTCAGCAGCAAATGCACCCATGCCTGTTAACAATATATTAACCAAGAAAGCAATCACGAGTAAAAAACTCAGCTTTTTCCCAGCTCTCATCAGAAAAACCTCCTTGAATTTTTTTTAAGATCAAGTCTTTGGCAGTTGAAAACGAATCAAAAAAATGGTTTAATGGAGTAATAATAGTGGTTATGGACGGCATTACAGGGGCACGCGATTGTCAGGTCAGTACCCGGTTGGCTGCCCAATCCACTATTACTTTTTGGGGAGGATCCCGGAGTTGATAAATGAGCAAGTTCATTCACCTCCTTGATACTTTATTTCTAATGCAATTAACAGGGATGAGTGTTTGCTAATGATAGAATTTATCCCTTCATATATAACATTACATTAGATTGCCAAAATCACACATTTTTTAAAAATTTTTTACGGATTGATAAAAAACAATTTTAATCTGCCTTCCATATTAGGGCCGGTTACAAATGTGAATTGCAGTAAAGATAGAGGTAGTCCCATATTATTTTGCAGTTACAGGCGAAGAGACGACAATCTTGGTTTCCGACCCTCCGTCATTTTCAACGTAAAATTCAACATAACTTCGGTATTCCGTTCCGGCTGTTCCATAATATAAGGTATCATAAACAAAAGTGCCGGTATCGTAACTGTACACATCCCTTGCTAGAATAGCGATGGACTGCCAGTAGCCATTTCGTTTGGTTTGAATTTCCAAGCTTATGATCCCGAGTTTATCAACGATTCTTGTAGCACCCAACTTATTTTCTACCAAAAGCTCCCCATTATCTCTTGGTATCAGATTAACGCTTGTGGAACGAATATATTCACTTGCTTGGGGAGATTAAACATCATCCGTATTTGCATAAATAGCAATCGGGAAAACCAGCATACATAGCATACTGACAAAAAACATGGCAATTATTTTCTTTTTACCGATAAATAACATATTATCAACCTCCGTACATAGAATCTATAATTTTTTTGATTTCGTCTGTCGATATGTCGCCGTTTATATTGTAGACCACATTCGAAACGCTCCACACAGCCTGATATTGATCGATATTTTTAAGGATATAATGCTTGATGTTGTTTTTTTCATAAACCTGAACCAAATTATCATCCTTTTCAAAGGAAGTATCTCTTACTGTTTCATCGCTGTCCTTATAGACGACAAAGTCAAAAATGATAACCCTATTTGCGCTGTCGCCATAATATAGCAATATATCGGTGTCCTCTGTTCTGGTGAATTTCTCGGCATATTTAAAGGCAAAACCATCTGGAAGCCATCCCGGCAACAAAGGCTTTGGATGAATGTCCTCAAAAGCCTTTTCAATGCTGTAATAGGTTGCACTCTTGGAAATATTGCCCGGGTTTTGATTATTGGCTTCCTGCATGCTTGATTGTCTTTGAGCGGATATATTGAATGTTTCTTTTCCCCAATGGACCGCTATTTGGATAAGGTTATAACCAAATGCATTTGCTACTGTACACGTTACGGAAAAAATCAAAATAAGGCTAGCTGCAATCACGGCTGCGGATTTTATGGAAAAACGGCGTTTAAGTTCAGCTCTGCGCCATTGCTTATACTTAAGGTCAATTTTTTGACGCATGGCTCTGATCTTTTCTGCGGAAAGTTTTTCTTCATCACCTTCAATCAGCCTGATAGTCTCCACACACTCCTTGATTAAATCCGTATCCATGTTTATTTCATCAGCCAAGGAAGATTCATATAAAATTCTATATATTTTGTCTTTAGCAGCGCTATCACTCTCCTTTTCCGACAGTATTTCCCTGATTATGTCTGCGTCGGTCCTTATGTCCGGGGGTTTTGGATTATTTACTTTCTGATCCATAACATTCTCCTTTCTATATAGTACATTACACAAGTTCCGGAAAATCACATGGGTTTTTAAAAAAAATTTTTTATTCATCCGTTTCTTTAAAATGATCATGTACAAGCTTCCTGATTTTTTTCTTCAGCCGGTAAATTCTTGTGGTTATGGCTGTGGCCGAAACATCGTGTTTCTGCGATAATTGCACGATTGACATATGGCTTTTGTAATAATCCGTATACAGTTCAAACTCATTTTCTGTAAGTTTTTTCAATATTTCCCTGGATAGCATGTCCGCATCAATACTGCCGTCAAAAATTCTCTCAAAATCATTATCTGTCATTAAAGTGCGGGATATATTATCATCAAAGAAAACCTCATGTCTTTTTTTAATATACATGCTTCTGTACGAATTGTTAATTAAATTTCTTGCTGTGGTATATAACCATCCTTCAATGTTGGGGTGGTTCTTTAATTTTGAGATTTGTTTTCGAGCTTCCACAAATGTATCTTGGGCGCATTCTTCTACAATGTCTATAAATTGTTCTTGGTTTTTGACCAGCTTTTTGCAATAATTATAAATCTGTTCGAAATATTTGTTGCACAATTCTGCAAAAAAAGCTTCATCGTTTATGTAACCTTTCTCCACAAATAAACCTCTCCTTTTCTCAAATTCCTCTTCCATATATTAAGGACGAAAAAAGCACAAAAAAGTTCCATATTTTTTTAGGAACCATAAGTTTTGCATTTGCCGAGATGAAATTACAATCAGCCTTACACGATAGAATTAAACTTTATAACAATACATAAAACAAAAGAGGAATATTTCAAAACGTGTCGAAATAATAAGATAAGGCATAATAAAAATCCACAAGAAAAGGAGGCAGAAAGCATGCTGACAAGGATATGTGCCGGGGGAGTGGTTTTTTGCGATGATAGAGTGCTTATTCTCAAAAATGATAAAGAAGAATGGGTTTTGCCGAAGGGAATTATTAGACCAGGCAAGCTGGCACAAGAAGTGGCGATAGACAGAGTAAAAGTTGAAGCAGGTGTCAATGCAAAAATAATTTCACCTGTGGGAGAAACGTGCTACGAATTTTATTCCATCACGAGACAAAAGCCCGTATGCAATCAAATCACCTGGTTTTTGATGGAGACATCCAATGATAAATGCACGCCTAATAGTGAACTCGGATTTACGGAAGGCGGATTTTATAAAATCCAGGAAGCCATGCTGAAAATTACTTACAGCCAGGATAAATCACTGGTGAACCTTTCTTATAAAAAATATGTTGAATTCAAGGAAAAAGACGAAGTCTTTGTATAGGATGTACGAAAAAACGAGACTTCTTTTTATTATGAAAAAGGCAGCTAATGTGCTGCCTTTTGAAATTATGAGCGCTTTGCCTTTAATGCTCTTTTATTAAATGATTTTTTTAATTCGCTGATGCAGCTATTATCGAGTTCGCGAGCTTTTAAGGCCACGTCATGTTTGTCTATTATGCCTTTTTCTATAAGCACTTCAATTAGACTTGCAAGTGCCAATGTGTTTTTATAGTCGACTATTTTCATATCGGAAATTTCAGCAATAATATTTATATTCCCCATAGCTCTCCCCCTAGAGAAGGTTACATTTATATGATAACCAAAATGAATATTATTATGCAGCAAAGAGGCAAGAAACACATAAGAAGTTGCAAATTTTGCTTCTGATGAATGATAATCAATCTCATAAGCTTTGACAAATGAGAATATTTATCATATAATATAATCACAAAAAGTTTTTTTTTGCAAGTTCAATGAGAATGATTATCATGGAGGTGCTGTTATGGATTGCTGCAAATCAAGGAAAAGCATATTTTCCTTTCTGAAGAAAAATTTTATTGATAAAAAAAATGAAGAAAGAAGTGAGACAAAAAAGCATAAATTGATTTTGGTTGGGACTCCGAATGTGGGCAAGAGCGTTATTTTTAATTATCTTACGGGTTCTTATGTCACCGTTTCCAACTATCCCGGCACTACCGTGGAAATAACAAGAGGAACGGGGAAAATCGGAGATGAGATGTATGAAGTTATTGATACACCGGGTATGTATTCCCTGATTCCAATAACCGAAGAAGAAAGGGTTACAAGAACACTGCTGCTTAAAGAAGATCCCGATTTAGTGATTCATGTGGTGGATGCGAAAAACCTGGAGAGAATGCTCCCGCTGACGCTGCAGCTCAAGGAGGCGGGCTTGCCTCTGATGCTGGTCGTAAATATGATGGATGAAGCTGAAAGACTGGGTCGATTCGTGGATATAGAAAAGCTCGGTAAGATTTTGGAAATACCTGTCGCGGCGACGGCTGCGGCCATAAACCGCGGAATGGCTGAATTCAAAAGAAAGGTGGCGGATTATGGTAAAAAAAGAGCAGCTTGAATTTCACAACCTGAAATTTCACCGGTATTTCAATGACATAGAAAAGGCCGCCGGCGATATTGAATCCATGTTGAAATCGGATTACCGGCTGTCAAAAAGGACTATCGCCTTATTGCTGTTGCAGGATGATGAGGAGATTAAGGCACTGGTAAAGAAAAAAGAAAAAAGTTTTGACGACATTGACAGCATAATAAAAAAAACGCGAGAATCCTGTCCGGAACCGCTTCAGTATTTGATAATGCTAGAGCATCAGGGGAAAGTGGAGAAAATACTGAGAGAAGTAGTAAAAAATCATGAAAAAGAGGAATCTTCCATTGAACAATGGCTGGATAATATAACAATCAGGCCTTTGACGGGCATCCCGATTCTCTTGCTCGTGCTGTATTTCGGATTATATAAGTTTGTAGGCCAGTTCGGCGCAGGAACTGTCGTCGACTTTATAGAGGGAAATATTTTCGAAGCATACGTAAACCCCTGGATAAACCGCTTGGTGGTTTCGCTGATTCCATATAAGCCTGTTCAAGAGCTGCTTGCTCTGGATTACGGCATAATAACTCTGGGCATCAGGTATGCGGTCGCTATTATACTGCCTATTGTAGGCACGTTTTTCCTGGTATTTTCCATTATTGAAGATTCTGGGTATCTTCCCAGGCTGGCTCTTCTGGTTGACCGGACGTTTAAAGTCATCGGGTTGAACGGCAGGGCTGTGATACCTATGACTCTTGGATTCGGATGCGATACCATGGCTACTCTTGTTTCCAGAACGCTGGAGACTAAGAGGGAAAGGATAATAGCAACGCTTCTTTTGGCGCTGGCAATCCCATGCTCGGCACAGCTAGGAGTGATACTGGCGTTGCTTTCGGGAAGGCCCTATGCCATGGCGGTTTGGGTGGGATTTATATTTCTGGTATTCTTGCTGATAGGTTATCTCAGCGCCAAAATCCTGCCGGGAGAAAGACCGGATTTCTATATGGAAGTTCCACCGCTCAGGATTCCGAAATTAAACAACGTGCTTGAAAAGACTTTTTCCCGAATGCAGTGGTATTTTATCGAAATAGTCCCCATGTTTATCCTGGCCAGCGTATTAATATGGTTCGGAAAAATAACGGGCCTTTTTGACTTCATTATGAATGCTCTTGCTCCGGTTATGAGCTCCATGGGATTGCCGAAAAAAGCTGCCGAAGCATTCCTGTTCGGCTTTTTCCGCAGAGATTATGGTGCAGCGGGGCTTTATGATTTGCAAAAGAGCGGGGCGCTGAACGGAGTTCAAATGGTGGTTGCATCGGCCACTCTCACACTTTTTGTGCCGTGCATCGCCCAGTTTTCCATAATGGTCAAGGAAAGGGGAATAAAAACCGCTCTTGCCATCGTGGGATTTATAATACCTTTTGCCTTTATCTCGGGTATTGCGCTAAACTGGATGTTGAATACCCTGGGGGTGGCATTATGATGAAATGCAGTTTTTGCGGATTCGAGTTTGATGAAAAATCGCTGGACTCGGCTTCCTGCAGAGGATGTCCCATGAGCGGGCGCTGCGGAAAAATCAAGTGCCCCCGATGCGGATTTGAGATGGTAAAGCCAAGCGGGTTCTTCAGGAAACTGTTTGGGAAGGAGAAGGTCGTATGAAGGCATTGGACGAAAACGGAATTTCCCTTGTGGAACTGGAAGTCGGGGAGAAGGCGATAATCGCGGGCATAGAGGCAAAGGACAAAAAGAAAATGAGCAAGCTTTTGGCTCTGGGAGTGCTGCCGGGAATGAAAGTGAAATTATTGCAGAAGTTTCCATCATTCGTGTTTAAAGTTGGAAATACAAAAATCGCAGCGGATGAGTCGATTTCGAGAAATATAATGGTAAGGAAGGACTAAAGGCCGGAATACCGGCCTTTTCCTTTTACTTTTTGGCTGATCGCAATCGCATCCCCGTTTCGATGGCCCTGAACAGCTCATCGCGCTCCAGCGGTTTAAATGGGGAGCCCGACCCGCCAGAAACCAGAATTTTGCTTTTATCCGCAGTAATTTTACCGATTATAGTTGCAGTAATGCCCTTTTCATTAAGGGCTTTGATTACCTTTTCGCCGTTATTTGTGCATATGAGCATGGAACCGCTTGAGATGAGGCCGAGAGGATCGATGCCGAAAAAGTCGCATATGGCGGCGGTTTCCGGTAAAACAGGGAGCTTTTCGGCATAAAGCTCCACTCCTGTGCCGGAAGCTTCGGCCACTTCGTAACACGCTCCAAAGAGGCCGCCCTCCGTTATGTCATGCATGGCCGTCACACCTGCCCTGGCGGCCGTAAGGCCGTCATGAATGACGCTTATTTTATCGATAAAACCCTGTGCTTTATGTAATTTTTCAGGAGGTATTCGGGCTTTCAAGACATCTTCGAAATCCGACGCCAGAATAGCTGTTCCTTCAAGGCCCAAAGCCTTTGTCACTATGACAACGTCGCCGGGTTTTGCGCCGGAAGAAGTGACATATTCCTGCTTTTTTGCGATTCCTATGGCTGTGGAAGAAATAACAGGTTTCGTTACCGCCGGAGTAACCTCGCTATGGCCCCCCAGCACTTCTATGCCTATTCTTTCAGCGGCACTATGGATGCCTTCCATCAATTCTTTCAAAGCATCGTCGGCCGTATTCGGAGGCAAGAGGAGGGTTGCAAGGATTCCGATGGGTTCGGCGCCGCAGGCAGCTATATCATTGCAGCAAACGAACACGGAAAGATAGCCGCTGTTTTTATCCGCACCGGTTATGGGGTCAGAGGATACCACCGCCACATGCTCGCCGAAATCTATAATGCTGCAGTCCTCTCCGAAGGAAGAATGGATAAGGACTTCCCTCCTGCTTTTGCCGAGAAAGGGATATACGGCTTTTTTCAATATTTCTGGTGGAACCTTGCCAATTTTCAATTGAATTCCCCCTAAATACTTTTCTTTATCATTTATTGCAATTACCGGAAAGTCGATAAAAAAGCAAAAGAATGCAGTTTTAAACTCGCATTAACTTTTTTGCGATTATTATCAAACATAAAGAATGAAGAAAGATAATGACACATTTTTAATGATTAATATTATATCACTTTAATATTATTGCTGCCAATACCAATACATTTTTGAAAGCCATTATATCCGAATACACATTTTCTACAACGGTTTATATTTCGGATGAATAGACGATTCTTTTGCTATCAGGCATGAATTCTGCAGCAAACCCTTGATTTTCTGAAAATTATTGGATATAATATGAGCATAACATAGTATAAATATGATATTGCAAAATGCAATGCAGGGGAAAAGTAGGCAGCGGTTTTTTTAAGAGAGCCTGCGGCGGGTGCAAGCGGGCAAAAACCTTGCCGAATTCCGCCCCGAAGCAGCGTTTTTGAAGAGACGCCGGGCAATTTCCCGTTACGACGAAAAGATATAAATTAGGGTGGCAACGCGGAATCCTCCGCCCCTTACGGGGCAGGAGGATTTTTTAAGCAAAAAATAAAAGCTTATAAGGAGGATGAAACTCGTGCTGGATATTAAATTTATACGCCAGAATCCGGAAATAGTGAAAGAGGCCCTCAAAAAAAGGGGCATAGGAGCTGCATTCGACGATTTTATGAAAATGGATGAAGAAAAGCGAAACCTGCTCTTCGAGGTCGAAAAGCTCAAAAACATTAGAAATCAGGAGTCAGAGGAAATAGCAAGAAGGAAAAAGACGGGTGAAAACGTCGATGACCTCATCCTCAAAATGAGGCAAGTATCCCAGAACATCAAGGAAATGGATGACAAAATAAACGCTCTGGAGGCAGAACTCCAGAAGATTCTTCTTACAATACCAAACATTCCAGACGGCTCGGTGCCGGTTGGTAGAAGCGATGCAGACAACGTTGAGGTGCGCAGATGGGGGATTCCCAGGGCCTTTGATTTTGATTTCAAAGCTCACTGGGATATAGGCGAGGCCCTGGACATCTTGGATTTCAACAGAGCGGGGAAAGTGACGGGGTCCAGATTTACGGTATATAAGGGGGCGGGTGCCCGCCTGGAAAGAGCCCTCATTAATTTCATGCTCAACCTCCACATAGAAAAACACGGTTATACAGAGATATTTCCTCCGTTCATAGTAAACAGAGACAGCATGACGGGCACAGGGCAGCTTCCCAAATTCGAAGAAGATGCGTTCAAGCTGTTCAACAATACGGACTATTTCCTCATCCCCACGGCAGAGGTGCCGGTGACTAATCTGCACCGGGAAGAGATTCTGGATAAAGATGCCCTGCCCATTTACTATGTGGCCTATAGCGGTTGTTTCAGAGCTGAAGCCGGTTCAGCGGGAAGGGACACCCGGGGTCTCATTAGACAGCACCAGTTCAACAAAGTTGAACTGGTAAAGTTCACCGAGCCGGAGACTTCCATGGATGAACTGGAAAAATTGACGAAAGATGCAGAGGAAGTTTTGCAATTGCTGGGGCTTCCATATCGTGTAGTAGCCCTCTGCACCGGTGACCTGGGCTTTTCATCGGCAAAAACCTATGACATTGAAGTTTGGATGCCCAGCTACAACCGTTATGTTGAGATTTCCTCCTGCAGCAATTTCAAGGATTATCAAGCCAGAAGGGCAAGAATACAGTATCGGCCGGCAAAGGGAGCAAAGCCGCAGTTTGTTCATACATTGAACGGTTCCGGCTTGGCTGTTGGCCGGACCACAGCGGCCATACTGGAGAATTACCAGCAGGCCGACGGCTCCGTGAAGATACCCGAGGTTTTGCGAGATTACATGGGCGGAATGGAAAAAATAATCAGATGAAGCTCGCTAAATATGGAAAAATAATTCAGTTGACAAACGCCGCTCATCAATATAAAATAAAATAAATAATTTAAAAAATAACATACCTTGCCTCGTTAGAGGTGCGGTAGAGGCGCGGTGCGCCATGAGTAACCTTTTGAGGCGGCAGCCGATGAAAAAGGCGAAGGGGGCCACCGCCGAAGCCCATATGCCGGCGGGCGAAAGGGCTGGGCCTGCATCGAACAGGTGCAGGACTGTCACTTAAGGTTCCCGAGCCTTAGGTGGAGCGCTATCACACTATTTTGGGAAGGAGGGGCACATTATGCTTTTCTTTCGAAAAAAACGGCTGTGGTAGTATCCATTAGCCGTTTTTTTTAATATTATGTAATGATGTGAATTTTTTTAGCCAATAATTAAATGGGGTGGAAAATATGATGGAGCTTCCTATTTTAGACGAGGAAGGCATTGACGATTTTCTGGAAAAATTCAAGCAGGAGATGAATATAAATTTTAATCATAAAGATAGAGCCGAATTGTATGCCGATTATATTAAAAAGCTCATGTGGGTGGAAATAAACAAAAAATAGTTGAAAAGGCAGCGCTTTTACGCACTGCCTTTTCGACTATTTTTTATAAATACGCTATTATGCTCCAAACCCTCTGGTCTTCCTGACCCAGGCGCCATACAGCTATGCCTCCCAGGTTGTATTCATTGACAACAACTAGTTTTGCGGAAAAACTGCGGGCATCTTCAAACCATACGATATGCGCACTCCGTTGGTGGTATAAGAAAAGTTGATTCCTGAGCCTGTTCATCATAGGTTATAACAGCTCCGACAAAAAAAGACTTGCCCCGTATTGATTCTCTTTTAAGATTTCATGCTTATTCTTGATAATTGGCATAACCGGTTATATAATATGCAGAGGGGAAAAGAATTGGAGCACTTTGCCGAACATTTGGAAATGGGGTAGAGTATGGAAAGATTGTTGATTGTAATACTTTTTACAGCAACCATCCATATGGTTGACACTCTCTCTTATTCGGTGAGACTGGCGGGAATCAGGACTAAAAGGCTTGCCATGGCTATCTCTCTTTTTAATATCATCGTACTCGTGTCCAGAACCGCTAATATGATACAGGCGCCGCTGCTCGGAAGCATAGTGGACAGGGCTATAAATGAAGGGGACACCGTATTTTTGCTGCATGATTTCCGATGGATAATAGCCGCGGCGACCATGGGCAGCATTCTGGGGGCTGCTCTCATACCGAGTTTTGTGGTAATTTTTTCCAAAGGGATATTGAAGCTTGAGACCGCGGGTTCCATACCGCAACTGCTGGGCATGGTAATATTTCAGAATCCAATGCAAAAAATAAGAAAAAGCATCAAAAAACCGGCATTGTCGCTGCTTAGAGAATTGACACCGGAGAAAATACCGCCCACGTTCCTGGTTTTGAACCTTATCATAACCTCCATATCCACCATAGGAGTGCTTGCAGCCATATATGCAGGAGCGCTGGTGCCGCAATACAGGATAACTGCGAGTCAGCTTTCGGGGATTATAAATGGCGCCGCAACCATACTCCTGGCCGTTGTGGTGGACCCTCAAGCGGCGATTATAACGGACCAAACGCTTCAGGGATTGAGAGAAAGAAAAGAAGCCAATACAATGGTGGCGTTCCTGGTAGGCGGCAAAATTCTCGGCACCCTGCTCAGCCAATTAATATTTTTGCTTGCAGCGAAAGCGGTGGTTATTATTACAAAAACAATAGCATAAGACGCAAAAAAGCGGGGATGACCCCGCTTTTTGCAAATTTACATCAAAAACAGCACTCCTACGATTGTCGATACAATCATGCCTATGACTACAGGAATAAAATTCTTTCTCACCAGCTCCAGCACGGGCACGCCTACAATGCCTGCGACAGCCACCAGAGAGCTCCATGCTATGATGGTGCCTCCGCCTGACCATATGGCGCCGATTTGCCCGATGGAAGCAAGAGTTGCGGCTACGGCCTGATTTCCTCCGGCCATGGCACCGGCCAGAGTCCCTGTCATGGGAAGACCTGAAAAACCGGAGCCATCCAGGCCGGTAATGATGCCCAGTATCAGCATTCCGAAGGCCGACAGGAATCCCTGCGGAGGAATGGCCTGAGCCAGCATTTTGCCGATATCGAAAAGGTAGCCGGGCGCCCCTTCGCCCATTATTTTCACCACTGCTTCGGGATTTCCCAGGAAGAAGAACCCTGCAATTGGGAGTATCTGACCCATTACCTTGAAGGCGAATACCAGACCGTCGGTCAAATGATCCGCAATCTTATCGAGCCCCTGTACGCCTTCGACGAGCAGCGTTGCCACCGTCATGATGAGAATGGCGGTCCCGCCCAGGAGGGCCGATGCATCTCCTCCCTTTATATCAAAGGCAAACATTGCAAATACCACTGCCGCCATGGATAATATTAAAAGCCATACAAGGAAAGGAGCGTAAGCTTCGCCTTTCTTTTCCCTGGCCTGGACCTGCATGGCGGGGTGCAGATCGTCGGAAGCGGCGACTTCCCTAACGCCTTCTGACTGAAACCGTGCGATATCTTTTTGCATCATAAAGTAAGCAATAATAATGGCTACTATACCCGTTGTCAGAGAAAGAATTGCTACATGGCTGGTTACCAGCGGAACCGGTATTCCGGCGGCTTTGGCTGAAAGACCGGGAGCGCCTTGAATCACCATATCTCCAGAAAGTGCCATTCCCTGACCTGCAAGAGCGAGGGCCACGGCACCCGCCATAGGAGGCAAACCGGCTTTAACCGCAGCCGGAACGAGCAAAGCGCCAATCAATGGTACCGCGGGTGTCGGCCAGAAGAAAAGAGAAATTACATATGTGGAAACAATAATTACGATGTAACTTATCAATGGCGATACCATAAGCTTTTTTAGCGGTGCCACCAGCAATTCGTCCGCTCCGGTTACGCTGAGGGATTTTAACATTGCCACCATGAGGCCTATTATAACAAAGATGCTGCCCAATTCCGAAAGAGCCGCTATATTGGCATTGAACACAGTGGTTACAGCGCCTACCAGAGAACCCTTAAATAAGAAGCCGATCAAAAAAGTGGAAACGATACACGGAATAAGAACATTACGCCGAAAAATCATGGTCAAAACGACAACAAGAGTTCCCAAAGCATAAATCCAGTGTGCGAGAGTCATGTTTTTCCTCCTTATGTTTTTTTATTTGGTTTAATAATTGTTATATTGTTAAGCTACATTTTTCCCACCTCCTCATCATAGATGAGCAATATATATTAATATTCGACATATCTTTATTTTTTTCCTCTTTTTAATAAAAAAAATTTACATTCTCATATGAGAATGATAATCTATATTGAATCAAATTCAAATACAAATACAAACGCAACCTGCCGCTTTTCCATGATAAATAAATCTTTATGCTCTGGTTAAAATATAAAAAGGCTTTCTTATATTGGCTAAGCAATTAAACAATCATAAAAAACAGGCAGATTTTCTTTAATTGATGTTTCAGGAAAGTATTGCATATAAAAAATGGGAGGAAATACGCTTGGTAGCGAGATTATTTCAATATAAGATATTAAGGCCTGTATGGCTCGTTTTGAGAGTTTGGCTGGGGATTCAGTGGTTCAATGCCGGATACCAAAAGCTTACGGATGCTGCCGGAGCATGGGTTGGCTCCAGGGCGGGAGAAGCTATCAAAGGATTCTGGATGAAAGTGGCGGGAGTGAATGAAGCATTTCAGCCCGTGGCAGAACCGCTTACACAATATGTATGGTACAGAAATTTCATAATTGAACTTTTAAAAGGGCATAGGGAAAGACTATTTTCGTTTTTAATCACCTACGGAGAACTTCTTGCCGGTGTGGGGCTCTTGTTGGGAGCTTTCACCGTTCTGGCAGCCCTGGGAGGCGCTTTTATGAACCTGAACTATCTTCTTGCGGGCACTGCATCTGCCAATGGCCTGATGTACACCGCAGCGATAATGCTCATACTGGCTGGTATGAATGCAGGCTATTATGGCCTGGATTATTTTCTAATGAAGCTATATAAAAAATATTTTGCGCAGAATCCTTTTCCCAAGATGAGAGTGTAAGCATGGCAAAAAATTGATTGGCCGATTGGGCAAAACCTCGGTTGTATGTGAGAAAAGAAGTGTATTGCAGAGTTATTGACTATTCGCATCAAACGGGTTAAAATATATATGTGTGCTGATGTGGCTCAGGGGTAGAGCAGCGCACTCGTAATGCGCAGGCCGAGGGTTCGAATCCCTCCATCAGCTCCAGATGAAAACCAAGCCCCGCAAGGATTTGCGGGGCTTTTGAATTTCTAATTTGAAAAAATCAACTTTTGAATAGAGGAAGCACTCCGAGGAAAATCAAATCTTCCCGAAAGGCTGCATCGCCTTCCGCCAGAATTGCGGCTTTTGCCGCCACATGGCCGCCGGCTTTTGTTACAAGGCGTTCTAGGGCCGCGATGGATGAACCGGTGCTTATCACATCATCGATCAGCGCTATACTCTTCCCATTGATTTTTTCAGCATCTTCTCCGTTCAAAACGAGAAGCTGTTTTTTTTGAGTGGTTATTGAAACAACCTCTTCTGTAACCGGAGAAGCCATGTATGGCTTGATGCTTTTTCTAGCCACAATGTATTTCTTACCTAGAAGCCTTGACACCTCATGAACGAGGGGGATGCCTTTGGCTTCGGCCGATACCACCATATCGATTGGAGGGAGGCGCCGCACTATCTCCTGAGCGGCGAGTGAAACCAATTCCGTATCCCCGAGAATTACAAAGGACGCTATTTTCAAGCCGGGCGCCACTTCGATGATTGGAAGCTCCCGCTTTAAACCAAGTAATTCAAGAGTGTATTTTTCCAATTAAAAAGCCTCCTTTTCATAACTGTTGCGGCAGCATGCGATGCATAAAGCTTTAAAAGAATCAACCGCTAGAATCCTGCAATTGGTTTTAAAAGCTTTATAATCATTCCCGCCACCATACCTGTAAAGGGATCGGTGGTGGCCGTAACCACTGCGGTTACTCCTCCGACTAAAGGATCTTCCATAGCAAGTTTTGCATTGACTGGGACCGTCACGATAGCGCCCAGAACCAGCAAAAATCCGGAAATTGATTCCATAGGAACGTATTTGCCGATTTTGGGCAGCAATCCTGCGGCCAGTATTATAGCCATGAGGCTCATCATGATGACGCCGGAAATCACGGGGTGGGGTGCGGCGCCGGTCGCCGAGATGATGGATTCCACCGGGCTTCCGCCGAAAAGGGACGAACCCATATCCGCCAGGCTGCTTACCACGGCCAGGTGGTCTATATTTACAGGGGTGTTCGACATGGAACCGGTTATATTGCCGAAGGCTATATTGGCTCCGATGTTCAGACAGACCATTGCCAGCGCGCCTCGTATTACGGAAGGATTAATAATGAACTTCTGAAGCACAAATCCCTCTTTGACGCTGTCGCATGATATCGTGGGGCTCTTTGTGATAAATCCCGTTATGCTCGAAATTATAACCGATACTACTATTGTGTACACGAGGTCTTTCGAAAAAACGTACACTATAAATGCTGAAGCAATGGATGCAAGACCCACCGTATTGTTTTTCTTGACCATATTGATAGCTACCCATGAAAGCATAATCCCGACTCCTGCCATCATCCCGTTGGTAATGACAGGCCCTATTGAATTGATGATGAACTGGTTCATTCCAAATAGAGAAATTACCGTCATGATAGCGCCGCCGAAAAAAATCATGGAAAGCCTTTCCCGAAGGTTGGCTCCCATAGTCCCCGCAAGGGTGATGGTCTCCGCCTGAAAAGATATGGGGGAAACCAGTTTGAAGATACCCGCTCCTGCCGCGCCGATGACAAAAGCCAATGCTGTGGGGAGAGAAGCAAAACCGAATGATAAAGCCAAAATACCCTGCGGCAAACCGTTGATAATAACACCTATAGCTGCCATTAAATCTTTGATGTCCATATGCCACGCTCCATTTCATAATACGAATATTTTTATATAAATATGATATTAATATACGACATAATATGCCGTATTCCTGCCGGAGTTTTATATTCGCAATAGTAAAAAAGATTCACCCACTAGATCTTTATTTTTTTATTAACATATTTTAAAATATAGTTATAAACTTCTCCGATTAACCAACCTTAAGGAGTAATCCTGCCGATGAATGTTATAAAATATCATAAGCTTGTAAGAGATAAGATTCCCGAAATTATTGAAAAAAGCGGTACATGTAAAAAACCCCGGATTGCCGGGGTTATGCCTTTTTCATGCTGAATTCCGCTATTTCCCTTGTCCGGGGAGTTTTTATCCATCCACGGGGCTGGCTGTTTAAAGCCCTTAATACCAATGCTCCGGTATATGGCAGAGGCAGGAGAAATCCAGCCGCCGGCAGGATCAAAAGCGATATAAGGGCGAGCAGAGTGCTTGCAAGACCGCGCTTTGCCATGAATTGATAGTATTTTGCGATATAAAGGTAATAAGTGAACCCGAAATAAATAAAAACGAGGGATTTTAGAAAAGCGCGGAAACCCTCGGGCAGTACCGAAGGGTCTATCATGCCTTTATAGGATAACCATATCACCGCCAGGGGCACCAGCACCGCCAGTTGGTATAAAATCCACTCCACTTCGCCTTTTAAAAGAAGCGTTTTTATAAGCCTCGTTTTTTTCGGGCCGCTGTATTCAGGAGCGTTCTTAAATTTTTCGATGACCTGAATATGGCCGGCAGCCCAGCGCAAGCGCTGCCGAAAGAAAGCCCAATAGGTTTGCGGTGTCTGTTCAGTGCTTATGTAGGGAAAGTATTCGGGCCAAGCATTTTCTGCAAGATATGCCCTCACGCCTATTTCCAAATCTTCGGTTAGGGCCTTGCAGTCAAATCCTTTAATCTTTGCCAGCAGCTTCGAATCGATGAATAAATTGGTTCCACCCACGAAAGGCAGCATTTTCATGAGGACGGGCATATACCATTCATGAGATAGGGCCTGGTAGAGGGAGGCAATCTTGGTTATGGGGCTCAGATAAAAGAAATTTCTGACCTGAAAAACTGGTCCCTGCCAGATGCGGCTGCGATTTTCCGATTGGATCCAGTCCCAGGCTATATACAATAGAACATCAAGTTCCGGATGGCTTTCGGCATCATAGAATCCGCATATGTCTGCCTCAGCATCGACAAATGAAAGCCCGTAATTCAAGGCCCGGCCTTTTGTGGAAGGCACCGTTTTTCCGGTGCATTTTCCCTGAAAATTGCCGTCGAAATCATATGGCACAATGACATGTTTCAATGCGGGACAATTTCCTCTTGCTGCAAATTCCCGGATTTTATCTTCCACAACCTTCTGAGTGGTATGGCTTTTTCCGGAGGAGAGTTCTTTTTCATCGGTGATGACAATTATTTCGAAAAGGTTTTTGGGGTAGTTCAATAGTGCGAGGTGCTCGATTGTCCTTCCGATTACGTCTGCCTCCTCGCGGGCGGGCACAAGAATGGAGAACATCGGAAGCCTTCTGGCTTTTTTTCGCGCAAGTTCTTCGAGCTCAGAGGTTGAAATCACTTTCCTTTTGGACCAGTAGTGTTTGCTGGAATAATATTTCCAAACAAAGTATCTTAAGAAAAGCAGAAAAAAGAATATGTATAAGGCAACAATACATAAATAAATGAGCTTCGAAAGCTCCATGACATTCCCCCCAAAAATACAAAATAACACAATTATATATTATATACTTAGTAAAATTGAAAATAAATGCCAAAAAAACAGCTAAAAATCCAGCTTAACCATAAATTTCACAAATCGCGCAAACCTATGGGGGCTATTTATATTATCTCTCGAAAATATATTTTTTTCCTTCAGGTTGCTCAATAAATCAAAAATACCTATCCGAATACCTAAAATAGTTTTCGAAAAGTGGACAAATTTTTTGAGGGCATAAAAAACATGCAGGAAAAAATGCAGAAATGTAGAATAATATCATTATGTCTATAATTACATAACGAATTTATCAAACAAACTAAGGAGGTATTGATTTATGAGGTTTTTTAAGAAACCATGGCTATTGGCTTCAGCAATGCTGGTACTGGTTTTTGCCGTTTTTTTATCGGGATGCGGAGGAAAAGGGGCAAAATCGGCGCAAACCGAAGCTTCTACATCGGGGAGCGGTGCCGCAAATCAGGAGGGTTCCACGGCGCCCGCTCCTGAAAATAGGGAACTCATCCTTTCCACCACCACAAGCACCCAGGACAGCGGCCTGCTTGACGTATTGATACCGTTATTTGAAAAAAATACCGGCTATCGGGTCAAACCCATAGCGGTGGGGACCGGTCAGGCGCTGGCCATGGGGGAAAAAGGCGATGCGGATGTGATGCTGGTGCACGCTCCTGAATCCGAGATGGCGCTGGTGGAAAAGGGAGCCGCTATCAACCGGCAGCTGGTTATGCATAATGATTTCATCATTGTGGGGCCGGCCAGCGACCCGGCCGGCATAAGAAATGCACAGGATTCAGTGGATGCATTCAAGGCTATTGCCGAAAAACAGGCACTGTTTGTTTCGAGGGGCGATGATTCGGGCACCAATAAAAAGGAGCTGGAAATATGGAAAAAAGCGGGGATTGAAAAACCGGAAGGAAAATGGTATCAATCCACGGGACAGGGTATGGGCGCAACTTTGGACGTGGCATCGGAAAAGGCTGCATACACCCTGACCGACAGGGGTACTTATCTTGCGAAGAAGGAAAAGCTGCAGCTGGAAATACTTAAAGAAGGCGATCCGTCTCTACTCAATATATATCATGTGATGCAGACAAACCCCGATTATGTAAAAAAGACCAATCCCAATGCCGCCAGAATGATAAATGCGGAGGGAGCAAAGGCTTTTGTGGATTTTATGGTGGATGAAAAAACGCAAAAAATAATCGGAGAATTTGGCAAGGATAAATTCGGACAACCTCTATTTTTCCCCGATGCGGGAAAGGATGAAAGCAGTTTGGGAAAGTAGAATCATTAATTTGCTGCTGCATTTAGTTTTTCGCGAAATTCGTGTATAATATTTTTAAGGGCAATATTCCCCTGTGCGTCTTTGCACAGGGGAACTCTATATGGAATGCGGGTGATTTTTTTGGATACCGTTTTTGAAGGCTTGGAAAAAGCATTTGTATTGATTTTTTCACTGGATAGGGAAGTGCTGAGCATTACTATTTTTACTCTAAAAATCACCGGAACCGCCACCATCATCAGCATTGCCATAGCCCTGCCTCTGGCGCTCCTTTTGACCCTTAGGGATTTTCCGGGCAGGAGATTCATCATAAGCCTCGCAAACCTTGGCATGGGTTTGCCGCCGACGGTGGTAGGGCTGTGGGTCAGCCTCATGCTATGGAGGAGCGGTCCCTTCGGGAAGCTCGGTATAATGTATACTCCGGCCGCCATGGTCATAGCCCAGACGGTGATCTCGACGCCCATCATTCTGGCGCTTTCCACAGCGGCTTTGCAGCAGATAGACAAAAAACTCCGATGGCACATAATGGCTCTGGGAGCCACACCTTTGCAGATGCTATTTTTAATGTTGAAGGAAGCGCGCTATTCGCTGATGGCGGCAATAATGGCTGGATTTGGCGGTGCTATATCGGAGGTGGGAGCATCAATGATGGTGGGCGGCAATATTCAGGGTTACACGCGGGTACTTACCACGGCTATAGTGCTGGAAACCAGCAGGGGGCATTTCGACATGGCGCTGGCTCTGAGCTTTATATTAATACTTCTTGCTTATGCAGCCACGCTATGGCTTACCTTATTGCAGCAGCGGAGGTACAGGAATGTATATTATTGAAGGGCGGGATATATCTGTAAGGGCTGGAAAAAGGCGTATCCTCGAGGTGAAAATGGTAGGCCTGGAAGAAGGCAAGGTTTTTTCGGTGATAGGCCCTAACGGATCCGGCAAGAGCACGCTTTTAAGGGTCATGGCACTTTTGCAGAATCCTGACGGTGGGTGCGTATATTTCAGGGAAGAAAGAATCTTGCCTCGAGACAGGATAAGAATCCGTCGGCGCACATCGGTGGTTTTTCAGGAACCGCTTCTTCTGGATGCTACGGTAGAGGAAAATATCGTCACTGGCTTGAGAATTCGCGGGGTGGATGCCGCTTCGGCCAGAAAAAGGGCAAAACACTGGCTGGAAAGATTCAAGGTGGCGCATCTTTCGGACCGCTGGGCCCGGGCACTCTCCGGCGGGGAATCCCAGCGTGTTAGCCTTGCCAGGGCTTTTGCCCTGGAGCCTGAGGTCCTTTTTCTGGATGAGCCCTTTGCCAATCTGGACGCCCCCACCAGGGAGGCTCTGCTGCTGGAGCTTTGCGATGTGCTTCATTGCACAGGCGTCACCACCTTTTTTGTAAGCCATGACTTCAAGGAAGTAGCCTTTATCGCGGACAGCACCCTGGCCCTTTTTGACGGGAAACCGGTGCAGCAGGATTTGCCCCGTAATATACTCGAACACCCTGCAACTGAGCGGCTCGCACAATTTGTGGGCATAGAAAACATATGGCCCGCAAGAGTCATTGAAGCACAGCCGAAAAAAATATTGGCGGATGTAAAGGGACAAAGAATTGTCGTGGCTGCAGCTGCGGCGCAGGAAGAACGCATCTGGTTTAGCAAAGGCGATTCAATAAAAATAGCCCTCCGGGGAGAAAAAATATATTGCCTGCCCGCTGATTCGAAAAATGTTGATGCGGCACGTATTCCGGGCATCCCAACGGGATACAACTTATGGCGGGGCAAGGTGAAATCCGTTTTTGCTTTTGGAGATATTGTAAAAATCACGGCAGAATGCGGGATAGAAGTGAAAATATCCATTCCGGCCGGATGTTTGAATAAATACAAGGCAGGTGACAATATAATAGTATCCTTTTCCACCGATGCCCCGACAATAATAAACTCCCAACAATAATAAATTCAATAAAACATTTTTTTATTTTTTGCGTATAAACATAATGTAAGCTCATAAAAATTTTTAAGTGGTGACGGCATTGAATGGAATAATGGATTTTTTGGCGGGAATGAAAGACTTTTTTTTGCAGAATGGACCCATCGGGCTTTTTGTTCTTGCATTTGCAGAGGCTTCCTTTTTCCCCATACCACCCGACATAGTGCTGATTCCGCTTGCCGCCGCGCATCCGGCCGGAGGGCTTTACTATGCGGGAATAACATCCGCTGCATCCACGCTTGGAGGCCTGTTCGGGTATTTTATAGGCATAAGGGCGGGAAGACCGCTGCTTTCAAGGTTTGCAAGAAAAAATAACATTCAAAAAATAGAGGACATGTTTGCGCGCTATGGAGGATGGGCCGTGGGAGTGGCGGGATTTACCCCCGTCCCCTACAAGGTTTTTACCATTGCATCGGGTGTGTTCCAGATGAATATCGCAACATTTTTCATTGCGGCGCTTGTGAGCAGAAGCGCCAGGTTTTTTCTGGAAGGCATCATAGTAATGGCTATGGGAGAAAACGCGGCAACTTATTTGAACAAACTGCTGGGGCCGGGTTCTTTTCTCATGATTGCGGCGGTGCTCATTTTGTACTTCGCTGCAAAAAAGAGCAGGATATCGGTGCGGGTTTCGCCGGACAGAGTGCCGGGATATGGCTTTGCAAGAAAAACCGCGGAAAAATACATTGCAAAGTATGGCGAGTTTGGGATTTACATCATCGGAGGGATTATAACCGCTTGCATATTTGGGATGATGTTCGCCAAGCTGGCTTCGGAAATGCTTGAAAGAGAACTGGGATGGCTGGACTGGGGCGTTATTGGATTTTTCAAATCAATAAAAAACCCTGCTGCAGATGCGATAATGAATGCGATAAATTTCATCCAGCATCCGGCAGCGCTTTTAATGCTGCTGGCTGCAGGCATTGCCCTGGTGTGGTTTATATGTAAAAATCTCAGGATGCCTGTTTTGGCGTTTATATCTTTTGCCGGAAGCCTTGTAGTCCAGTGGGGTATGAAATCTATGTTTCAGCGGCCAAGATTGTCGCCGCCGACGCATTTGGCGGATTATTCGGCTTACGGTTTTCCCAGCGGCACTGCACTGCTCTTCACGGCTTTTGTCGGGTTTGTTGCATTTGCCGTCACAAGAAAAGCAAAGCGGCGGTGCAAAATGGCAGCGGCAATTTTCTGGCTCATATCGACGGCCATTATAGGTGCATGCCGCATATACCTCGGGATAAGTTATCCAACAGACATCCTGGCGGGATTTCTGGTGGGAGTGGTCTGGATGGCCAGTTGCATAGTTATCGGCGAGATAATGGAATATTTGTCGGCCAAATAAATTTTTAAATGATAGTATTGACAGCAAGCAAGAAAATTAATATAATATTCCAGAACCGACCGGTCGGTCGGATTATATATATATTTTAAGGGGGATGGCAAATGCAAATAAAGATGCGCGAAACCTGCTACATATTGCTGGTTATTGGCTTAATTCTAGTGGCCGCCGGGTGCGGCCAAAAACCGGTCGAGGCCCCGGAATCGGAGAAAATCATGCCGGTGAAGACGGCATTTTCTCAGATAGAAGACCTGGCGGAGTACCAATCCTTTCCCGGCAAAGTGCAGGCTTCGGGCGAAGTAGGCATATTTGCGAAGATGAGCGGAAAGGTTGAGCAGATACTGGTCCGGGAGGGAGATAGCGTAAAAAAGGGGCAGGTGCTGATAAAACTCGATCAAAAAGATGTGCTTTCCCAGGTAAATCAAGCTCAGGCAGGGTACGATGCAGCGCTGGCGCAGCTCGAAAGCCTGAAAAACGGTCAGATCCCGCAGCAGATTGCACAGCTGGAATCAGCGTTCAACCAGGCTCAAGCCAACTTTAAAAACGCCGAAGATAATTACAACCGCATGAAGACCCTTATGGAGCAGGGAGCAATTTCCAGGCAGCAGTTTGACAGTATAGAGCTTCAATACAAAGTGGCAAAGGAGCAATTGGAATCCGCAAAAACTCAGCTAGATATTACAAAGCAAAAGACCGGCCCGGAAAGCATATCCGCCGCCGAAGCCCAGGCAAACCAGGCTAAGGCCGCTTTGGCTGCGGCGCAGAATGCCCTGGAAAATACTGTTATTACATCGCCAATAGATGGGACTGTGGGTTTTATTAATGTCAAAAGCGGGCAAATGATCAGCGCGGGAATGCAGGTAGCTACAGTAGGAGATTTGAAAAATGCCGAAATAGAATTGGATGTGACTGAAGACCGAATAAGTGCTCTGAAAGAGGGCCAGGAGGCGGAGGTCACCGTTGATTCGGCAAATGTTCAGGCGGCTAAAGGCAGAATTGTCAGCATAAGCCCATTTAAAAACCCGACAACTCTGGTTTATCCCGTAAAGGTGCAGGTGTCCAACGAGGGCGGATTGTTAAAATCGGGGATGTTTGCGAGGGTAAAACTCGTTGTGGGATTCCACCAAAAGGCAGTGACGGTGCCGGAAGATGCGGTGGTGGCTTATGACGGCTCGAAACTTGTTTACACCGTAGAAAATGGCAGGGCAAAAGCCCATAAGGTGGAAACGGGCGCCGCATCCATGGGTAAAATAGTGATAACAAAAGGGATCTCAGCGGGTCAGCAAATAGTGGTGTGAAGGTTTCCGTGGAGAGCCGGGGTGATGCGAAATGAATCTGACGAGTTTTTCAATAAAACGCCCGGTGACCATGCTCATGATTATCGCAATTGTGCTTGTGCTTGGCTTTATTTCCTTCACCCGGTTGGGAATAGATTTGTTTCCGAATTTTGTATATCCCGGCGCCGTGGTTATAACTCAGTATGAAGGCGCATCGCCAAGCGAAATCGAAACCATGATAACGCAGCCCATGGAAGAAGCGCTGTCCACCATAAATAATGTTAAGAATATCCAGTCTTTCAGCAACGAAGGCAGCTCAACCGTGTTTGTGGAATTCAACTGGGGCACAAATATGGATATGGCTGCCCTCGACATGAGGGAACAGGTGGACTTGATAAAACCTTACCTTCCGAAAGAGGCAGGAACGCCCATGGTCGTAAAATTCGACCCTTCAATGATGCCGGTGATGCAGCTAGCCTTATACGGGGGAAACGATATCGTCCAGCTAAAAAAGATTGCCGATGATGTCATAAAAAACAGGCTTTTGAGATTGGAAGGCGTGGCTGAAGTGGGCGTTATAGGCGGTCTGGAAAGGGAGATAGACATCGTTGTCGATCCGGATAAGCTGGCCTATTACGGCCTCTCCATGCCACAGATCGCAGCCAAATTGCAGGCTGAGAACATGAATCTCCCGGGCGGAACGGTATCCCAGGGGAAAAAGTCTTATCTGATAAGGACCACGGCGCAATTTAAAGATATATCGGAGATTGAAAACATTCCGCTATCGCTTCCCGGGGGAGGAATCATACCGCTAAAAAGCCTGGCCGAAATTAAAGACACGCATAAGGAAATTTCCACAATAGCCAGATACAACGGCAAACCCAGCATCACACTGATAATACGAAAACAGTCGGGATGCAACACGGTCCAGGTGGCCCGAAATGTAAGGGCAGAAATGGAAAGAATTAAGAAAGTGGTGCCGGAAGGCATAGGATATGTGTCGGTGATGGACCAGGCGGAATACATCGAAAAGTCAATAGGCAATGTAGCCAGCAATGCCGTAACCGGCGCCCTTCTAGCTGTTCTGGTGCTTTATCTGTTTTTGAGGAATCTCAGGACAACGGTGATAATAGGGGTTTCCATTCCGATCTCCATCATAGCAACCTTTGTGCTCATATATTTCAACCGGCTTACGCTCAACATGATGTCGCTGGGGGGGCTGGCTCTTGGAGTGGGGATGCTGGTGGACAACTCCATAGTAGTGCTGGAGAATATCTTCAGGCATCGCCAGGAGGGCGAGGAAGCCGTAGCGGCAGCCGTTTCGGGCGCCAATGAAGTGGGCATGGCGGTAACCGCATCAACGCTGACTACCGTTGCGGTTTTTCTGCCCATCGTATTCGTCCAGGGAATAACGGCCCAGTTTTTCAAGGAGATGGCCCTTACTGTAACCTTTTCGCTGCTGTCATCCCTCGCGGTGGCTTTGACGGTTGTTCCCCTGTTTTCATCAAGGCTGATGCATGTAGCCGGAAACGCTGATGGCATATGTGCCGGAAGCGATTCCAAAAATGTGTTTTTCAGGTTTTTAAAAGCCCCTCTGGATGTGTTTTCTAGATGCTATGAAAAGACTGAAGCGGCATACGGCAGGCTGCTGAAGTGGTCGCTTTTTCACAGAAAACTCATTGTAGTACTCGTCGGGGTTTTATTTATACTGAGTCTGGTCGCAATTCCCCTTGTGGGAACAGAGTTCATGCCGAAGTCAGATGCGGGAATGATTACGGTATCTATAACAATGCCGGACGGCACCAATCTGGAGGAGACGGACAGCTTTGTTTCGCAAATGGAAAACAAACTCAAAAAAATAGAAGAAATAAAAGGAATGCTGGCCAATGTAGGATCGTCTTCCTCGTTTATGGGAAATACCAGTCAAAATATAGCAAGCATAGCCGTGATGCTGAAGCCCCTTTCGGAGAGAAAGCGAGGCGCTCAGGATGTGGCTGAGGAAATTAGAAGCATTGCCCAAAATATGCCCGGCGCGCAAGTCAAGGTCGACGTAATGAGCAGCATGGATTTTGGAGGCGGTGGCAGCATGAAGCCCATCTCCATTTCCATCAAAGGCGATGATTTCGAAGAACTGAAGAAAATCAGCGACCGTATTGTGGAAATCGTGAGATCCGTGCCCGGCACCCGGGAAGTGGAGAGCAGCCTGGAACGAGGGAAGCCGGAACTTAATATTGTAGTGGACCGCGAAAAAGCGGCGCTGTACGGTCTTTCCACCAGTCAGGTGGCCCAGGCCGTGAATTCCGCAGTGGCAGGCAGCACCGCAACCAAATATAAAGTGGGCGGAGACGAAATAGACGTGGTAATAAAAGCAAGGGAGGACCTGGTGGATGAAATTTCCAAAATAAGGAATCTGCTGGTTCAGAGCGCTTCGGGAGCCATGATAACCCTTGGCGACGTGGCCAGAGTGGAGAAAGGCATCGGGCCTGTAGAAATAGACAGGGATGATCAGACCAGGGTCGTTACCGTAACGGGAGATGTGGTCGGCAGGGCTGCGGGCACCGTAAACAGCGAAATTCAGAAAAAGCTTTCTTCATTGAGATTGCCTGAGGGCTACAGCTATAAAATGGGCGGAGAACAGGAACAAATGATGGAATCCTTCAGGGATCTGTTTCTCGCATTGATACTGGCTGTGATACTGGTCTACATGGTGATGGCCGCACAGTTTGAATCGCTTTCCCAACCATTTGTAATAATGTTCACCGTGCCTCTGGCCGTTATAGGGGTTGTATTTGCGCTGCTTGCCACCGGAAGGCACATAAGCATGCCTGCTTTCATCGGCATTATCATGCTGGCGGGCATTGTAGTAAACAACGCCATAGTGCTGGTGGATTTCATAAATCAGCTGCGGCACAGGGGCATGAGCCGCGAAGAAGCCATAATAAAGGCGGGACCAACAAGGCTTCGGCCCATTCTCATGACCACGCTGACGACGGTCCTTGGGCTCATACCTTTGGCTCTGGGCCTTGGAGAAGGAGGAGAGCTTCGCGCGCCCATGGCAACAGCCGTTATAGGAGGACTTGCCTTTTCCACATTGCTGACCCTGGTGGTCATCCCCGTAATTTACACGATAATGGAGGATATAGGGAGCATATGGAAGAGGATGGGGTTTGCGAAAAGGAGAAAGCTGACTTCTGGTTAAGTAGATTATTTTAATTGCGCAAAGAACCGATGCAGCGGCGCGCAATGCTGAACAATTTCAAAAAATATGAGGAGGATGAAAATGCTGATCAAACGGATGAAAACAGCAATGATTGCAATGCTTGCTTTTACAATTCTGGCGGGAAGTTTTGCCTTTGCCGGGGTGGAGAGCAAAGCCGAAGAATCGAATGTTATCAAGCTTTCCCTGGCTGACGCCCTGAATATGGCGCAGGAGAGCAATCCGCAGATTGCACTTTCGAAGCTGGCGGTGGAAAAGGCGCAGCTTGCCCAGCAGGAGATAAAGTATCAGGATAAAAAAGGCAAAGAAGAGGAAAAAAAGGAACAAGAAAATAATTCATTAAATTTAAATCCATATAAACTCAGCCCATCGGATTTTGAATATAAATACCAGATAGAACTGGGAAAAAAGAATGCCGAGTTCGGCTTGAAGATGGCGGAACTGGGCGTTGACGCAACCCTGAGAAACATCAGGTTCGGAGTGGAGGCGGCATATTACGGAGCTCTGGCTGCGGATGACAACCTTAAAATATGCGAGCAAGCCCTGGAAAGGCAGCAGGAAATGCAAAAGATTGCGGAAGCCAAACTGAAGGCGGGCGTGATTGCAAAAAGGGACCTGATGGATGCCCAGGTCCAGGTGGCCAGCGCCCGTGCCGCTGTGGCCGTGGCAGAATCGGAGAGGCAGAAGGCTTACATCAATCTCAAAAAGCTGTTGAATATAGATTCTGAAAAAGAAATACAGCTTACCGACAAATTCGATTATAAGCCGATGGAAAACGTACCGGATGCGCAAAAACTGGTGGAGGAAGCCCTGCAAAAGCGGATGGACATTATAGAGGCCCAGGGAAAGCTCGACATTGCCCAGTTGGATTTCGACATGACGAGCAGCGTATATCCTGCCAATACATTTAAATACAAAGAAAAAGAGTATGCCCTGCAGGACGCAAAAATGAGTCTGGATAACAAGAAAAAAGATGCGGAGGCGGAAGTGAGGGGAATTTTGCTTGATCTTGCGGAAGCTCAGTCAAACATACCGGTGCTGGAACAATCCGTTGAGACGGCCAAAGAAAGCCTTAGGCTCGCGAAGCTCAGCTATGAAGCGGGGACAGCGGTAAGAGTGGATGTATCCCAGGCGGAAGAAATGCTCAAGCGGGTAGAACTTCAAATGAATCAGGCGGTTTTCAATTACAACCTAGCAAAGATAAAACTCGAAAACGTGGTTTACATCCCTGTGACGTTGAATGCCTCCGGTAACGGGAGCTCTCAGTAAAAATAATGCGCGGGAGATGAGAAAAAAACCGATGCAACCCGAAAACATAAGCGAGAAAAAGGCAGAGCGTTACGAGGATATTATACGGGCGGCCTTTGACGTGTTCATAAAAAAAGGTTTTCATCAGACGAAGATGGAGGAAATAGCCCGGAAGGCGGGTATCGGAAAAGGGACCATTTACGAATATTTTCCGGGAAAAAAGGAACTTTTCTGCGGCATGGTAAAAGAGTGCATGACATGGTACTTCGATTCCATAAGGCAAAGCACCGAACATGGCGAAAACTTCAGGCAGAAACTTGAAAACATGATGGATGCCCATATAAAATTCGCCATGCATGCTAAAAAATTGACAAGCCTCATGTCTCACGACTTCACATACATCAGCCGCGACCTCCACATGTGGATAATGCAGGGGCAGAAGAAAATGATCGGCCTGGTGGAAGGCATTTTGCGGCAGGGCATAGATGAAGGCATGCTGCGCCCGATAGATGTGCACCTCGCAGCGGTGATGTTTCTGACTTCATGGAGGATATTTTTTGCGGAGAGCGTTTTTAATGATAATGAAGATGCCGAGCTTTCTCTGGAAAAAATGAAAGAAAAAACCCTGGACATTTTATTCCATGGCATAATGAACGTATAAAGATTACATTAATATTACAATTCTGTTACAGTTGCCAGACAACCTCATATTTTCCATTTTTGTTACGATATTATATAGTGAAAAACAAATCCGGTTCCGGAACCCGGGGCAAAAGAAAAATGGGAAAATAGGAGGGCGAGTATGAAAAAATTGACCGCAAAAATTATCACCGTGCTGTTAGTAGTACTGGTGGTTCTGACAGTGGCGGTGCCGGCCGCCTTTGCCGGAGGGGCCGAGGGTAAAAACTCAAACGCTTTTTCGCAGGGCAAAGCCCGATGGAAAACAGGTTTTTCAGATGTTGACGAAACCCTGAATTGGGCCAGGATGGCCATTGAAAAAATGTATGCAAAAGGGATTTTCACAGGATATCCTGGAAACTTTTTTAAGCCGAGGAACAATGTTACCAATCTGGAGATAGTTGTGATTGCCCTAAGGATTATGGGCTGGGAGCAGGAAGCCGGCAATGTGAAAAACCTTCCGAAATCGGTTAAGAATCTAGATGTCAAATGGTCAAAAGGTTATTACTACATCGCCCTGGCAGTTGAAAAGGGCCTGGTGGAACCCGACGAATTGAAGGGTTTCAATCCCAATGCAGCTGCCAAGCGATATGAAGTGGCAAGGCTGGTCGCAAGGGCCCTGGGCAGGGAAGATGAAGCGCAGCAACATATGAATGATAAGCTGCCCTTCAAAGATGCCAATGCAGTTCCAAAGGATGCCGTGGGATATGTATATGTGATAACAGATTTGGGGCTTATGAAGGGTGACGACAGAGGGTTGTTCAAGCCGCAGGAACCCATCAGCCGGGCGGAAATGGCGGTGCTGGCAAGCAGACTCGACGGCACACTCGAACCGGAAGATGAAAACCTTCTGGTAGGCATAGTAAAAGATGTGGATACGGAAGAACTGACCATAACCATAACAAACAGCTATGGAGAAAAGACCTATGACATGATAGAAAACGCGCCTGTTTACATTGATGAAAAATATAGAGAGCTGGAAGACCTGAATGTAGGAGACAGAGTGGAACTGGTTTTAAATTCCGATGGAGACGTGGTGTTCATTCAGGTGCTCGAAGAGGACGCTGCGCCGGTTACAGTGAGCGCCGTAGGGCTTGTTACGGATGTGGATAAAGATGAAGAGACCGTATCGGTGTTTACCTATTTGGACGGTGCTCGCAGGGGATTTGTGGGTGTCCTGAAAACCAGCGATGTGGAAGGATGGCATTATGAGCTTTCCACTAGCTATGATACCTTTGTGCTTACAGGGAATACCGACGGCATGAAAGATTATGTTGGCAAAACGATGGTTGTGACAGGTGCGCTGAAGACTGGGCCGTCCGCATATATGAAGGGTTATCTTATCGATGTGGAAGAATTTTATCCTGTTAAAGCCGAAAGTGTTGTGACTTTCAAGGTGGACGGCAATACAAAAATCACCGTCGATGGTAAAACCGCGGGACTTTCAAACATAGAAACAGGAGATTTTGCTCAAGTAAAAGCGCAGGGAGAAACGGCCCTGCAGATAAAAGTCAACAGTTTCAGGGAAATGGTGCAGGAGCGGGAGAGGAAAAGTGAAGAGATAAAGAACGGCAAATTGGAAGGCAAAGTGGTGTCTTTAACGCTCAGGTCGCAATGGGAAATAGCCGTTGAAATCCAAGACAGCGTTTGCACATTTTTGCTGGACAAAAATATAAAGCTGAGCGCTATAGATGAGCTTTCGGATATAAGGGCGGGCATGAAAGTTGAACTGAGGATAAAGAACGGCAAAGTCATAGAGATAAAAGCCGAATAGATATAATAATTTCAGGAAAAGGGCGGGGGTTCCGCCCTTTTTTGCAAAAAAAGAAGGATATATGCTCTACATGTAGAATATAGAAGATAGAATTTATGATGAGCGGAGGGAAATCCATGAAAAAACCGGGAATTTTTTTGAAAAAGGCATTCCTGGCTGCACTTATTGCGGCGGCATTGGCCCTGACGAGCTTTATCCAGGCATTTGCGGCGAACATGAACTTCAAGGATATCACAGCATCAAAATACGATTGGGCAAGACCTTACATAGAAAAAATGTATCTCAATGACATAGTGAAAGGCGTAGATGCCGCAGGCACCAAATTCGCTCCGGACAGCAGCATAAAGAGGGATGAGATAGTAACCATGATAATAAGGCTCATGGGCCTGGAGGAAGAAGCTAAATCCAAAAGCCTCCCGGCGGATTTTCCGAAAGCATCTTCCGTCCCCGCATGGGCCAGGGGGTACGTGGCCGAAGCCGTGGAAAAGGGAATTATTTCGGGAAAGGATCTGACAGATTTCAGAGCGGAAGAAAATGCGAAGAGGTACGAGGTGGCCATTTTTGCGGTTAAGGCCCTGGGACTTGAAGAACAAGTCCAGAGCATGAAAAATGTTGACCTGACCTTTACAGATACATATGCCATTCCGCTGGAAGCCAGGGCTTACGTCCAGGCCGCCGTGGAAAACGGAATAATCAAGGGGTTTCCGGAAGCAGACGGCAAGTATAGCTTCAAACCCAACGACAACCTTACACGGGCTCAGGCGGCTGTGATATTGAGCAATCTTTCCAAAAAACTGGGCAGCAAAAGCATGATTGCAGGCGTTGTGCAGGATGTGGATTCGATTCTTTTGCCGTCCATTACGATCAAAATTTCAAATGGAAATTTCGTGACGTACAATGTCGACGATTCCACATCCATTTATAGGGAAAGTGACCAGGGCTCCATGGCAAAAATATCGCTCAGCGGCATAAAGGCGGGCGACAGCGTAGCCGTCATCACTGCTGCAGCAGGAACGAGCAAGGCGGCATATATAGAAGTGCTTTCCGGCGCCTCTACCGCCACTGCCGAGGGTACTCCAGTCGAAGGAACCATAAAAGATATAGATGCGGCTGGCAACATGCTGACCGTGGAGCGGACAGGCGGCACGGATATGGTGCTGACCGTAAAAAGCAGTACAAAAGTATATGTTGACGGAAAATCGGTTTTACTGAGCGACCTGGCGGCAGGCCAGCCTGTAAAAGTCTATGTGGCGGGGGCTGACGTCACAAGAATCGAAGCGCAAAGCGTGGAAAAAACGGTGAAGGGCATACTCAGAACCTTGCCTTTCGCATCAAACAGCACGCTTGTTATTAAAAATGATGATACGGGCAAGAGCGAAGCATATACCGTTGCCAGCAGCGTCAGCGTCAAAAAAGACGGCAAGAGCGCCGGCCTTTCGGACCTTGCGCTCGACGACATGGCCATCATCACCATAGCCGGGAGCAAGGTTATAAAGATAGAAGCCGAGAGCGAGACAAAATACGTAAGCGGCACCATAAAAGCCATCAGCTTTTCCGGCAAAAACCCGGTGATCACCGTAGAGGATGAAGATGGCGATGATGCGGATTATGAAGTGGATGAGGATGCATACATAAAGAGAAACAGCAAATCTGCAAAAATAAGCGATTTGAAAAAGGGAGATGCCGCGGACCTCACCCTGGAATACAATGTTGTGGTAGAAATCAAGGCAAAAAGCGTGAAGAGGGATATAAGCGGGACCGTCAAATCCATAACCATTGCCGATACTTCTCAGGTGACGATAACGGATGAACAAGGCGAAGATTATACATTTAATATAACCTCGGATACTGAGATTTTGCAGGATAGAAAAGAAATTACGGTATACGATCTCAGGGCAGGATATTATCTCGACATGGAAGTGGAAGGCGACGATGCTCTGAGCATAGATGTCACTACCCGCCAGGTGAGAAGCAGAATCGAAGGAATCGTCCAGTATATTCACAAGGACGCCAAGGTCATAGTGGTGAAGGATGCTGACAAGAATACGAAGGAAATTCACTATACCAGCGATACGGTATTCTACAGGTCAACCGATAAAATCAGTATTAACAAGGTGGATATTGGAGATCAAATAATCGCCACGGGAAAGTATGACAATGGTCTGTTTTTTGCAGAAACCATTATTGATTTGACGGTTTCCGAATGAGAAGAGGATAAGCGATGAAAACAACAAGAGCCACAAATAAACAGCCGGTACTGATAGCGGGCGGGCAGACAAACCCATCCCTGCTGGCGTTCATGCTGACATTTATTATTATTTTTGCTCTAAGTTTTGAACATGTTTTTGCCCTAGGGTTTTCTGACACTGAGGGTAATTTTGCAGAAATGGAGATTTCCATGCTCCGGGCTAAAGGCATAGTAAACGGCGACGGAACAAACTTTTTTCCCGGAAAGCACGTAACCAGGGCGGAATTTGCAAAGATGCTGGTGGTCGCACTGGGTTACGAGGCCGATGCAGAAGAAATAAAAAATTATCCTGCGGTTTTTTCAGATATCAATGGGCATTGGGCAGAGGGATTCATAACAGAGGCATGGGAGCTTGGCATAGCCGGGGGTGAAGGAACGCGATTTTTTCCCGACAGGAGCATAAACAGAGCAGAAATGGTGACAATGCTATTCAGGGCTTTCCGCATTGCTGCGGATAGCAATGCGGAAAAAAACCGGCAGATGCTTGCAAAATTCAAAGACCGGGCCGATATTCCCTCATGGGCAGCGTCTTATGTGGCAATGGCTTCGGAAAAAGGCATAACCAGCGGCACGCCGGAGGGGTTGTTCGAGCCCCTCCGGCCGGCTTCTCGGGCGGAAGCAGCCAAAGTCCTGGCTGCTGCAGCGGCGCAGCAGGGATACATATACGACTACATAGGCATTCTTGGGATGTCCGATGGGAAGCCCGGAGAAATAAGTTTGGCGATAGACGGTGTTTCGGTGGATTTTCAATTGTCTGCTGACGCAGAGGCGTATAAGAATCGCGAAAAAGTAGAAATAAAGGATTTAAAAGGCAGAAAGGTCTATATAGTATTGAAGGATGAGAAAGTGGCATTTATTAAGGAAGCCGGGGAATGATAAGCGTGTTAAAAAGACATGAGGCATCGATGCGAAAAATATTTATATCGGCGGCGGCTTTTATATTTTTTATTTGCGCTCCGGCGCTGGCACTGGAAACCACCCCCAATTACGACGTAAATGCAGGGATGAAGGAATCGCTGGCAGACATAAGGGCGGATGCATTCAGAAAAAACACCGGGGCAGACGGCCGCGGAATAAAGGTAGCGGTAATAGACACGGGCATTGATGCGAGCCATCCGGACCTTCGCAATACGCCAGATGGAAAGGTAAAGATAGTGGATTATGCGGATTTTACCGATGAAGGGCTGGTAGATACAAAATTTTCGGCAGGTGCGGTGAACGGCATCCTTTCATTCGAGGGCAAAAAATACAATGTATCGGGCATACAATCAAAAAGCGGCGTGTTTCATATCGGATTTCTTTCGGAAAGCCAGCTGGACGAAAAGGGATATATCAATCAGGACTTGAACAGGGATGGCGACAACAGGGATGTATTCGGAGTGCTCCTGGCGGATCAGATTCTGCCGGGAATATACGATACAGCATATGTGGATACCGATTTAAATTATGATTTCAGCGATGAGAAGCCTATGAAGACATACAACAATGGCTTTCAATGGGCGAATTTCGGCAAAGACAACCCGAGCACGGAATATGTGGAGGAATCATCATTTGTCGTTTCGGAAATCAGCCCAACAGGAGATATGGCAAAACTGAGCTTTGATGGAAACGGTCACGGCACCCATGTGGCGGGAATCATAGGGGCCTGGGGGAATCTAGTGGGCACCGCGCCGGGAGTGCAGCTGATGGCTATTAAATCCCTCGGGTCGTCCGGCGACGGAAACTGGGACAGTATTGCAGCCGGAGTGGAATATGCAAAAAAACACGGAGCAGACATAATAAATATCAGCATAGGAAATATTTCTTCATCCAGTGAGGAGCAAATAGCCCAGTCCAGGCTTTTTAAAAAAATATCCCTTGACGGAAAAACTCTGGTTGTTATGGCAGCAGGCAATACGGGTCCGGGTCTTTCCACAGCGGCCGATGCGGGAGACAGCGATAGCCTGATGACGGTAGGAGCCTATATGTCACCCGCCCTCTGGGATATTAATTACAATGCAAGAGTTTTTGGAGATACTCTGTGGTATTTTTCCGGAATGGGACCGGCCTTGGGAGGCTCATCCGCACCTTCGGTAGTGGCTCCCTCCAGCGTGGTTTCCACTGTTGCGGCATGGGACAGCGGCGGATATTTTTTAATGGACGGCACCAGCATGGCTGCTCCCTTCATATCGGGAAGTGCAGCTCTTCTGCTTCAGGAGGCGAAAGAGGAAGGGATCGCTGTTTCGCCCTCAGCGCTGAAAAAAGCTCTGGAGCAAGGAGCGAGAAAATTGGATGGCTATCTTCAGATTGAGCAGGGGAATGGCCTCATTGATGTAATGAATGCATGGAATTTGCTGAAAAATAGCGGTTTGAAGCAGTCAATGGGCCAGAGCGTGGAGATTAAAATTCCCGAAAGCCCCGGATATAAAGGCGGCATCTTCTTGAGAAACGCATTGATTGGAAAATTTGATATATTTTTGACGAATATGACCACTTCAGTATTGAAATTGAAACTGGAGCAGGATCAGAAATGGGTGGAAACGGATAAGGACAATTTGCTTCTTCCAAGAGGAAAACCACGCCGGGTTACGATTTCATATGATTTTCCGGAAAGGCCCGGTCTTTACATCGCCAGGACAACGGCATATTCGTCAAACACAAGAGAACCAGAAGCGAGTTTTCTAACGACAGCAGTGGTGCCCTATGATTTGAGCGGTTCCAGCTCGATGAATTTTAAAAACTCGCTTTCTCCGGCCAGATGGGAGCGCTACTTTTTCAAAACATTGCCGGGAATGTCGGAATTGAGCTTTGATATAGGCGTCATAAAAGAAAAGAATAATGCGATGGGGCGTGCTCTTTTATACATTTACGACCCTGACGGGAAAAAAGTCTTTGAAGATTATGCGGGTTCGGATTATATATCCCCCAGGAACGGGACATCCTACAGGGTCAAGTTTCCAGCTGCCGGCGTATGGGAAGTTGTGGTTGTGTCGGATTACAACCTGTCGGATTTTGGAACGGACAAGACCTCCTATAATCTGACGGCGGCTGTTTCGGGGGTTTTTGCTGACGGCGGAAATGTGACTTTATACGCAAGCCGGGGGCAGAAGCGAATTTCCCGGGAAATATTGTTGAAAAATGGCAGCAGGGCATTTCGGGGGCATGTGGTGGGATTCGGCCTGGCGGGTGAAAATCAGGATGTCGTGTCGGATTCCATAATAGTAAACCAGGGAGAACTGGCTCAGGGTCCGTCCTTTAAGGTGCCTCAAAACGCCATGAGCCTGAAAATAGAAGTAAAACCCCGAGGTGAATTCGGAGGGGATGTGGACCTTTATCTGTACCGAAAAAATGACAGCACCGGAAAATATGAAGAAATTGCATCGTCAACTGGAGTGGATGTGTCGGATGAAAAAATAGAGATGGTGGAGCCTGCTCCGGGAGATTATATAGCGTATATAGATGGTTTTTCCGTTCCGGGCGGCAGCGCCGCATTCGACATAAAGAGGCAGGTTCTCGCGGATGCTGGCGATATTATTGCAAACGATCCCATTGCCTTTCATCAGCCCGGAACATCATGGAAGGTGAAGCTAGATATGGCTGTTCCCGATGGCGCTGCGAATTTTTCGGGTTATCTGGCCATAAAAGATGAAAAAGGGAATGAGCTTTCCAGGATTCCGGTGAGGCTCATTGTGCAGCAAAGGGAGCTTCTTGTTCAGGCTCTGCCGGGAGGCGGCATTACCGTCCGGGAAAAGGATACCTTAAAGCCCGTAGATGCAACCGCCATTGCAAATGGAGTAGCATATCCCGTCAAGGGAGGAAGCGTCCGCATGCCCGGACACATCAAAATCAACTCCCTGGAGATATATGATGGAGATTTTGTGACATACGGCCAATTGCCGTAAAGATACAAATCATGAGATATATTAGTTAAAAAATTTAATAAATTATAAACGTCAAGGAGGAAATTTAATATTTGTATAGAATAATATATTTTGTTGGTACTCAGTGATATTTTGAGTATAAATATTTGCAAACACTGTCGGGAGGCGATGGTTTCAAAAAACCGGAAGAATAATTATTGAGAGAGATAGCCAAATAAGGGGGATGGAAGTCTGTGGAAAGATGCAAGGTAATGGTTGTGGATGACCAGCTGTGGGTTAGGACCATGCTGCTGGAGGCACTTTCTTCTTCGGGGTATTTGACTTTCGGTGCCGCAAACGGCAGGGAAGCTTTGCGCATGATGCATATGGAAAAGCCGGACATAGCTTTAATTGACATGACCATTCCGGGGATTGACGGCTTCGCCCTTTTGGCACATTTAAAGGATGAAAAGCCCGAGATGGCTACGATTCTCATGTCCGGAAATTCAGACGAAGATTGTATAAGACGTGCCAGAAAAGAAGGGGCATGCGGCTATCTTGTGAAGCCTTTCGATATGGAAGAGCTAAAGAGTCTCCTTGCAAGGATTTCGACAACATTAGATATGGCAGCGAGAGGAGAAGTCAGATGGACGATGGACTCCAGGGAAGGTCAAATGATTTCGTAAATTATGCGCGTGTTTATGAAGAAACATTCACGGAAAACATCCATTCAATCAGTGATGACCCGCCTATTATGGTCAAAGAGGGAAAGCATCTGGTTTTCATAAAAACGGCAGAGGATGGCGAGAGCGAAGACGAGCCGCAGGTTTTCGATGTTACAACTTCTTTAGTGGAAGGATTCGGGGGTCATCTTGGAGCGATAATAACGTATGAAGACAAGAGTGAACGCGAAAAACTTCACAAGAATGTGTCAAAGCTGAAAGATTTAAATACGGTCGAAGAACTGGCTGCCAGTGCCGTTCACGAAATTAAGAACCCCATATTTTCCATCAGGGGCTTTTTGCGGTTGCTTGAAAACAGCCTGACGCAGGACGACAAACGAAGAGAATATACACGGATAATGATTGCCGAACTGGATCGCCTGTCCAAGCTGGCCGATGATTTTCTCATGCTGACAAAAAGCCAGGGGAAAAAAGGGGATTATGTTTTTGCGGACAGGATACTAATGGAAGTGCTGAAGTTTTTCGAGCCCAGATTCGATTTAATAGGGATTTCATGCCATTTCGAGACGGGCGATGAAATCGCGCCGGTTTATATAGATGCGGATCAGTTAAAGCAGGTATTTATAAATATAATTCAGAATGCCATCGACGCCATGCCGGCTGGAGGGAATATTTATGTGGGTGTTTATTCGAAAAATAAAGATGTGATAATCGAAATAAAAGATGAGGGCTCTGGCATAAAAAAAGAAGATGAAGGCAATATATTCAAGCCCTTTTTCACCACGAAGGAAAATGGTACAGGCCTTGGCCTTTTCATATCAAAACGAATTATCCGCAGCTACAGAGGAACCATAGAATTCAAATCCGAAGAAGGGCATGGCGCTACATTCATTATAAAAATCCCCGCAAGCAGCGCGGTGGTGGAATAATTGACCTTGATTTTCAAATATTGACGCGGCAAGATATTAATGGTATAATTACATTCAAAAGGCAAATCCTCCTCGGTGTATCCATAAAAAGGAGGCCCTTCACGGGTCTCCTTTTTTAGAGATTGTTCATTATTGCATAATTTTCCCATCTTTGAGCATAATCTTGATAGAATCGCCTTTCAGATTTCCCCGCTAGGCAAATCAGGGTTTTGCGCCGAACTGTTGGAATCTGCTGTTCGGAATTTCCTCCGTTCAACCTCCGGTTTATTGTTTATAATGTGCGAAAACATTGCGTGAAAATTGCACATTTTTATTAATATGAAAAGGAGTGAAAATTTGTTAATTACTGAACTTGAGAAGAAAACCATTGCGGAGCTGCATGAAATAGCAAAAGACAAGAAAATACCGGGCTACTATAAGTACCGAAAACGCGAACTAATTATAAAAATCATGGAAACCATGGCTGAAGAGCCAGGAGACGTCATGGCGGAAGGCGTTCTTGAAGTTTTGCCGGATGGATACGGTTTTTTGCGCATAGAAAATTATCTTCCATCGGATGAGGATATATATATTTCCCCATCGCAGATCCGTCGCTTCCACTTGAGGACCGGAGATATGATTTCCGGCAAGATACGACCTCCCAAGGAAGGGGAGAAATACAGGGCCATTTTGCAAATATCTGCGGTAAATGGTCTTGACCCGGAGCATGCGGTGGGACGATTCCACTTCGATTCACTCACACCAATCTTTCCCCAGCCCAGACTAACCCTGGAGAACGACCCCCAGGACCTTTCCACCAGGATAATAGACATAATATCGCCCATAGGCAAGGGCCAGAGGGCACTCATTGTTTCTCCGCCCAAAGCGGGGAAAACCATGATGCTCAAAAATATAGCCAATGCACTTGCAAGAAACCATCCCGATGTGCAATTAATAGTGCTTTTGATCGATGAAAGGCCGGAAGAGGTAACGGATATCAGGCGCTCTGTGGAAGGAGAAGTGGTTAGTTCCACGTTTGACGAACTGCCCGAAAACCACTTGAGAGTGGCGGATATGGTGCTGGAGAGGGCCCAGAGGCTGGTGGAAAGCAAAAGGGACGTGGTGATTCTGCTGGACAGCATTACGCGCCTGGCCAGAGCCAATAATCTTGTGGTCCCTCCCACGGGCAGGACTTTATCCGGGGGATTGGATCCCAGCGCGCTGCACAAGCCAAAGAGGTTTTTCGGAGCAGCCAGAAATATAGAAGAAGGCGGCAGCCTGACCATAATAGCCACCGCCCTTGTGGAAACTGGCAGCCGCATGGACGATGTCATATATGAGGAATTCAAGGGTACAGGCAATATGGAAATACATCTCGACAGGAAACTGGCGGAGCGCAGGGTATACCCGGCAATAGACATAAAAAAATCAGGCACGCGCCGGGAAGAACTCCTGTTGTCAAAAGACGAACTGGAGGCCGTGTGGGTGCTGAGGAAAGCCCTTGCTTCTCTGGATACAGTAGAAGCCGCCACCACCCTCATAAATCGTCTTAAAAGGGCAAAGACCAATAGGGAATTTTTTGAAAACCTGGCAGCCACGGTAAATGAGATGCAGCTTGCATGAATATGATTGAGAAGGCCAATATTGGCTCGAAAAGCGAAATCAGGCGCATTGCCGGACGCATTATGAAGCTTGCGGTTTGGCCGCAGCTTCAGGCAATCATAGAATCAATTCTTGCTCTGGGCGGCCCGCCGTATGCATTTTGCAATCTTTTGATTGATGGAGGTAGCCTTTTGATATGAGTTTTTCGATATGCTGCCTCATTTTTTCTTCCAAATTGATATGATAGTTCTCCTCCAGCACGAACATCATGGATACTGCTACCTGCGCCACATCCAAAAGCTCTCTGGCCATCCTGTCCACCGCTTCCTTTTCATCCATCATGACTTTTTCACCGCTCTGGCCGCGGAACTTACCGATGGCCTGGGCCAGCTCACCGGCTTCCTCCATGAGCTTCAAGGCGGTGGATTCGAGAGTTGGAGTAAGGCCGTTCAATTTGGGAAGGCTTATGACTTTGAAGCTATTTTTGTCCCATTCCATATTTTCATCTCACCTTTCATTATCCAGCATCCGGCTTTCGGCTGCTGATAGTTTCCGGGCTTTGCCGTCTATTAATCGGGAGGCAAGATATGTAAAAAATGCGGCCGCCAGCAGGCGGGTGGAAAGAAGGAGGGCGCCGCTCGCGCCGATGGCCATTAAAATGGCCGTATCCTCAAACACCGCATGGGCGCAGACCAGAAAATATGTTATCAGGTAGAGATCCCTTTTGGGCAGTTTATCTTCTCTGGCGGACCGGAAGATGACACCGGCGCCGTAGGAAAGCCCGATGATTATGCCTATTACCAGCGGAAACCCGGATTCTTTTTTCATGCCATAGATTTTAACCAACGGCGAAAAAAGATTTGCTATTTTTTCAAGGATGCCCGCATCCTTTAATATTTCCATAAAGACCATGAGCGGAATGACGATAAAGGCAATCTGCCTTACCGAAAGAAAGCTTCCCACCGCGGCTTCTTTTATAATGCTCATTATGCCAGACATTTATATTCCTCCATTTAAGTTTGAGTCAAGGAACCGTCCCCTGACTCACTGACTTAGCGAAGCAGAAGATTGAAAGCAATCCCTGACAGGATGGCAAGTCCGATCCTAACCCCGATGACATTAAAAGCCGAAAGGCCTATTTTTTTTGCAAGAGCTGTTTCCACCGGCAGGCTGTGGCAGAAAGAAAGCATGATGGACAGCACTGTGATTTCTTTATAAGTCAGAGAGAGGGAAACCATTGCCCCTATGGCCGCATAAAGATTGACCGCATTCCCCAGAACCAGGACTATGGCAGCCTTTCCGGGCAAGCCGAAAAGCCGCATTAAAGGAGAAAAAAGTATGGAAATAGCATTCAAAACGGGCGTATGTTTTAAAAAGGTGACAATAAAATATATGGGTATTACGATTCTTGCCAACTGCCAGGTTACATCCGCGCCTGCAATAAGGCCACGCTTTACGGTGTCTGCAGAAAGATGTTTTTGAGTGTTTTGCAAAATGGCACCTCCGACTTAAGCATCTAATTCTGATATTCAAGATTATAGCATATTGTGCGGTTTATAGAAATATAAAAAAGCTAAAAAAACCTTTGCATAAGTCCACCTTATTGTGGTAAAATATTCAAGGAAAAAATTTTGAGGAGGTTTTATCCTTGAAGGTATTCGTTGATCAAGATCTGTGCATCAGTTGTGGACTTTGCATCGATACCTGCCCGGCGGTTTTTGATTGGAACGATGACGGAAAAGCGCATTCCACAGTGGACCAAGTGCCCGCCGATGCGGAAAACGAAGCAAGAGAAGCATTGGAGAACTGCCCCTCGGAAGCTATTAAAGAGGAATAGCAGGCGGAACATTGAGTTTCATCCGTTCGGATGAAACTCAATTTTTTTATATATCCTTTGCAGCGGGAAGTGCCAGAATAAGGCTGATTTTAAAATAAATTGCGTCATTTGCAACAAAAATAAATATAGACGTTCATAGTGCAAAACTCATTACCAATAGAGGATGAAAATATTTTTTTATATTTTTTGGACAGAAAAACGCGATGAAAAACGCGTCGCCATCGGATGATGAAAATATTTATCTATATTTTCGGGATAGTTGGTTGGAAGGGAGGAATATTTATTTTTATGTAGAAATATAATAAATGCGCTAAATACGGAACATTGTATCATAATATGAAACTAGGAGGATGAAATATGGAAAAATTAAAGGTGATGCAGCGCATTATGAACTGCGGAATTGTTGCCGTGGTCAGGGCCGATTCGCCGGAGCAGGCCCTGAAGATTGCGGAAGCAGTCAAAGCCGGTGGAGTCGAGGCCATCGAAATAACCATGACGGTGCCGGGAGCCATAGATGTAATTGCCGAGCTGAAAAAAGCATATCCCGGAGGAGAAATCCTGATAGGAGCCGGGACGGTATTGGACCCGGAAACGGCAAGAGCTGCCATGCTGGCGGGAGCGGAATTTTTCGTGAGCCCGTATTTTAACCCGGATATGGTCAAGCTGTGCAACAGGTACCAGAAGGTGACCATGCCGGGAGCCATGTCCATAAAAGAAGTGGTGGAAGTTATGGAATCCGGAGCCGATTTTGTAAAGCTGTTCCCGGGCAGCGCCTTCGGGCCTTCGATGGTCAAAGCCATATTGGGGCCGCTTCCCTATGCTCCAATCATCCCCACGGGCGGTGTAAGCCTTGAGAATGTGGGCGAGTGGATAAAGGCGGGATGTGTAGCGGTCGGCGTCGGAGGAGAGCTCACAAAAGGAGCAAAGAAGGGCAATTACGCTGAAGTGGAGGATACAGCCAGGAAGTTTGTTGAAGCAGTGAAGGCAGCGCGCGCCTAAAAAGATTTTTTCAGATTTTGCAGTGCTTCAAGTCCGAAAGCGTTAAAACCGAGGTGCTGGCGGTGCAAACTTGGAGCAAGCAAAAAACGCATCACCGGCAAATGATGCTGATAGTTCCAAAAATATTTTGAGAGGAGAGTGCTTTATGCCCAATAAAATCGTTACATTCGGCGAAATCATGCTGCGGCTTACGCCGCCAAACTACCTGAGATTTGTACAGGCAGAGTCCTTTGATGTGACTTACGGCGGCGGGGAGGCCAACGTGGCGGTGTCTCTTGCCAATTATGGCGAAGACGCATATTTTGTCACGAAGGTGCCGGACAATCCTATCGGTCAGTCCGCCATCAACCATCTCCGCAGATACGGCGTGCATACGGATTACATCGTCAAGGGCGGCGAAAGGCTAGGCATCTACTTCAATGAAATCGGCGCATCCCAGAGGCCTTCGCTGGTGGTCTATGATAGAGCCCATTCTTCCATAGCGGAATCCAGTCCTTCTGATTTTGACTGGGAAAAGATTCTTGAAGGCGCAAAGTGGTTCCATTTTACGGGGATCACTCCGGCACTCGGCGACAATACCGCACAGGCGTGCCTGGATGCGGTCAAAACCGCCAAGAAATTGGGAGTCGCCGTGAGCTGCGACCTGAATTACAGGAAGAAGCTCTGGTCTACTGAAAAGGCATGCAAGGTAATGACGGGCCTTATGGAATTCGTGGACGTGGCCATCGGCAATGAGGAAGACGCGGAAAAAGTGTTCGGCATCAAAGCCGGCACTTCCGATGTGACAAAGGGAGAGCTCAGCGAGGAAGGCTACAGAGATGTTGCAAGGCAGCTTGCCGAAAGGTTTTCCCTGAAAGGTGTGGCCATAACGCTCAGGGAAAGCTATTCGGCCTTCGACAACGGCTGGTCTGCCCTTTACTACGACGGAAAGCAATATTACAAATCAAGAAAATATCAGATGCACATTGTTGACCGCGTGGGCGGCGGAGATTCTTTCGGCGCAGGATTGATATACGCCCTTGTTAATGGCTGTGCTCCACAGGATGCGGTGGAATTTGCCGTGGCGGCATCCTGCCTGAAGCATTCCATAGTCGGCGACTTCAATCATGTGACATTGAAGGAAGTGGAGACCCTGGCAAAAGGAGACTCATCGGGAAGGGTTCAGAGGTAAATAAGCAAAACGAAAGCATAAATCGTGAAGGCCTGCAAGGGCCTTCTTTTTTATGAAAAGCATTGATTCTCGCTCAAAAATGATACATAATGTATAATGTAAGTTCGATGTAGATTTGGAGGTGAGGCTTTATTATGGAAGAAAGGCGCAGCGCGAATGGAGGAGCGCATAAAATGGGGCATTCCCGAATCATTTCGGGCAAAACCGAAATATATGCCCTGTTTGGAGATCCTGTGAGTCATTCGCTTTCGCCGATAATTTACAACAGCGCATTCGAGCATGAAAAGATGGATAAGGTCTACATAGTGTTTAAAGTGGGCAAGGATGACATAAAGCTTGCGGTCGATATGGCCAGGACATTTTCCATAAAGGGGTTCAACCTCACCATGCCGCTGAAGGAGGAAATACTGCAATATCTTGACGAGCTTTCGCCCGAAGCGGAGCTGATAGGGGCGGTAAACTGCGTCAAAAACGGGGGCGGCAAATTGACGGGTTATAATACGGATTCAAGCGGTTTCGGGCTGTCGCTGCTTTCGAAAAGCGGCAAATATCCGTCTGCAGTCTTTATATTTGGCGCCGGAGGGGTGTCGAAAGCCGTTGCGGCCCATCTTGCAATGAATAAGGTTGGAAAAATATACATAACAAACAGGAATCAAGGGAGGGCTCTTTCTCTTGCAGATAAATTATGCTGTTTTAAACAAACACAAGTGGAAATTTTGCCATGGGAAAGCAGCAAATGGGGCAATGCGCTGAGCGAGAGCGATGCGATAGTGAATTGCACATCGCTTGGCATGAACAATAAAGGGGACCTTGCGGCACTGGTGCCGTGGCAGCATATCAAAAAGGATGCGCTCATTTACGATACCGTATATGAGCCGCTTGAAACCACGTTTCTTAAAAAAGCCAGCGAACTGAATTTTGATACCGTAAGAGGCACCAGCCTGCTCATTAATCAGGCTGCCGCCGCCTTTAACATCTGGACCGGAAGGGAGGCTCCCGTTGAAGTCATGAAGAAATCGGTGGAGGAATATTTAAACGCAACTTGCAGGATTTAAAAGCGGGATTAATTTGGAGCGGCGTTTAACCTTTTGGGATTACTGCAGTTTTTAACATCATTTTTTTTATTGAAAAATTTTTTAAGGTTGGCAGGAATTTTAATTTTTATATCGAATTTATTCATTAAGCAAAATGATAACGTTTGCACAAACGATATTACAAACAATTGCATTCTTGGCAGGGGGTGCTCGGGGCGACCTTATCGGGACGCTGGGCCGCTCCGCCTGTGAAAAATACGCATTAAGAGGTGGTGCAATTATCGCAGGCATAGAGAGGTCTTCGAGAGGTCTTCGGGGGAATGAGGCATGATCATATGAGACGCATTATCCGATACATAATCGACTGAAATTCGATTTTAAAAAATCAAAAGCTGAGGAGAAAAAATATGAGCGACATTAGACAAGAGTTGGGTTTCGAGGTAATTCATTTCGGCATCAATTGCATTGAAGAGGAAAATGCAAAAAAAACAGCCGGTTTTTTTTCTGAGGTTTTCGGCTTGCCTTTAAAGGAAGGCAAAGACTCAATATTTGCGGGTCCTTCCGTAGAGATCATGAAAGGCGCGGGAAGAGGCAAATGCGGCCATATCGCAATTTCAACCAATGATATTATTAAAGCTAAAGGATATCTTGAGAGCATGGGATTTGAATTTGATCCCGAGTCAAAAAAATATAACAGTGAAGGAAGGCTAGTTGTCATATATTTAAAAAATGAAATAGCAGGATTTGCCGTGCACCTTTTGCAGCGATAATGCATGAGCGGATTTGTTGGTTATCGGGGTCGAGCAAATTGAATGAGATTTGGAGGATTTAGTATGATTCGACAGTGGAATGAAGAATCCCTTGATCACAGGAATGCCCTGCTTTATGCGATGGGCATATCTGAAGAAGATGCAAAAAGACCGATTATAGGTGTTATAAATTCTTGGAATGAAATGAATCCGGGTCATTTTCCCTTTAAAGACGTGGTTGAAGCCATTAAAAAGGAGATTTATGACGGTGGCTGCCTGGCTTTGGAATTGCCTGTTTCGGGCATATGCGACGGGATATGCTCCAACACCCCAGGCGACCGATACACGCTTCCGGCCCGGGACATGGTTTCGACCGAGGTGGAGACTTTGGCGGAGCTGAACATGCTCGAGGGCATAATTTTGCTTGGCAGCTGTGATAAAGTGGTGCCCGGCATGATTATGGGCGCGCTTCGCGTCAACATTCCCGCAGTGATGTTTACGGGCGGATTTATGGCTCCGGGAGAGCACAATGGAAAAATGATTACGCTCACACATACCAAACAGGCCTATGCGGCTTATATAGCCGGTGATATTGCAGCAAAGGACTATAAAGACATCGTGCGCAAGGCATGTCCAACGCCCGGTGCATGCCCGTTTATGGGTACGGCAAATACAATGTGCGCGGCTGCCGAGATTCTCGGCTTATCGCCCCACGGCAATGCCAGCGTCAGGTCGCAAACGCGGGAATGGCAGGAAATGGGGCTTATGGCTGCCAGAAAAATCGTGGAACTGGTGAAAAAGGAGATCCGTCCTCTTGATATCATAAAATGGGAGAATTTTGAGAATGTGGTCCGCTATATGATGGCCACAGGGGGTTCCACCAACTCCATCCTGCATATTCCTGCCATGGCGAAGCAGGCGGGATATGAAATCACGCCGGAATTTTTTGACAGGATCAGCCGTGAGGTTCCCGTCATCAGCACCATTTACCCCAACCACCCATCCTACACCATGGCTGATTTCTCCGCTGCCGGAGGTCTCGGCGCCGTTTTGAGCGAACTTGCGGCAGCGGGAAAAATCAATGCGGAAGCAAAGGGCATGTTCGGCAGTTTGGCTGATAAAATTGCACTTTCAACCAATAAAAACAGACGGGTTATCCGGCCGGTCGCAGACCCCATTCAAGAGCAGGGGGGATTGGCCGTTCTGTCAGGCAATATTGCAACAGACAGCGCCATTGTCAAGTTTTCCGCCGTTGCGAAAGAAGCCTGGAAATTTAAAGGTCCCGCGAAGGTATACGATTCTCAGGACGATGCATGGAATGCAATACTGAGGGATGAAATCGTCGCGGGCGATGTTGTGGTTATCCGCTATGAGGGGCCGAAAGGTTCGCCGGGAATGCCTCACATGGAAACATTCATGGCTGCGGTCCTCGGAAAAGGCTTGGGCACCAGGATTGCTCTTGTTTCGGACGGGCGATTCTCCGGCGCCACGGGCGGCCTTGCCATAGGCCACGTTTCGCCCGAGGCTTATGAAGGCGGCAACATTGCATTTATTCAGAACGGAGACATTATTGAAATCGACATCGAAAAACGCATCCTGCGGGTTAATGTCACGGACGATGAATTCGAGCGGCGGAAAGAGGGATGGAAGCCGCTTGAGAAACCGGCATCGGGCTGGCTGAAGCTTTACAGGAAAAATACCACCTCGGCCCACAGAGGTGCAACAGTATACTGGGATTGATGGTCGGCAGCGGTCGCCATCGATGAACCGTTTCGCAATCAGAATTTTAAATAAAAATTTTCACTTGATAATTATAATTCGGTTATAAAAACCGAGTCCGTCGCCGGAGGTGCAGGCGCATCTTTCGGCAGGCAAGCGTTATTCTACATCAAAATCAAATATGTAAAAAGGGAGCGGATTCATAATGTCATCTTTTCAAAGATTCAACTTTAAAACGCTTGATGAAATAAGAAGCAAGGCAGCTGAACTTGGAGTAAATATTAAATTTTCAGAAGACCTTTCGCCGCTGGCAAAACCTGTTAAAATAGGCGGGATTACGGCGCCCAACTCCATTGCAGTTTTACCCATGGAGGGCTGCGACAGCGAGCGGGACGGCAGCCCGTCCGAACTCGTAAAAAGGCGTTATTGCCGTTTTGCTTCCGGCGGAGCCGGCCTAATATGGTATGAGGCCTGCGCAGTTGTTCACGAGGGGAGGGCAAACCCTCTGCAAATGTTCCTTACGAAGGACAATGTCGGCGCTTTTGCCGAACTCGTGAAAAGTTCAAATATGGCGGCCATGAAGGCAAACGGCAGCGACCACAAGCCGGTCAACATTCTCCAATTGACGCACTCGGGAAGATATTCGCGCCCGGACGACAAACCGGCGCCGATAATCCCCCAGCACGATCCCCTGCTTGATCCAAGAGTGGGGCTTGGTTCCGATTCCCCCGTTGTTACGGACGAATATCTGGACGCGCTGGTTGAAAAATACGTTGAAAGCGCGGTTCTCGCTCGGGAAGCTGGTTTCGACGGTGTGGATATTAAATCCAGCCACAGGTACCTGTTGTCAGAGCTCCTGGCAAGCCATACCAGAGAGGGCAAATACGGCGGAAGTTTCGAAAATCGAACCCGATTTTTGCTCAGCACCATAAAAGCGGTGCGCAAGGCGGTAGGCGATGATTTCATCATTGCATGCCGCTTCAATGTGTTCGATGCTCATCCATATCCTTACGGCTTCGGAGTAGACAGGCTGGATTGCATAAAGCCGGATTTGACCGAACCTCTGGCACTGGCCAAACTCCTTGTAGAAAACGGCGTAAACCTCTTGAGCTGTTCCGCGGGCAATCCGTATTACAGGTTCCCTCATGTAACAAGGCCTTTTGATACGCCCACCATAGGCGGAGAAATACCGGACGAGCATCCGCTCCAGAGCGTGGCGCGCCTTTTCGAATTTACCCGAAAGGTTCAAGAGGCCGCAGGCGAAGTGGCGGTAGTCGGCAACGGATATAGCTGGCTGCGCCATTTTCTGGCAAACGCCGGTGCTGCAAACCTTGCGGACGGTTCATGCAGCATGGTCGGCATCGGGCGTCAGGCATTTGCATACCCCGATGCGCCAAAGGATATATTCACAAAAGGCAGGATGGAGCCGGGAAAATGCTGCATCGCCTGCAGCAAGTGCACTCAGATTATGCGCGACCATGGACGCACGGGTTGCGTGGTAAGGGACAGTGAAGTTTATCTACCGCTGTTTAATGAAGCAAGAAAAAATGCATCACGCAGCTGAAATTTTTGTAGGGCAAATACATTGCCGGAAATTTGTACAAATTGAGTAAAACTTATTTGTTGCCTTGATGCAGAAGGTGATGATGAATAAGACATCCGTGCCACTTCGTGGCACTCTCAGACAAATGAAAGGTCATTTTCGGGACAGGTAAAAATGTTTTTGAAATGAATTGCGAAATTGATATGGGAGGCAGCTGTGATGGAACTTATAAATAGAGTGGGAAGGGTTGTAGAGGCAGGAAAGGTTGATTTTCTGGAACGCCCGCTGGGTGATCCGGCGCCGAACCAGGTCATAATTAAAATCGTTTCCAGCGCCATCTGCGGCAGCGACCTGCATATATTCAAGGGCAAGCACCCCTCGGCGCCATTGCCCGTCACCATCGGGCACGAGTTTTCGGGCGATGTGGTGGCTGTCGGAAGCGAAGTCGGCAAAGTGAAAGTAGGCGACAGGGTAACGGTTGAACCGGTTATTGTGTGCGGCAAATGCATCGCATGCAAAACGGGCAATTACGGCTACTGCGAAAACATCAGTTTCACATATCGCAAGGGAGACGGTGCCATGGCCGATTACATCATAGCGGAAGAGCCGTATGTGTACAGGCTGCCTGAACATCTGTCATACGATGCAGGTGCATTGATCGAGCCCCTGTCGGTAGCCGTTCACGCGGTGCGCAGAGCTGATATTAAAATGGGCGAAAAGGTGCTCGTAATAGGAGCCGGTGCGATCGGCATTTTGATTGCCGCGCTTTGCAGAAAAAGCGGCGCGACGGATGTGGGCGTCGTCGATTATTCGCATAAGCGCCTGGAAATGGCCCTTGAGATGGGTGCGACTTTTGCCGTAAATCCGTCTGAAAAGGATGTTTACGAGGCTGTTTATGATGTAACCGGCGGCATCGGCATGGATAAAACCTTTGAATGTGTCGGTCTGGAGGCAACCTTTAATCAGGCAATGATGACTCTCAGAAAAAATGGAACGGCTACAATCATAGGCATCTTCGAGAATCCAAACATCACCATTCCCGCAACACGCTTTATTACACATGAAATTAAGGTGCAGGGTTCTCAGGGCTATTGCTGGGATTTTCCAATTGCTCTGGAAATGACAAAAGAGATCGATATTGAAAGGCTGGTTACCCATACGTTCAAATTGCAGGATTTGCAGCAGGCTCTTGAAACCTGTCTGGATAGGAATTCGGGCGCGGTCAAGGTCATCGTGCATCCGTAAAATAATTGCAAAAGGAGTGTCGTTTAATGAAGAAAACGGCCATTATTACTGGTGGAGGCCGCGGGATCGGTTATGCTATTACGCGCCAGCTGGGCAAAGATGGCTATAATGTAGTAATCATGGGAAGGAGCCCTGAGGAAGATTACCGCGAGAATCTTGACCTTTTGACAAAAGAGGGCATAGAGTATTTGTATATTCGGGGCGGCATTGAAAATGCAATGGATAGGCAAGAATGCGTCGACCAAGCCGTGGAAAGATTTGGGAGGATTGACGTGCTGGTCAATAATGCGGGTGTGGCGCCGAAGGTGCGCAGCGACCTTCTGGAAATGACGGAAGAAAGTTTTGACCGCGTGATGGAAATCAACACCAAAGGGACCATGTTCATGACGCAAATTGTTGCAAAACAGATGCTCAAGCAGGAAATGATCGGGCCGAAGAGAGGCACCATTGTAAATATATCTTCCATCTCCGCCGTTGTTTCTTCCCCGAATAGGGGTGAATACTGCATTTCCAAAGCGGGTATTTCAATGCTTACCAAATTATATGCTGATCGCCTCGCAAAAGAAGGCATATTGGTGCATGAAGTCCGACCGGGCGTTATTGACACGGATATGACTTCCAAAGTCAGGGAAAAATATGATGCGTTGATTCAGAGCGGTCTGTTTCCGATTAATCGCTGGGGAAAACCGGAGGATGTGGCAGCGGCGGTTTCCGCTCTATGCTCGGATAAATTTCTTTATACCACCGGGGACCACATATATGTCGACGGCGGCTTCCACATTCAAAGGCTGTAAATCCTATAAGGGGAGAGTGTTGAGGGTGAATGTGAACAATGTTGAATCGGTGGCGGGCATCGATTTTCCGGCAGGCAGATGCACCCGCGTGCTGGTGGGGCCCGGAGCGCCGATGGAAGCCAGGAATTTTGTCATAGGCCATGTAACCATATATCCCGGTGGATGCGTGCCCGTGCATTCCCATGAACAGGAAGAAGTATATTTGATTGTGAGCGGCAAGGGCGTTATGCGCATTGGAGATGAAGAACATTGTATAGGCCCGGGCGACTATGTCTATATCCATCCCGGTTCAGAGCATATCCTGAAAAATACTTCAAATGAAAACATGATAATGATTTTCTGCTATGCTCCGAAAAGCATCGCAGAACATTGGAAGCTGGAGCAGGAAGGCAAATTAAAATAAACCGGGGAGCCGGAAAAAATATACGTTCTCGGCTATGTCATGCATTTATAAGCAATTTTTAAATCACGAAATTTTCCGGAGGAAGATTTATGAGAATCATAAAATGCGATATCCTTGTGGTTGGCGGCGGAGGCGCGGCTTTGAGAGCCGCTATCGCAGCCAAAGAATATAATAAAGATTTAAAGGTCATGATTGCCACTAAAGGCAAGCTGGGGAAAAGCGGCGTCACCGCAACGGCCTGCTCGGATCGAATGGCCTTTCATGCCACGCTAGAGCACACGGAGCCCGGTGGTCCCGATTCCTGGCGGTACCATGCAGACGACATATACCGCATAGGAGGCATGGTTTCGGATTATAATCTGGCCGAAGTCCTGGCGCAAAAAGCAAAAGATGCCTTTGAATATTTGGATGGGCTCGGCGTGCCTTTTGTAAAGAAAAACGGCCTGCCGGACCAGTTCGTAACCGATGGTTCGGAGTATGCCAGGGCATGTTACACAGGGCCTTACACCGCGGTTCATATAGAAGAAGCTCTGATGAGAAGATTTGAAGAAATGAATATAGGAGTGCTGGATTTTTGCATGGTGGCGAAGCTCGTTAAAAAACACGAACGGGTAATAGGAGCAATAGCTCTTGATACCAGAGAAATGGATTTTGAAAAAGCCGTCATCCCAATATCAGCCGGAGCGGTAATCCTTGCCGCCGGGGGGGGAGGCATGATCTATGAGCATAATGTTTTTCCGGCGGGCATGACCGGGGATGGATACGCCCTGGCTTATGAAGCGGGGGCCGAGCTCGTAAATATGGAATTCATACAGATGGGGATAGCCTCAACCAAAACAAAATTCAACTGTTCGGGGAGCATGATGAGGGCTGTGCCGCGCCTCATCAACGATTCCGGCGAGGAATTTTTAAAAAAATATTTTCCGGAAGGCACATCATGCGAAGAAATTTGCAATACCCTGTTCAAAAAGGGTGCCAGCTGGCCCGTGTCATACGAGCACAAGACCCATATCATAGACATCGCACTTTATAAAGAAATGAAGGCAGGGCGAAGAATTTTCCTCGATTACAGCAAAAATCCGGAAGGATTCAGATTCGACATGCTTTCCGAAGAAAACCGGTTGAGATACCGGAGGGAACAGAACCGCGACCTCGGAGCGCAGAAGAGAAACGAATCCCCACTATGCAGACTTATGGAAATAAACGAACCCTCCGTTAGGTGGTTTTCCGACAGAGGCATTGATTTGACAAAAGGCGAACTCATAGAAGTGGCGGCATGTGCGCAGCATTTCCAGGGAGGCGTGAAAATCGATGAACACGCCAGGACAACCGTTCATGGGTTGTGGGCTGTAGGAGAAACAGCCGGCGGACAGCACGGAGCAAACAGGCCCGGCGGCAATGCTCTGCTGGACTGCCAGGTGTTCGGCAGGATAGCGGGTGAAGACGCTGCGCGCGAGGTGCTGCAAAAGGGCAACAATATGAATGATATAGCCGGTTTAATCGAAGATGACGCAATAAAGCTCGTACAAATGCTGAATTCTGCTGATGACGGCGAAGTCAGCGCGGAAAAAATGCGAAAACAAATGCAGAGGATAGTGGAGAGCGGGGCAGGAGTGGTGCGGACCGGCGAAGGACTTCAAAAAGCCCTCCAGGAATTGCAGAAGCTTAAAATTAAAAGGCATTTTGTCGATGAACACGGCCCTGCATATTTTATGGAAAATAAAAACATGCTGATGGTGGCCCAAATGGTGATGGAAGCGGCACTCATGCGAGACGAAAGCAGGGGGCCCCACCTGAGGTTTGCAAGATATGAGGACAATACGCCGATGGAAAGACGTGACCCCGAATGGGGAAAGTATATAGTGATTTACAAAAATGGCGGGGATATGATTCTCGAAAAAAGAAAACCGCAGACGCCAAAATGATGTATATTTTGAAAGTCGACCCGCCCTTCCCTTGCCCTGCGCCGCTAGATTATGTAGGCTGATGCGCTGCTTTTTGAAGTTTAGCAGTTATTGAAAAAATTTTTAAAGGTAGCAGGATTTTTATAATTGACGTCGAAATATTTATAATATCAATATGACAACGATTGCGCAAACGATGCTACAAACAATTTCATTATTGCATTTTGGGGAGGGGCTTGGATTGTGGTTACCATCAAGGAAGTAGCTAAAAGAGCCGGCGTATCCGCCAGCACTGTATCTAGAACCCTCAGCGGCAAAATACCGGTGAATGAAGAAACCAGGCAAAAAGTCTTGCAGGCTATAAATGAGTTGAACTATCATCCAAACATACTGGCGCAGGGGTTGAAGGACGGAAAGAGCAAAACCCTGGGGCTCATCATACCAAACGTGCGCAATCTGGTGTTCCCTGCAGCTATAAGAGGGATTGAGGATACGGCGAAAAAACACGGCTATACTGTTGTTCTTTGCAATACTGATGAAGATATTGATACAGAAAAGTTCTATATCGATAATCTGCGCAGGCGTTTGATTGATGGATTCATACTCTCCACGGCTCGGCCGGGGCATGAATACTTGCTCGATTTGAAAAAAGAAGGATTCCCTATGGTATTCCTCAACAGGCAGCTGGGCGAGGATGTGGATACCGTAGTCGTTGATAATTTCAAAGGAGCATATGACGCTACAAAATACATGATATCAAGGGGACTCAAAAACATAGCCCTCATAAACGGGTGTATGGACATCTATCTTTACCGGCAGAGATTCGATGGGTATAAAAAAGCTCTGGAAGAAGCAAGCATCCCTTTAAAGGAGGAGTTGATAGTTCATGAAGTCTATGGCTGGGAAGACGGCTATCAAGCAATGAAAAATCTCCTGGAAAAAAACCTCAAAATAGACGGAGTGTTTGCCACCAGCGACCCTAAAGCTGTAGGAGCTTTGCGGGCCATAAAGGATTTTGGCCTGAAAGTCCCTGAAGATATATCGGTGATGGGTTTTGACAATTCCGATATAGCTCCATTTCTGGAACCGCCTTTGACCACTGTTTCTCAGCCGTTTTACGATATGGGTGTAAAAGCCTGTGAAAGGCTGGTAAAGATAATTGAGGCCAAAAGGAAGCCAAAGGCGAAAGTGGAAGTACTGCCGGTGGAGCTGGTTGTCAGAAAGTCGGTTATATAAGCGAGGCTTTGCGTTTCAATCGCACCATTGCAAGCCCAGGAAACGATTCCCTAACCGCAGGCCGAGCGATGTGACGGCACATTTCTGGCAGAAAAGCAACTTTCTGCTTTGAAATCATCTCATGAAGGGGGGCTGGTTTTAGAGTTTAAAAGCATATGTTTGCTTTATAAAAACAAGTACATGTCCAAAATTTAAAGGGAGGGTTATTTCTGTGAAAAAGTTTTTCGTTATATGTCTTATTCTGATACTTTCAATTTCGCTTATCGCAGGATGCGGCCAAAAAGAAAAGCAGACGCAGGAGCAGAGCGGGAACAGCCAGGAGCAGGCATCGGACAATAGCCAGGATAAAATAATTATAAAATTGGGAGACGCTTTGGCAGAAAATCATCCCCATACTCAATCCTACTACTTTTTTGCAAAAAGAGTGGCGGAACTCACCAATGGCAAAGTCGAAGTCCAGGTATTCCCGAACTCGCAGCTGGGAAACCAGAGAGACATGGTTGAAGGCTTGCAGATGGGAACCCTTCAAATGTGCAAATCCATGATGACGGTACTTGCCGGATTCCTGCCGGAAGTGCAGGTTTTTGACCTTCCGTATATTTTCAGAGACAGGGATCATTTCTACAAAGTGCTGGATGGCCCTGTTGGCCAGAGCTTTTTGCATGAAAAGCTGCCAAAAATAGGACTCGTCGGGATAGCGCTGTTCGATGCGGGCGTTAGGAGCGTGTATAACTCCAAACATCCCATAAAGACCTTGGATGACATGAAGGGCCTTAAACTCAGAGTTCCTGAAAGCCCGATATATATAGACATGATGGCCGCTTTCGGCGCCACAGGGACTCCCATGGCTGCAGGCGAAATGTATACCGCCCTTCAAACCCATGTAATCGATGGCGCCGAGAATGCCCCCATTTTTTACAATACCCAGAAACATTATGAGGTTTCAAAGTATTTTTCATACACAAACCATATCATGACGCCAGATGTGTTGATGATAAGCAAGAAATTCTACGATACACTGCCCAAAGACATCCAGGATGCGCTGCTTACGGCAGGACTAGAAACCCAGCAATATGAGAGAAAACTCTGGCAGGACCTTGAGAACAAAACCTTAGAAGACCTAAAGGCAAAAGGCGTTGAATTCAATGAAGTCGATACCGAACCGTTCAAGAAAGCAGCTCAAAAGGTATGGGAGAAATATCAGGACAAACTGGGCAAAGATTTGATTCAGCAGATTGTTGACACAAAGTAAGATAATGGTAAGATAAAGGGGTTTGGCGCAAGCCAAACCCCGGATTCAACTCCTTTGGAGGGATATTATGACGGCTATAAGGAGATATCTTATAAAGTTTGAAGAATACCTTCTCGTTCTGCTCATAGGAGCCATGATTGCAGTAACTTTTGCACAGGTTTTTTTCCGGTTTGTGCTGAATTCGCCTCTGGCCTGGTCGGAAGAACTCGCGAGATATCTTTTTGTCTGGATAACTTTCATCGGCGCGAGCATAGCCCTGCACAGATGGGGACATTTTCAAGTTGATATAGTGGTGAATCTTTTTCCCCGTAAAGTAAAAAAGAAAATCGAGTCAGTTGTATATATATTGATATTGGTTTTTGCCTTTATCATGATGTATTACGGCTTTGTTCTGGTACAATACGCTTCCGGACAGCTGTCTCCCGCACTTCAACTGAACATGGCGGTACCGTATTTTGCACTGCCCTTGTCTGGCCTTCTTATATTTTTTCATACGCTTGAAAGATTATTATTTGATGATAACGGAGGAAAAGGGGAAGAAAAATGATGGCTATATTATTCCTGCTGCTGGCAGTATTTTGCCTCATGGGGTTGCCCGTAGCCTTTGCAATAGCCCTGGCTTCCACTTACGGCATCATCTCTTGCGGCAATATTCCGCTAATGGTAGTGGTTCAAAGAATGTTTACACAAATAGATTCTTTCCCGCTCATGGCTGTTCCGTTTTTTATGCTGGCCGGAAATCTGATGGATAGAGGCGGGATTTCGCTCAAAATCATTAACTTTGCCGGAAACCTGGTAGGCCATATAAGAGGCGGCCTGGCAATGGTATCGGTGGTGGCTTCAATGTTTTTTGCGGGCATATCTGGTTCTGCGTCTGCCGATAGTGCAGCCATAGGTTCGGTATTGATTCCGGCAATGGAAAAAAAGAACTATGGAAAAGGTTTTGCTGCAGCACTGACTGCCACTGCCGGGTCAATAGGAGTAATAATCCCCCCGAGCATCCCGATGGTGATATATGCTATTACGGGAAGCGTCTCAATAGGCAAATTGTTTTTAGGCGGATATATTCCGGGCTTGCTGATCGGTCTGGGCTTGATGGCAGTAAGCTATTATTTTGCCATAAAGAGGGGATATCCGGCCGAACCCAGAGCAAGTTTAAAAAGCCTTTGGAAAAGTTTCATAGAGTCGATATGGGCCCTTCTGATGGTGGTTATAATCATGGGAGGAATATTGAGCGGGGTTTTTACAGCCACAGAAGCTTCAGTGGTAGCGGTTGTATATTCCATCATAGTAGGCATGTTTGTATACAAACAGTTGAAATTGAGCGACCTCCCCAAAATTTTTGTGGAAAGCGGAGTGACCACTGCCATGGTGATGTTCTGCGTGGCAACGACAGCAATATTATCATGGATTCTTACAAATCAGCAGATTCCGATGAAAATGGCGGCTGCAATCTTATCGGTTACTCAAAACCCCATAATTATATTGTTATTAATAAACATTATACTTTTATTTTTGGGCACTATTCTTGACACCACGCCGGCCATTATCCTGATAGTACCCATTTTGCTGCCCATTGTGACAAAATTGGGCATCGATCCCATACATTTTGGACTTATAACGGTTACAAATCTGGCAATAGGCTTATCCACACCGCCGGTTGGCATTACTTTATTTGTATCGTCCAGCATCGCAAACATGCCCATGTCCAAGATGTTCAAATCCTTAATACCATTCTGGGCTGTAATGATTTTTGTCCTCGGATTGATTACATTTATTCCCGGAATAACCATGTACCTGCCGAACAAATTCATGCCGTAAAGAGGGGCAAATGTCTCGATTTGATTGCAATAGCACACGCGGCCGGAAATTGAATGAAGAAAAACGCCTTTTTGTGCAAATTCGGCCGAAAGCGTGAAAATCTGCCAGGGACGGGTGAAAAAATTGAGTGAATTGAAAACGCTGAAAATGGAAAGACAACAGATATTTCTCGACCTTTTCAGAGGGAATGTTCCTTCCAGAATACCGGTTAAAAATCCTCTTGCTTTCGATGCCATTGTCGAATACTCGAACATGAATCTTGCAGAGGCATATTGGGACGTGGCCAGAGCAGAAGAAGCCTTTGACAAAGTCTGCCGAGATTTTTACTCCGATGTTCTTCCGGGAAGCAATACCCAAAGGGCTCCTTCGTTTTATCAGCTTCTGGGGTCGAAATCTTTCGTCATGGCTTCCAACGGAGTTATGCAGCACCCAAACGTTGAAGGCATGGTGCCGGAAGACTACGACGAATTTATAGCCTCACCCTATGATTGCATTATTGAAAGGATTTTACCCAGACTGTATACTGAACTCGATACAGAAGACCACAATATTAAATCGCTGACCCTGGCCAAAGCTATGATGGCTTACGAAGATGAAGCGGAAACCTTTGGGTCTCTTTCGGCAAAATTGCGCGCGAGGCACGGCTATGCGAGCATACCAGGAAGCCAGACGGAAGCGCCGTATGATTTTTTGGCGGACTGCTTCAGAAGTTTTACCGGAATTTCCAAAGACATAAGGCGAATCCCCGATAAAGTAGCGGCTGCCTGTGAAGCAGCAACGCCTCTGCTTATCAAAAAAGGAAGTATACCAGCTTCGTCTGATTTGAAAATGACATTGATTCCGCTTCATATGGCTCCTTACATGCGCCTGAAGGACTTTGAAAAATTCTACTGGCCCACTCTGAAAGAACTGGTGGAATCGCTTGCCGATATGGGGATTAATGTATTGCTGTTTTTGGAGAATGACTGGATGAGATATCTTGACTATCTTTATGAATTGCCGGAAAACATGATTCTGCGGTTTGAATACGGAGACCCTAAGATTGTGAAAGATAGGTTGGGCAAAAAACATATCATCTCAGGATTTTATCCGATATCGCTGCTCCATGAAGGCACGAAAGAACAGTGCATTGATAAGGCAAAAGAGCTGTTAGACATCATGGCACCCGGAGGAAGGTATTGGTTTGATTTCGACAAGAGCGCGCTTGATTTGCACGGAAATATCGTAGAAAATTTAAGGGCAGTTTTGGAGTATGTCTACAAAAACGGCAGATACTCCGAATCGGAGCGTGCCGGGAACGCAGAAAGGCCGGGTAGAGCTGACAAGTCAGACCAAATATTAAGTGAAATAGACAGAAAAATAAAATCAAAATATTTTGTTGTGTGGGAGAAATATAAGGAAAAACATTCGGAATTGGAAGGCCGACCCGAAGGCGTCATATCGGGAAAAATCCGCAAATATGAAGACATGATGTTCAATTTTATCATCAATCTGTGTTTGTGATATAATTTAAAAATATCAGCGGAGCATTAATAAAAAGCCTCAAAAGGATTCATTCCTGATGAGGCCTTTTCGTTTAATGAACAAGAGCGAGATTCCGGCGCATTTGCTAAATTTCACCCATGGCTATTTTCCCCGCCAGATCGTCTATAAACTGCCTGGCGGTTCTGCCGGAACGCTGATTGTTCCATAGTTCCCATTTCAGGGCAAGTTCGCGCAGCTTTTCGGGCTCGAGCTTAATCCCCCTCTTTTGGGCCAGGCCCTCTACTATCTGAAGATATTCCATCTTATCTGGAGAGGGGAAAATGACCGTTATGCCGAAGCGGTCGGAAAGAGACAATTTTTCCTGGACTGTGTCACGGGATTTGATCTCGTCGCCCGCGGCATCGCTGTGAAACTCCCTCACCAGGTGGCGGCGGTTGGAAGTGGCGTAAATAAGCACGTTTTCGGGTTTTGCTTCAAGGCTCCCTTCAAGAATGGATTTCAGAAACTTGTATTCGGTCTCGTTTTCTTCAAAAGAAAGGTCATCTATAAAAATGATAAATCGCTGGGGCCTTGTCCTGAGTTCGGAGATTATGCGATTAAGGTGCATCAAATGGTATTTCGGGACCTCCACCAGCCGAAGGCCGTCCTTGCCGAATTCGTGAAGCAGGGCTTTTATGGTGGATGATTTTCCCGTGCCGCGGTCGCCGTACAGCAGCATGTTGTTGGCGCTGCAGCCCGAAACGAACTGCCGCGTGTTTTCCACCACTTCTTTTTTCTGGGATTCATAACCAACCAGATCTGAAAGCTTGATTGGGTCGGGGTTGGGTATACCCGAGAGCGCCGGCCCATTTTTGGTTTCCACCAGTTTGAATCCCCAGTACCTGCCAAATTTGCCGCATCCGGCCTCCTTGTAAAAGGAGGCAACATCTTTTGCGTTTAAAGCCCAATCCGGCGAATCGGACAGAGCCTTGAACAAATTTTTCTTTTTCTCGGCAAAACCGGGCGGAAAATCGGAGACTTTTAATGCGCAGTATTCATAGCGGGGCGGCAAACTCCTGAATACAGCACCGGGGAATTTTTGATGCAAAAATTCTACAAAGGCGTGAAAATCAAAGTTGTATATGAATTGCACGCATTGAAGGTCGCGAGCGGCCAGGCTCAAAAGCGCATGACCCACCCCGCTGAAGCCTGCTGCTTCGCATATAAGGCTGAACGGGTTTTCATCGAAAAGAAGCAGGTCGAACACAAAGTCCTTCCATAAATCGCCGGAAAAATCCGTTCCTTCGAATTCGGCTCTTTCGACAAGCATTTTGAGAAAATCATGGTAGCTTGACAAAATATCCTTCGAATCACCTGCCAGCGACAGATCAAGAAATTCCTGAAATTTAGCCATGACAGGGTCTTTTAGTATGTTTCTGTAAACTATTATTTCTTTTAAATGTAAAAGTGTTTTGCAAATAGTGCCGCTATAATTTTCCATTTCTGTCTCTCCCCGTTGATTTTAGATTTCACTGTAGAAAGTCGATTTTGGCTGCAGTGACGGCTCCGGCACCGGATAGTTGGCTAAACCGTTCTAAAGTCTGGCCATAAGCTTGGCAGGGTAAACCGGCAATTCGGCCTCCTGCCACAGGCGCCGGCCGGATGCATCCGTGCATGCCGCTAATATACCTTATGCAAGAAGCACGAGATAGATATATTTTAGCAGAAAAAATGGAAAAATAATAGATTGGGCAGCAGTTTTTAATAAAAGGATTTTAGCCGGAAATGTCGAATTTGTTATGTATAAAATAGAACGATATTTCAAATTGCGGCACATATTGGATTATATATCGGAGGTAAATCATGCCGAAGGAGGACACGGTTCAATCTATCGAAAGGGCTTTGAAAATACTGGAAGAGATGGCCGAAGAAAGGGAGGGCTTGGGCGTTACGGAAATTTCGCGGCGCCTTGCTCTTCACAAAAGCACCGTTCACCGGCTTTTATCCACGCTTATGATTTTCGGATATGTGGAGAAAGACCATTACACCGAAAAGTACCGTCTGGGAATGAAGCTGCTTTATCTGGGAGGGGCCATCCTGGAAAGAATGGACCTTCGCCGTGAAGCCCATGAACTTCTGAAACAACTTTCAAAAGAGGTCAACGAGACAGTGCACCTGGTTGTGCCCGATGGACGCAGTGTTATTTACGTCGATAAAATAGACAGCAGCAGGACTATTCGCATGTATTCCCAGATAGGCCGAAGGGCTCCCATGCACGCTTCAGCGGTGGGAAAGGTCATTTTGGCTTTTTATCCGGAAGACTTTGCAAGAGAAATAGTGGATGAAGGGCTGGAAAAATATACACCAAAAACCATTACTGATCCGGGAGAGCTGATGGAACACCTTAAAACTGTTAGGGCACGGGGCTTCGCAGTGGATGATGAGGAAAACGAAGAAGGCATACGATGCATAGGAGCACCTATCTTTGATTACTCCGGCAAAGTTGTCGGAGCGCTGAGCATTTCCGGGTCTACCGTGACGGTTACCCCTGATAAGCTGAATTGCTTTATAGAGAAGGCAATCGAATGCGCCTCAAGGATTTCAAAGAAAATGGGATGGCGGATTGAATAATTTAAGCATAAGTGCTAAAATATGTGAGAAATCAGTTGCTTGCCAGAGTCAACATTGCGGTTCAACAACATTTTGGTAAATTTGATATAATCCGGAGGTGCGACCATTGAACTTTGAATTTTTCATGCCGAGCCGACTCATTTTCGGCGCCGGGAAAGTAAAGGAAGTGGGTGCCAATGCAAAAGATCTGGGCAAAAAGGCTCTTGTAGTTACGGGAAAATCCAGCGCTAAAAAGGCGGGTTTTCTGGATACAGTGGCAGAAAGCCTTGAAGACCAGCATATTGAATGGCTGCTGTTCGATGAGGTGGAGCCGAATCCGCTTACAACTACTGTTGAAAGGGGAGCAAAAATCGCGAGGGAAAATGGTGTTGACTTTGTAATTGGACTTGGCGGAGGCAGCGCCATGGATACTGCGAAGGGCATTGCCTTTGCGGCGCTGAATGAAGGTTCCGTGAACGATTACATAGCGGGAAAGCCGGGAAAAGATGCACTGCCCATAGTTCTTATCACCACAACGGCGGGCACCGGAAGTGAGGCTAACAATTATGCTGTGTTTACAAACCCCAATACAAAGGTGAAAAAATCTCTCAAGTCACCGAAAATCTATGCCAGGTTCTCAATTATCGATCCCGAGCTTATGCTGTCTGTTCCCAGAAATGTTACGGCTTCAACCGGCATTGACGTCTTCTTCCATGCGATGGAGGCTTACATCGGAAGAAGAAGCCAGCCTTTCACCGATGCCCTGGCGCTGGAAGCAATAAGATTGGTGGCGGAAAACCTGAAAGGAGCCTGCGAGCATGGCGAGGACATACGGTATCGCGAACGCATGGCCTGGGCAAACACGCTGGCGGGCGTCGCTATAAATCTCTCGGGCACCTGCGGCATCCACGGCCTGGGGCATACGCTAAGCGGCTTTTACAATGTGGCCCATGGGGAAAGCCTGTCAGCCGTATCGATAGCATTTATGCGCTTTTGCATTCCTGAAGCCCCGGGTAAATTTGCAAAAGTTGCCGAAGCGCTTGGGGTGGATGTCAGGGGGCTCACTCTGGCGGAAGCAGCAGAAAAGTCTGTGGAGGCACTTAAAGATTTGATGGACAGTGTGAAAGTTCCCGAAAGCATATCGGCTTTCGGAATTACCGAAAAGGACATTGACATGCTCGCCGAACATGCCTTCACATGGTTGACCCACAATCTTGAGGCAAGCCCAAAAATCCCCACGCTGGAGGATGTAAAGAAAATATACAGGGAATCGCTGTAAGATAAGATTGCAAAAGGCCCGCAATTGATCGAAAAAATCAAACTGCGGGCTTTTGCTTTTTGCGGCTAAAAAACTGAAGATTGCCTGATTTGGTGTTGCTTCAGATATTCAACCTCTTGACGACCTTGCTTTCCTCCTCGGGATACCATCCATCGTTGCCGGTAGGAATATGAGATTTTAAGAATATGCGGTTGTCAATAATGCTGCTAATATTTAGATGAATAATCAGAAATTAATTGCTGTCTATTTCCTGAATAAATTTATTGAAGTTGTTTGAGATAATTATTTCTTCAGGGATGACTTGTCTTTTTTTGATGGCTTTGGATATTTTCATGGCCGGTTTTGTATCGCCGAGGAGTATTACACCCACCGGCACATTATTTTTTAAAAATACTTTTCTGTATATTTTGTTTTCAGGCTGGGTATCGGTTATTGCAGCATAGTCGCTTTCTTGCCTGCAAAGATCTCCGGCGGAAAAGATATCTGTGTCGAATACTTTTATATAATTTGAAGGCACTATTTCACTATATGAAGCCGCTGCACCGGCCATGTTCAGCCCCGCGATTCTGCCCTGCTCTTTTGCAACAGGCCATATTCCGTAAACCTTTCCGTTGTACTCAGCTACATCCCCTGCAGCAAATATATTTTCAACAGCAGTCCTCATGCCGCTGTCCACGATCACACCGCGGTTTGTTTGAATATCCGCATCTTTTAATATGTCGGCATTGGGGCGAACGCCCGTTGAAAAAATGACAAATTCGGCGGGAATTGAACTGCCGTCTTTTAGAGTTGCGGAAGAAACGGAATCATTTCCATTTATCTCAGAAAGCTGGGCTGAGAGTATAAAATTCAACCCCGCTTTTATGCCCAGGGATTTCAAGATATCCGAGGATATGGCATCCAGCTGGTTTGATAAAAGAAAAGATGAGGTTTCCACGACTGTAATCTTTTTGCCCTTTTTTGCGAGAGACCAGGCGGTTTCGAGTCCCAGCACTCCGCCGCCGATGATGACTCCTTTTTCCTTATCATGGGAATACAAGTAAAGTTTTTTTACATCGTCGAGAGTTCTGATAGAAAAAACTCCCTTCAGATCTACGCCTTTGACGGGCGGCACGAAAGCATGGCTTCCCATTGCGCAAAGCAGCGACGAGTATTTTAACGTCTGCCCGCTGTCAAGCTTAACCGAATTATCGGCAGGGTTTATCGCCAACGCTTGAGTTCCCAGAAGGATTTCAACATTGTTTTGTTCATACCATTCGGGGGTATGTATTAAAATTTCATTCACATCAGGGTCTTCACCGATGAGATGGGACAATTTCATGCGGTAATATGCCAGGTAAGGTTCTTTGCTGACTACTACTATAGGAGTGCTTTTGTCATGCTCGCGAAAAGCTTCTATGGCATATACGCTAGCCGCACAGTTGCCTATGATAACGACGGGATTTTTCTTGCCAACCATTTAAATGCCTCCTGTCAAATATTGGTTTTTTAAACGATGAGGCCCGCTGTCACGGGCCTCATAAAATGGAAATAGTATTCAATCATGCTTCTTCGAACATGTCTTTCCCCACTCCGCATTCGGGGCAAACCCAGTCATCGGGCAGGTCCTCAAAAGCCGTGCCGGGAGCAGCACCGCTTTCCGGATCGCCTTTTTCGGGATCATATATATAGCCGCAAACTGTGCATACCCATTTTTTCATAATCATGTTCAAACCCCCCAACTCAATTTTGCATTGTTGCTTGCTGAACCAATTGCGCCGTCAATCGCACAGATAAAATTGCTTATCAAAACCTTAAGCCCTTACACGCGATGCCGCGATGAACCCTCGATATTCACTCTGTTTTTACGTCCCGGGTTATGGCGGCATCAACCCCATTTGCCCTTGTTCATGTGGGTCTTGAGTTCGGCTTTCACCTTCTGCTGCACTTCATGCGCCGCTGCCATTGAGGTTTTGAACACGGCTACGCATCCTGGATCAAGCTCGTCCTTTATTCCTTTGTCGCATATTTCTTTTGCCCGCTCCATCAATGTCAAAAGTTCCATGTGAAGGTTATTGGAGAAGCGTGCCCGCTCCACTAAAGACGCGGCCTGTTCCTCCATTTTTATGAATTTTTCTTTGGGAGCGCCGCATTTTGGGCACTTATCTGGAGCTTCATCTCCGTCATGAATATATCCGCAGACTGAGCACTGCCATTTTATCATAAGGCTTCCTCCTTTTAAAATCAGATTTTAATGCGGGAAGAAATTTTTCTAGCATCCATTCTTTTCAAGAGTGCAAATTGCATCCGGCCTTTTTATCCTCGGCATGACCATTTCCAGAACTCTGAAAGCATGGTTCATTTTAGCGGTCTCAAGGAAGGCCAGGTTGAGGTCCATTGCGATAACCAGATCAATGTTCTGAGCACCGGTCGAAATAATGACCGCACTGTTGGAGCAAATGGCCGGAGACTGGAAAACGCCGGCTGTCATCAGGTTTTTTATACGGTCCAACTCAAGATACGGAGTATCTTTATACACTTTGTTCAGAGCGGCAAACATTTTTGGGCTTGTCACCATGGCGTATGGGCCGTAAAAACCTTTGAGAGAAAGGACTTCTATGGCATTTACCACATCATCGTATGCCGTTCCGGTCTCGTTCCAGTCGCTGATAGACAGCGAAGTTTTTCCCTGAACTGTAAAAATGCCGGATATTCCCAACTCGGCCTTGCCGTTGAAAATCAAGCTGTCTTCGGCAAGCGCCACGCTGTATGCGCAGGCTGCTGCCGACGCGGTATCGAGAGGGATGCCTGAGCTTTCTGCGGCTTCAATATCGCGCCAATGAATCTTGAAGTCTTTATAAAGAATGGGTATGTTTTTGTAAGACCGACGGGTTTGGATAATGGCACCGGCCTCCATTTCGCCTTCGAGGTCCATGCTAGCTTCAAATTCACCGGAAAGGGCATCTATATTGATATGCTGCACCCCGGCTCCCAATGGGCCGACGACGGGTATGAATCTGCGGCCAACCAGTTGCTGGCGGGCGGTGGAAACAATTGCGCTTTCGAACGTTTTCCACTGTTCATCCGAAAGAGGTGAAGACTGTCTGTTTAGAAAATCTGACATAACACGGCGGTATCTAAATGCCGCCTTTTACACCTGCCTTTCAATCATTGATTTTTGAGATCTCCGACGGTTAAATTATTTTGGCCTGCCTTTTTATGTATGTTCAAGATCTCCTGCTCGACTTCCTTGGCACCTTCCGCATAAAAGCTTTCTTCATCCGGAGCGAGCTCTTTCAAAAGCCTTAAAAACTCTCCTGCGTGAACCCTTTCTTCGTCGGCGATATCCTTCAACACTTCTTTTGCCAATTCGTTGTCTGTGGATTCGGCAAGCTGCATGTAGAGCTGAATTGCTTCATATTCTGCGGCTACCATGAATCTTACCGCCCGAATCAGCTCCTGCTCGCTGAGCTTTCGGTCTTTGGCGAGTCCGGAAAATGGGTTTCCAAAATCGGGCATAATAATGTCCCTCCTAGATTAAAAATGGTTGATTTATATGATGGACGGGATGCCTGCCCGTGTTGGAGATTGGAGTGAATATGCGGGCAGACATCCAGTCTTATCCGCTGCAAGGATGTCATCAAAAGAGGATGCTTTTATCACAAGCGATACGTTTTAAAACTTGGCGAATTTGTCCTTTGAAACTCCGCACACCGGGCATTTGTCCGGGGAGGTGCCTTTTACCGTGTAACCGCATATGGGACACACATAAACTTCTTCTCCATCTATATCATTATCATTTTGAGCCAGCTTTTTTGCTTCGTCGTACAGGGCCGCATGAATTTTTTCAGCTTCAATGGCGTAGTGGAAGCTTTTTTCGGCTGTTTTTTCATCTTGAAGCTTTGCCACCGCATCGTAGGCAGGATACATCTCGTCGACTTCAAAATTCTCTCCGTTAATGGCGGCTTGAAGGTTGTCGGGAGTGCCATTCAATTCCTGAAGGGCTTTAAAATGATTGGTGGCGTGAACCTGTTCCGCATAAGCTATCGCTCTGAACAACCTCGCTATGTTCGGCTTGCCTTCCTTTTCGGCCGTGTCTGCAAATATCAGATATTTCATATGGGCCTGGCTTTCGCCGGCAAATGCGCTTTTGAGATTTTCTTTTGTCATTGTCTTCATATCGATTACCTCCGAATAGATTTTTTATTTTTATGTAGAAAGGGTTTGCGTATTTAATTTGCTCCTTAATATATTTCAATATTTTTTAAAAAATTCCTGCCGCATGTAAATATTTTTTGCTAAAATTTGACGTTTTATTACGATGGCGGAATCTGCGAATCTCGATATCGCATACCTCGGTATCCAGTGAAGGCACCGAAGCGATCAGCCTTATTTTTCCCGGGTGCGGAAAGAGCTTCTTCTTCCGGAGCATGTTTGCGGCGGCAAACTCCGGAGATTTTTCACCGAACTTCTATACAGGGCCGGTGGCCGTCAGAGGCCGTCCTTTAAATGCCACATCGCCCTCGCGTTCTATAAAGCAATTCATCAGAGATCACCTCCTTGTATTTTTTCTTTAACTGGAAATCATGATTATATTATAATAGTAATTATTATTAATTGTCAATAGTTTTTTTGGCGATGCTGCGAATTTGAGCTTGAAGTGCGCGCATGAACATCATGATGGAGCGAATCTTCAGAGAGCACGAGCTTGTTGCTGTCCTCCTCCGTTTTTAATGGATTAAAAGAAGCGGCGCATTTAAAGGGGCACAGTTTTTGCTGTGCCCCTCAGTTTTTAAAAAATATCCATGACAGAACATGCCGAAGCGCGGCGCGTCATGTAGAAAACATGATTCGATTCAATTTCTGTTTGTTTTTGGACAAATGTGAAACAATTCGGTATGGGCCTTTATATCATCTGTTTGATAAAAAAATATATTTTTGATGACTTTTCGATCACATAAAAAGATTACCGATAAAAAGGCCGCAATAATTTCCGATTACATAGCCCCAAACGCCTACTAGCACTGCCGGCAGAACAAGCTCATCCCAGCCTTTTGCGATGGCCATTGCCGCGGCAGTAGTTGGCCCGCCGATATTAGCGTTTGAGGCGATGAGGATCTCCTCCAGATTAAATTTGAGAATTTTGCCCATCACGAGCGACACAATCATGTTTGCGATAACCATAATGGCGCAATATAAGAGTATGATTGGAGCTTTCGTCAGAATCATGCTTATGGAAGCGGGGACTCCTATCACCACAAAAAACAGATAAATAAGAAAAGTTCCCAGTTCGTCGGCTCCCTTTATGTTTGAGAAGAAATTCGGGAAAAATGAAGCGAGAACGACGGTAAGCGTGGTAATAATCAGGTACTGCTGGCCGAAGACCATGCGGATAATCCATGGCGCGCTGGATGCCTTTACAAAAGAAGCAAATTTTGTGGACAGGGCAGCTATCACCACGGCGCTTCCCATGGCCAGTGCAATGTCCTGAAGCGATATTTCCTTTGCGCCCCAGTATTTTGCGGCATTGGTCTTGTTCGAGTCGCTTCCGCCTTCCAGCATCTTGTCTTCATACGGATGATTGTACGCCTTTTTGAAATATGTTATGCCCGGAATGGCGAGAAGCACGAAGAAGTATAATGCCATGTTGAGGTTGTCCGCCACAGTGGTGGCACTGACTACTTCGCCCGAAGCCTTAAAAGCCGCTGACATGGCGGCGAAATTCACTCCGCCTCCTATATAGCTTCCGGTCATCATGCCGGCCACTTTTGCAGCTTCAGGCACCCATTTGCCGATTAACAGCGTGGCCAATAGGGCTCCGAGCATGGTTCCGACGGCGCTGATGTTGAAGATTAAAAAAGTTCTTCCGCTCATGCTCCAAATTTTGCGGATATCAGCTTTGAACAAGAGCAGCGGGACTGCCACGGGAACCACATAACTCCATACCCCATCCCAGACCGGACTGTCCGTTGGAATGATGTTCAGATTGGCAAGGATGAGGGCGCCGATAAGTGCAATGATAGCGCCGGTAACTTTTGCAGCCCATTTATAATGCTGCTCCAGATAAATGCTGACTGCCGCCCAGCCCACAAGAAATCCGCCCAAAAGCCATACATCATCGGGCTTGATGAGACTCATAAGCATCCCTCCTGTATAAATTTATTTCAATATATTAATATTATTCCACACAAATCAAGAAATTCCTTCACATGATAAATATTTTTTTCAAAATGATGAAATTACAATATTGGATAAAAAAATAAAATGCCACATTAATAATGCATAATTAGGTTTCAAATAAATTAATAGTTAAAGAGGAAATTTCAAAATAATGAAGAATATATTTCAATATAATTCAGAATGGCGAGGGAGGAATTGCAAATGAATTTCGATGCCCATTCGGATATTTTGACCGATGTGACCATTAAAAGGCTGATGGGCGAAAAAAATGTTTTTAAGAAATACCATTTTGAAAGATTGAAAAAGGGAATGGTCAGTGGTGCCATACTCGCGGTGTGGGTGGACCCTCCTTATACCGATAATCCCACCGCAAGGATGCTGCAGGTCCTGGGGGCCGCATGCGAAGAAATGGAAGAAATGAGCGATTGTGCGGGAATAGTGCAAAAATATGATGATATTGATAGATATCGGAACGAGGGCAAAATCGCCGTTTTGTTCGGCATGGAGGGAATGAGCGGCCTGGGTGGGAACGTCAGCCTCATAGACATGCTTTACAGGCTGGGAATACGCCATGGAATGCTGACATGGAACGAAGAAAATGAATTTGCTACGGGAGCGGGAAGCGCCAATGCCCAAAGGGGCGTTACACCTCTGGGCATTGAGGCGTTAAAGAGGATGGAAAAGCTGGGCATGATTGTGGATGTATCCCACGCAAATGAAAAGACGTTCTGGGACATATATGAAAACACACAAAAACCATTTATAGCCTCACATTCGAACGTGTATAAATTATGCCCGGTGCCCAGAAACTTGAAGGATGACCAGATAAGGGCAATTGCGGAACGGGGCGGAGTTGTCGGCATGAATGCATGGCCGGATTTTATTGATGAAAATGAGCCTTCCGCAGAAAAGCTTGTGCGGCACATCGAATATATCGCGGATATGGTCGGCACGGATTATATATGCTTCGGATTCGATTTTTGCGATTTTTTGAGTGACGCCACCACGCAGAGCTTTCAGACGGGCGAAACAATATCTGCCAAGGGCCTGGAGGATGCGACCAGAATTCCGGCATTTGTAAATATGCTCGAAGAAAGAGGCTTTAGGAGGGAAGATATTGAAAAGATCACCCATGAAAACATTGAACGGGTGATAAAAAATGTGATAAAATAAGGCCGAAAATTGGAGCTGGTGCAAAAACCGGCTTTTTATTTATTTTCATTTTAAAAATAATAAATTATATAGTAGAATATATATGTAACATAGCTTTAATGCTTTTATCAATAAATGTCGCGAGGTGTTTTATGTACTTGACTGTGAATGGAATGGATATATTTTATAAGAAAGCCGGGTCCGGCCCAAAAGTATTGCTTTTGCACGGATGGGGAGGCTGTGCGGACAGTTTCCTCCCGGTGTTCAATCACCTTTCCGGGAGTTTCGAGGTCTATGCGCTGGATTTTCCGGGATTCGGCAAATCCTCCGCCCCGCCGGAGCCGTGGGGTGTGGAAGATTACATGCGGATGACTTACGAATTCATAAAACTATCGGGCATTGAAAAAACGCATGTAATAGCCCATTCATTCGGCGGGAGGGTGACCATAATGCTTTCGGCCCTTCATCCCGAGGTGGTAGACAAAATAGTGCTTGTCGACAGCGCGGGTCTGATACCGAAACGTTCCTTGTCATATTATCTGAAAATATATTCATTCAAATTGATGAAAAAACTCTACATAATGTTTTCTGTCGGTCCAACAGAAGAAAAATTGAGAAGGTTTTATGACAGATACGGCTCGAAGGATTATAAAGAAGCCGGGAGTTTGCGCGGCACTTTTGTCAAGGTGGTAAATCAGGATTTGAAAAAATATCTGCCTTCTATAAAATCCCCCACCCTGCTCGTGTGGGGTGAAAAGGACAAAGAAACCCCGCTGTATTTTGCAAAAATCATGGAAAAGTTGATTCCGGACGCAGGGCTTGTGGTCTTTAAGGGAGCGGGCCATTTTTCCTATCTTGAACGATTGCATGATTTCAATATTATTGTATCCAGATTTTTTGAAGGGGAATGATTGAAATGAACATAGTTTTATTCTTCTTAATGATTGCCGCATTTTTTTATGCCGCATATGCCGAAAGCAGGGCTCAGCTTCATATGGCGCAGCTTGAAGGCTACAGGCCGAAGCAGTATCTTAACTTTATAATTTTAAATTTAAAGAATGTTTTTGCCGGCCGGAATGTGTTTCTTGTTTTAGAACCTGTTGCAGGAATTTTAATAATAAGCTTGCTCGGCCGCGAATTCAGATTTGGCATTTTGCTCATGTTTTTCTTCATTTGGGTTTTAGCCGCTTTTTACGCGGGCAGCACCAGGCAAAAAAGACTGAAAAAGGCAAAAAAGCCCCTGGTTTTTACGAAAAGGGCGATAAGGCTTTTTGCGCTTGCGCTTTTCGTTCAATTGATTTCCGCATATATCGCCTTCTTATATATTGCAGGAGTTTACGGCGGCAATGCTCTGGATATTTTGTTGCTTTTTGGGCTTGACATATACCTAGCTCCTTTTGTTATGCTTTTTTCGGCGACCGTAATATATCCGCTGGAAATGCATATACAGAAAAGATATTTTAGGCAGGCGCAGGAAAAGATAAGAAATATGAGACATGTTAAAGTTGTCGGCGTCACGGGCAGCTACGGCAAGACAAGTACCAAATATTTCATAACAACTCTGCTGAGCCAGAAGTTCAACACTTTGATGACCCCGGAAAGCTATAATACGCCCATGGGCATAACGAGAGTAATAAGAGAGCAGCTTTCCGAAAAACACGAAGTGTTCGTGTGTGAAATGGGCGCAAGATACAGGGGGGACATCAAGACGCTGTGCGAGCTTGCAGGGCCGTCCATAGGCGTAATTACAGCAATCGGGCCGCAGCACCTTGAAACCATGAAGACCTTGGAAAACATAGCAAAGACAAAGTTCGAGCTTGTGGATTCCCTGCCGAAGGGTGGCATTGCCGTGCTGAACGGGGATAATGAATATATAAGAAGGCATGCGCAAAATATCGGGGTGAAGACTTTGTTTTACGGCATGGATTCCGGCAGAGGGGACCTTTACATAACGTGCGACTGCATAAAAAATTCAAGAGAAGGCCTTGAATTCAAGGCAATATTAAGGGACGGGACCGATTTTGTCTGCAGGACTTCCCTGTTGGGCAGGCACAATGTACAGAATCTTTTGGCTGCAATTTGCGTAGCCTTGGAGATGGGTCTTACCGTAGATGAAATTCAAGCCGGCCTTTCCGAGATAAAGCCTGTGCCGCACAGACTTCAAATCATTGATGCTCAAAACGGAGTAACCGTAATCGACGATGCTTTTAATTCAAACCCCGAGGGGGCAAGGCAGGCACTCGAAATTTTAAAGGAAATTAACGCGGGGAAAAAGATTGTCGTTACCCCGGGAATGGTAGAACTCGGCGCTGTTGAAAAAGAAGAAAACAGAAAGATGGGGAAACTTATGGCCTCATGCTGCGACTATGCCGTTCTTGTCGGAAAAAGGCGGACATTGCCCATAGCTGAGGGCCTGAAAGAAGAAAACTTTCCGCCGGAGAATATAGTGGTGGTGCAGAATTTGGATGAAGCGACAAAAGTTTTAAGCGGCCTTGTAAAATCGGGCGACATAGTTCTTTTTGAAAACGATCTTCCGGACAACTATGATGAATAATACTGCAAGCACATCCGAGCCTGCGGCCTATCACGACTGCGGCTATGATTCAAAATAGGGGCTTTTCATCTTTAAGTCGAAGACTTTTAAAAAATGAAATTTTAAGGAGGAGTTCATGATGCTGAATGTAGCAGTGATGTTCGGCGGCAGATCTGTTGAGCACGAAGTATCCGTAATTACCGGGCTTCAAATCATCGAAAACATCGATAAGTCAAAGTATAGGGCCATACCGGTATATATCAGCAAGGAGGGTCGGTGGTATACCGGAGAGGCGCTTTTTGACATCAGGAATTATCAGGATGTTTCTTGCCTGCTCAAAAAATGCAGGGAGGCAGTGTTATTTCCGAGCTATAATTTAAAAACGCTTTGCTTTTATCCGTTTAAAACTGGATTATTCAAAAAGGAGCCGGATGGAATCCGGGTGGATGTGGCTTTCCTTGCTTTCCACGGGGCTTTCGGCGAGGACGGCTGCATTCAGGGGCTTCTAGAGCTTGCCGGGATACCGTACACGGGACCGGGGGTAGTGGGTTCCGGAGTGGGCATGGACAAAATAATAATGAAAGATATTTTCAGGTCAAACGATCTGCCGATAGTGAATTATACGTGGTTTTTCAGAAAAAATTATGAAAAAGACCCGGAAGCAGCAATAAAAAATGTAGAAAGCAAATTGAATTATCCGGTATTTGTAAAACCGGCTAATCTGGGCTCAAGCATAGGCATCACGAAGGCAAAAACGCGGGAGGAACTGATTGATGCCGTAGAAATTGCCATAAGGTATGACAGGAAAGTAATAATTGAAGAAGCCGTGCAAGATCCTCTTGAAATAAATTGCTCGGTAATGGGGATGGATGATGAACTGTCGGCTTCTCTTTGCGAGATGCCCGTATCATGGCAGGAATTTTTGAGCTATGAGGACAAATACCTGCATAACGACGGCGCGAAAACGGGCATGAAGGGCGCATCAAGGAAAATTCCGGCGCCGATTCCCGAAGACAAGACCGAAGAAATCAAACAGCTGGCAAAACAAGCATTTAAAGCGCTGGACTGTGCCGGTGTGGCGCGGATTGATTTTCTCGTGGAAAGGGAAAGCATGAAGGTTTACATTAATGAAATAAATACAATTCCCGGCTCTATGGCTTTTTATTTGTGGGAGCCGGGGGGTGTAAAATTTCAAAAGCTCATCGACAATTTGATTGAAATTGCGCTGGAAAGGCGAAGGGAACAGGAAAACAATATCTATTCCTTTGACACGAATCTGTTGAAAAAGGCTTCGAGCGGCATAAAGGGAGCAAAAGCGAGAAACTGAGAACGCAATATCTAGGAAAGGTGCATAAAAATATGGAGCTAGGAAAGAAAATAAGGGAGCTTCGCACGAGCCAGAATATAACCATTGAACAACTGGCGGAAAAGACCGGGCTAAGTACGGGCCTTATCAGCCAGATAGAAAGAAACAAAACGGGCCCTTCGGTGGCTTCTCTGTGGAAAATAGCTACAGCTCTGAATACATCAATGAATTATTTTTTTGAAGAATACGAAAAAAAAGAGCCGGTGGTAAGGAAGCGGGAGCGAAAAAAAATCAGGCTGCCCAATTCCAACATCACGTACGAGCTGCTGTGCCCCGACCTGACAAAAAAAATAGAGTTTCTGCTGGTGAAGATAAAGCCGGGAGAGTGTAACTATGACGACCAGATAAGCCACGAGGGAGAGGAGTGCGGCCTTGTCCTGAAAGGCAGATTGAAGGTGAAATGGGGGAGCAGGGAGTACATCCTGGAGGAAGGGGACAGCATATATTTCGACAGCACGGTGCCTCACAGGTATGTGAACATAGGAGATAAAACCGCCATATCCGTATGGGCTATGGTGCCGCCCAGCTTTTAGCATTGTTTTCGGCAAATTTCTTCACAAAAAATTAACTTTTTGATAATTTTAACTTCACAAATTCTTTGTATACTATAATTGAAACACATTATCATGGATTATGTATACATGAAGCAGAAAAGGAGGAAGTGAAATGATAAAGAACAGGGTAGCACTGCTGGAACAGGAGAGGGAAAAGCTGTTGAACCAGTGGACCAAAAACGAGGGCAATAAGGTTAATCTCCTGGTGCGCATCATGGAATTGGAAGAGCAAATAGAAGCCATGAAAAAGGGTGCGTGAAAATCAAAACAGTAGGTACGGCATTGGAAAAGATTCATGTGCTGGATACCAGCGTCTTGCTCAGCCATCCCAATGCCTTTTTTCTTTTGAGGACAACGATGGGGCGATTCCAAACAGGCAGGCACAGATGGCAGCCGAAGCGCTCCAGACGCGATCTTGCATTCGGCCGATTGGCAGATATCTGCATTTCGCGAAATCATTTTAATATGCATGTTTGCCGTGAAGAGGCCGTGAATGGTTTTATCTCTTTACAAGTTTAATATATTAAAGTATAATAGGACCAGAATATTTTTGAGAGAGGAGAATCCTTTTGAAAAAAATCGTTTCTCTCATTCTGGTTCTATTTTTAATCGCATCGGTTTTAGCGGGTTGCAGCCAGAAAGCCGCGGATACTTCCGGGGCAAGCACATCAAACGAGGCAGCCCAAAATGATCAAAGCCAGATTGCCCAGTCCGGCAGTTCGGAAAATGCGACCGGCAGTTCGGGTTCGGACGATTCCCTGGAAAGAGTCAAGCAAGCCGGCAAAATAACCATAGGCATCGACGACGCTTTCCCCCCTCTGGAATTCCGGGATGAAAAGAACCAGCTGGTGGGTTATGATATCGATTTGTCAAGAGAAGCCGCAAAAAGACTCGGCGTTGAAGCGGAATGGATTCCCACGGACTGGAATGGAGTCATTCTGGCGCTTAATTCCAAGAAATTTGACATAATATGGTCCGGCATGAGCATGACCGCCGAAAGGGCGAAGCAGGTGGATTTTTCCCCGGCGTATCTGAACGAAGCCCAGGTCGTTGTGGTAAAGGCCAAAGATGATTCCATAAAGACTCAGGAGGATTTGAAGGGCAAAATCGTAGGCACTCAGCTCGGCAGCACGAGCGAGGAAGCCGCCAACAAGATTGAAGGGTTGAAAGAGCTCAAGAAATACTCCAAGTTTACGGAGGCATTTCTGGATTTGGCCAATGACAGGACTCAGGCGATAGTGGTGGACGAACTGGTGGGCCGCTACTACATGACCAAAAGGCCCAATGAGTTCAAGGTGGCATTTCCCCTGGTGAAAGAACCCATAGGAATTGCTTTCCGGAAAGAGGATAAGGCATTGAGGGAAGCCCTAGTCAAAGTGCTTGAGGAAATGAAGCAGGATGGCACAATGGCGAAAATTTCGAAAGAATGGTTCGGAGAGGATATCTCTACTCTTGAGGATGTGAAGTTTTAAAATTTATATTCATTCCATAGCTTTTTTAATGCTGCTTAGCGGGATGGATATGGACATTGCATAATAGAAGGCAGTGATGGAGTTTTTATGCTAGCGCGGGACGCCGCTGCAAAAGCTATGCCCTTTGAAGCTTTTCAAAGGGCGAAATTGTTTAATGCGAACCAACAAAATATTGAGGTGGATCAATGGATTTTGCATATATGAAAAGCCTTATGCCCATTCTTGGAGTGGGAGCCGTAACCACTGTGGAGCTTACCATCCTTTCGGTTATATTCGGAACTTTCATCGGGCTTTTGCTGGCTCTCATGAAAATTTCTTCAAATATGATTTTTTCCAGAGCGGCAGGTTTTTACATCTATGTTATGAGAGGGACCCCGCTGTTGCTGCAGCTTTTCGCCATTTACTACGGGGGGCCTTCCATAGGCATAAATCTTCCTCCTTTCGTGGCTGCGGTGCTGGGTATGAGCGCCAATTCCGCTGCCTATGTGGCGGAAATCATAAGGGCCGGCATTCAATCCATCGACAGAGGCCAGATGGAAGCGGCGAGGGCTCTGGGCATGACGTACGGACAGGCCATGAGGAGGATCATACTGCCGCAGGCATACAGGAGGCTTATTCCGCCGATGGGCAATGAATTCATAGCTCTCTTGAAGGATTCATCGCTGGTATCCACCATCGCCATGGTGGAGCTGATGCGTGTGGCCCAGCAGATGTACGCAAACTCCTTCAAGCCCATAGAAGTGTTTACCATGGCGGGAATCTATTACCTCATGCTCACATCGATTTTCACAATAATCTTCGGCAAGATGGAAAGGAGGTTCTCGGTATATGAATGAAGTTTCGGCGAGTTCGGCTGGGAAAGCTCCTGCGATTTCAATAAAAAATCTGCATAAATCCTTTGGAAGCTTGAAAGTGCTGGAAGATATAAACCTCACGGTATTCTCCGGCGAAGTCGTGGTCATCATCGGCCCCAGCGGCTCGGGCAAGAGCACGCTTTTGAGGTGCATCAAAAACCTTGAGCGGCCCGAAAGGGGTGCAATTTTCGTGGAAGGCCGGCCTCTGGAAGCCAGGAGCAAATCGTTTAAAGCCCTGCAGCAGGAGATAGGCATGGTGTTCCAGCATTTCAACCTGTTTCCCCATATGACGGCGCTTGAAAACGTGATGGAAGGGCCGGTGACGGTGAAAAAAATGCAGCGAAAAGAGGCGGAGGGAATCGCCATGGATCTTTTAAGCAGGGTGGGCCTGGCGGAGAAAAAGGACGTGTATCCTTCGCGCCTGTCCGGCGGCCAGAAGCAGCGGGTGGCCATAGCCAGAGCGCTGGCGATGCAGCCGAAAGTGATGCTTTTTGACGAGCCTACGTCGTCGCTGGATCCGGAACTGGTGGGAGAAGTGCTTTCCGTAATGAAAAATCTCGCAAGGGAAGGCATGACCATGATTGTGGTAACTCATGAGATGGGCTTTGCTAGAGAGGTGGCCGACAGGGTGGTTTTCATGGACGGGGGGAGGATTCTGGAGGAAGATGTGCCATTAAATATTTTTAGAGCCCCCAGGCATGAAAGGACGAAAAGCTTTCTCGAAAAGATAATAGTATAGCGGCATCAGCGCCGTTTTTATTTTGGAGAATGCCATGGCAATGTAGAAGGAAAACTCGGCCGGATGACAGTTATATTGCAAATTTTTGGAGGTTGAAAATGAACAGATGTCCATGGTGCGGCAATGATGAGCTTTACGTAAAATACCATGACGAAGAATGGGGCGTTCCCGTACACGATGACCGAAAACATTTCGAATTTTTGGTGCTGGAGTCGGCTCAGGCGGGTTTGAGCTGGATAACGATATTGAAAAGACGGGAAAACTACAGGAAGGCTTATGCCGGATTTGACCCATCGATAGTTGCGAATTATGACGAGAGAAAAATGCAGCAGCTTATGAATGATGAGGGAATTATAAAAAATTATAGAAAAATAGAGTCTTCCGTAAACAACGCAAAGAGGTTCCTGGAGATACAGAAGGAATTCGGCAGCTTTGACCGTTACATCTGGCGATTTGTGGGGAATAAACCCGTGATAAATTTTTGGGAAGATATTTCTGAGATACCCGCAAAGACCGAACTTTCGGATGAAATAAGCAGAGATCTTAAAAAGCGCGGTTTTAAATTCATCGGCTCCACAATAGTCTATTCTCACATGCAGGCTGCCGGCCTGGTAAATGACCATTTAATAAGCTGTTTCAGACATGCTCAGCTAACAAAGCGGCATTGACCGAAAAGTGCGTCGGGTTCATGACGCCCTTTTTTGATTCGCAAACAAAATATGCATATTTTATATTTATCTGGAAAAAATATTGTAGTGAATCGAGTTTATAATTTACATACCATCCCTGCAGCAAATCCTAGAGATATCTGGAGAAAAATCACGAAATCAACATAAATATCCAGACAATCTTTTAAAATCAATATTTATTCCGTGAAAAAAGCGGCAGAGATGATTGATTTTGAAAGAGGCTTTGTATAAGATATATCTTGTAATTAGCACTCACCAAAAGCGAGTGCTAACAGCAAATCGAACAGCCAATAATTAAAAGGAGGGGTATAGATGAACATCAAACCATTAGGCGACCGAATCGTCATCAAAGTCCTGGAGAAAGAGGAAAAGACCAAGGGTGGCATCGTTTTGCCCGATACTGCCAAGGAAAAACCGCAGAAGGGCGAAGTTCTGGCGGTGGGCAGCGGCGAAATCATCGATGGTCAGAAAGTTCCTCTTGAAGTAAAAGTCGGCGACAAGATCATATTCTCCAAGTATGCAGGCACAGAAGTAAAAATCGATGACGAAGAGTACCTTATCTTGAGACAGAGCGATGTTCTTGCCATATTACAATAAATTAAAATTTAAGGAGGGATTTTGAAATGGCAAAACAGATAAAATTTGATGAAGATGCCCGCAGGGCATTGTTAAAAGGCATAGACAAACTTGCCGATACCGTGAAGGTGACGCTGGGCCCCAAAGGCCGCAATGTGGTCTTGGATAAGAAGTTCGGGACCCCAACCATTACCAATGACGGCGTAACCATCGCAAGGGAGATAGAATTGGAAGACCCCTTTGAGAACATGGGGGCGCAGCTTATCAAAGAAGTCGCAACCAAGACTCAGGACGTGGCGGGAGACGGAACAACCACGGCAACGCTGCTCGCTCAGGCTATCATCCATGAAGGCATGAGAAACGTGGTGGCCGGAGCCAATCCCATGATTTTGAAGAAGGGCATCGAAAAAGCCGTCAAGGCTGTTGTTGAAGAAATCAAGACATTCAGCAAACCTGTCGAAACCAGAGAAGCCATCGCTCAGGTTGCATCAATTTCCGCAGCCGATGAAGAAATCGGCCAGCTCATTGCCGATGCCATGGAAAAGGTCGGGAAAGACGGAGTCATCACCGTCGAAGAATCCAAAACCATGGGCACCAACCTGGAAGTTGTGGAAGGCATGGAATTTGACAGGGGCTACATATCCCCCTACATGGTGACGGATACCGAGAAAATGGAAGCCGTTCTCGACGATCCGTACATCCTGATTACCGACAAGAAGATTTCCAATGTGCAGGACCTCTTGCCCATCCTTGAAAAGATCGTTCAGCAGGGCAAGAAGCTCCTCCTCATCGCCGAAGATGTAGAAGGCGAAGCTCTCGCCACCCTTGTGGTCAACAAGCTGCGCGGCACCCTCACCTGCGTGGCCGTGAAGGCTCCGGGCTTTGGCGACAGGAGAAAGGCTATGCTGGAAGATATCGCAATCCTGACAGGCGGCCAGGTCATTTCCGAAGAGCTCGGCATCGACATCAAAAGCGCAACAATCAGCATGCTGGGTCAGGCGCGTCAGGTCAGGGTTGACAAGGAGAACACCACCATCGTGGATGGCGCTGGCAGCAAGGAAGAAATCAAGAAACGCATCAACGCCATCAAGGCCCAGATTGAAGAAACAACTTCCGACTTCGATCGCGAAAAACTGCAGGAGCGCTTGGCTAAACTCGCCGGCGGCGTAGCCGTAATCCAGGTGGGCGCAGCCACCGAAACTGAACTTAAAGAAAAGAAGCACCGCATCGAGGATGCTCTTTCCGCTACAAGAGCAGCAGTGGAAGAAGGCATCGTTCCGGGCGGCGGCACCGCTTTCATCAATGCCCTGCCTGCGCTTGACAAACTGAATGTGGAAGGCGACGAAAAGGTGGGCGTCGACATCATCAAAAAAGCCCTTGAAGAACCCGTGAGGCAGATTGCCTTCAACGCGGGCCTTGAAGGTTCAATCATTGTTGAAAAATTGAAAGCCAGCGAAAAAGGCATCGGCTTCGATGCTCTCCGCGAAGAATACGGCGATATGATAAAGAAGGGCATAGTAGACCCGACCAAGGTTACCAGATCCACGCTGCAGAATGCGGCGAGCGTTGCGGCAATGGTGCTCACCACCGAAGCTGTGGTGGCCGACATTCCCGAAAAGGAAAAGACACCTCCCATGCCCAATCCCGACATGTATTAATATAAATACAAGGCAAAAGCTGACAACAACAAAGACCTGCCGAAATCGGCGGGTCTTTGTTTTGCTATATATTCTACGCATGCATTGTTCCGTTTGGATGCGCCCATGTGCCTCCTCGCGAAAGCAGATGTGACGACGGCTTAGAGCACCGGGCCCGCTATAAGAAAATCCTATGACGCCTTTGAACTTTGAAAATCTTTTTTCCTCTCCGGAAGGATATAGCACAAATAATATACTGCTGGAACCATGACTGCGCCTCCAACGATGTTTCCCAGAGTTACGGGCAGGAGATTATCAAACCATATTTTACTCCATGAGACCTGAAGACCGAGGAACCTGGCGGCTGGCAAAAAAAACATGTTGGCTATGCTGTGTTCAAAGCCGGACAGGACAAAAAGCATTATGGGAAACCAGCATGAGAGAATCTTGGAAGTAACGTCCTGAGCCGAAGTAGCAAGCCATACGGCAAGCACTACCAGCATGTTGCAGCCGATCCCCCTTAAAAAGGCACTGGCAAAATCCAAAGACAGCTTGGCATTTGCTATATTCATTGCGGTGTCAGCCGCGGGGCCGGTCAATAAACCCGACGCTGAAACAATATATGCTATGAAGACGGATCCCAGGAAATTTCCTGTGTAAACCAAAAACCAGTTTTTTAAAAGCTGCAAAACAGTTATTTTTTTATCAAACAGGGCGAGCGTCATGAGATTGTTTCCGGTGAACAACTCCGCTCCGGCTATAACGACAAGCATGAGGCCTACGGGGAACACCGCGGCGCCCAAAAACTTCATAAGCCCCACATCGATTCTTTTGAAAGTCTGCATGATGACTATATCGGCATTGGCTCCAAAAGCGATAAAGGCCCCTGCGAAAAAGCCCAGCAAGATCATCTGCACCGTCGACAAATTAGCCTTTTTGATACCTGCAGTGATAGTTGCTTCCGCAATTTCGACAGGCGATAAAAAATTCTTGTGCATCAAAATCCCTCCAGCGTTATGATGTAATAACATAGAATGATAAATATTTCACAATCTCATTATAACACCTGAAATTAATAAAATCAATTTTTATTGCAATTATTTTATGTCGATATGGTCCCGAAGACAGAGTAAAAAAAATCGCTGCCCCTAAAGAGGAGGGAAGCGAAAAGAGGTAATAGAAGGCATGAAAAAATACTGTGCCGTATATTTCGGAGCCATAGGAGGCACCGCCGCACTAAACGCCATGGGTATAAAAAAAGGCAGAAGCGGCGGCCTATGAAGATCTTGGCACCGAGGCCATCCACCGCTTCTATGTAGAGGACTTTCCGGCCATTGCCGTAATCGGCAGCCGAGGGGATAATCTATATGAGACTGAACGATCAGGTGCCCTGGCACAACACCTTCACCTGGAGGAACTTCTGGATACGCCTGCCGATTCAAAGGTCGCCATCTCGCTCTGGATGCGGGTGGCAGCTTCTATGATATGAAAAGCGAGGACAGCGCCTGTCCCTTCCCCGAGCCGCATCTTCATGTGGAGCATGGGGTAAAGGCCCAGCATATCCAGCATGATTTTATGCCCCGGCTCTTCGGATACATGGGATGCAATCATGTACTGCAGGGACGCGGGTTTAATTTTGCTTGCGACAAGTGCGGCGGCGGAAGAAATAAAGCCGTCGATTACGACAGGAATCCTGTTTGCAGCTGCGGTAAGTATGACCCCGGCAAGACCTGCAATTTCCAGGCCGCCCACCTTTGAAAGCACATCTATTGGGTCAGTGGGATCGGGGTTGTTTACCTCCAGGGCTTTTGAAATGGCTTTCATTTTCAAGGCGAGGCCCTCGTCATCGACTCCCGTTCCCCTGCCGCACGCCTTTTCCACTGGGCAACCGAACGCTGACAGAATGGCGCTGCTCGGAGTGGTGTTGCCGATCCCCATCTCACCGGTGGCAAGGATGTCTGCACCGCGGCTTATTTCATCTTCAGCCACTTCGATACCGGCTTCAATGGCTCGTACGGCTTCTTCCCTGCTCATGGCCGGGCCTTTTGTCATATTGTTTGTGCCGTATTTTACCTTTTTTATGATAAGGGCCGGATGGTTTATATCTGTAGCCACACCTATGTCACAGCATACGATATTGGCGCCTGCATGGCGGGATAGAACGTTTATGGCTGCGCCGCCGTTTAAAAAGTTCAATACCATCTGAGGGGTCACTTCCTGCGGGAAAGCGCTCACACCTTCCTCCACTACGCCGTGATCCCCGGCCATTACGATGACGGACTTTTTTCCGAGCTTCGGGATTGGATTGCCGGTTATGCCGGCTAGTTGCTTTACGATGTCTTCCAGTACACCCAGGCTGCCCTGCGGCTTGGTCAGCGAGTCGAGCCGCAGAGATGCTTTTTCTACAGCCGACCGGTCGACAGGCATGATTCTGTTTGCGGTAGCTTGCAGTTTTTCCATAAAGAATTCCCCTTTCCTCATTTATAATATAAAACAAAAGTTCCTGAATACAAAAAGCTGTATCCAGGAACTTTACCATCATTCCTGTTGACTTGCCGTTCGCTGCGGAAAGCCGACATCCAAAACAGGCAGGTCTTCTGGCTTGCGGATCATGACATTCCCTTCCCTTCCCGGCCCGAAGGACCAGTGGTTTGAAAGGATATTCCCCGCTTACAGCGGCGGGACCGCCCGGGATTTGCACCCGGTTCCCTATTCTCTCTTTTCGAGCACCTGTTTTGCTATTTTATTGTCCGCTGATATTATACTATATTAATTAATTTCTCACAAGACCAATTTTTTTGTGATCATATGCTCCGCATATTTCCAACAGGATTGACATCCGATTACCGCATGCTACAATGAACTATAGATGAGAAAATTTAATTGCAGATATTGGCAATTCATTGTCGCAATAACTATGCAAATCGGAAATCTTAAACCAAGCTCAACTGGCTCAAAAAAATCTGGCATCAAGCTCGACTAGAGCTGAAGGAATTGAACGGAAAAAATCAACTGAAGCAGTATAAGCTCCGTTTTCTTTCAACCTTCTTAAAACCTCATAAGCTATCGAGGTTTTTCCTATATACCGAGGGCCGGCCATCATTATGCTTTGCCCTTCGGAAAGACGATGGATCAGGGAATTAATAAATTCTTCCCGCCCAACAAGGTTCTCTTTTGATACCGGACCACCCAGAGGAAATAATCCGCCAGGCATTATTATACCTCCCGACAATATCACTTTAAATGTGATATAATATCACATTTAAAGTGATATTGCTAGCTTCTGCGTTCCGTCATAGATATAAATGGTTGGCTTTCTTTCGAAGCCGTTAATAGTAGACTTTGCTTCACTCCTGTTTTAGTGTGTTGCATCGATAACACTATTAAAACACGAAAGTGAGCATTTGCCTCTAATTTTTTGTAATAAGGTTATTTATGGAAAATTATGGAACTGATTTTTCTCAACTATAGCACTGAAAATAAACAATTGCCTTTAAGGAAAAATAATTTAAGGTGGTGAGATAATTGATTGAAAACAGTCGCGAAGGCATATTCAAGTTATTGCTGGAGCTTGCAGCCGTTCCCAGCATTTCTGCGACGGCCGGCGAAATCAAGATGGCGCTGCAAATTTACCGGAAACTGGCATCACTTTCATATTTTCAAGCTCATCCCGAATATCTGGAATTGCTCCCTATCAAACAGGATCCGCTGGAGCGCCAGATAGTTTTTGCCCTTGTAAAGGCTGAACCGGAGGTGAAAAAAACCGTCATTTTGACGGGACATTACGATGTTGTGGATGTGGAAGGTTTCGGAGCCTTGCAGCAATACGCCTTTAACCCGTTGGAATACACCCGGCGGCTTTCAGCCGAAAATCTCCCTGAAGATGCGAAAAGGGACCTGGAATCGGGGAATTATATTTTTGGCAGGGGTGTATCGGATATGAAATGCGGTCTTGCCATCGAGATGGCGTTGCTGGCGGAAGCTTCCCGCAATCCGGGGAATCTCGGCCTGAACATGATGTTTTTAGCCGTGCCCGACGAGGAAAACAATTCCTCCGGCATGAGGGGGGCCGTTTCCCGCCTTATTCAAATCCGGGATGAATTTGATCTCGAGTATGTTGCCGCCATCAACTGCGAGCCATCCGGTCCCGGAGCTCCGGATGACCGGCACCGATACATATTCACCGGCACCGTAGGGAAAATAATGCCCGTGTTTTATATCATAGGAAAAGAAAGCCATGTGGGAGAATACTTCGGAGGGCTGAATGCGAGCCTCATCGCCTCATGTTTGAACCTAGTGCTGGAAGCAAATCCGGAATTTGCCGACTGTATCGGGAAAGATATTTTCCCTCCGCCTGCATGCCTGAAGTTCAAGGATTTGAGGGAATCCTACTCGGTAACGCTTCCGGAGAAGGCGGTGGCTTACTATAATTTGCTCACAGTGTCAAGAACACCGCTTCATATCCTGGAATCCATGAAAAAAGCAGCGGCGGAAGCTTTCGATATGGCTGTCGAACACATAAAAAAGGCTGCTTCTATATATTCCCAAAAAACCGGCAATACGGCTGACATAACCTGGGGAAAAAAGATAATTGCTTATCGGGAGCTTGTTGAGCGGGTCCGGCAGGTTTTCCCGGGAAATATGTCGGAATATGTGAAAAACTATCTGGATTCCCTGCCGCATAGCCTTGACGAAAGGGAAAAAGCCATATCGCTGATGGGTGCACTGGTGAAGCACCATCCCCATATGGGGCCCATGATTGTGGTGGGATTTTTGCCTCCTTACTACCCCCATCGGGGAAATTCCGGCAGCACCGCGAAAGAAAAAGGTGTTTTGAAAGCTGTGGATGAAGTAGTATATACTGCGGCAAGGGACTATGGCATTGACATGAAGGTTGTTAATTGCTTCGCCGGGATAACCGATCTCAGCTATTTTGGATTTCAGGGGGAGCCGGAAGAGCTTAAATCCCTATCCGACAACGTACCCGGATGGGGGTATATTTATGACATTCCGATGGATGATCTTCTGAGGCTGGATGTCCCAGTATTGAACATCGGGCCCTCCGGCAAAGACGATCACAAATATACCGAAAGGCTGGAGCTGGATTATTCCCTGAATGTAGCTCCGAAACTTCTGAAACGGGCTGTGGAAAGCATAGCCGGCAATGCTGCTGAGCTGCCATTCAGCTCATAAGCTGGCACGATTTTCACTCGGTTTTTGTATGGCTTTAATATTATCCTTAATGCGCACGATGATTTTTGCTGTGATGCAAGATTTGCTCGCTAAAGAGATTTTGACATCCCAAGCGGATTAAAATTTTATCTCTGTTCGATTTCTGAAAGCTCCTCGGGCTTAAAAAGGGCGTTTATAATTCTTTTTACATCTTCATCCACCAGGGAATAAATAACCTCCACGCCTTTTCTTTTGCCTTCGATGATGCCTCTTGCTTTAAGAACTGCAAGGTGCTGGGAAACTGTGGACTGGGGGAGGTCAAGACAATTTTGCATGGTAGTGACATTGCAGTCTTTATTCATCAATTTGCATAAGATGCAGAGCCTTGCGGGATGGCCGATGACTTTCAATATCTCGGCCAGCCTTGCCAGTTTGTTTTTATATGTTTTCTTATCCATTCTAACCCTCTTTAATATTAATATATATATTAATATTATGATATATTTTGACGCCTGTCAAACGCAAAACTTGAATGGATCGCGTCAAGTATTTTTAGTTTTTTTTAGTTAAAAAGGTCTCACCATAAGCTCAACAGAATTGCAATATTTTTACATGTTTTTAACGATGCTTTTTAAGAATATGTTGATTTGATTTAAAAAATATTTTTGAGGGTAAGTTTATGCCATAATACTGGTCCTTTCATAGATTAGAAATTATTGTTATTGTCAATTTTATAATGAATAGAAAAAGCAAAAATATATTTTTTACTCTTATCCAAAACAAAAAATTTATAATTAAGCAGGATTTTTGAAAGAGATATAGAATAAAAATATATAATAGTAATTAAATAATAATCAAATTTTAAAAATCATTATCATGAGGGAATTCTAAAATTGACTGGAGCGACAGAAAAAATAAAAATTAAAGGGACTAAAAGTATTTCTATCAAAGAAATAGCTAAGATATGCGGAGTTTCAACGGCTACAGTTTCACGTGTTCTAAATGATAATGGACGGTTTTCTGATGAAACTAAAAATAAGGTGTTACGAACTGTAGAAAAATTAGGATACAAGACAAATAACATAGCGAAAAGTCTCAGGACAAAAAAGACTCGAAGCATAGGTATTATCGTTCCTGATATAACCAACGAGTATTTTGCCAATATCATTTTGGCAATTCAGAATTTCTTCTTTCCTCAAGGATATTCTGTTTTGGTATATAATACAAATGAAGATCAAGGAAAAGAAGATTTATATCTTAAAGATTTAGAAGCAAAGTGTGTAGATGGTTTGATATATTTCTTCTGCATGGAAGATCGCGGGCAAATAGATGCGATTAGGAAAAAGATTCCGGTAGTCTTCGTTGATAGAAACCCGAATAGAAAAGGGGCCGTAGTTGTAGAGTCAGACAATTATACGGGTGGTTTCTTAGCCACAGAAGAACTTATCAAATCCGGATGCAGGAATATTGTAATCCTAAGGCATATTTTAACCAATTCTACCATTGTGGGAAGGTATAAAGGATACCGGGATGCTCTAAATAAATATGGAATACCTTTTAATCCGGACCTCGTATTGGATATGTATGTTAATGCCAATGCTTCAAAAGAAGCGATATGTAGACTTATCGAATGCGGTATTGCTTTTGATGGAATATTTGCATGCACTGATTGGCTGGCGGTAGGCGCTCTTATGGCATTAAGGAAACATAATATAAAAGTTCCCCAGCAGGTCAAGGTGGTAGGATTTGATAATGTATCTATTTCTGAATACAGCTCGCCTTCTATAACAACAATAAATCAGGATAAAACCAGACTTGGTGAAATTGCTGCACAGATGCTTTTAGATATGATTGATGGCAAATCAATAGATGAGAAAAATATTATCCTCCCTGTTGAATTAATAAAAAGAGAAACTACTTAATAATAAAATGATCCTGGTTAAACTATGAAATTGTTTAAATTATAAGGAATCTCTTTTTTTGCAATTTGTGAGTAATCGTTTACCCATTGCGTAAACGATTACTCACAACAAGACCTCATTTTGAGGTTTTCTAGAATTAAAATGGTGGGGGGTGATTTATAGGGATGGAAAGATGGGTGCATAAAAAATTAACCGTTCTAAAAAAAAGGGATTAAAAAAAGGAGAGAGGAAGGGTATTGAAATGAAGAGAATTAAAAAAGTAATGACCATTATAGCGGTGCTTTCACTGGTAGTCAGTTTGTTAGCAGGCTGCGGAAGCTCAAATACGGGAAGCTCAAATTCATCACAAAGCACTGACACAAAGAAACCGGCAGAAGAAGGGGCACAGGTTGCCATCATCTTAAAAACACTCGCAAATCCTTACTGGGTAACTATGAAAGAAGGAATTGAAGCAGAGGCAAAGGCTCAGGGAATAAAAGTAGATATATTTGCAGTTCAATCGGAAGATGATATACAGGGACAGTTAAAATTGTTTGAAGATTGTTTAAGCAAGAACTATAAAGCGATAGGTTTTGCCCCCATATCGCCGGTAAACCTTATTCCTGCAATCTCTGAAGCATATAAAAAAGGCATTTACATGGTAAATATTGATGAAAAAGTTGACATGAATGAGTTGAAAAATGCAGGTGCCAACATACTTGCGTTTGTAACAACAGATAACGTAAAAGTGGGAGAAAAGGCAGCAAATTTCATAATTGAGAAACTTGGAGCAGAGGGCGGCGAAGTGGCTATCATAGAAGGTAAATCAGGTGCGGCTTCCGGAGAAGACAGGAAAAAAGGAGCAACAGATGTATTCAAAGCCAATTCGGCCATAAAACTGGTTGCTAGTCAGCCAGCGGATTGGGATCGTATCAAGGCCCTTGACACCGCCACAAATATAATGCAGGCTCATCCGGATATAAAGGCATTCTACTGTGCCAATGATACCATGGCACTAGGAGTGCTGGAAGCCGTGCAGAATGCCAAAAAAGATATACTGGTAGTAGGAACAGATGGTGTCCCGGAGGCTGTTCAATCGGTTAAAGATGGCAAACTGGCTGCAACAGTGGCACAGGACCCAGCAAAAATGGGAGCCACAAGTTTACAGATTCTTACCAGTGCTATAAAAAATAATGTAGCATTGCCTGAAGTCGGCAAAGACGTTGAGGTAATACCGGTTGATTCTATTTTGATAACAAAATAATATTACAGTAACATTAAACCTGTATGGTCAAAAATCTTGTGTTAAGGTACCGGGCAGCGGGCATTTATACCTGCTGCCCATATAAGAAAAGGCAAAAGAGGATGAGTTATGGGATATTTATTGGAAATGAAAAAGATCACAAAAAAGTTTCCGGGAGTTACTGCATTGAAAGATATCGACTTTCAATTGCGCCCTGGCGAAGTCCATGTGCTTCTGGGAGAAAATGGGGCCGGCAAATCGACGCTGGTAAAAATACTCAGTGGAGTTTATGAGCCCACAGAAGGGACAATTGTCATAAACGGCAAAGAATATGCTAAATTAACTCCAAAAGAATCCATCGAAAATAAAATAAGCATTATTTATCAGGAGATTTCCCTGATTGATGAATTATCAATCGGAGAAAACATCTATGTTGGGAAACTGCCAACGAAGAAGTTATTTAATATGACAGTTGTGGATTATAAGCAGGTAGAAAAAAACACCAGAGAGCTTTTGAAAAAAGTCGGTTTAAATAAAGAACCTTCAGTACTGGCAAAGGAACTGTCAATTTCCGAAAAACAGCAAGTAGAGATCGCCAAAGCCCTTTCCTATAATGCAAAAGTAATAATTATGGATGAACCCACTTCGTCGTTGACAATAGAAGAGACAAAGAAATTGTTTGAAATAATTAAGCAGCTAAAAAATGAGGATGTTGGCATCATTTATATATCGCATAAACTGAACGAAATAAAGGAAATAGGGGATAGGGTAACTGTATTAAAGGATGGCACCTATGTAGGCACAAGGGATGTCAGAGATGTTGAGATAGAAGAACTGGTTACGATGATGGTCGGGCGTGAACTGAAATCCAAATATATGAATGTGGGTCACAGACAGAAAGGTACCAAGGAAGTAGTCTTTAAAGTGAGCAACCTGACGAGAGCAGATAAAAGGGTCAGGAACGTAAGTTTTGAAGTTTATAAGGGAGAGATATTAGGATTTGCAGGGCTTATAGGTTCGGGAAGGACTGAACTTATGAATGCTATATTCGGTGCAGATAAAATTGATTCCGGTGAAATTCGCTTATTTGGCGAGCAACTGGCAATAAAAAGCCCATATCAGGCTATTAAAAAAGGCATGGCTTTAATAACGGAGAACAGGCGGGAGACAGGGTTTTTCCCCAATTTTGAAATATGGAAAAACGTTTCTATTGAGCCTTTAATCAAGGAATCAAAACTTGGAGGCATCTGGGGATTGCTCAACAGGTCAAAAGAGAGGGACTATGCGAAAAAACAGAAGGATTTACTCAATATTAAATGCTCATCGATTGACCAGAATATAACAGAACTGTCAGGAGGCAATCAGCAAAAGGTAATAGTCGGCAAATGGCTTGCAGCTGAATCCAAATTGATCATTTTTGATGAACCTACGAAAGGAATCGATATAGGGGCAAAAAGCGAGATTTATAACATTATGAGGGAATTGTCGGATAATGGTAAGGCTGTTATTATGGTTTCTTCAGAATTGCCCGAACTTCTAGCGGTATGCGATAGAATTGCAGTTTTCAGAGAAGGAGAATTGAGGACCATTTTGACAAGCGATGAGGCAACAGAGGAAAAAATTCTTCTTGCTGCAACTTCCGCAAAATAAAAGGTTGTGTGAGGAGTGTAAAAATGGGAAATAAATTTAATTCAATATGGCAGAAATATGGGACATTAGGGATTTTAATCCTGATTACAGTTTTGCTGGGAATATTATCTCCTAAATATTTTTTAACACCCAACAATCTCGTCCAGGTGGCCTTGCAAAGCTCTATTACCATACTCATAGCATGCGGGGAGTTTTTCGCAATTTTAATTGCTGGTATAGACCTTTCCATAGGTTCAATAGTGGCTCTGACGGGAATGATCACCGCCAAGATGATGGCCTGGGGATATTCCGTCCCAGTGGCTATACTTGTGGGTGGAATAATGACAGGGGCAATCCTCGGAGCAATAAACGGCGGTCTGGTTAATGCCACAGCACTCCATCCATTTATTGTCACCCTCGGCACCCAGGCTATTTTCAGGGGAATTACATTGATCATGTCGGATGCCAGGCCGGTATACGGATTTCCTCTAGAATTCAAAAATGCGATTGCAGGGTGGATCTGGAATATACCTATCCCTGTAATAATTGCACTTGCTGCCGCTCTTATACTTTCATTCGTTACTGATATGACGAGATTGGGCCGCAATATATATGCCCTGGGGGGCAATAGCCAGGCCGCATGGTTCTCTGGTATAAACATCAAACTTCATACACTAATTGTATTTATAATTTCCGGTATAACTGCAGGTATTGCGGGTGTGGTAATGACAGCCAGGTTAGGCGCTGCAGAACCCCTGGCAGGAGTGGGGTTCGAGACATATGCCATTGCATCAGCCATTATCGGAGGAGCAAGCTTCTTCGGAGGCAAAGGAAAGATACTTGGGGTTGTAATGGGAGGCCTTATTATAGGGGTAATAAATAACGGTCTCAATCTGCTCAATGTGGCCACTTACTACCAGCAGATAGTAATGGGAGCTCTAATAATCGGTGCTGTTACCCTGGATAGGTTTGTTAGCTCAAGAAAGTAAGGAGGCAAACAATGGAATATAAATTTTCGCCATCATTGATGTGCATGAATCTCTTAAAATTGGAAGAACAGATTACATTTATGAACCAGAAAGCGGCTTTTTATCATGTGGATATTATGGATGGGCATTACGTTAAAAACATAACCCTGTCACCGTATTTCATAAGCCAGATCAGGGATATTGCCACAATTCCCATCGATGCCCATCTGATGGCTGAACAGCCGTCGGATTTTATTGAAATGATTCTTGAAGCCGGAGCCGACATGATAAGTCCTCATGCAGAGACCATAAACAGGGAAGCCTTTCGAATAATTAACATGATAAAAGACCGTGGCCGTAAGGTGGGGATTGTATTAAACCCCGCAACACCACTGGAGTATATTAAACATTATATACACTTGCTGGACAAAATCACCATTTTAACTGTAGATCCCGGTTTTGCAGGCCAGAGATTCATACCCGAGATGCTGGATAAGATAAAAGAAGCAAAAGAACTGAAAAACAAATATGGTTATTCATATCTTATCGAAGTCGATGGGTCATGTAATAAAAAAACCTTTAAAGCTCTCAAAGAAGCGGGAGCAGAAGTGTTCATCCTGGGTTCATCCGGATTATTCAATAATGACCCCGACATTGAGAAAGCCTGGGAAATGATGCTGGAACAGTTTAACAATGCATGTTAATCAAACTGCCCGGCGTGCAAGGAATTACATTTGATGATTTAATTTATCTGGAGGTTATAATGGACAAAAATTATGTTATTGGGATAGATATTGGCGGTACTCATTTTCGCCTGGGTATGGTTGATGAAGATGGAGACTTATATAATTTTGTCGTAGAAAGCAGCAGTATTTTGGATACCAGCGATGATCCGGTAAAAAAGTTAATAGACTATATAAAAATTTATATGAAAAACGTTGCGGGAGGAAGACTCCTGGCAATTTCTATAGGATTTCCATCCACGGTGAGCAAGGATAGGAGAGTGGTTTATTCCACTCCAAACTTGAAAGCTTTTAACAATACCGATGTTGTAACTCCACTGGAGAAAAATTTTAATGTTCCAGTTTTCATAAATAAAGACGTGAATTATTTGCTGCAATATGAAATTGTAAGAAGAAATTTGGTCAACCCGGGAATTGTAATCGGTGTTTTTATCGGCACTGGTTATGGAAATTCCATCTATATAAATGACCACTTTTTAATAGGTAAAAATGGTGTGGCTACAGAGCTCGGACATATTCCTGTGGCTCATGTCAGTGATATCTGCGGTTGCGGTAACGTGGGATGTATTGAAACCATTGCATCGGGTAAAAGGCTTATGGAGATAAGGGATTTGTATTTTCCCCAAACCGACATATCAAAGATTTTTATCCTCCATAAGAATGATCCTGTGATTCTTGATTTTGTCGACATGCTGACTATCCCAGTAGCAACTGAAATCAATATTTTTGACCCGGACCTTGTAATAATAGGCGGCGGTGTGATTCAAATGGAAGGGTTTCCCCGGGAATATTTTGAAGCATGTATTTATGAACATACAAGAAAACCTTACCCCGCGCAGAACCTTAATATCTCTTATTCTCTTGAAGATAACAGGGCGGGAGTCTTCGGTTCCGCATACTATGCGTTTAATAAATTAAAAGGATGTGAAATCTGAGCATTAATAGAGTCTAATATCACGGCATTGGAGGTTTAATATAATGGAGATTGCCATTGGCAGTGACCATGCAGGATATGAATTGAAGCGGCAGATAATTGAACATCTTATCCAGAAGGGTGTAGAGGTTAAGGACTTTGGGTCATACAGCACCGAAAGATGTGACTACCCTGTATACGGATATAAGGTGGCAAAAGCCGTAGCCAGCGGAGAATGTGAAAAAGGTATCCTTATATGCGGTACCGGAGTGGGAATATCCTTGGCCGCCAACAAAGTAAAAGGAATAAGGGCTGTGGTGTGCAGTGAACCCTATTCCGCTCAGCTTTCCCGCAGACACAACAACACCAACGTTCTGGCCCTTGGTGCTAGAGTGGTAGGCTCCGAGCTTGCCAGGATGATTGTGGATTGCTGGCTAGAAGCTGAATATGAAGGCGGCAGGCATCAAAAACGCATAGATATGATTGCTGAAATAGAAAATGATGAATTTGACATTTGAAGTGTGTTACCATATTAGGAGAGGTTGAGCATGAGAAGATTATATATTGGGATAGACGTGGGAGGGACCAAGATAGCCTACGGCCTGTTTAATGAAAACAAGGAATTAATAGGCAGGCACAGGACTGCCACCGACCCTCAAGCCTATCCGGATGAATTTGGCCACCAGCTTATTTCTGACATTAATGCACTCTTGGTCCGGAATGGTTTTTCCCTTCAGGACCTCAAGGGTGTCTGTATAGGGATGCCGTCCAGTGTTGATTTTGACAATGGAATCGTGCTCTGGACCAGTAACATGACCAACATCAAGCAATTTCATGCCCGGGAATATTTTTCAAACCGCCTGCCGGGAGTGGAAATCATCATCGACAACGACACAAACCTTGCTGCCCTTGCGGAACACAGGAGAGGGGCGGGTCGGGGATACGACCACATTATATATACAGCCCTCAGTACCGGTGTGGGCAGCGGATTTATAATCAACAATGAACTTTTCAGAGGTACCTACGGGGGCGCAGGTGAAAGTGGCCATATGATAATAACCCCTGATGAGGGAATAGAATGTGGATGCGGAAACCGGGGATGCATAATGTCCTATTCATCCGGTTCCATGGTGTCAAAGCATGTGGTTAATGCCATATTAAACGGCAGAAAAACCATGATGTATGACATGGTTGAGGGAGACCTTTCGAAGATAAATGGCGAAATATTGAATGCTGCATTCAGGCGTGGTGATGACCTTGCCATCGAGATGCTGGACCAGATTGGCAAATATATAGGAATATATGTCTACAATTTATTTATGGCCTTTAACATAAACTGTTATGTCTTCGGAGGAGGTCTTTTAAACTTCGGTCAGCCGCTGTTTGATAGTATAAGGAGTGGTTTGAACAAGTATTACAGAGATGCAGAACATGAAATTATTTTTAAAATGGCAGAGCTTGGAAATGATGCAGGCATAATAGGCGCAGTAGAATTGCTAGATTGACGTGAATGGAGATACAATATGAGCTCGGGAATTATTTGTGAAATAGAAAGATACGCCATCAGTGATGGACCGGGAATAAGGACGCTGGTCTTTATTAAAGGTTGCCCTCTTAGATGTAAGTGGTGCAGTAACCCGGAGACCCAGCGCCCCCTTCCGGAAATATATTATCATGAAGATGCCTGTACCTTCTGTCGAAGATGTATAAAAGCATGCCCCTGTGGAGCCATCAAAGCCGATGATGTAAGACACAAAGTTGTAACGGATAGAGATATATGTAAAGGATGCGGTAGGTGCGTGCCTGCTTGTCCCGCAAGGGCCAGAAGCATTGTGGGAGTTTTCAAAACCGTTCAGGAACTTATGGAGGAAATAAAAAAAGACCTGACTTTTTACGAAAGTTCCGGCGGTGGTGTCACCCTTTCCGGGGGAGAAATGCTTTTTTCCCACGACTTTGCGCTGGAAGTGTTAAAAGCCTGTAAAGAAGAATATATTGATACAGCCATAGAGACATCAGGATACGCCTCGTGGGACGTTCTGGAAAAACTGCTGCCGTATGTGGACCATGTGCTCATTGACATAAAACACATGGACCCAATCAGCCATAAGCAATGGACCGGTGTTAGCAATGATTTGATCCTGGATAACATCAAAAAAATCGACGCAAAGGGTAAAGACTATGTACTCAGGGTGCCCCTTATTCCCGGCATTAATGATGGCGAAGAAAATATAAAAAGATTAAAAAGTTTTACCGAAGAGTTAAATAATTTACACGAAATTCATCTTCTACCCTATCATGCTCTTGGCAGGATCAAATACACATACCTGGAGCGAGCTTATGAGTTGGGTGAATTAAAAAAGCATACAAAAGATGAAATAAACAAAATCGCTTCTATGCTGCACATGAAAGAAGTCAAAGTAATAATAGGAGGTTAAAGGAGGTCGGTACTATGAGTATTTCAAGTCTCAGAGTTAAAAGATTAAGGGAAAATGTGCTTTCCAAGGTTCCAGGTGTCTGTATAGAAAGGGCTAGGTACTATACCCAGGCATATAAGGAATATGAATCTTACCCTATATATATCAAGAGGGCGAGAGCTCTGGAAAAGACCCTTGAGAACATGAGCATCTATATTCTCGACGGGGAATTAATCGTGGGCAACCAGGCGTCAGACCAGAGAACGGCTCCCATTTTCCCGGAATATGCAGTGGAGTGGATAGAAAAGGAACTGGAAGATAAGGGCAATTTTGACAAGCGCACAGGCGATATCTTCCACCTGCCCGAAGAACATATAGATGAATTGAAGGAGATAATTCGGTGGTGGAAAGGTAAGACCCATTATGACCACTGCATGGCCATGATGCCCGAAGATGTGAAAAAGGCTTCCATCATACAAGCCATTCATGGCGAAGGTAACATGACCGCCGGCGATGGTCACATAGTGGTGGACTATGAAAAGGTCTTAAAACTGGGACTAAAGGGTGTAAAGAATGAGGCGCTGGAAGCTCTTGCGAAATTGGACATGGGAGAAACCGATTCCTTGCGGAAAAAATCGTTTTTGGAAGCGGTTATTATCACCCTGGACAGTGCTGTAAGCTTTGCCCACAGGTACGTGGATCTGGCCGAGAAGATGGCTCGGGAAGAAAGAGATGAGGTAAGAGCCCAGGAACTTTATAACATTGCAAAAATCTGCCGGAGAGTGCCGGAAAATCCCGCAACGAGCTTTTATGAAGCGGTCCAATCAGTATGGTTCGTGCACCTGCTGCAGCATATAGAGAGCAACGGTCACTCTGTTTCCCTGGGGAGGGTGGATCAATACCTTTATCCCTATTATGAACATGATATAAAAAACGGTATTATCACCAGAGATTTCGCCCGGGAATTGCTGGAACTGCTGTGGATAAAGATGTTTTCCTTAATAAAAATCAGGTCTACATCCCATATGGGTTACGGCGCGGGTTACCCCACCTATCAGAACGTGACTATCGGCGGCCAGACAAAAGACGGCAGGGACGCAACCAATGATCTGTCTTACCTTGTACTGGAATCGGTGGCTGAGACCCGTCTGACCCAGCCCAATCTTTCGGCAAGGCTTCATGCCGGCAGTCCGGAGAAATTCCTGAGAAAATGTATCGAAGTAGTTAAGATGGGCTTTGGAATGCCTGCCTTCAAAAACGATGAGATCATAATCCCCTCCCTTTTGTCCAGGGGTGTGTCACAGGAAGATGCCTACAACTATACTCTAGTGGGTTGCATTGAAGTGGCGGTGGCAGGCAAATGGGGGTACCGCTGCAGCGGCATGACTTTCCTCAACATACTCAAGGTACTGGAGATGACCGTATACGGCGGCAGGGACCCCAGGACGGGTTACTGGCTGTTAAAGACGAAGCCACTAACGGAAGTAGAATCTTTTGAAGAGTTCTGGCAGCAATGGGAAGAGCAGATGAAATATTATACCAGGCTTTCTATAGAGCTGGACCATGTAGCAGATATAAACCTTGAACAACTGGTGCCTGACATATTTACATCCGCACTGGTGAACGACTGCATAAAGAGGGGCAAAACCGCCAAAGAAGGTGGCGCCATATATGACATGATCAGCGACCTGCAGGTGGGTATTGCCAATACGGCCAATGCCATGGCTGCCATCAAAAAACTCATTTTTGAAGATAAACTTTTAAAGCCTGACAGGCTTATCAAAGCCATGGAAAATAATTTCAGTTCAGAAGATAGCCTGAAGGTGCAGGAAATGCTGTTGGCGGCTCCCAAATATGGAAATGATGACGATTACGTGGATAATCTGGCAATAGATGTCGTCAGGGTCTGTGACAGGGAGATTTCAAAATACAAAAACACCCGTTACGGAAGGGGTCCCATTGGCGGCAACTACTACTTGAGTACATCGGCCATCTCCTCAAATGTCCCTATGGGGGCAGTGGTAGGAGCCACTCCCGATGGAAGGAATGCATGGATGCCTACGGCTGAGGGCTCATCTCCCGCTCAGGGCACTGATAAAAATGGCCCTACAGCGGCATTAAAATCGGTAGCGAAATTGCCAACCATTATGTTTACCGGCGGTAACCTGCTCAATCAGAAATTTTCTCCGGAGCTATTGGAAGGTGAGGAGAGAGTCAGAAGGTTTGTCCAGCTTTTACGGACCTTTGTATCCCTGAAACTGTGGCACGTCCAGTTTAACATAGTATCATCCGAGGTCTTGAGGGCGGCTCAGAAGGAACCTGAAAAGTACAGGGATCTAATAGTAAGGGTAGCCGGTTACTGCGCCCAGTTTGTGACTCTGGACCCCACTACCCAGAATGACATAATTTCTAGGACCGAGCAAAAAGTGGTTTAAAAGAGTCGAGTTCGTAAGAATAATAAAGGGATAAGGGCAAATCCTGAGAGAGTGCAGATCTTTTGCTACTTATCCCTTTTGCTTATATCCTTAGCATTACTTATCGAAAGCCATTGATGCAAAATACCACCTAAAGACTCGTATAATAGGCGACTGCGGCAAGGTCGAAAAAGTTGACGGTGCAGTGCGGATGCATTTTTTCTGCTTTTTGACCTATAAAAATTTTACACTAACCTTGAATGCACGTTGAAAATGCCCGAATGTAATCGCAATCTGTTTGGCAAAAATGTCTATACATCTAATCAACTATATGATATAATATCAACTGGGAGGTGAAAAAGTTGCTGGACAAAAAAAGCCCTATACCGGTTTATTTTCAGCTTAAAAACTTTATAAAAGAAGATATTGAGAAAAAAAAGCTTAAACCGGGTGATCCCATACCGTCCGAAAGGGAATACTGTGAAAAATTCGGAATAAGCCGCATGACCGTGAGGCAGGCATTGAAGGAGCTTGAAACCGAAGGGGTCATAGTGCGCGAAAAGGGGCGAGGCAGCTTTGTGGCCATCCCGCGAATCGAACAGGAAGGCTTGATGAGCTTTACTGAGATGGTCAAAGCCAGAGGCATGAGGCCCGAGACAGAAATGGTTGAATTTTTGAAAGTCCCCGCCGGAAATCTCGCCGCAACTCTTGGGATAAAAGCGCAAGATTATGTTTTTAAGATCACAAGGTTAAGAAAAGCCGATGGGATTCCCGTTGCTCTGGAGACCGTATATATTCCGGAAGAATTTGTCCCGGATATGGAAAAGAAAAACCTCACCGGTTCTCTGTATAATATTCTGAAAGACGAATACGGGATGGAAATAAAGGGCTCAAAGACCGGTTTTTCTGCAACCATGTCCACGCCGTATCTGGAAAAACTGCTCGAACTTGAGGAGCCTATGCCCCTTTTAAAAGTTGAAAGCGTAAATTCTGCAGCCGGGTTGAATTATTATGAAATATCCTACTATAGATCCGACCATTTTAAAATAACTGTGAACCTGAGCAGGGGATGAATACTTATTAAATATTGGTTAACTATTCAGCAGCTGCAAAAAGTGGTGCAAGTGGTTTTTGGCAGCTAAAAAACACTGCGCCGGCAAATGATGCTGGATATTTTTAAATACGTTTTATGGAGGTATCGGTATGGAAATAATAGTCGCAAAGGATTATGCAGATTTGAGCAGGCGGGCCTGCAGGATAATCGCTTCTGATATAAAGAAAAAGCCAGACCTTGTGCTGGGACTTGCCACCGGCAGCACGCCTCTTGGAACATATCAAGAGCTGGTAAGGCTTTACCGGGAGGAAGGCCTGGATTTTTCAAGAGTGGTGACATTCAACCTCGATGAGTATTGCGGCCTTTCAAAGGATAACCCTCAGAGCTATCATTATTACATGTTTGAAAACTTTTTCAAGCATGTGAATATAAAACCCGAGAATATCCATATTCCCGACGGAACCGCTGTAGACGTAGAATCCCATTGCAGAAAGTATGATGAAGAAATCGCAAGGCACGGCGGCATTGATTTGCAGCTTCTGGGAATAGGGCATAACGGTCATATAGGTTTTAACGAACCCGGCGATGAGCTTCTGACCGTGACACATGTGACGGAATTGACACCGGATACCATAAAAGCCAATTCCAGGTTTTTTAATTCCATGGATGAAGTGCCCAAAAAAGCCATAACCATGGGCCTCGGCACCATCATGCAGGCCAAAAAAATAGTGCTTCTTGCCAGCGGCAAGAGCAAAGCCGGCATCATGGCCGAACTCCTGGATGAAAACGCGGTTTCCACAAAGAACCCTGCTTCCTTTTTGTTGCTCCACAAAGATGTGACGGTCATAATCGACGAAGAGGCAGCCGAACTACTAAAAAAATAGAATGAGTCAGGGAACCGTCCCTTGACTCAACTGATTCAAAAGTCTCCTGAGTGATCCTTTCTGAGTAAGGATATTAAAAAAGAACATCTGTAAGGGAGTGTTTTTTATGTCCACTTTGATAAAAAATGCACGGATAGTCACCCCGTACGAGATCCTTGACAACCATGCTGTGGTTGTGAGAGACGGGAAAATTTACGATATTGCGAAAAGCGGTGAACATGACGCTGATTCTTTTGGCGAAGTCATAGACGCCGGCGGTAAATTCCTTTCTCCGGGCTTCATTGATATCCACAACCACGGGAACTTCGGCCATGATGCGATGGAGGCCACTTTCGATGCCCTGGCCTCTATGGCACGATTCCACTTGCTCCACGGGGTCACGGGATTTTTGGCCGCGACCATGACGGCTTCATATGTTGATATTAGAAGAGCGGTAAAAAATGTGGGCGATTATATTCAAAAACAGGGCGGCAATTTTTCGGCTTCCGATTGCAAGGAGAACCCAGGGGCCCAATTGTTCGGGATTTACCTCGAAGGCCCCTATTTTTCCATGTCGAAAAAGGGCGCACAGCCGCCCGAATATATCAAAAACCCGGATATCGGTGAGTTGGAAGATTTAATAGAGGTTTCCGGCAATAACATAAAAGTGGTGGCCCTGGCGCCGGAACTTCCAGGCGCGACGGAAGCGATATCTTATCTTAAATCCAGAGGTGTAACAGTATCCGCTGCCCATACCGACGCCACTTATGATGAGGCCGTGAATGGCATCGAACACGGGATTACCCAGGTCACGCATGTGTTCAACGGCATGAGGAGCTTTTCCCATCGGGAACCCGGCATTGTCGGAGCTGCATTGACGGATGAGAGGGTATATTGTGAAATGATATGCGACGGCATACACCTTCATCCGGCGGTCATGAAGCTGGCGGCGGGCATAAAGGGCCGGAACAAGATCATACTCATATCCGATGCCATGATGGCCTGCGGGCTTTCTGACGGCGAATATGAACTCGGAGGACAGAAAGTATTCGTAAAAAGCAAAGCAGCGAGGCTTGCCGACGGTACCCTAGCCGGTTCCACGCTTACGCTGGACAGGGCTATACACAATATGGTCCACATGGTGGGGGTAGCGCTTTGCGATGCCGTCCGCATGGCCACCCTGAACCCCGCCCGGGCTATAGGCCTGTCCCACAGAAAAGGCAGCATAGAGATGGGCAAGGATGCGGACCTTGTGATATTCGATGAAAATATAAACATATCGATGGTGATGACAATGGGAAAGCTTTTCAAACCGGCCTCGAAATAGAAATATATGCAAAAACCGAAGATAAAAGCAAATTGCATAAAATCATGCCTTCCTGTCCGAGGTATACAAAAAAGGGTTAATTGCCGTTATGTTTTGGAAGAGGCTTTTTTATTTACAAACTGTCCGAAAATTGATATTATATTAATTAGGCTTCATGAGGGAGTGAGCTCTTATGTCAAATCGGGCTTTTGATTGGTTAAACCAGGCTATGAAGGATTTAAGACATGCAGAAGAATCCCGAAATAGCGGCCATCATGAATGGGCATGCTTTGCGGCACAGCAATCAGGGGAAAAGGCAGTCAAAGCATTGCATCTTTTTCTGGGACAGGAAGCATGGGGTCATGTGATTGCCAGGCTTTTAAAAGATTTACCGGAACAAGTCAGTGTTCCGGAAGAACTTGTGGAAAAGGCCAAAGTCCTTGATAATTTTTATATACCCGCCAGATATCCCGACAGTCATCCGGATGGAGCGCCCTTTGAACACTATGGACCTTTGCAAAGCAAGGAGGCCATAAAATATGCCGGTGAGATCATTGAATTCATCCGTGCTAAAATGGCCTGACGCCAATAAGGTAATAGAAGCTCTTATTAGACTGGTGGAAAAAGCAGTGCGATCAAGAAATGATATTATAAATATCGGTTATTTCGGTTCCTATGCCCGGGGGGATTGGGGAGTAGGAAGTGACCTTGATTTGATTATAGTAATTAAAGACTCCACTCTTGCTTTCCATGAGCGGCCGATTGAGTGGGATACAATGGAAATCCCTGTTCCTGTAGATCTTTTGGTTTATACTGAAGATGAATTTAAAAACTTAAAATCACAAAACAGGCGGTTTTTCGAAACCCTTGAACAGGAAGCGATATGGCTTTTGCGAAATAAAATTACATAAAAATTTTATAATCAAGAAGGTATTTTTCATAGCATGTAGAATATAGTATATAGATTCTACAAAAAGTTATTTATTGAAAATGTCAGAGGTGGATCTATGCCGGGAGATATAGAAAAAATTCGCGCCATTATAAACAATTTAAAACCCTCGGAAAAAAAGATAGCGGAGTTCATTCTGAAGAATCCTCAAGATATATCCGAACTTTCCATATCCGAACTTTCCAAAAAGTGCAGGACCAGCGAAGCGAGTGTCGTCAGATTCTGCAGGACCCTTGGATACAGAGGCTATCAGGATTTAAAAATAAAGGTTTCGTCAGACATAGCCTTCAAAACCAGAAAGATCCAGGGAGTGGTAAACACCGATGATGACATTGAAACCATAATAGCCAAAATATCCAGAAACAATATGCAGGCCATAGAAAACACTATGGATATCATAAACCGGGAAGAAGTTAAGAGGGCGGCGGATGTCCTTATGACGGCGGCCAAAGTGGATTTTTACGGGGTGGGTGCATCCGCCTTTGTCGCCCTGGATGCCATGCATAAATTCATGAGGATAAACAAAGCCTGTACCGCCTATCTTGATTCCCATATGCAGCTGGCATCCGCCGCAAACCTGACGAAAGACGATGCGGCCGTAGGCATATCCTATTCCGGGCAGACAGCTGATACCGTTGATGCATTAAAGCTTGCAAAAAATTCCGGAGCCACCACCATATGCATTACCCGGTTTGGCAATTCACCCATTACCCGCGTGTCCGATATAAAACTGTTTGTGACCGCCAATGAGGCGATTTTCAGAAGCGGAGCCATGGCTTCCCGCATATCCCAGCTGAACGTTATAGACATCCTGTTTTCCATCATAGCCTGCAGGAAATACGACGATATAGTGAAATACCTGGAAAATACCAGCGAGGCCGTTTCAATAAGGAAGTATTGAATTGCGGTTCATTGTCTATTTGGCATTCCAGATGATGTGCTGGCAAGCGGGTGGCTACCCTCAACAGAAAGCATAGTTTTCCACGCAATTGATTTTTTTTAAGAAATTGTGTAATAAAGTTTCAATGCAGCATATAATTAATGAAGAAATATTACGGAGGTGAGGTATAAAAATAGTATAAAGGTTTATAGGTTTTATTCATTTGCGATGTCTTTGGGATATTACAGACTCATTTTATTGAAATCGGGAGGTAGGGAACAGTGTCAAAGGAAAGAGATATTGCAGTTTCAATCCTGGAAAATCTGGGCGGGAAGGAAAATATAATATCCATGACCAATTGCATGACCCGCTTGAGAGTCGAAGTAAGGGATAAGTCACGGATTAAAAGGGAAGATTTAACTGCCGTAAGCGGTGTAATAAAACTGCTTGAAAACGGCGAAGCAATTCAGATAGTGCTGGGACCGGGTGCAGCCTCTAAAGTGGCGGGAGAGCTGTCAAAAATGGTGGGAATGAAGCTGGGCGATGCAAAAGAAATCAAAAATGCCATTAATGAAAAAAATAAGACGCCTTTTAAACTGATGCTCAAGCGCATTGCAAGCATATTCATCCCGTTAATACCCGGCCTCATTGGCGGAGGCTTGATCCTGGGCATTACCAATGTGGCTACCAAATTCCAGTGGATAGCGGATAAAAACCTGCTGGCCATGCTGAGCCTTCTTGGAAGCACCATATTTACCTACATGGGTATCATGGTGGGCATGAACACCGCCCGGGAGTTCGGCGGTTCACCCACCATAGGCGGAATCATCGCAGGCGTTATTTATAATCCTGCTCTGGCAAATATTCAGATTTCGGGCAAAGCATTGACCGTGGGGAGGGGCGGCATTATTTCGGTGCTGATAGCCGCAGCCTTTGCAAGCTTTTTAGAGAAAAATATCAGAAAGAAAATGCCGAACACTATTGAACTTCTTGCCACACCTCTATTGACCATAATCATTGCCGGCTTTGCCACACTGTATGTGCTGCAGCCCGTGGGCGGGGTGATTGCTGACGGCATTGGTAAGGCTGTAAATGTGGCAATATCGGGGAAAGCCGGTTTTATCACCGGATTCATTCTGGCTGGCACATTCTTGCCTCTTGTTATGACCGGACTTCATCAGGGATTGACTCCCATCCATGTGCAGTTGATAGAATCCACGGGAGTGACGGTGCTTCTGCCTATCCTCGCCATGGCCGGCGCAGGGCAGGTGGGAGCGGCGCTGGCGGTCTATGTAAAGACAAGGAGCAAACAGCTCAGAAAAATCATTGAGGGCTCCATACTGGTAGGCATCCTCGGGATAGGCGAACCTCTTATCTATGGAGTGACGTTGCCCCTGGGCAGGCCCTTTATAGGCGCATGCATAGGCGGCGCTTTCGGAGGGGCAGTGGAGGCCTTGCTTGCAGTAGGAGCCAAGGGCCTGGGCATTTCGGGCATACCTCTGGCGGCACTTATACAGCCGGATAAGATAATATATTATCTCCTGGGATTGGTCATATCGTATATAATGGGGTTTGCTGCTACTTATCTTCTGGGATTCGACGATCCTGCCGAAGACAGTGTTTCAAAAGAAAGTGGTTTTTCCTTTAACGCATAACATCTTCCGAGGAGCGGAGCTTATATGGATTACGGCATATCGGTATACCTCACAGAGGATTATGATTTACAGAAAAATATAGATTATATCTACCTCGCCGGCCGACATGGAATGAATTCAGTATTCACTTCGCTGCACCTGCCCGAAGTAAACTATGGCGAAAAGCTCGACGAATTTTTTGCCCTGGCAAAAGCGGTAAGGTCCCGGGAAATGAATTTAACTGTAGATATATCGCCGCATGCAATGAAACTTTTAAATGCTTCCGTCGACGATCTAAAACCTTTCAGCGATAGCGGAGCAAGTTGCATAAGGGTAGACTACGGCTTTAACATAGAAGAGATCTCAGCGATGACTCATAATAAATTTGGCATAAAAATACAGATAAATGCCAGTACCATTACACCTTTACAGATGGAGTCGTTGAAAAGAGCGGGTGCGGATTTTTCCAGGATGTCTTCGTGCCATAATTTTTATCCCAGGCCGGAAACCGGGCTTTCTTTTAAATCATTCCTTGAGAAGACAGGACTTCTAAAAAGTTATAAAATTCCCGTATATGCTTTCATACCATCGAAAAATGGTCGCAGGGGCCCCATATATGAAGGTCTTCCTACGGTGGAAATCCACAGGAATTTAAAACCGGGCATTGCTGCAAAGCATCTGATATACACCAGCCTGATAGACGGCGTGTATTTCGGCGACGCATATGCCGCCGAGAGTGAAATAAAAGAAGTGATGGATATAGATCCTGAAATCATTGACCTTTCCATAGAACTAACACCTGGCATAAGTTGCGAAGAAAAAAACATTGTTTTTGCTCCGGTGCATACTAACAGGCTTGATACATCGGACATGGCAATAAGATCAGAGGAGTCCCGGGGATACGCGAAAATAGGAGAAAAAATCAAACCCAGGAATACCATGGAACGTCGGGCTTTTAGTGTAACCATCGATAATGAAAAATACCTGAGATATTCAGGAGAGCTCCAGATAGTTTTAAAAGACCTGCCGGCTGACGGGAGGGTAAATGTGGTAGGCTTCATTCCTGAGGATGAACATATTCTTATCAGTCAAATAAATCCCGGGACTAAATTTAGATTCAGAAAGGATTGACATAATGGACCTGGCAAAACTTGTAACCGAGGGAAGAAATCCCGATACAATGGATATTGATGTGCTGGAAACCAAGGAAATGCTGAAAAAAATAAATAACGAGGATAAAAAAGTCCCGCTGGCAGTGGAAAAGGAGATACCTAATATCGCAAAGGCGGTGGATGTGATAGCTCAAAGGCTTCGGGAAGGGGGCAGACTGTTTTACATCGGAGCAGGTACCAGCGGCCGCCTGGGAGTGCTTGACGCTTCCGAATGCCCGCCAACATACGGCGTGGACCCGGAAATGGTGCAGGGTATCATCGCCGGCGGTGATGCTGCCATTCGGAAGTCCATGGAAGGCGTCGAAGATGATGCAGGGCAGGGCAGGGCCGACCTAATGGAAAAGAATTTAAACAGTAAAGATGCGGTGGTGGGTCTTGCGGCCAGCGGCAGGACGCCTTATGTCCTGGGAGCCATGGAATACGCCCGAAGCATTGGCGTTTTAACCGTCGGCATTTGCTGCACTCCTGAAAACCTTATGGAAAAATACGCTGATATAATGATCATCCCTGTCGTCGGTCCCGAAGTTATTACCGGCTCCACCCGCATGAAAGCCGGTACAGCCCAGAAACTTGTGCTCAATATGATTTCTACCGGTGTCATGATTAAACTGGGCAAAGTATACAGCAACCTTATGGTGGATGTCAGGGCCACCAACGAAAAGCTTGTGCAGCGGGCCAGGAGGATAGTGAAACAGGCTACCGGTGCCGGGGAGGATATTATAGAGAAGGCTCTGGAAGAGACGGGTTTCAATGCAAAACTCGCCATAGTCATGATACTCACGGGTCTATCAAAAGCCGAAGCAGAAGGGCTACTGGAGAAAAACCGCGGTCATATACGAAAAGCCCTGGAAGGGCTGAGATAAATCCAAAAGGGTTAAAAAATAGCGCATCAAAGACGTATTATGTATATTTTATTTCATCAATACGAAAGCACGATACCACTGTCGCCGGCATAGGTGCTCACGGTGGGGCCCATGGGGTGGACCAGCACCCCCTTCGGCCTGTAGCGCCTTGTTATTTCATCCTTTCGATTGGTTATGATTTAAATAATTTAAACATATGCCGTATGAGAAATTAATTTAATTGTTTCTTCAAGATTATTTGTGTTTATTATAGCATAAAAACCGCTTGAATATTTTAAACCAAAATAATTTCCTTTTTTAAATGGGTATGAGTAAGGCCGACACGCAAAAGTAATAGAATAATAAATAGAATAATAAAGGATATCGAGGAGAGGCAGAAAGTGTATTAATGTGTATTTCAAATTCCCCCGAATTGTGTTAAAATACTAAAAGGGGGAATTTTTATGAGGAGAATTGAGAAAGTTTTTGAAACTGTGAAAGAATTGTGTCAAGAGCAGCTAAAAAGCACCGGCCAAGTTCAGGGGGCGAGTACCGATGAAATCGCCCGAAAATTAAACATTCATAGACCCAACGCCTCTGCGGATCTAAATTTATTAGTAAAAGAAAACAGGCTTGAAAAAATTGAAGGCAAACCGGTTCTATACAGGGTTGTGCAGAATTGCGACAGTGCAAACCTTCAAACTCATTTAAGCAGTTTGAAGTCAACAGTCCTGGACGAAATCATAGGTGCGAAAGAAAGTCTGAGAACCGCCGTCTTGCAGGCAAAGGCCGCCATGATGTATCCTCCCGTGGGCCTGCATACCCTGCTTTTGGGAGAAACCGGCACAGGGAAATCCATGTTTGCCGAAGCCATGTTCAATTATGCCAGGGAAACGGGCCGCCTGGGAGCGAGTGCTCCTTTTGTTTATTTCAACTGCGCCGACTATGCTCATAATCCTCAACTGCTGATATCCCAATTGTTCGGGGTAAAGAGGGGATCTTATACCGGCGCCGATAGGGACAGGGCGGGTCTTGTTGAAAAAGCAAGCGGAGGGATTCTGTTTCTCGATGAGGTTCACCGGCTGCCACCGGAAGGCCAGGAGATGCTTTTTTGCCTGATCGATAAGGGAATGTACAGAAGCCTCGGCGAAATCGAAGCCACTCGCAGGGCGCAGGTCCTGATAATTTGCGCCACCACCGAAAATCTGGAATCTGCCCTGCTGCGCACATTTATACGCCGGATACCTATGATTATAAAACTTCCTCCGCTCAGGGAAAGGACCTTAAATGAGCGGTGGCAGCTCGTGAAGACTTTTTTCAAGCAGGAAGCCGATTGCCTGAAGACTAAAATAACGGTGTCTTCCAATTCAATAAAAGCGTTTTTATTGTATGATTGCCCAAACAATATAGGCCAATTGAAAAGCGATATCAAGCTCAGTTGTGCGAGGGCATTTATTCAGTATGTATCGAATAAGGAAACCGGCCTTGCCATCCGTAGCGAAGACCTTCCGGAATATGTGCGGACCGGCCTTTTGCGATACAAGGAATCCAGAGAAAATCTGAAGCAATTGGGCATCGGCGATGAATCGGTAACATTCGAATCGGACGCTGAAGATGTGAGCACCGCAAAATCCCCCGATTCATTCAACATTTATGAAGCCCTTGAAGAAAAGATGGGCCTCTTGAAGGAAAAAGGGCTTGGCGAAAACGATATTAATCTTATTTTAAGCCTTGATATAGAGACATTTATGAGAAAGTACATGTCGAAGCTCGATGGGGAAAACGTGGAACAGTTATATAAGGTGGTCGACAAAAGGATTGTGGAAATTACCAGAAACTTTCTCCGCATTGCCTCGCAAAAAATGAAAAAAACTTTTGCCGAAAAAATATTTTACGGATTGGCCATTCATATCTCCTGCACCATTGAGAGGATGAAAAACGGCAAATCCATATTCAATCCGCATCTAGATGAAATAAAACGATCATATCCCGGAGAATTTAACGTTGCTGCAATCCTGGGCGGCATGCTTATGGAAAATTTCGGGATAGCCGTCCCGGAAGATGAAATCGGTTTTATAACAATGTTTTTGGTAATGGATGACTATACAGGCAAAAAAGACAATGCGCGGGTGGGAGTAATCGTGGCGATGCACGGAGACGCTGCCGCAACCGCCATGGCGGAGGTGGCCGCAAGACTGCTGGGGGAAAAACATGCGGTGGGCTATGACATGCCCCTCGACCAGAAGCCTGAAACTGCGCTGGAAAACCTGACGCAACTGGTGAAGGAGACAGACGAGGGAAAGGGAGTCCTGATGCTGGTCGATATGGGTTCCCTGGTGTTTTTCGGCGACATGATTTACGAAAGAACAGGAATACCCATAAAAACCGTTGAAATGGCGAGCACTCCGATGGTGCTGGAAGCCGCAAGAAAAGCCCTGATGATGTCCAGCCTGGAAGAGGTCTACTATTCGGTTGTAAACCTGAGCCCGTATCTGGGGCGAATATACATGGACGGCACAGCATATGAGACAAGGATAAAGGATAATGTCATCGTAACGGCATGCATAACCGGCACCGGCGCTGCCGTAAAGATGAAAAATATACTGGAAAAGCTCATAAGGGACAGCGACAAAAAAGCGGATATAATTCCGATAGATATTGCTTCAATTGAAGAATACAACAGAAAACTTTCCAAGATAAAGCGGGAGAAAAACATTATTGCGGTAGTGAGCGCCGTAAAACCTGAAGATGAAACGCTTGCCTATATATCACCTGCAGACCTTATCGAAGGCAAGGCGGAGAAATTAATCGCCAGGCTCGGTGCCAAACGGGCCGAAGATAAAGATGAAAACCTTATGATTTTAAACCGGATGAGGGATGTAATAAGGGAAAACATAGAAATCGATGCGGACAAGTATATTGATGGGTTTATTGAGCTGTATAACAACTTGAAAGCCCACGAAATAGCACTGGACGAGGATATGCTGGTCGGGTTGGTTTTGCACCTGGCATGTGATATAAAGAAAATTGAAATGGGCGACTTTCTGAAAGCAAATAAAAACGATACTCAAAACGCTTTTTTGATGGAACACTATAAAAAATACAGGAATATTCTTAAAGATGCATTCTCGCATGTAGAGAACGCCTTTAATATTAAACTGCCCGAGGAAGAATATATTAATTTTATAAAGATAATACACTTGAATACCCATGCCGCCAAGCGGCATGAGTATGAAAGAAGTTTGACTTAAAATCTACCCTGCACTAAAGTTTAAACTTTATACCAATTCAAGTGTTATGTAAAAATTTGACTTTAATACACTGTTTAATAAATTCAAAGTTATTGATGTACTATATTTCGACTGGATCAAAATATAGATGGTGGACCACCATTCGACGCAAGGTCATAATACTAGTATCGTAAACTGTATTTTTTTGTTTCTTATTTACGATACACATCGATACACAATTGAAAATCCCTGTAGAAACAAGGCATACACGTTGTTGGTATGCTTTTTGCTTTATTAAATTTTAAACAAACAAAAAAATAATCAGAGGTGGGGTGATGAATTTAATTGTTTTTAAAAATGGGGTATTAATGTTTTGCTCTAAAAGACTTGTCTTGGCTTAAATGTAACTCGGCTTCAAAGAAAGGGGATTAATTAAGTTGATAAGGGTTTTATTAGTATGCGGGTCAGGAGCATCAAGCGGTTTTATGGCTGCGAATATTCGAAAGGCAGCAGAAAAACGAGGAATCAAAGTAAATGTTGAAGCAAGGAGTGATTCGGAAATAGAGGATCATATCGATTCCATCGATTGCTTAATGATAGGGCCACATTTAAAATATTTGGAAAAAGAGGTTATAGAGATAGCTAAACCGTTTAATGTCAGAGTGGCTGTAATGGACCCTAAGTACTACAGCACTTTAGACGGGGAAAAGGCGTTGGAACACATTATGAGATTGGTCGATGAAAAAAAGTAAAGGGAGGATTTTAAAGATGAAAAAACTTATCAACTGGCTGGAAAACAGTTTTGCACCCAAAATGGAAAAGGTTAATAGCAACGTTTGGATAGTATCCATTAAAGATTCCATCATGCAGGTGCTGCCTTTTATTCTTGTAGGCTCCATATTTTGCCTTTTTGCAATCTTGAATGATTTTATTCCATCTCTGCCATCATTCTGGACTCCATTTGGATGGACTATGGGGAAGATTTCTCTGTTTGTTGCTTTTCTGATTCCTTTCAATCTGATGGAGAAGAAACACTTGCGCAGGCAGCGGCTGATTGCCGGGATGACAGGCGTTATACTATTCTTAATGGTTGTTACCCCAAAGGTTGTAGCGGATAAAACTATTGGTTTTGATCATAGTTCACTTGGCGCCGGCGGCATGTTTGCAGCCATCATATGCGGTATTTTTGCAGGCATGGTCATGAGCGCTTTCGGCAAATTCTCATTTTTTAAGAATGATTCGGCCATACCCGATTTTGTCAGGGCATGGTTTGATTCTATCCTGCCCATTGGAATAGTTGTACTGGCGGGCTGGATAGTGGTTTTGATTATGAATGTCGATTTGTATAATATTATTCTTTCCATATTCATGCCGCTTTCAAAATTCATTGAGACGCCTTACGGCTTTGCTTTGGTAATGTTTATCGAGTGTTTTCTGTATTCAATGGGAATATCCGGATGGGTTCTGCAACCTGTTTTAAAACCCATATACTTGTCTGCAATAATGGCAAATGTGGCGCTTGTCGCTGCGGGAACGGCAACTGCTTCGAGTTTAAATCTTGTTACTTCAGAAACGATTTATTCAGCATATTTAATGATTGGCGGCTTTGGATGTACACTCCCATTAGTATTTATGATGTTGCGCTCGAAATCAAAAAGGCTTAAAGCGCTTGGAACTGCAAGCTTAGTCCCGGGCATCTTCAACATCAATGAACCTGTAGTGTTTGGTGCCATAGTATGGAACCCTATCTTAATGTTGCCGATGTGGATGCAGGGAATCGTTCTTCCAATTATAGTTTGGATATTTACAAAAACTATACCTATAGCGCCCATTCCCGCTATGGTCTTTGACTTGTGGTATACTCCTTTCCCCTTTGCTACATGGATTGTTACAAAAAGCTTTAAATCTACCATCCTGTTATTGATGACTCTTGCCGCATCCATAGCAATCTGGTATCCATTCTTTAAGGTTTATGAGAAACAGCAGCTTGAGGAAGAAGGCCATTTGGAGAGAACGTAATAAAATATAGTTATAACTGAATTTTAAAATGCTCTGTTTTGAATGAAAACGTGATATTATTATGATAAAGGATAGTGCTTGATAAAAACCAATACCAAAACTCACAGAAAGGCTGAATGGATATACCATGGAAAACATTAATTTTGACGATAAATTAGTGAGTACAGCCATGTCGATTATTATACATGCAGGCGATGCAAGAAATTATATCAAAGAGGCGTTGGATTTTATAAGTCTTTATGATTTTGAAAACGCAGAAGAGAAACTGAGACAAGCGAATGAGGAAATATCAATTGCACATAAAGCGCAGACCGATATGATTCAGGGTGAAGCCCAGGGTAAAGGAATTGGCTATTCTTTATTATTTACCCATGCGCAGGATACGCTGATGACCATAAAAAGCGAATTGAACATTTCAAGACAACTGTTAAAGATATTCAAGTCATTGGATGAACGAATTTCCAGGATCGAAAAAATGAGGTGTAAAGAATGAAAAAAATCACGGGATTTCCAGAGAATTTTCTTTGGGGAGGAGCAATTGCTGCAAATCAGGCTGAAGGGGCTTACGATGCAGGAGGAAAAGGGATGTGCGCTGCGGATATTCATGCGTATAATCCGAATATAGACCGCAAAGAACTGCGCACCGGGGAAGTATCTCTGTCAGAAATTGAATTTGCATTAAAAGATAAAGAAAATTATTACCCGAAAAGATATGGCATCGATTTTTATCATAGGTATAAAGAAGATTTGGCATTAATGGCTGAAACAGGGATGAACTGTTTCAGGACTTCGATCAATTGGGCAAGGATTTTTCCGAATGGTGATGAATCAGAACCTAATGAAGATGGTTTGAAATTCTACGATGATTTATTTGATGAAATAAGAAAAAACGGCATGGAACCTCTGATTACATTGTCTCATTATGAAATGCCTGTTAATCTATCGCTCAAATATGGCGGATGGTACAATCGCAAACTGATCGATTTTTTCACTCGCTATTGTGAAGTGTGTTTCAGACGCTACAAGGACAAAGTCAGGTACTGGATTTTAATCAATCAAATCAATTTAATTTCTTCCGAATCCTTCAATGCATTGGGAATACCAAGCGATATGGTAGATAATCTCGAACAGGCAAAGTATCAGGGAATTCACCATGAATTTGTTGCATGTGCAAAGGCTGCAAAAATTGCACATGAGATCGACCCGGATTTTAAGATCGGCATGATGCTAAGCCACGGCATTGTCTATCCGGCTACATGCAAACCCGAAGTCATCCTGGCTACCTTGAAAAAGAATCAAATGCAGTACTTTTTTGGAGATGTTTTGTTAAGGGGAAAATATCCGGGATACAGCCGGCGCTTCTTCAATGAAAAAAATATAACGATTAACATGGAACCAGGCGATGAAGAAATAATTGCTGAAAATACTGCGGATTTTCTGTCATTCAGCTATTACTATACAAAAATCAATTCTGCGGAAAATTGGGCTGATTTACATGATACATCGAAAAATCCATATTTAAAGAGCTCAGCGTGGGGATGGGATATCGACCCCATAGGGTTAAGGATTGCCTTAAACGAATATTATGATCGATATGAAAAACCGATTATAATAGCTGAAAACGGGATCGGTGCTCTGGACAAGATAGAAAGCGACGGTTCAATTCATGATGATTACCGCATCGACTATTTGAAGAAGCACATCGAACAAATGAAGGAAGCAGTAAAAGATGGCGTAGAAGTGATTGGCTACTGCCTTTGGTCGCCCATCGACATTGTAAGCTGTTCCACCGCTGAGATGTCCAAACGCTACGGTCTGATTTATGTAGACCTTGATGATTTTGGAAGGGGGACCGGAAAACGTATAAAGAAAGATAGTTTTGAATGGTATAAAGGGGTGATACAGTCCAACGGAGAAAATTTGGATTAATTAATAAGATGCCCGCATCGCATCGTAATGCTGTCAGGTGTATGAAGTCTATTTTAGAAAAAAGCGAAGAGGATTGGCAATATTGGTATATTTTTTGTTTTGTCGTTCAGCCGTTTGTGCGGCTTTATTTTTTTAATATAACGTGTTTTGATATTTTCATTATTTTTGGTTGCAAAAGCCGGTACGTTCCTGCTTGAGGCTGTTTTCAAACATGTTTTGAACAGCATCTGTTTTTTTATTGATAAATTTATCGATATTGCATATAATATTTTCGGGACATTATTTTAAAAAAGAGGTCTGACGATATGTTTGAAAAAAACACCGTAAGCAATGTTCTAAATTCCCTTGTACCAATTTCCCGGTTCAATAGGGGAGAAGCAAATAAAATCTTTGAAGAGGTTAAGAAAACCGGTTTTAAAGTCGTTCTGAAAAACAACAAGCCGGTGTGTGTGCTTTTAAAGCCTGATTTGTATGAAAAAATGATTGAAACCATAGAGGAATACCGATTACTGCTGGAAGCCGAGAGACGTATGGAAGGAGCGAAACCGGAAGACTTTATCCCGCAGGAAAAAGTTTTATTGGAGTTTGGCATAAATAAGGCGGATTTAGATGAGCAAGATGTGGAGATAGAGTAGCTTATGTGGCAGGTGGAATATTTAAAGGAAGCCGTGGAAGACTTGAAACGCCTTGATCACAGCCAGCGTCTGCAAGTGCTCAAAGCCATAGATAAGGTTTCAAGCAACCCCTTGCCGCAGAATGAAGGGGGATACGGCAAACCCCTGGGAAACAGAAATAACCTGAAACTTTCAGGATATCTTAAAATAAAGTTGGAAAAGCTTGGCTTGAGGGTGGTATACAAATTGGTAAGGGAAAAGGATGTTATGATGATTATTGTAGTCTCTGCAAGGGCAGAAGACGAGGTTTATTTCTTAGCCCAGAAGAGAATCGATAAATAGATTTGTGGTTAATTCACATGCGGCTGTGATTAAAATACCAGTAGAAAACCCCATGAAGTGGTTGATGTTGATATGGCATATTTTCTGCAACAATACGATCGGATAGATAACACAATATATGGTTTTTCCGGCATCGCCCTGCCGGAAAACATCATGGCTTTATCCATTGCCGTAAGGGGCAGGAGGCACACTTACCGCAGGATGGCATATTCCATGAGAAAGCAAATAATATTTGCTGGGGGATTTATTGTGCATTGTTTTAATGTGATAAAAGTATTGAACAACAATGTCATTATAGCGCAGGATGAAATCACCGGCGAGGAAGCGGTGCTGGTGGGTGAAGGGCCTGGGGTTTAACGCAAAGCCCGGGGAAAAAGTCAGGGATAAAATAGAAAAGGTATTCTATTTTTTCGACGAGAGCCAGTTAAAGCAGTATAAAAATATTTTAAACAGCATTGACAGGCGCATAATTGGCCTTACCGAGGAGATACTGGCAATGGTGTCCAGGGAACTGGAGGAGCCTTTAAACGAGCATATTCACGTGGCGTTGGCCGATCACATAAGCTTTACGCTGGAGCGCCTGTCCGGCGGCCTGGAGATTAAAAATCCCTTTCTAGAAGAGATAAGGGCTCTGTATTCCCGCGACTATGAACTGGCCTGCAAGGCCGCCGAAATGATTGAAGAAAAATTTGACGTAAAAATCCCTCACGGCGAAAAGGGCTTCATAGCCATGCACATACACGCCGCGAGGAAAAACCGCGAGCTGTCGAAAACCGTGAAATACACTTCCATGATAAACAGGATGGTGGAAATCATAGAGGAAGAACTGGGCATGAAACTCGATAAGGATGAAATAAACTATGCCCGTCTGCTGGTACATCTCAGATTTGCGCTGCAGCGCGTCGATGGAGCGATATGCGAGGACAGTTTTCGCTCGTTATAAGGGTATGGTTGAATACTGGATTCCTTTCAATGAGATAAATGCTGCTGTGTTTAATCCGTTTAATGGCGTTGGAAGATGTAATGCAAATGACTCTTGATGATCAGTATAATAATTTCTTTTTTAGTGATATAATGGTTAGAGGTAAATACCCAAGATATATGGATAGATTTTTTAGCAAAAAGGGAATCAAAATCAAGATGGAACCTGATGATTTAAGAATTATCGAATCGTATACGGTTGATTTTCTTGCGTTCAGTTATTATATGTCTATTGTCTCAAGCGCAGATGATTCAGGAGAAAAAACCAACGCAAATTTGATTACCGCAGGCAGGAATCCATATCTTGAAACATCCGAATGGGGATGGCAGATTGATCCGATCGGCCTTCGATATACATTAAACCAGTTGTATGATCGGTATAATATACCGCTCCTGATTGCGGAAAATGGTTTGGTCGCCGAGGATAAACTTGAGCGAGATGGAAAAATCCATGATGAATATCGCATAGAGTACCTTAAAAAGCATGTTGAACAAATGCTGGAAGCAATTGAAGACGGAGTTGACCTGATAGGCTATCTTTGGTGGAGCCCTATAGATATTATTTCGGCAGGGACTTCAGAAATGTCAAAGCGTTACGGCTTCATTTATGTCGATCAGGATGATCTGGGAAACGGGAGTTTAAAACGCTATAGGAAGGATTCCTTTTACTATTATCGGCAGATAATAGAAAGCAATGGAGGAAACTTGACTTAACTCTGCAAAACTGCTTTTTTGGATTTTATCGTTTATTATTCGAGGAGGACTTGCTGGTGCTATTCAACTTTTTCGGCAACAATAACAACAATAGCCATGTAATAATCAAAGCACCCATGAGCGGCAGGGTAATAAGCCTTTCCGAGCTTCCCGATGAAGTTTTTGCCCAGAAGATGGTGGGCGACGGAATAGCCATTGAGCCGTCGGAAGGAGTTGCGGTGGCTCCGTTCGATGGCATAGTGAAGCAGGTTTTTTCCACCGGCCATGCAATGGTGCTGGAATCTAAGGAAGGGCTTGCCCTGCTCATCCATATTGGCCTTGATACGGTAAACCTGAAGGGTGAAGGATTTAAGGTCATGGTGGACGAGGGCAGCATGGTGCGCGCGGGAGATGTTCTTGCGAAGTTTGACCCGGAGATCATATTGAGGAACAATTACTCAATCATGAGCCCGATAGTGCTTCCCGAAGGCGACAGGATAAAGTCAATAGACTTCACCATGGAAAAATATGTTCAAAAAGCCCATGATGTGCTCATGAAAGTAAGGATGAGGTAAAAAAGCTCACCATTTTTGCTCCCGGCCTGAGTTTGCGACAGGCTGGGATTTTTTATGCCTGGATTGTGCGGATGATTTTTTTGTTCTCAACAGTTGCGTAAATTTACGATAAATTACATTTAATTTTATTATTTGATATTAAATATTGACAAACAAAATTTAATGAAATATAATAAAAACATAATGAAACAAAATGGTGGCGATGATGCTGTGCTTGCTGAAGAAAGAAAAAGATGTATTCTTGAGATGGTTGAGGAAAACGCCTCTGTCACGGTCGCTGAATTGAGCGAAAAGTTCAATTTGTCAGAGGTAACCATACGCAAAATCTTGAACGAGCTTGATGAATACGGTTACCTGAAACGCACACGGGGCGGCGCTGTCAGCCTGTCCAGGTCGATGCGCGAATATGGAGAGAAGGAGAAGGAAAAGAAGAATATCATCGAAAAGAAAGCCATTGCCGGGGCAGCATATGAATACATACAGGACGGCGATACTATTTTTCTTGATGCGGGTTCCACTACTCTGGAGCTGGCCCGGTTGATTAAAAATGGAAACAAGCGAAACATTGTCGTCATTACAAATGCGATAAATCTTGCCGTAGAAATGGTGGAAGCCGAAGACATAGACCTGGTCTTGATAGGCGGCAACGTCAGGCACCGTATCATGTCATGCGTGGGAAGCATTGCCGAAAAGGCTATAGAGGGCCTTTTCTTCGATAAGGTATTTATGGGGGCAAACAGCCTGGACATTGAACACGGGGTTACGACGCCGAATCTTTATGAAGCCCAGGTAAAATGCTGCATGCTCAATTCTACCAGGCAGTCCTTTGTGCTTGCTGATCATAGCAAATTTGGGCAGGCTTCGCTGGCAAAGGTGTGTCCCATTAGCCGGATAAATAATTTGATCACGGATTGGAATTCGCCTGCAGAGTATATTGAGAAGATTCGCGATCTGGGAGTCAATGTTGTAATTGCAGGTCAGAAACAAGCAGCAAGCTGATGGATGCCCTGGATAATAATACGAGTTTGGATGGGGCGTGGTCATGTTGAATAAAATCATAAATTCTCCCGATGAAATCGTAAAGCAGATGATAGAAGGGTATTTGTGCGCCAATTCCGTTTTGTTTGATGCGGTGCCCAATACAAACGGAATAGTATTGAAAGAAAAGAAAACCAAAGTTGCTATTGTGACTGGTGGCGGAGCGGGAAATGAACCCTGGAACATAGGATATGCGGGGTACGGCCTGGCAGACGGTGTTGCGATAGGGCATGTTTATGCTGCGCCTCCGACAAGATCCATTATAAGCGTTGCAAAAGCGACAAACTATGAAAAAGGCATACTTTTTATAGCAAATAATTATGCGGGAGACGTGCTCAACTTTGAACTAGCTGCCGAACTTCTCCAGATGGAGGGTATAAAGGCACGGTGTGTTTTTGTCAGCGACGACGTTGCTTCGGCGCCTCCGGAAAATGCCGATGAACGCCGGGGCATAGCGGGAATTGCCTTGGTGCTGAAAATTGCGGGTGCTGCGGCTGATGCAGGGCTTGATCTGGACAGAGTCGAGCAGATAGCAAAAAAAGCAAACAGAAACATTCATACGCTCAGCGCAACTACATCTCCGGGGTATATGCCCAACACGGGCGAGGCAATGTTCCGGATGGATGAAAATACAGTTGAAATCGGTATGGGATTTAACGGCGAACCGGGGATTTTTAGAATGAAATTTGCCGGGGCTGATAAAATTGTGGATGTCATGATGGATTATTTGTTGAACGACTTGAGGGCAGAGGCTGGCCGGGAAGTGGCTGTGTTCGTCAACGGTTTTGGCCTTACAGGAATGATGGAGCTTTGTATAGTCAACCGCAGAGTGGGGCAGATATTGCAAGAAAAGGGAATCGTCATCCACGACATGTTTATCGACATGCTATTTGTACCTCCGGGAGCGGGAGGATTTTCGATATCCCTTTTAAAACTTGACGATGAATTAAAGCAATATTACGACTGCCCTGCATATTCGCCATTTTTCAGAAAAGCAGGATTAAGAAGGCCGGGGGTATTATGAAGAATTTTATGACAACCGATGAATTAAAGGAAATGTTTTTATACGTTTCGCAGCAGGTTATTGAAAGCGAAAAATTTTTAACAGAAATTGACAAGAAGATCGGCGATGGCGATCACGGCATTATTATGTCGCTGGGATTCAAAGAAGTCAAAAATCAATTGAGTGCCGGGAATTTTTACTGTGCAAATGAGGTATTCAAGACTATAGGCATGACGCTGCTGGATACCATGGGCGGCGCTTCCGGAGTGCTTTTCGGCACGATATTCATAAGCGGCATAGTGGGATTGGAACCTGTGGAGCACATAAGCCTTCCGGAATTTGCCGGGATATTCGAAAGGTCGCTTGCTGCTTTGAAGAAGAGGGGCAAGGCGAATATAGGCGACAAGACCATGGTTGATGCGTTTGAGCCGGCGGTTGCCGCATTGGTTGAAGCTGCAGATAAAGGCAATTCGCTGATAGACGGCTTTGAGAGTGCGCAGGGCAGGGCCAGGGCCGGGATGGAATACACAAGGCAGTGTATGGCAAGATTCGGAAGGGCAAAATCATACGGCAGGGCGTCAATAGGAGTGGAGGATGCAGGGGCGGCATCGATATGGATAATCTTCAGGGCAATGGCGGAATGGATGAGGACTCACCTGTAATTATAGCTGCATCTTTGCAATATTGAGGAGGCCGAAAATTGATTACTACGTTAACACTAAATCCTTGCATCGATAAAACGGTTGTAATAGGCGGATTCAAATATGGCGGGCTTAACAGGGTAATTGATACCCGCACGGATGCATCCGGAAAGGGTATCAATGTAAGCATCGTGATAAGCCAGTTGGGAGAACAGACCAAATGCCTTGGCTTTAATTTTTTAAACGGCAAAAACCTTGTGTGCGAAAGGCTTGAAAAACACGCCATACCATATGAATTTATAGACGTAGAAGGGACATTGAGGACTAATATAAAAATATTCGACAGGGAAAGCGGCATCATGACCGAGCTGAATGAAAGCGGGCACTGTGTAAGGGAGGAATCGGTGGCTTTGTTAAAGGAATTAGTCGTCAGCAACGTTAAAGACACCGAGATAATGGTATTCAACGGAAGCGTGCCTGCGGGAGTCCCAAAGGATATATACGGGCAGTTGATAGAGAAAGCAAATTATGCCGGAGTTAAAACGATATTGGATGCAGAAGGGGAACTGCTTTTGGAAGGCATAAAATCGGGGCCGTTTTTTATTAAGCCCAACCTTTACGAGTTTGAAACGGCGTTTGGAATTAAGGTGAAAGACGTCAAGGATGTTGTGAAGGTCTCTAAGGGGATAATTGAAAGCGGGGTAAAAATTGTTTGTGTCTCATTGGGGAAGGACGGCGCAGTTTTAGTAAGCCGCGATGGAGCATGGTACTCTCCAGCCCTGAGGATAAAAGTGAGGGGGGTGCAGGGAGCCGGGGATTCTTTGGTTGCCGGTGTCTGCATAGCTTTGAGGCGGGGGCTGGAATTGCCCGAAATGCTGAGGTATGGCATGGCGGCTGCACACGCTTCGCTCCTCAGGGATGGAACATTGCTGTGTACCCGCGAAGATTTTGACAACATGCTTTCAAAGATAAAAGTGGAAAAAATAATCGCTTGAGCAAAGGATGTGCATAAAGTGCCACTTGTTACAAGTAAGAAGATTTTGCAGGATGCAAGAAACGGACGGTATGCGGTTCCGGCATTTAATATTGAAAATATGGAAATGGCGCAGGCGGTAATCGAGACGGCGGAAGAAATGGATTCTCCGGTCATAGTCCAAACGACGCCGTCTACTGTAAGATACGCAGGAATCGGCATGTTGAAAGCTATCGTATATGAGAAGGCGAAATGCAGTCCTGTACCGGTAGTGCTCCATCTCGACCATGGCGAAAGTTTCAATTTGATAATAGAGGCCATAAGGGCAGGATACACTTCGCTAATGATCGATGGTTCCGGGCTCGGGTTTGAAGAAAATATTTCTCTGACGAAGAAGGTAGTGGATATAGCAAGGGTGTTGAATATTCCTGTAGAGGCGGAACTGGGCAGAGTGGGAGGAAAGGAGGATAAAACGGAGAGCGGCCAGGGCTCTGCATATACCGACCCCGGAGAGGCGGAGGAATTTGTGGCCATGACAGGCATTGATTCTCTTGCTGTTGCGATAGGGACAGCCCATGGATTTTATAAAGGGACGCCCAAGCTTGACTTTGATAGATTGAGCGCGATACGGGATAAAATCGAAGTTCCCCTTGTGCTTCACGGTGCGTCGGGCGTTCCGGACGAGGCTGTAAAAAAGGCGATTGAATTGGGCATATGCAAGGTGAACTTTGCCACAGAGCTTCGGGCAGCGATGACAAGAGGAGTGAGGGAAGCGCTGGAGGACAAGGGAATCTTTGACCCGAAGGCATATTTAGCGCGGGGGAAAAACGAAGTAAAAAAAGTAGTGAAGAGAAAAATTATGCTTTGCCAAAGCACGGGCAAAGCGGCAAGACATAACTGAAAATGGCCGGAAGGTGCGCGTTGCCTGAAAAAACAATTCCCTCCAGCGAGGGTTCAAATAAATAATAAAGAAATGCATATTTTGAAAAGGAATTTCAAAGGGAGGAAAAAGCATGAAAAATTTTGTTAAAATCATCTGTGTATCGCTTGTTATCCTGCTCGTCGCAGGATGCGGCGCACCCAAAAATCAATCCGGTTCTCCTGCAGGTTCAAGCGAATCGTCGGCTGCCACCGCATCCGGCCAATCATCGGAGAAAAAAGAGATCGTGGTCGGCGTGAGCCTGCTGACCAGGGAGCATGTATTCTACAACAACATTGAAAAGGCACTTAACAAAAAGGCTGAAGAACTTGGCATAAAACTGATAGTTCAGGATGCCTCCAGAGATGCAAACAAGCAGTTGAGCCAGGTTCAGGATTTTGTGACTCAAAAAGTTGATGCGATAATACTCTGCCCGACGAATTCAGCAGGCAGCAAGTCAATGGTGGAGATAGCCAACAAGGCAAATATCCCAGTCTTCACCATGGATATCTCTTCGGACGGCGAGACGGTAGCGCATGTTGCGACGGACAATTACAAGGGCGGCCAGATGGCGGCGGAATATGTGGCAAACAAGATGCTCCCGGACGGAAAGGGAGAGGTTGCAATAGTAACTTATTCCGAAGTTGAAAGCTGCGTCAACCGCGAGAAGGGATTCGTGGATTATCTTGCCAAGAACTTCCCCGGTATAAAGGTTGTCGATGTCCAGAACTGCTCCGGGGATCAAGCGAAGGCTGCTGATGTAACACAAAATATGCTTTTGAAACATCCAAACCTCAAGGTCATATTTGGCGTGGGCGATCCCTTCGCCATGGGTGCGCTATCCGCTGTGAAAGCCGCAAATAAAAAGGTTCAGATAATAGGATTTGACGGCAATCCGGAAGGCATTAATGAAATCAAGAGCGGAGGCTTGTGGGTAGCCGATGTGGCTCAGGACCCCGAGGCAATAGGCTTTAAAACTCTGGAAGCTGTGAAAGACAAACTGGATGGCAAAGATGTGCCGAAGTTTATTCCAATCGCTCCGAAGATAATCGATAAAGATAATCTTTAGAAAATAATATAAGACGGTGGAAGGAGTTGCCTTCTTCCGCCGTCTTGTTCTTATCAGAAGAAAAGGAAGGGGAAAAACATGCATCAGAAGCCGATACTTGAAATAGCGGGGGTCAGCAAATCCTTTCCCGGAGTTAAAGCACTATCGAAGGTTGATCTGGACATCTACCCCGGACAGGTGCATGTGTTGCTGGGAGAAAATGGCGCAGGCAAATCTACTCTTATCAAAATCATTTCAGGTGTATATACTCGCGATGAGGGCATTATTAAATTGAACGGCAGAGAGGTTTTTTTCAACAATCCCCGCCAGGCGCTCAATGCGGGTATAAGCGTAATCCATCAGGAATTGAGCGTAATCCCGGACCTTACTGTTGCTGAGAATATATTCTTGGGCAGGGAGCCCAGATTGCAGAGAACGGGGTTCATAGACAAGAAAAGGATGTATAGCGAAGCAGGCCGCCTGCTGGAATCCATGGGCGTAAAAATTAACCCCAGAGCGGTAATACGCGACCTGAACACTGCAGACAGGCAGATGGTTGAAATAGCCAGGGCGGTTTCGCAAAACAGCTCAATAGTAATAATGGATGAACCGACATCCTCGCTTTCGGAGAATGAAGTGGAGGCGCTGTTTGGAGTAATTGAAAGATTAAAGAGCGAGAATGTTGCTATTATCTATATATCCCATCGTTTGAAAGAAATCACATCGATTGGCGACGTGGTCACGATATTGAGAGATGGCTGCGTTGTAAAAACTGTAAAAATAAAAGACATAGACGAGAATCAAATGATTGCTTTGATGGTGGGCAGGGAAATTACGAAGTTTTATTATAAATCTGAAGTGCCATCTACCGGCGAAATTGTTTTAGAGGTTAAGAATTATACCCGCAGGGGCGCCTTTGAAGATGTGTCTTTTGCCCTGAAGAAGGGAGAAATATTGGGAGTTGCTGGGCTGATAGGCGCAGGCAGGACGGAAGTCATGAGGGCCGTGTTCGGCGCGGACAAAGTAGACCGTGGCGAATGCATTTACAACGGCAAACCGGTAAGATTTGCCACGCCGCAGCAGGCCATAAATGCCGGAATAGGTTTTATACCTGAGGACAGACGGAATCAGGGCCTGTTATTATCAAAAAGCGTCAGGGAAAACATCTCGCTTGCCAGCCTCTTTCCCAACTCCAGCAAGGGTTTTGTCGACTTTAAATGGGAAAAAAACGTGGCAAAGGAATATATCGCCATGCTTCGCATAAAAACACCGGACGAAAATGCCGTTACCAAAAACCTCTCCGGAGGCAATCAGCAGAAAGTGGTGATCGCCAAATGGCTGGCCGCCCGATCCAAAATCCTTATCATGGACGAGCCGACCAGGGGCATCGATGTCAACGCCAAGGCTGAAATATATGCAATCATGAAAAATTTTGTAGAAAATGGCGGAAGCATCATCATGGTTTCATCAGAACTTCCGGAAATACTCGGAGTATCCGACAGAATAATGGTTATGAGAGAAGGTAGAGTCGCGGGCATTATCGATGCTCAGGGGGCCACGGAAAAGGATATCATGCATCTGGCCAGCATCAGCAGTAATTAATCCGAGGAGGCAAAAAGTATGAGAAATTTTATTGTAAAGAACAGCTTAAAGAAAAACTCAATGGTGCTTTTCCTGATCGCGATGCTGCTAATTTCGGCGGTATTCGTGCCGCGGTTTATGGAACCCACAAATCTTGTCAATGTAATGATGCAGATAGCGATTAATGCGCTGCTGGCCACCGGCATGACATTTGTAATATTGACGGGTGGAATCGACCTTTCGGTGGGCTCGGTGGCAGCGCTTGCCGGTATAGTGTCTGCGGTTTTAATAAAATTTTTCCCGGACGCAAGCATTTTTACGAGTTTAGCGGTTATATTGGCGACGGCCCTTGTGGTTGGAGGAATTTGCGGCAGTATTATCGCATTCAGCATTGCAAAGCTGAGGGTGACCCCATTCATTGCAACTCTTGCTATGATGAGCGTGGCAAGAGGGCTTGCTTATGTGTATACGGAATCCAAGCCGGTCTTTGGGCTTCCGGATTCATTCAGCTGGATGGGCCTTCGGTATATCGGGCCATTGCCTGTCATGGTAATAGTTATGGCAATAGTTCTGATAAGTGCGCATATAGTTTTGAGCAATACATGTTTCGGGCGTTATGTGTATTCAGTCGGAAGCAACGAAGAAGTTGCAAAACTCAGCGGAATTAATGTTACAAAGGTTAAATTCTATGTATATATAATCTGCTCTATTCTGGCAGCCCTGGGCGGGGCGGCTCTTGCATCGAGGCTTCAGGCGGGCCAGCCCAATGCGGCCCAGGGGTACGAACTCAATGCCATCGCAGCGGTGGCAATGGGCGGGACCAGCATGTCCGGCGGCAGGGGAGGCATTGCACAAACAGCACTGGGCATAGTCATAATAGGTGTCATCAATAACGCTTTAAGCCTTTTGGGAGTGTCGTCATACTGGCAATCAATCGCAATGGGGATTATAATACTGGTTGCAGTGGTTTTTGATCAGAACAAAGGTGAATAGAATGATATTTTGTACGTGTGTTTACCATGCGAAATCGTGCTGAGAAACTGTAACCTCTTTTTGATGTTAATTATACTTTTATGGATAAAATTCGTAATCATATGATCTGAGCTCCTGGGTTTTTGCCCGGGAGCTTTTAATTTATAATTCGAATCATAGTTACCTTGCAGTTGAGGTTCGGTTTTGATACCTTCTTAACATGGAATATCATAATATGGTATAATTTACATGTTAATCATTGCTGGTTTTGAAGTATTTTGGCTAATATAAAAAGTCGAGGTGTTTTAAAAATGACTTTCAACGAGGAACTTTTGAAATCCAGCTTCTCGGCTGGCAAGCGAACTTAAACAAATTAACAAAAAAATTTTTACTCGCCCTCTTCCTTATATATTTGAATACCAGGGCGAATATTTTAATGCCAATCTGAAAAAGGACTTTCTTCGCATAATAGATAAAAACAAAACCGCTTTATCTCAAAAAAACCTCCTTACCACTTACATATCAAATAAAGATTATGCTGAAGGGGAATTGTTCTTTGGGGCATTAGGAGATTTTCCGCCGACGGATTCCCAGGCTCAAGTTATATATAGCAGTATTAAAAATACGATTGTGGCCGCCCAGGGTCCTCCCGGTTCCGGAAAAACTACTTTAATCGTAAATATTGTGGCTAATCAGGTCGTAAAGAGCGCATTGTCTTTAATAGAAGGAAAAGATCAAAATTGCTTGACGGTTATTACCAGCACTAATAATAGGGCTGTGGCCAATGCCATTGAAAAAATAGCGGAATTGGATAAAGAGCAAAGCGAATGGGATTTGTGCCTGGACGGTGGGAATCGGGAAAAAATAAACCAGCATGCAATTAAGGCTATTGATAAAAAAATTGAATTTTTAAAAACTCAAGACTTTGATGAAGAGAAATATGAAAGATTAAAAGATGAAATAACCTGTAACTACCGCGAGATACAGGCAAAAATAAACGAATTCTATGACCTTATTGATAAGATAAAAAAAATTGAAGGCGATATTGCTGAAAACAAAAACTTGTTCGATAAACAGAAAGAAAAGGTTGACCGTACGCGATTAAAGCTTGAAAATGACATAAAAGACTTCTTCGGCCAGAAAAGCTCCGTAGGATGTAGTGACCTGAATGACATAAGTGGGGACACCTATTATAAGATAAAGGATTTGTTGATAAAATACCATAGTAGTTTTCCAAGGTTTTTTGATTTTTTCGGTTGGCGTTCTAGAAGACATTTGAACAAACTGAACGTGGAGATTGAACCCCTATTAGAAAGAACTTATAACAATCCACCGGGGCTAAGAATGAGTTTGGTGGAAGATAAAGCAGCATTGATTAGATTGAAGGATAAGGCTGACCGCATATGCTTGTTAATTGACGCTCAAAGAGAATTTATGGCCATGAGTAAACAACTTGACAACATGAAATCTAAACTGCATAATTTAGACAAGCAGCTGTCCAACAAGAAGCAAGAGGTTAGAGGATGGTTGAAAAAGATAACTTCAGGAAAACTCAGCGAAGAAAAAATTGATTCATATTTTGCCAAAATAACTTTTGAAAGAAATGATATCTTTAAACTCTATCATGAGATATTTTTTAATGAAAACCTGAAACTATTCAGGCTTTGCAAGTGCTTTTTATTACAGCATGTCTTAAAAAATAAAAATGCATATATAGATACTCTCGAAAAATACGTAAAACTTATTAGCAGGAAAGAGGACAATAATGATGTTTTCAATGAAGTTTTAATAGATGTAGAAGGTTTTTATCGAAATCTGAGCAAAGTATTTCCGGTATTCGGTTCTACCTCACAATCCGTATCCAATATGTTTAAGCATACAACTCCCAATCCGATAAGGTTTTGTGTTATTTTATTATTTTTAATGTGCGTTTATATATTGATATTTTGAAGCGGCGTGTGCAGGAAGGCGGGGGAGGGATTATGTCGTGACGGGAGAGAAACATGCCATGAATAATAAAAAAGAATTGAGGAGGACATTTTTAAAGGCCCGGTCGGAACTTGCCGCAGAAGATATAATAGAAAAAAGCGCAAAAATCATGTCCAGGCTTTTTTCCCTCTCAGAATTTCGGGGAGCAAAAACAATAATGTTTTACGTGGATGCCAGAAATGAGGTTAAAACCAGAGATGGCATCACAAAGGCTCTATCGGAAGGGAAAAGGGTGGTGGTGCCCAAAGTGAAAAAGGGTTGCGGGCTTTTGGCCATTGAGATAAAAAGTCTTGATGAGCTTTCACCGGGCACCTTCGGCATTCTGGAGCCTGCCGGAGAAAAAGGTCTTGCGCCTGAAGAAATAGATCTGGTTCTGGTTCCGGGCGTGGCCTTTGACAAAAATGGCAACCGCATGGGCTACGGGGCGGGGTATTATGACAGCTTTTTGCCCAAGCTCCGGCCGGAGGTTAAAAAAGTTGCCGTGGCCTTCGAAATGCAAGTGACCGACAGCCTTCCAGCTGAAGAACATGATGTAAAAATGGATATGATAATAACCGAAAATACTTTATATAATTTTTCCGCTGAAACGCATAAAAAGCCTACCCCTTCATTTAAAGGGTAGGATTTTACATTATCAATGAAAATCAATTTGTACTGTTTTAATAATTATCGCTTCAGAGACTCGAGCTCTTTATGCGCTTGCAGTTTTAACGCCGGGTTTTTGAAGCTCGCCTTCCGAGGCTGCCGCAACTACTGAACCCGCCATGTCGCCGGCGACATTTATGCGGGTTCCGGCCGTGTCCAGGACCCTGTCAATTCCGGCTATAAGGGCAATGCCCAACTCAATCAACTTTTTTACTACACATTATGGAAAAGCTTCAAATTTTATGGGATAATATAATAAAACTTTTAAAAAGATAAAAATCAAGCATAATCTTTGTATATGTGAAATGGAGGTTTTTTAATGCCGGAAATAAGAGAAAATGTAATAATAATGGACTTTGGGGGGCAGTACAGCCAACTGATAGCTCGGCGGGTTCGCGAAGCGCATGTTTACTGCGAAATCCTGTCATATAAGACCCCTCTGGAGGATATTTTAAAAAGGAGGCCCAAGGCCATCATTTTTTCCGGGGGTCCCGCCAGCGTATATTCGGAAAATGTGCCCGTATGCGACAAGAGGCTTTTTGACTCGGGGATCCCGATCCTGGGGATATGCTACGGCATGCAGCTCATGTGCCACCTGCTGGGCGGAAGGGTAGAACCGGCCCGGGCCAGGGAATATGGGCGTGCGGAGCTTTTCGTTGAGGAAGACGGAGGGCTTTTCCGGGAGCTTGAGGAAAAAATGATCGTATGGATGAGCCACAGCGATTCAATTCTTGCTCTGCCCGAAGGGTTTACGACTCTGGCTCGCACGAAAAACACTCCGTATGCGGCTGTGAGCAACGGCAAAAATCTTTTCGGAGTGCAGTTCCATCCGGAGGTGGTCCATACTCCCAGGGGAAGGGAAATCCTCAACAATTTTCTCTTCGGTATAGCAGGCTTGAGCGGAACCTGGTCCATGAAGGCTTTTGTTGAAGAACAGGTGAAACTTATCAGAGAAAAAGTTGGGGATAAAAAGGCGCTGTGCGCCTTAAGCGGCGGTGTGGATTCCTCTGTGGCTGCGCTGATTGCACATAAGGCTCTGGGGGACAACCTCACCTGCATTTTCGTGGACCATGGCCTGCTAAGAAAAAATGAGGCTCAAAGCGTTGAGAAAACCTTCAGGGACAAGTTTCATATCAACATGATAGCAGTGGATGCATCCAGGCGGTTCCTTGAAAAATTGAAAGGAGTGACGGACCCGGAGAAAAAGAGAAAAATCATAGGCGAGGAATTTATAAGGGTTTTTGAAAGCGAGGCGGCGAAACTTGGGAAAATAGACTACCTTGTTCAGGGGACCCTGTATCCCGATGTGATTGAGAGCGGCACAGAAACCGCAGCTGTCATAAAAAGCCACCACAATGTCGGAGGGCTTCCAAATGATGTGGAATTCGAACTCATCGAGCCGCTGAGGGATTTATTCAAGGACGAGGTCAGGAAAATAGGTGCTCAGCTGGAACTTCCGGAAGAAATAGTCTACCGCCAGCCCTTCCCCGGTCCGGGTCTTGCCATAAGGGTTCTTGGCGAGGTAACTCAGGAAAAGCTGGCCATTTTGCGTGAAGCCGATGCCATCGTTTATGAAGAGATAAAAAAGGCCGGTCTTTACAGGGATTTATGGCAGGCCTTTGCGGTGCTGCCGGATATCAGGAGCGTAGGCGTTATGGGCGATGAACGCACCTATTCGCATACAGTGGCGGTGAGAGCCGTTGTAAGCGAAGACGGCATGACCGCAGACTGGGCGAGACTTCCCGCAGAAGTCCTGGATAATATTTCTACACGAATAGTTAATGAAGTCCCCGGGGTTAACAGAGTAGTATATGACATTACCTCAAAACCGCCGTCCACGATTGAGTGGGAATAGACTTTATAATGCCTCTGAATCCAGCAACATAAAGGGTTTCAGAGGCTCAATTTTGCTTGTGGCATTGCTAGAGCCATTTGCTATATCGATAAAGCCTTCTTCGGCTTTGTCATATTCACCGTATACGGATACCGATGTAGTATCTGCATGGAGGTGGTGTTCTTCCCGAAAAGATGTCAAGAATTATGGCTTTTATTCTTGTGCCGGGAGATAGTTTGCATTGTGAGTCATCCCAGTTTGTAAGGGAATCTATGGTTTTACCATTTTAAGTTCATCGTTTTGAGCAGAATCTTAAGGATTAGATGCCGCCCTTATTTTAGTGCTGATTAGGGAAAGGAATATGCAGCAATCTCATAATCTCCTTTTCAGACTCCAGAACGCGTTCAGCAATAAAGTCCATAAAAGGTTGATCATCATGGGCCCGCTCCAATAAGCTAATATACTCATGTCGCAAGACCGGTGGAATTATGGCCGGCATATAACCGTCTTGAATGAGCGCTGTATTCATTAGCAAACGGGCAACTCTCCCGTTTCCATCTATGAAAGGATGAATAAACACAAATCGTTTATGCAACTGAGCGGCAAATTGGACCGGATGGTATTTGTTACGCTCGGAGGCTGCCCATTGGAACAACTTTGCCATTTCCACTCCTATCTGCTCTACTTGACATACTTCATATCTTGAGCCAGTTATGAAGACCGGGCGGTCACGGTACTTTCCCGCTTCCTCGGCATCAATTCCTATATAAAACATTCGGTACATTGTAAGGGCGTCTTCTTCGGTTATTCGGTGACTGCCGAGCAATGTGAACATGAAATCATATGCCTTTGCATGTCCCAGAGCCTCGAGAGCATCTCGAAGAGGCTTACCTCCAACAGTCAGTCCATCTTCCAGGAGGATCTTTGTTTCACTTAAAGTGAGAGTGTTCCCTTCAAGAGCATTGCTGGACCATGTAAGGCCTATGCGGTAGTAGTTTTTAATTTCATTTAACAAGTGACCTTCAAATGGGCGCATTTCATCAATGGACATCTTGTAGCGATCGATTTTTTCATATATAGTCATTGATTAACACCGACCTCCGTAACAACTTTATGTGTGGTAATAATGCCGCTTGTTACTTCGCTGCCATTTTCAGCACCACACCAGGGAAAATCTATGCTTTCGCGTTTTTTCCCGCTAGGATATCTGGCGTTTGATATAGTAACAGTGAAGCTTTTGCCACAGGCTGTGCATTTATATATAACATTATTATCCAACTTGATAACCACCTTTCCTCAGTATGTGACTTTCTCACCAGATGGCATTATAAAAGAACCCTCATATTTGCATCCGACAGCTTCGGCGATTTTTTTCAACTCGTCGACGGTGAAACTTTCCCGCTTCATTTTTTGACTAAAGGCTTGTGGACTTCTACCGGATAACCGTCCGAGTTCAGAAACACTTATTCCAAGCTTAACGCATAAAATTTTTAGCTGTTCGGAAACAGACATATCACCACTCCTTTCAATATTATCATTATAAACGAATTTATTTAATAAATCAACGATAACATTTCTATTTTATTGAGAAACATTAAAAAGTGCAATCAGAGGGGTTGATGAAATGGTTGTTGCTGTTTTCAAGATCCGCACAGAAATTTACATAAAATTTACATAAACTTAACAATTTAATAACATGGCAGGTGTGCAAACTTGTTATGATTTTTAATAGACAAACCAGAAAAAGGGGATCGCATATGGTTGATCAAAAGTTGACAAACAGGCTTGGCAGGGCTTTTACCATGTTGTGCGCGGGATTTATCATCCTGACGACCCTTTCGATCATAGTATTCATTGCCTCAAAAGGTCTTTCAACTTTTATCGTAGACAGAGCGTCAATCAGGAACTTTTTATTGACCACCGTATGGCGTCCGGACGCACCGAAATCCGAGGGAGGGCCGCTGATAGGGGCGTTGCCTTTCATAGCGGGTTCTGTTGCGGTATCGCTCCTTGCGCTTATCATCATCGCCCCTTTTAGCATCGGCGTAGCCATTTTCATGTCGGAAATTTCACCTGCATGGGGTCGCAAAATTCTTCAGCCGGTAATTGAGGTTTTTGTTGGCATACCTTCTGTGGTTTACGGCTGGATAGGGCTCAGCGTGCTGGTGCCCTTCATCAGGAATCATATCGGAGGCCTGGGATTCAGCCTACTGGCAGGTTCCATAGTCCTCGCAATTATGATATTCCCCACCATAGCCAGTGTCTCCACTGACAGTTTGCAAACAATTTCAAGGGACATCAGAGAAGCATCGCTCGCTCTGGGAGCCACGCGATGGCAGACCATAAGGATGGTGCTTCTGCCCGCTGCTCTGCCTGGGATTCTGACCGGAGTGGTCCTTGGACTGGCGAGGGCTTTCGGAGAGGCACTGGCTGTGCAGATGGTTATAGGAAATGCCGTCAGGATGCCCGACTCGCTCCTGAAGCCGGTGCACACCATGACGAGCATAATAACCATGGAGATGAGCAATACGGTGATGGGCACGGTATGGAATGACGCTCTATGGTCAATCGCACTGCTTTTGATGCTGATTTCTTTTATGTTTATCATGTTCATAAGGTTTATTGAAAGCAGGGGGGCAGCAAAATGATAAACGCCAGAACGTCCGATAAAATCGCCACTTTTATTTTTTATGCCATGGCTGTTTCCGTTTCATTGATATTATTGGCTCTGGTGGGATTCATCCTGTTCAACGGCTTGAGGGTGATCAACCTGCATTTTCTCACAAGCCCTCCCAGCGCTTTCAGAGCTGGTGGAGGCATAGGCCCGCAGATTTTCAACTCCTTTCTTATTCTGATTCTTACCATGATTTTTACCATACCGATAGGTCTGGGTGCGGGTATTTATCTTGCCGAATTTTCCAGAGAGAACCGGTGGACAAGAATTATCAGAATATGCACTGAGACGCTGGCCTCTCTTCCCTCAATAGTTATAGGGCTCTTCGGGCTGCTGTTTTTCGTCACGGTTTTAAAATGGGGATTTTCCTTAATATCGGGCGCTCTGGCGCTTACGGTGCTCAATCTTCCGGTAATGACCAGGATATCTGAGGATACATTGAGAAGTGTCAAAAACGAATTGAGAGAAGCAAGCCTGGCTTTGGGAGCCACCCAGTGGCAGACAATAGTGCATGTGGTGCTGGTGGCCGCAATTCCGGGGCTAGTGACGGGTGTTATTCTCACCGCAGGGCGTGTGTTCGGCGAAGCCGCAGCACTCCTGTATACTGCCGGCATAACCACGCCGCGCCTGCAATTTTACAGCTGGAACCCTTTCAATTCAAATTCTCCTTTTTATTTATTCCGCCCCGCCGAGACTCTGGCAGTGCACATCTGGAAAGTCAACAGCGAGGGTTTGGCTCCTGATGCGAGGCAGATAGCCGATGGAGCTTCCGCAGTATTGATTATCATTGTACTTTTTTTCAATATAGCAGCACGATGGATGGCAAGACGGCTCTACAAAAAAACCACAGGAATTTGAAACGGCTGGAAAAGCCGTTTTTCTTTACACGCGGGTTCATAAATGATATAATTTTTCATGTCGATTGGGGCAAAATGCAAGTTGCGGCCGGGCGTATATAAAAAGGAGAACAATTATGGGCCGAATAAATGCTTTTGCAAAGAAAAAGTATTTATTAACAGCAATGATTATAATTGCTTTTGTTCTTTTTTATGGGATCGGGGTCTTCGGATATTTCTATACAAATGTTGGATATGCTGTAAAAAGAAGCAGGGATAAATTATATACGGAACCCATTGAATTGGGTAACAGGATATTGATCATCGCCCCCCATCCCGATGATGAAGATGTGGGTATGGGCGGCCTTATATATACTGAATTGTTGAATGGGAAAAAAATAAAGGTTGTGGTCGTCACAAACGGTGACGGATTTAAAAGGGCAGTAAAGGAGAACATCAAGCCAAAAAAAATACTGCCGGAAGACTATATCAAGCTCGGCCTCATAAGACAGCAGGAAACCGTAAATGCCATGAGGCACCTGGGCCTCTCGCAAGACGATATAATATTTTTGGGTTATGCCGACGGCAGCATTAAAAGCCTGTGGGAGCAGAATTGGGATTACGACAATCCTCATTTGAGCAGGAACGGCTACACCAAAACTCCATACGCTAACAGCTACGATAAAAATGCGGTTTACTGCGGCAAAAACCTTGTAAAAAACCTGTGGCAGATAATTGATGATTTTAAGCCCACCGATATTTTTTATCCGGATGCCGACGACATGCATTCCGACCACTGGGCTGTGGGCGCCTTTGTCAAGTACACCGTGGAATTGCACGATTACAAAGCCGGCATGTATTCCTATCTTGTCCATCATTATCAGTGGCCCGAGCCATGGGCGCTTCTGCCGGCAGCGGGGCTGTACCCTCCGCTTTCTTTGGAAAATGTGGGAACCAGATGGCACATCTACAGGATAAACCAGGAAGCGGAAAAAGCCAAAGAAAAAGCGATTAGGGAGTACAGGTCCCAGTTCAAGATTATGGGTGCGTTTCTGGATGCCTTTGTCAGGAGGAATGAACTTTTCGGAACGTATGAAGATGGATGCTATAAATATGTGGATGCAGTGCCCGATTTTAAATATGGTAGGGAACTGCCCTATAAAGTGGTTTATTCAAGCATCATGGACAATCCGCTGCTCAGGCTGGAGGGCAGCGACGATTTAAAAGCTCTCGGAATGGTACGCACTAAAGGCAATTACTTTTTTGCAATCGAGACCCGCGGCAATGCTGCAAAAAATACCGATTATATCTTCAATGCGCTGTTCTTGTATAAAGACAAGGATTCTGCAAGGTTGAAAATATTTATAAGGAATTTCAAGGCAACGGCGGTTATGGAGAACGATGAGGGCGTTTTTTTCAAGCAGCCGCTCGAGGTAAATGTTTATAAAAACAGGATATGGTTTTCCATTTCTTCAGAACATATCGGTGATCCGCAGAAGTTTTTTTTAAACGCTGTTACTTCCACGAACGGGAGATATGTAGACAAAACGGCCTGGAGAATGGTAAAGCCGGAGGCCGAAATAGGGAATTAAAATTCGGGACGCGGGCGAAGCTTGTTACAAGCAAAACACGGAGGGGTAGACAATGTTGAGGTATTTAACGGCGGGCGAGTCCCACGGCAAAGCCCTGGTGGCTGTGATAGAGGGGCTGCCGGCAAACCTTGGGATAAGCGAAGATTCAATAAACAGGGAGCTCCTGAGGCGCAGGCAGGGTTACGGCAGAGGCGGTAGAATGCAGATAGAAAAGGATGAGGTGGAAATCCTCAGCGGCATTGCAAATGGCAGAACAACAGGAAGCCCCCTTGCTCTCATGATAAAGAATCTGGACTATGACAACTGGAAGGACAGAAAAGTGCCTCCTGTCACAATGCCCAGGCCGGGTCACGGAGACCTGGCGGGAATCTTAAAGTATAATCAGGATGACATAAGAAATGTGCTTGAAAGGGCGAGCGCCAGGGAAACCGCTGCCAGGGTGGCGGTGGGAGCCGTGGCAAAACAGCTTCTGGCAGTATTCGGAATTCGCATAATGAGCCATGTGGTTTCCATTGGAGGCGTGAGCTTAACTGACGTGAGCTACTCCATCGAGGTCCTGGCCGGAGCCGATCGGTCCCCTGTGCGGTGCATAGATGAGCCGATTTCAAAAAAGATGATGGAGGCCATAGATGAAGCGAAGGCCCGGGGGGATTCACTTGGAGGCGTGTTTGAAGTGGTGGCTTACAATGTCCCTGTGGGGCTTGGCAGCCATGTGCAATGGGATCGCAAGCTGGACGGGCTCATTGCACAGAGCTTTATGAGCATTCAGGCCATAAAAGGGGTAGAGATAGGCCTGGGCTTTGAAGCGGCTCAGAGGAGCGGTTCAGAAGTCCATGACGAGATTTTTTATGATGAAGGAAAGGGATATTACCGCAGAACCAACAACGCAGGAGGGTTGGAGGCGGGTATGACCAATGGATGCCCGGTGGTGGTGCGGGCTGCCATGAAACCCATACCCACTCTGTATAAACCCCTCAGAAGTGTGGATGTCAAAACAAAAGAGCCCGTCTGCGCCAGCATCGAGCGCTCCGACATTTGTGCCGTTCCTGCCGCCAGTATTGTGGGAGAAGCCGCCCTAGCTTGGGTTCTAGCCGGAGCTGCTGTGGAAAAGTTCGGCGGAGACAGCATTGAGGAAATGAATAATAATTTTGAAAACTATAAATTTCAACTGATGAATGCCGGTTGCCGGATTGATAATTGATTTGATGAATGAAGGGCGGAGAGCGAATTATGGAACAAATTGCGCTAAACCTGGGCGAGAGGTCATACAAAATAATTATAGCGGATGGAATATTGGATGATATCGGCTATATCATAAAACGGCAATTTTCCTGGAAAAAGATTATGATTATTACCGATAGCAATGTGTCAAAATTATATGCCGGAAGGGTGGCAGCCAGCCTGGAAAATGCAGGGCTTCAGGCCTTTGTGGAAGAAATTCCTGCGGGCGAATCCAGCAAATCCCTGGCCAGGGCGGAAGAGCTTTATAATGCGGCTCTCGACTGCAGGCTGGACAGGAACTCGGCCATTATGGCGCTGGGTGGCGGCGTTGTAGGGGACCTGGCGGGGTTTATCGCGGCAACATACATGAGGGGCATCGCCTGCATACAGGTTCCGACCACGCTTCTTGCCCAGGTGGACAGCAGTGTGGGCGGCAAGGTGGCAGTGAATCTGCAAAGGGCCAAGAATATAGTCGGAGCCTTTTATCAGCCTTCTCTGGTAGTCATAGATTCGTCCGTGCTGTCTAGTCTTCCTGACAGAGAATTTAGAGAAGGCCTGGCCGAGGTCATAAAATACGGCGTTATAAAAGATGCGGGATTTTTCCGATGGCTGGAGGAAAATGCGAGCAGGCTTAGACTAAGCAGCAGCGACCTTGTTTATGCCATAAAGCGGTCGTGTGAAATAAAGGCCGGGGTAGTATCCCAAGATGAAACCGAACAGGGGATTCGCAGGATTTTGAATTACGGCCACACCGTCGGGCATGCGCTGGAGACGATTTTCGGCTACGGCACTCTGCTGCACGGCGAGGCGGTGGCTCTGGGAATGGTTTTTGAGGCAAGGATAGCCCTGCTGCGGGGGATCATCGACGAAAGGACCTTTTTGCGCATTGAAGGCATGGTAAGGTCGGCGGTGCCAGTTGTTATGCCATATGAACCCGATCGGGACCGCCTTATCGAAATTATGAGCCTGGATAAAAAGAATTTGAACGAAAAAATAGTTTTCATACTGCCTGAAACTCTGGGCAGGGTCGGTGTTTATACCGATGTGACAAAAGAAGAAATTTTACAGGCTTTTACCATTGGATGATGCCCAAATACTGTTGAAACTTGCCGCTTTCAAGAATATTACTGAGCTCTTGGGCTCTTTTTTTATGCTTTTTTGAACAATTCCGGTTAAACCAATCTTGTCAAGGGAAAGTCCGCAGCAAATCCTTTTTTCGGCAATTCAGCTTATTTAAATTAAAAAAAATTAAGAAAAAAACATGCAGGAATTTATTATTCAATATTATATATAATTGTGAATGCAAAGTGCTATATTATATTTAACAAATATGAAGCATGAAGCTATATTTATTAAAAATAATATATTCAAATTTTAATTTGTCAGGCAGGAATACTTTTTATTATGTAGAATAAATATATAGTATAGCACATTTAAACAAATATTATATATCATATGTCGTGACATTCTACATAATTGGGAGGTATTTCGATGAGCGAAAAAATCACATTGTCGGTAATCAAGGCCGACATCGGAGGATTTGTGGGCCACAGCAGCGTCCATCCGGAACTTCTGCAGGAAGCCGAGGAGTCTCTGGCGAAAAAAGGCGAAGGTTTGCTGGAAGACTTCAAAGTAACGAGCGTGGGCGACGACATCAACCTTATCATGACCCACAGGCAGGGCGCGGACGACGAAAGCATACACAAGCTGGCATGGGACACCTTCCTCGCGTGCACTCAAATTGCGAGGAAGCTGAAGCTGTACGGAGCCGGGCAGGATTTGCTCACGGATGCATTTTCCGGAAATATTAAAGGCATGGGGCCCGGAGTGGCGGAGATGGAATTTGAGGAGCGGCCCAGCGAACCCGTTATAGTTTTCATGGCCGACAAGACAGAGCCCGGAGCTTGGAATCTTCCGCTTTATAAAATGTTTGCAGACCCGTTCAATACCATTGGCCTGGTAATAGATCCCAAAATGCATGAAGGTTTTGTGTTTGAGATTCTCGACCTGATTGAAAATAAGAAAGTGACTTTTTCCTGTCCGGAGGAACTATACGATATGCTGGTGTTTCTGGGGGCGGCCAACAGGTTCGCGGTCAGGGCCGTTTATCGCAAAGACGGCGAAATAGCTGCGGCGTCGACCACTCAGAGGATGAATCTCATGGCGGGCAGGTATGTGGGAAAGGACGATCCCGTGCTTTTGGTGCGCTGCCAGAACGGATTGCCGGCTGTGGGGGAAGCCCTGGAACCCTTCGCCAATCCGCACCTGGTGGCGGGCTGGATGCGCGGTTCTCATTTTGGGCCGATGGTCCCCGTCTCTCAGAAAGAATCGACTCCCACGCGCTTTGACGGGCCTCCTAGGGTCATCGCGCTGGGATTCCAGCTTGCCGGGGGAAAGCTTATCGGTCCTCAGGACTTTTTTGCCGATATGGCTTACGACAGGGCAAGACAGAAAGCTCTGGAAATAGCCGATTATCTGCGCAGCATGGGTCCGTTCGAACCCCACAGGCTTCCCCTGGATGAAATGGAATACACCACCATGCCTCAGGTTATGGAAAGGTTGAAAGACAGGTTCAAATGAAGCCAAACTGAATCCGGCAGGAGCGCGCCTCCTGCCTTTGCAATATTTGAAAACAAAAACAATATGCTTAATCGATGAAAGCATATTTATAAAAAATATTTTATAAATCTTTCACAAAAAGAAGGAATTTTATATTTATTGTAGAAATAATATAATATTCAAACTGGGTAACCCAGTATACCGACAGGGCTACTCAGTACACTATACAAAAAAGGGGGGAGGAAAAAATGCGTTCATGCGTGACGGGAGACGGGTCCGTATGAACGGCTGAAAAATTCGTTGCCGCCTCGAACGCAATGTGATTGAACTAACAATCAATTAAAGCAGAGGAGGTTAATGTATGGCCGAAAAACGCGAACAATGGGGCAGCCGTTTGGGATTTATAGCTGCATCCCTCGGAATGGCTGTGGGCACCGGCAATATCTGGAGATTTCCGCGGGTGGCGGGAACAAATGACGGTGGAGCTTTCCTGGTAGCATATCTGGTGGCAAACCTCGCATGGGCGGTGCCGCTTATGATGATGGAACTTTCCATGGGCAAAACCACCAGATTTGGGACCATTGGAGCGTTCAGGAACTGGCTTGGCCGCGAAAAGACCTGGATGGGAGCCTGGGTAGGATTTACATGTCTGGGCATAATGTTTTACTATTCTGTTATCCTCGGTTGGGCTCTCAGGTATTTCACCTTTGCCGTAAGCGGTGCCATCCACAAGGGGATGGATTCAGAAGCGTTATGGAATGGATTTATTAATACTCCTTCGCAGACCATAATGTTCCATCTAATTGCGATGTTGATCGGAGGATATATCGTATACCGCGGCGTCCAGGGAGGGCTCGAACTCGCAAATAAGATAATGATCCCGACATTGTTTGTCTGCCTGATAATATCCGCAGTATGGGCCATATCCAAACCGGGCGCCATAGTGGGATTGGATTACCTCTTCGTACCCAAGTGGGGTTCTCTGGGCAACCCCAATGTATGGCTGAATGCCTTTACACAATCTGCATGGTCTACGGGGGCTGGCTGGGCGCTGATGCTGACATATGCCGTCTATATGAAGGAAAATGAGGATATAGGCGTCAACAGCTTTATGATAGTTCTGGGCGACGCATCGGCGGCAATCCTTGCAGCCATGTCGGTGCTGCCCACGGTTTTCGCCCTTTCTCCTTCCCCCGATAAAGCGGTTGAAGCTTTGAAAGCCGGAAATACCGGTTTGACATTCATATATCTGGCAAAATTATTCCCGACCATGCCGGGCGGAATGCTTGTCGCTTCGCTTTTCTTCCTCGCGCTGGCTCTTGCGGCGCTTTCATCGCTGCTGCCTATGATTGAAGTTGGCGTGCGCAATTTCATGGATGCTGGCTTTGACAGGAAGAAAGCTACTCTGATTATTTGCATAGGCGGATTTTTGCTCGGTGTTCCTTCGGCTTATAAAGTAGACTTCCTCAACAATCAGGATATGGTATGGGGCGTAGGACTCCTTATCAGCGGTCTGATGTTCGCATACGCCGCATATAAGTATGGCATAGACCGCGTCAGAAATGAAATCATAAATAAAACCAGCGACATATATGTCGGCAAGTGGTGGAACTATTGCATCAGCCTATTCCCCGTGATGTTTGCTTTCATATTCGGATGGTGGATCTGGCAGGCGATTACATGGTATCCAAATACGTGGTGGAATCCTATGGAGGTATACAGCCCCGGTACGATGGTTGTTCAATGGGTGATATCTGCCATTATTTGGATTGCCCTGAACAACTGGCTTGCTAATTGGATTAAAGGCACCTCTCCCCAACTTTTGGCCATGAATGCAGGTGCAAGCATTAAGGGGGGAAAATAAATGGCAGCTCAAACAATAATATGGATGTTAATAATGCTGGTAATATATTTTGGAGGATTTGCGTATTTTGCAAATATTGCCGCCTCGAAGGAAAAGACCAAGTCGCAGGAATAAAAATAAACAGTGAGAATTTCATGGCATGGGACTTTCGAAAGAAAGTCCCTGCTTTTTTGGATTTAAAGGAAAAAGGTCGCAAGCTGTCGAATATATTGCATCAGCCTGAATCTGATGAACAATCTCGATAAGGGTGATTTTATGAATCCGGAATCGGTCAATATTATCGATAGCGGTACAGGCATCGCATTTCAAAAGGAGTTGATGAGCAGAGCCACGGCTGTTGTGGATTTAAAGGGTGCAAGAGGGGTGCGCTTCTGCGGCGAATTAAAGGATTTTATGGGTTTGAATCAAAAGCTGCAGCCCCTAAAACCCGGAGTATCCTTTCTGGGGACCGGAGATTTTCACCACCTTTGCCTTCATTTTCTCAATAAAATGCATGAAGAGCCGATTTTGGTGCTTTTCGACCATCATTCGGACATGATGGAGCCCCTGCCGGGCACCATAAGCTGCGGGTCCTGGGTAAGAGCGGCTTTGAATGGCAAAATGGTGAAAAAATGCATAATGGTGGGGCAAAATATGAAGGATGAAGCCTTCTCTGGTTCGAATGCCGACAACAGGGTGATATTTTTCCCGGAAAACATCCCGCACGAAAAAAAGGTATCGGGAGTAATGAAAGAACTTTTAAAACACGACATACCCGTTTATGTTAGCATAGACAAGGATGTACTTGCTTGGGGACAGGCATATACCAACTGGGACCACGGGTCTTTGAAACTGGAAGAACTCATCGATTTTCTGAAAATCATAAAAAAGGCCAAAAGCATCATCGGCGCCGATATATGCGGTGAATGGCCCGTTTTGCAGGATGAGATTTTTCACACCCCGGAGGACAAGAGAAAAGTACGGGCAAACCAGACGGCCAATCTTGCAATACTGGATATTCTATTAAAGGTAGTGTAATTTTTTGCAGAAAGTAGTAAAATATGCATATATATTTCTATTCACCGGCAGATGATGTTATAATATCAGTTATAATATAATTTCAAGGAGATGATTTCAATGGATTTTAGAGCCGATATCGGAGTATTTGGCGGTTCGGGGTTTTATTCTTTTCTGGATGACGTTAGAGAAATAACTGTAGAAACCCCGTATGGCCCGCCCAGCGAAAGAATAGCCCTCGCGAAAATAGGCGGAAAGTCCGTGGCATTTCTGCCAAGGCACGGGAAGCACCATACCATTCCGCCCCACATGATAAACTACCGTGCCAATGTGTATGCCATGAAGCAACTGGGGGTAACACGGATTCTGGGACCATGCGCATCGGGAAGCCTGCAGCCCCACGTAAAACCCGGAGACTTTGTGATATGCGACCAGTTTGTAAACCGCACCTGGGGACGCAAAGATACCTTTTACGATGGTCCCATAACCACGCATATCGGCGGTGCGGAGCCGTACTGCCCCGAGCTGCGCAGGATAGCCATCGAGACGGCAAAAGAAAAAGGCCTGCCCGTGCACGAAAAAGGTACAGTTGTAGTTGTCCAGGGACCGCGGTTTTCCACCAGAGCTGAAAGCCGGGAATTTTCCAGCCATGGCTGGGAAGTCATAAATATGACCCAGTATCCCGAAGCGGTCCTCGCGCGGGAAATGGAGATATGCTATGCCAATATAACACTTGTGACGGACTACGATGTGGGCCTTGAAGATAACCCTGAAATAGAGCCGGTGAGCCACGAGATGGTGCTGAAAGTTTTTAACGAAAACATAGCCAAACTGAAGGAATTGCTCTATGACATAATAATGCGCATGCCTGAGAAAAGAGGCTGCAAGTGCGGCGAGGAACTGAAAAGCGCAAGGATGACATAAAAATATGATTTGAGTAAAATTATTGCAACGGAACAGGGTGAATTTCATGCTGCTTAAACTAAAACAAAAAGTAGTAGAATACGGAGAAAAGATTGTGAAAGAGGGACTGGTGGTGGCCACCTGGGGAAACCTGAGTGCCCGGGAGGAAAATGAGGACTTATTTGTAATTACGCCCAGCGGGATGAATTATGCCGATCTGGAGCCTGAAGACATCGTCGCAGTGGACCTTGATGGGAAACCCGTTGCTTCGGGCAGGAAACCTTCGGTAGAAACGCCGGTGCATGCGGCCATTTACAGGGCAAGGCCGGATGTAAAAGCGGTGATTCATACTCATAGCATCAATGCCAGTGCATGTGCCGCGTCCAGAACGGAGATACCATGCATCATGGAAGACATGTCGTCCATGGTGGGTGGGCCTGTAAAAGTGGCAAAATATGCTCCTACCGGCACCCGGGAGCTTGCAGAAAATGTGCTGGAGGCTCTTGAAGACAGAAATGCCGTTATTCTAGCAAATCATGGAGTGGTGACGGTGGGAAGGTGTCTGGAAGAAGCCTTCAAACTGAGCTTGGTGGTGGAAAAGACTGCAGAGATATTTATTAAATCTAAGATGCTGGGGCAGGTTTATTCCCTGGATCTGAGCGAAGTGTGCCATTTGAAGGACTTTTACATTCGATGCTACGGTCAGGCGAACAGAGAATAGACAAAGAATTAATGCGGCATTGCATAATAAAAACAATTGTAATATAATAGACAAAGCGGCATTTTGCTGAAAGGGAAGGAGTGGCACATGCGAAAGAAGACCCCTGAAAAAGCTTCTAAAGTCGATTACCGGCTTTTATATAAGAGGAAAATAGTGGACTTTCTGGAATCTTTAAAGGATAAAGAATATACCGTATGGCAGATGAATGAATCCATGAAAAAACTTTTCAGTATGGGGGAACAGGTGGTGCAGGTTTGCCTTTCCAAACTGCGGGAAAACGACGAGAGCCTGGCCCCTGTGGTCTGTTATGCGCTTGAATATATAGACAGCTACGATGTTGTGCCGCCGCTTATGGATATACTCATCATGCCGCACATATCGGATAAGGTCAAGGCCAGGATTCTTACGGTGCTTTCCCATTACGGAGTGGATGCGGGAGAACTGCCTCTGGACTTGATAATGAAGGACTTTGACGGTGTGGCTTCCGAATCCCTCGCTGAGATGCTGGAGGACATTGAAAAAGATTACTTCCTTATATTATATATACTTGAAGATATGGAAGAGTTTCCACCTGATATGAAGCTGGCCTATGTAAGGGATATTGGGGAACTGAAGGATGAGAAGGCCATAGGGCTTCTGGAAATTATCGCGACTATGGATGATGTTCCGCTGGCACAGGAAGCCGTTAAGGCTCTGGGAAAGATAAAATCCGGAAAGTCCCTTTTTGCTCTAAACAAATTATCGAATCGAATAAATGATGACAGGGTGAAGAAAATTATCGACAAAGAGATCCAGAGGTTGAAATTCAGCGGAGTGCAGATGGAGATAACGCCGGCTCCGGTGAAACTTCTTGAACCGGTTAAAATAATAATATCCTCTATTGATGGTCTCGGAAGCCGGGCATTATGGATTGCATGGAAAAACCCTTTAAAGCCCCGGAAACTCATTTCAATGAACCTGCTGCTTAATGTGCAATCGGGAATTAAAGACTGCTGGGGGGTGCCGCAGATAACCGCTCGCGAATTCAACGCTTCAGTCAAAGAACTTTCCAGCACTACTCTCGTAGCGGAATGCGATATGAATTATGCTGCTGCAATGATTAGAGATGCCCTTTTGCACAATCGGGAAAATGGAACGGAAATACCATACCAGTTTTTTTTCTGGAAACATCTCCTGGAACAGAACTATAACTTGAATCCGGAAGCTTATAAACCTGCTTTCGAAGGCTACGACATAAATGACATTATGAACAATGAGGAATACTTTAAAAAAACCTTTGACCTGTTCAACTACCGGATTTTTGATGACTGGTTCATTGCGGAGCCCAGGGTTTACGACTACGCAGAAGAGAATAAATCAAAAAGAGGCTATATCGTAAAGAAAATGACGAGGCAGAAGGCTGAAAAGTTTTTTTCGAAATTTACGCAGGAACTCATTGAGCCTCAGATTGACATGATAAGCAGAATGCTTGAGCTTTCGGCGGATTTTCTCGTTCGGACGGGTCAGAAGGAGCTGGTTAAAATTGTTCTTTCCGCGCTTTTTCATATTAACATAAGCCCCCTTTATTATCATCCGTTTATACAAAGAATGATTATCGAGAGTATCAGGATTGCCCTGAACAACATGAAAAACGGGTTTGACATGAGGGTGAATCCGGATGCTTTCGAATGAATTTTTATGATTTCAGAAAAGGAGGTAAAAAATGGCAAAGGACTTTCTGTTTACATCAGAATCCGTTACAGAAGGACATCCCGACAAGATTTGCGACCAGGTATCAGATGCCATACTGGATGCTATTTTAAAAGAAGACCCTTACGCGCGAGTGGCTTGCGAGACTGCCGTTACAACCGGTCTGGTGATGGTAATGGGGGAGATAACTACCAGCTGTTATGTGGACATTCCCAGAATCACCCGGGATACCATCAGAGAGATAGGATATACCCGGGCAAAATTCGGGTTTGACTGCGACACATGCGCCGTGTTGACTTCTATCGATGAACAGTCTCCGGATATAGCCATAGGAATTGACAATGCTTATGAGTCGAGGGAGGATAAGGAGGCTCGCGACGATCTCGATAGAATCGGGGCCGGCGATCAGGGCATGATGTTCGGATTTGCCGTGGACGAGACGCCGGAGCTCATGCCCCTGCCCATATCACTGGCTCATAGGCTTGCCCGGCGCCTGGCCGAAGTCAGAAAAAACAAGCTGCTCACATATTTGCGACCCGACGGCAAGACTCAGGTTACGGTGCAGTATGAGGATTCAAAGCCCGTAAGAGTGGACAAGATAGTGGTATCTGCGCAACACAAATCAACGGTGGAACTTGCGACTTTAAAATCCGACATAATAGAGCATGTGATAAAGAAGATAGTCCCGGAAGGCTTGATGGACAGCCGCACCAGAATATACGTAAACCCAACCGGAAGGTTTGTGGTGGGCGGCCCTCACGGGGACTCCGGGCTTACCGGCAGAAAAATCATTGTGGATACTTATGGTGGCTATGCAAGGCACGGGGGAGGAGCATTTTCCGGCAAGGATCCCACCAAAGTGGACCGTTCCGCATCGTACGCCGCGAGATATGTGGCCAAGAATATTGTGGCGGCCGGATTGGCATCCAGATGCGAAGTGCAGGTGGCTTACGCCATCGGTGTTTCCCATCCGGTGTCAATCATGGTGGATACCTTTGGCACAGGAGTCATTTCAGACGACAAGATACGGAGATTGATTGAAGAAAACTTTGATTTGCGCCCCGGAGCCATAATCCGGGACCTGGACCTAAGAAAGCCAATATATAAACAAGTGGCGTCTTACGGTCATTTTGGAAGGTCGGATCTGGACCTGACATGGGAAAGGACCGATAAAGCGGAGATACTCAGGAAACAAGCTAGCAGCCTGTAAATGGCTGCTATTTTTGTAAAATAGAAGGAAATATGCCCTTTTTGTCGAATATTATCTGAACGGGAGGTGGTCCACCTGAGAAGAGGCTGGCTGGATATTTCGCACCTGAATAAAGTAATAGATTCCACAATAGAAGCCGTGGAAAAGGGCCAGAGTGAAATTTTCAACATTGCAGAGCAATCAAAGAGAGAATGTGAGAGGCTTGAAAAAGAGATGCTCCAGGTAAAGCGGAAAATAACCGAAACCATAGAAAAGGTGGATGCCCTGGAAAAAGAGGAAAAAGCCGCAAGAACCAGACTCATGATGGTGAGCAGGGATTTTAGAAGATACAGCGAAGACGACATAAAGGCCGCTTATGAATATGCCAGGGACATCCAGATAAGGCTTTCTCTGGAAAAAGAAAGGGAAGTGCAGCTTCGGGAGAAAAGAGACGACCTCGAGAGAAGCTTTAAAACCATGATGACCATCCTGAATCAGGCCGAGCATCTCACCATGCAGGTCGGCGTTGCTTTAAGCTTTTTGAAGGGCAATCTGGAAAACATCTCCGGCCAGCTTACCGATGTTTCCCAGAAGCGAAATTTTGCGTCTCAGATAATAAAAGCGCAGGAGGAAGAGCGCAAGCGCGTAGCCAGGGATATACACGACGGTCCGGCTCAAACCATGGCCAATGTGATAATCCAGGCGGAGATATGCGAAAAACTTTTTGAAAAAGATATTGAAATGGCAAAGCGGGAGTTAAAAGAACTCAAAGAAATAGTGAGAGGCTCTCTCAAGGAACTTCGCAAAATCATTTTCAATTTGAGACCATCGGCGTTGGACGATCTCGGACTTGAGGCGGTGGTGAGGCGCTCGTGTTCCGAATTCCAGGAAGAGACGGGGATAAATACCGAATTTAAGGTCTTCGGCGACAAAATGAGGCTGGATTCCAACACAGAAGTCACTCTTTTCAGGATAATCCAGGAAGCTCTTTCAAACATAAAAAAACATTCATGCGCGAATAATGCTGTCATAAAGCTTGAGATTGACAACGGTCGGGTTAACCTCATAATTATTGACGACGGCAGCGGCTTCCAATTGAATCCGGCGGCGGGCTTGAGCGGAATGCATGATAACTTCGGGCTTTTGAGCATAAAGGAACGCACCGAACTTTTGAACGGTTCGCTCCAAATTGAAACCGCCCAGGGCAAAGGCACAAAAATATTTATTTCCATTCCTGTAAAAGCAAAATGAAGGAGGAAGGCTGAGATGGAAAAAATTTCGGTGGTCCTGGCAGATGACCATGTACTGGTGCGCAAGGGTTTAAAAAAAATCCTGGAGATGGAAGAAGACATCGAAGTGGTTGGCGAAGCCTCGGATGGTGCCTCCGCCGTTGAAGTAATCATGGCGAAAAGGCCCAGGGTGGTCTTGATGGATATAAATATGCCACAAATGAACGGCATAGAGGTAGCAAAAACTCTAAAAAAGGAAAAGATAGATGCGAAAGTAATCATCCTAACCATATATGACGACAGGGAATATCTTCTGGAACTTATAAAAATGGGGGTAGCAGGCTACATATTGAAAGACATAGATCCGCAGGGTTTGATTGATGCCGTGAGATCCGCCAGCCGCGGGGAAACCTACATCCAGCCGACCCTTACGAGGGCGCTGATAGCGGAATACAACCGCATGACCCAGCCGGTTGCGGGAGCCAACAAGCCGCTGACGGCCAGGGAAAAAGAAGTAATGGCGTATATAGCGGATGGCCTGAACAACAACGAGATATCAGCCAAACTCAACATAAGCGAAAAGACCGTAAAAAATCACGTGAGCAGCATTTTGAGAAAATTGAATCTTCAGGACCGCACCCAGGTGGCGGTATTTGCACTGAAAAATAAGCTGGTATAGTAACGGCTCGGGCCCCATCCGAATAAAATGAATATATATGCCGGGATGGGGGTATGAATATGCCGATCGACATCAAAATCGTCCTCCTTTCAATATTTGCCGTGTTCGGGCTGTTCTGGCTGTGGCAGGGAAATTTTTCGACCTTTTTGCACAAAAAAGCCGATATATTTCCCGAAACGGTAATCATTGTAAAAAATGCTCAGGATAAAATCGAAGGCATCGTCAGAAACTTTTACAGGCGTAATCATAACAATTGTGCAAATGAGCTCTGGATTGTGGATGGAGGTTCTTCGGATGAAACGGCGGCAATTCTGGAAAAATTGTCATTGGAATATGCCGGATTGAAATCACTGCTGCTTCCGGATATGCCTGCAAAGGCATGCATGCATGAGGTCTTGAAGTATCTGGATGAACCGTTGATACTTATGGTGGATTTGACGGGGCGTATGGGAAACGAAAACGACATATTTTTATAAATCGCAAAAATGCGTCGAAATAGGTCTAAAATACCATGAAAATTAGGACAACCGAGTGATATCAATTTTTTCCAATACAACTTATAATTATAATTGTAAAAGCCCTATTTCTTCTCAAGTTTTACCCCTTAGTTCTTTTTATGCCCCCCTTTCTTTCGTGGTGTTGACCCTGAGATTTTTGGGGTCCTTTTTTTTATGAATAAAAAAGGAAAAACACTATTTGTGTAGAATATATATAAAAAATTATTATGGGGGCATATAAATGCTGATGGAGAAGAAATATGCCTTTGCTTTATCAATAGCGTTTTGGGGCATGGGGACCCTGCTATTATCGATATATTTTTATGGTTTTACATTGCATGAATCGTGGGAATATTATTTTGCATTCCTCGCTCTCATGATTATTTCCGAGTTTCTTCCCATACGCATGGACAGGGGCTTTTTAACCATGGAGTTCGGTTTCGTATATGCGTCCGCCATAATATTCGGCCCTCTGCCCGCGGCTGTTATGAAATTTCTGAGCACCGTCATTGTCCAGAGCATTCAACGCAGAAAATGTGAATGGCAGGAAAAGGTTCCGATTATTTTGTTTTCGGCTGGCCAATATATGATGAGCTTTTTTGGAGGTATTGTGACGTATTTTGCAGCATCCAAAATCATTCCCGAAAGCATATCCTTTCGCGAAGCCCTGGCCAGAGGCGCGGGGATACTGGCATATTTTTTCATAAACAATGCTCTGGTGGAAGCTTATATTGATTTGGAAAGACACAGCAGGCTGTTTTCAAAACTGGGACGGTCGCTGATAAATGATGCTGCCACGTATTTTATAGCATTGCCTGCAGGAATAATAATCTCTGAAACTCACAGATATTTCGGATTTTATTCGGCGATGGCCGTTTTTTTTCCTTACATGGCAGCAGTATGCATATATCGGTTTTACATGAATCTGCTGGCTACAAACCGTGAATTGCGCGCGCTGCATGATGTGGCGGCGGCCATGACATCAACGCTGGATATGGACGAGGTGCTGGAAACCGTGCTGGCATCCATCACGGAGCTGGCGCCATGGGATACAGCCTGCCTGTTTGTATACCAGCACGATGCCCTGGTGCCCGCAGTATATGATGGAATTGACGAAATAAGGTTTAAAGATGTCCGAATAAAGCCCGGAGAAGGAATTACGGGTTCATGCCTTTTAAAAGGCAAGGGAGAAATCGTAAACAATTGCAGGAATGATTCCAGGTATTTGCGCATAACCGGTATTCCGGAAAACACCAGATCCCTGATGACGGTTCCCCTTATAAGCGGCAGCGAATACATCGGGGCCATCACTCTGACGAGTTCAAACAATTACGTATACACCGAGAAAAATCTAACATTGATGAGCATACTGGCCAATCAGGCTGCCGTGGCCATTTCCAACGCCAGACTGTTCGATAGGACTGCGCGCATGGCCATAACGGATGGCCTTACCAAGCTCTACAACTACAGATACATATATGATGAGCTGGAACGCCAGGCGAACAGGGTAAAAAACAATGGAGGCGTTTTCAGCTTTATTATAATAGATATAGACCATTTCAAATCCTTCAACGACTTGTACGGCCATCTTACGGGCGATGAAATACTGCAGAACCTGGCGCAAGTTTTAAGGAACAATGTGAGGGAAAACGATGTGGTGGGACGCTATGGAGGAGAAGAGTTTGCCGTTATACTGCCGGGAATTTCTTCGATGGAGGCTCTGGGCATCGCGGAGAGGATAAGACAAGCCGTGGAAAAGACCGAATTTGCCAGGACGGTTTTGGGTCAAAGCCTGTATATAACTGTAAGCGCAGGCGTTGCATCTTATCCCGATGATGCTCTTTCCGTAGATGATTTGGTAAAGAAGGCGGACAGCGCCCTACTGTTCGGTGCCAAGCAGGACGGAAGGAATAGGGTGGTCCGCTTTAAAGGCGCATGCTAGTCACATTCTAACCGGAGCTTTGAGCACATCAAAAATGACATCCCACACGGCCGGAACCTCAAAACCTTTTCTCCAGGCCGCAGCGCCAGCAAGGTTGTATTTTTTCACCAGAGAAGCCTTCAATTCAATGGATTTTTCATCTTCAAGCCATATCTTGTAGACGGCATCTCCTTTGGTATAATATGCAAAATTCTGGCCGCAAGTTTCATCCCATGACATCCGGGCCTTGTTTTTAGCGAGAGTTTGCTGAGCCTGTGCCATGGACAGAGTTTTGGATTTTACCACAGAAGTGCCCTCGGGACCGGGCCGTTCCTCCCACTCCCGGGTGTAAAAAGGCAGGCCGAGAATAACCTTTTGCGGCGGGACATCCTCCAGCAGAGTCTTTATTCCCTGTTCCACCCATCCTATTGAAGCCACCGAGCCGCTCTTCGGGCTCGCGGCCCAGTGTTCATCATATGCCATCAATATCAGATAATCCACCGTTTTGCCCAGTTCCGCTCTGTCATAGCACAACGACCAGTTGGAGCTCTGGGATTTTACAGTAATATCCTGGGAAACGGTTATGCCTGCTTCATGCATCACGGGTGCAAGTTCCCTCATAAACTGCACCAGCAGGCGTTTGTCATCCAAATTAATGTTTTCGAAATCGATATTTATGCCGTCCAGGTGAAAAAGCTCCGCATACATGAGAATCTGCCTTATGATGTTTTCGCGCGCCTCGGAACTATTGAGAAATTCATGGGTAGTTTCAGGATCGAAATTGTTGTCTATCAAGGCCCATACTGCAAGATCGTTGTTGTGAGCCCATTGTATGTATGAAATGTCCGCTTTGCTCTCAATGGTGCCCTTGCCGTCGATTATGGAAAACCAAGTGGGTGATATTATGTCAAGACCTTTGGGGGCTTTCTCCCGGCGGATGTTGAAAGCAGCGCTGTGAATATAGTCCCACACCATATTTAGTTTTCCCCGTACAGGAGCAGGCACATTTCTGTCCGGAGCCTTCTCTTTATTTTCCATTTCAAATACCTCCAGGTTTTTTTCGGAAACGAAACCGATTATTCCATCCCCGGTCCTGACCTGATACCATCCCCTGTCATAATCGAACAGAGCAAGGCTTTCTTGCGCACCCACCTTTGCCACGTTTGGCGAAAACCATGAAGCATATAGTTTAATGAAAACTTCCCTGCCGATGGGCCGGGCCATTTTCCTTTCAGGCAGCTTGCGGTCGATTATCACCCTGTTTTTATCAATCATGCGGATATCAATATTATATAAATCCTCCAGAAGTTTTATAGGCAGATAAGGCTGTTTCAATACTTTTACGGGGAAGGAGATTTCAACAGGCTTTGTGTTCACGATGGCTGTGAGGCTGTCGGTTTTCAGGCGGACCGTCTTGTCAAAAGTGGTGATGGTGACGTTTTTTTCCTCCGGGTCCCAAAATAAATAAGGGTCGAGATTTTCTTTCAATATATTATATGATACCAGTATATTTCCGTCCTCTATTATGAAAGGTTCGCCCTCGAAAACTTTATTCTCGAAAATCAGTACGGGCTCGTCCTTTGGAAGTTCCGGAATCAAATAAAGACTTTTAAAAAGCAGAATGTAAAAGATTGTTCCAAATACGACAAAAAAAGCCGCAACTATCCTTCGCATAGAATCCTCCCGGTCGTGACAGGTGTTCTGTCGTCACTTAAAAAACGTTTTATGAAACATTCTATTCGACAAACAATACAATATTTCCTCTTTCCCGTCACGTGAAATCGATATATATAATGATCAAACGCGCACAAAATCCATCATTTGAGTAGATTTGCCACAAGTAAAATCCTGTTGTTTAAATCCCCTATTTTGAACTTCGAAAATCGGATGGGCGTGTTGCGCTGCGCGTGAAAAAATGGTACAATTTAACGCAGAGCATTACGAAACTGCCGGATACGATTTTATAGGAGTGGGCGTATGGTCGAGATGGAAGGCGTTGTGGAAAGGGTTTCCTACCACGACGAGCAAAGTTGCTTCACTGTTGCGAAGGTTTCGGTAAAAGAAAATCATGATCTGGTGACGGCGGTCGGATATTTTCCGTACATAGAAGTGGGCGAAGTATTGAAACTGAGGGGCAGGTGGGTGATGCACAAAGACTATGGCTGCCAGCTCAAAGTGGAATATTACGAAAGCCTTGTGCCCGCAAGCGTGAAAGATATAGAAAATTACCTGGCATCAGGCATAATTCGCGGCATTGGGCCGGTTACTGCCAGAAAAATTGTTGAAAAATTCAAGGACAAATCCCTGGATGTCCTGGCGGAATCACCTGAAGAACTTCTTAAAATAGAAGGCATCGGGCAAAAAAGGATGGAAATGATAGCCGAATCTTATAGGGAACAGCAGGAAACCCGGGAGATAATGCTTTTTTTGCAACAGTACGGCATCGGACCGGGGGTGGCGGTCAGGGTTTACAGAAATTACCGGGAAAAATCAATAGAAGTGCTTAAGGAAAATCCATACCGCCTGGCGGATGAAGTGTACGGCATAGGATTTAAGACAGCCGATAAGATAGCCAGAATGATGGGGACTCAGATGGATTCTCCCGAAAGGCTTTGCGCAGGCTTGAAATATACCCTTTACAAAGCGGCGGATGAGGGCCACGTTTTCATGCCGAAAGAAGAGCTCATGCGCAAAGCCATCGAATTGCTGGAAATACATGATGAGGCACCTTTAAACCAGGCGCTTTCTGCATTGCTGGAAAAACAGGACATAATAGTGGAGAAGGCATGGGATAAAGAAGACATTTATCTTGTGCCGTTTTACACTTCGGAAAAATCTGTGGCAAGACGGATTTTTTTGCTGGCCGCCATGATGAGAAAACCCCTTGAAATTTCCGATAAGGATATAGATATAATAGAGCAGAAATGTTCCATAAAACTTGCTGAAAAACAGCGTGAGGCTCTGGAAAAGGCCGCTGCCTCCGGCGTTCTTGTGATTACCGGAGGCCCGGGCACGGGTAAAACCACCACCGTAAAGAGCCTTATTGAATTTTTCAGTGGCCATAAACTAAAAGTAGCTCTGACAGCTCCCACCGGAAGGGCCGCCAAGCGAATGGCGGAAGCCACGGGCCAGGAGGCCAGGACTATTCATCGGCTCCTGGAATACAAAGCATACGAAGAGGGCGGCATGGCGTTCGGCAAGAATCAGGATGAACCGCTTGATGAAGATGTGATAATTGTCGATGAGACTTCAATGGTAGATGTCATCCTGATGCACCACCTGCTTTCGGCTGTGAAGCCCGGAGCGAGGCTGATCCTGGTGGGAGACAAGGATCAGCTGCCCTCAGTGGGACCGGGCAGCGTGCTCCGGGAAATCATTTCCAGCGGCAGGGTGCCTGTGGTGGTGCTGGATGAGATTTTCCGCCAGGCCCGGGAGAGCATGATAGTGGTAAACGCCCACAGGATAAACAGCGGCCTCTTTCCTTATCTCAATGTGAAGGGCAGGGATTTTTTCTTCGAACAGGTGATACCTCCCGAAGAAATTTTAAACACCGTTCTTTCGCTGGTCAAGACAAGGCTTCCGGCATACGCCGGATTTGATCCAATGGAAGATATTCAGGTCATAACTCCCATGAAAAAAGGAATCGTCGGAGTAATGAACCTGAATGAAAAGCTCCAGCAACTGTTGAATCCTCCAGATTCCGCAAAAAAAGAATGGCGTTTTCGTTCAACTACTTTTCGGGAAGGCGACAGGGTGATGCAGATAAAAAACAATTACGACAAAGAGGTGTTCAACGGCGATCTGGGCAGGATAATTAAAATCGATGAAGAGGGCAGGATTCTGGTGGCATTTGCGGAGCCCGGCCAGGACCGCGAAGTAATCTACCAGGCCCAGGAGCTGGAGGAACTCAGCCTGGCTTATGCCCTTTCAGTGCACAAGAGCCAGGGCAGCGAATTTTCTGCTGTGGTGATGCCCGTTACCACGCAGCACTATGTGATGCTGCAGAGGAACCTGCTCTATACAGCTGTCACAAGGGCAAAAAAACTTCTGGTGCTTGTAGGCACGAAACAGGCCCTGAACATAGCCATACGCAACAACAGGGCGATGGCGCGCTACAGCCGCCTGGCAGAAAGATTGACAGCAGAGTTCGACAGTGCGAGGTAAACATGTCACGGGGACGGTTCCCTTGACATAGGATGTCACTCTGTCACGGGGACGGTTCCCGTGACAATTAAAATAAGAGGATATAAAATAAGAGGATATGAAAAGCCGCTCCGATCAGCCTACATATTTCATCATAATCATCAAACTTAAAAGGGGGTTTTTAGATGCCGACCGAACAGGATTTAAAGCAAAAGCTACAGCAACTGAAGCTGGTGATAAAAGGCTTAGCAAGTGTCCTGGTGGCTTTTTCGGGGGGTGTGGACAGCACCTTTTTGTTAAAAGTTTGTCTGGAAGTGCTGGGAAAAAACAATGTCCTAGCTGTCATGGCCAAATCGGCTACATATCCCGAAAGTGAATTGCAGGATGCTGTGAGCCTTGCCCAAATGCTTGGAGCCCGCTACAAAATAATTGAGTCCGAAGAACTGGAAATCCCGGGTTTTTCCGAAAATCCCCCTGAAAGGTGTTATTACTGCAAAAGAGAACTCTTCGGCAAACTGCTGGATACCGCCCGCATGGAAGGCTTGAATGCCGTGGTGGACGGCTCCAACTACGACGATAGCGGGGATTTCCGTCCGGGAATGCGGGCTACAGCCGAACTTGGTATAAAAAGTCCGCTGAAGGAGGCGGGCTTTACTAAAGACGATATAAGGGCTCTTTCAAAAGGGATGGGACTTCCCACGTGGAATAAACCCTCCTTTGCATGCCTTGCATCGAGATTTCCTTACGGTGAAAAAATTACCCGGGAAAAGCTTGAAAGGGTGGCACGGGCCGAGGAAGTATTGAGAATCCTTGGGTTTTTCCAGTACAGAGTACGGAGCCACCGCGACGTAGCCCGAATAGAGGTTGATCCTGCAGAGATGGGGCGCTTTCTTGACAGCGGTTTGCGGGAAGAAGTGTCAATGAAAATAAAACAGGCGGGTTTTAACTTTGTTACGCTTGATCTTCTGGGATACAGAAGCGGCAGTATGAATGAAGTTTTAAATGACGAGCAAAAAGCCGCCTGGAAGAATTAGATGGGGGAATGAGCAAATTTGGAAAGAATCAAGGAGATCCTCGAAAAATATAAAAATGACAAAATAACAATTGAAGAGGTTATTGAAAACCTTCGGCTTCTCCCGTATGAAAACCTGGGCTTTGCCATGATAGACCACCACAGACCCTTGAGACGCGGCGTTCCCGAAGTAATTTTCTGCCAAGGCAAGACTCTGCACCGTATAGTCGAAATCGTTCGGCATATGCTCGACAAAAGTGCGGTCATCATGGGGACCCGGGCGGATAAAAACATCTTTGAAGAAGTAAAAAAAGTAGTCCCCGATGCAAAATACTATGATGATGCCAGGATTTTCCTGATAGAAAGGGAAAAATTGCCGAGGAATAAAGGTGTTATAGCCGTGGTTTCTGCAGGAACTTCCGATATCCCCGTGGCCGAAGAGGCCGCCGTTACCGCCGAAGTCTTCGGGAATGAGGTGGTAAGGCTCTATGACGTGGGAGTGGCCGGGATACATCGGCTTTTTATGAATATGGACATCCTGCACAAAGCCAGAGTGATCATAGTGGCAGCGGGCATGGAAGGGGCTCTGGCCAGCGTGGTAGGTGGGCTGGTGGACAAACCCGTCATCGCCGTACCGACCAGCGTGGGGTACGGAGCCAATTTCCACGGGCTTTCGGCGCTGCTTGCCATGCTTAACTCCTGTGCGGGAGGCGTAACCGTGGTCAATATCGATAACGGCTTTGGAGCTGGATTCGCTGCACATCAGATAAACCGGCTGGGAGGCTAAAAGGAAGCGGGACCACATGCCTTCAGCCTTTGAATGCAAAAGGCTATGTTGGGTATGACACAGGGGAGAATTATGCAAAGCGGTCTTGCAGCAGGATGGATTCATATTTGAAAGAACGAATGCGAGAAACAGCAGAAGCTGGATTTTGAGGAAAAAGGAGGTCGTGGGGGCGTTTCAAAACGCGCCCGAAATGACATGAAAACATTGTATCTTGACTGTTTTTCAGGCATCAGCGGGGACATGTTCCTGGGGGCCATGCTGGACCTGGGGCTGGATGAAAAATTTTTTTTGGACGAGCTGCACAAACTGCCCCTGGAAGGTTACGAAGTGGAAATAAAGAAATCAGAAAACGGCGGTGTTGTCGGGACCGATGTATGCGTTAAAGCCCACGAACACCACCCTCATCGGGGGTTGAAGCACATATATGAAATAATAGATGGCAGCGGCCTCACACCTGAGGTAAAGCAAAAGACTAAGGATGCTTTTTTAAAGCTCGCCATTGCCGAAGGCAAAATCCACGGCAAACCCCCCGAACAAATACACTTCCATGAGGTGGGAGCCGTGGACTCGATTGTGGACATAGTCGGCGCCCACATATTGATGGACATGCTGAAGCCCGACAAAGTCTGCGCATCTCCCGTAAACGTGGGTTCCGGCACTGTAGAGTGCGCTCACGGCGTACTCCCGGTCCCGGCTCCGGCCACGGTCGAATTGCTGCAGGGAGTTCCGGTATTTTCAAGAGGTGAAGCGGGAGAACTCACAACCCCAACGGGGGCGCTGCTGCTTTCGACGTTTGTACATAAATTCGGCAACATGCCGCAAGGGTCTATAGAAAGGACCGGCTACGGCCTGGGCAAAGCCCGGAGAAGCTCGCCAAATGTGCTGAGAGCCGTATTGATGAAGCATGATGAAAAATGGCGGGACGATGGGTGTGCGGCGGAGGCGGAATTTATGGAAGGGTCTTCATGCGACGGCTTCGACCGCGACCGGGTGTCGGTGCTGGAAGCCAACATCGATGACATGAATCCCCAGTTCTACGACGAAGTGATGGGCAGCCTTCTGGCCAAAGGCGCGCTGGATGTGTTTCTCACGCCCATAATAATGAAAAAAACCCGCCCGGCCGTGAAGCTTACATGCATATGCCCCGAGGATAAAAAGGATCTGCTGGCGGAATTAATACTTAGGGATACGACCACCATTGGTGTGAGGGAATATGTGATGTCCCGCACCAAGCTTTTCAGGCAGATGCAGCAGGTGAACACCCCCTTTGGAAGCGTGAGGGTGAAGGTTTCCAAAAAAGGCGATGAAATAATTAAAAAAACTCCGGAATATGAAGATTTAAAAAAACTGGCCCAAGAAAAGAATATGCCCATAAACAAACTTTCCACGGAAATATTAAAATTCATCGAATGAGTCAGGGGACGGTTCCTTGACTCACTGCACAAAATTACATTAAACAAAGCCAAACATTGTAAAATGTGTGTCTTAATGATATACTTGTTTAAGAAAAAAAGCTCGATTGGAGTGTTTTTTGATGAAAGATACTGTTCGCGTAAGATTTGCTCCCAGCCCCACAGGAAGCCTGCACATAGGCGGGGCGCGGACGGCGCTGTTCAATCTTTTGTTTGCCCGTAATAATGGCGGAACTTTTGTTTTGAGGATCGAGGATACAGATACCGAACGTTCCACAGAGGAATCGGCAATGCAGATAGTGCGGTCTCTGCGCTGGCTGGGCCTTGATTGGGACGAGGGGCCTGAAAAGGGTGGAGAGTTCGGACCGTATTTTCAATCCCACCGCCTTGAGCTGTATAAAAAAGAGGTCCAGAGGCTCCTCGCTGAAGGCAAGGCATATTACTGCTACTGTACGCCGGAAGAACTGGCCGAACGACGGGAGGCGGCTTTAAAGGCGGGCAAAGCTCCCCGCTATGACGGCTGCTGCCGCAATCTCACTGATGAGCAGAAAAAGAAGTTTGAAGCCGAAGGCCGCAAACCCACCATAAGGATAAAAGTCCCTCAGGAAGGACAGACCATAGTGGATGACCTCATCCGCGGCCGGGTCGTGTTTGAAAACTCGGTGCTGGATGATTTCATCATTTTCAAATCAAACGGCATCCCCACATACAATTTCGCCTGCGTGGTGGATGACAATGCCATGAAAATAACTCATATAATAAGGGCGGAAGAGCACCTTTCCAACACCCCCAAGCAGATTCAAGCATATAATGCACTGGGGTATGAAATCCCGCAGTTTGCCCATGTCCCCATGATACTCGCCCCGGACCGGAGCAAGCTCAGCAAGCGCCACGGAGCCACGTCGGTGGAGGAATTCAGGGACCAGGGATATCTGGCCGAAGCCATAGTGAACTATCTTACCCTTCTGGGATGGTCGCCGGAAGGCAACGAGGAGATTTTCGGCATGGAGAAGGCGATAAAGGAATTCTCCCTGGAGAGGGTGAACAAGACGGCAGCCGTCTATGATGTCAAAAAACTCACTTGGATTAATGGCCATTACCTGAGGGAACTGGATATCGATTATATAACAAAACAGGTCATTCCTTTTATGTTAAAGAAAGGAATAATTTCCGAAGAAGAAGCAGAAAAGAGATACGAATATATCAAACAGATAGCAGCCATTTCCCGGGACAGGTCAAAGACCCTGGATGAGCTGGCCGACTCTATCGCCTTCTTCTTCAAAGATGTGACGGAATATGAGGAAAAGGGTGTAAAGAAGCATTTTGCCGGGGAAAAGGCCGCCGAACTTTTAATAAAGGGAGCCGAAGCCCTGGAAAAGCTTGACGAGTTTACCCATGACTCTACGGAAAAAGCTTTCAGGGCTCTTGCCGAAAACATGGGCATCAAAGCTGCGGAACTCATCCATCCCACGCGCCTTGCCATTTCTGGCAGGACGGTAGGGCCGGGTCTTTTCGAAATCATAGTTTTGCTGGGGAAGGAAGAAACCGTAAGACGGATGAGAAAAGCCGCCGGGTGGATAAGGAAATAAATTGGGGCGGGCGGAAGAATATAGTAATTTATAATTGCCGTCCCTTTTTATTTTGAAAGCAGCGAATCTATTCGAAAGGGAGGGATTTTTATAGAATATCTCTGGGTATGGCTCTTGATTGCAATCGTGTCGGTATCCATTGACGTGGCCACGAGCAACATCCTGTTCATACTGTTTTCTATAGGCAGCCTTTTTGCCGTGGCGGCAGATTTTGCAGGATTCAGCCTGCCTGTCCAGATAATAATATTCCTGCTGGTAAGCATTGTGTCGTTTCTGGTTTTTTATCCATATTTACGGAAGAATTTAAGAAGGACCCTGCCGGGGTTCATACCCCAGGAAAGGACTTATATAGGCAGGAAAATCATGCTCGACAGGGACCTTAAAGATGAGGACCAGATGATGATAGAAGGTATTTACTGGACGGTAAAAAATGTAGGAGACGAACCGCTCAAGAAAGGTGATGTTATTGAAATTTCCGGTATTGAGGGGACTAAATTTCTGCTGAAAAAAGCAAAGGAGGAGTAAATCGTGTTTACCATTATAATTCTGATATTTTTGCTCGTCATACTGCTTTCATCCATTAAAATCGTCAATACGGGATACGTTTACATCATAGAAAGACTGGGTCAATTTTACAAGGTGATGGAGCCGGGATGGCACCTTATTTTTCCTTTTATCGACCATGTGCGTTCAAAAATTTCCACAAAGCAGCAGATACTCGACATAGAGCCGCAGAGCGTCATAACGAAGGACAATGTGAAAATTTCTGTGGACAACGTCATATTTTATAAGGTCTTGAACGCCAGGGACGCAGTTTACAACATCGAAAACTACAAATCCGGCATCATATACTCCACCATAACCAACATGAGGAACATTATCGGAAACATGACCCTCGACGAAGTGCTGTCGGGCAGAGACAAAATCAACATGGAACTTTTGAAGGTGGTGGACCAGATAACAGATGCCTATGGCATAAAAATACTGTCTGTGGAAATCAAGAATATAATTCCGCCCGAAGAAATCCGCCAGGCCATGGAAAAGCAGATGAAGGCCGAGCGTGACAAGAGGGCCGCCATTCTTCAGGCGGAGGGAGACAGGCAGAGCGCCATAGCCAGGGCCGAAGGCGAAAAGCAGGCTAAGATTCTGGCAGCGGAAGCCGAGAAGGAAGCCAACATAAGGCGGGCCGAAGGTTTGAGAGAAGCTCAGATACTGGAGGCCGAAGGGAAAGCAAAGGCCATCGAGGCCATAGCCGAAGCTCAGGCCATAGCCATCGCAAAAGTAAACAGAGCTATTCTGGAATCCGGCACCAATGAAACCGTAATAGCGTTGAAACAGATAGAAGCCCTGCAGGAAATGGCCAAAAACCCCGCCCACAAGATAATTCTTCCCAATCAAACCCTGGATTCCCTGGGCAACATAGCCGCCATTGCGGAAATGCTTAATAAATAAGTCCACTCTGCTTTGAAAGGCATGGTTTTGATCAGTATGCGGGACAAAAAAATGGCTGGATATGAGTCGCGCTCCGGCTTTAAGGCATAGCCCTTATGTATTGAGAAGCGGGGCCGGTTTCCCGTATGCTGGGGAATTCTGACATAAAGCGCATTCATGCCAGCGGCGAATATCGCGCAATGCGATTGTATTGCCAGCAATTTGGGCGCAGGATTCAACCAACAAGCGCCTGTTGGCAGGGTCAAAGACTCGTGAGTTTAGTGAAGAGATATCATGAAATTCGCAAAGCTTGGTGAACCGCCGTATAATGAACGGTACATACGGTGGTGTGAGAGGAGGAGGCTAATCGCCCCCTCCTACTCGGTTGCCTGCTATTCCCCTGCCAGTGCTGCTATGGCGTGAGCAAAAATTTTGGTGCAGCGGATTAAATCATCTATCTCGATGTATTCATCCCTTTCATGGGCTACTTCAGGCTTGCCGGGGAACTGGGCTCCGAAAGCCACAGCGTTCGGAATGGCCCTGGCATAAGTGCCGCCGCCGATGGCGATGAGCTCCGGCTCTTCGCCGGTGACTTCCTTATAGACCTTTTGCAGTTTAATCACCAGGGGCGAATCCGCAGGCACGTAAAGCGGAGGATTGTCGGATATATCGGAAAGCTTCAGGCTTTTATCAATACCGGCCAGAGACGACTCGAGCCCTTTTATGACTTCCTCCCCTTTGAAGGTCACGGGATACCTGATGTTTATCACCAGCCTGCCCTTGTTCTCATCCATTTCCACCATGCCGAGGTTTAAGACTAAATCGCCTGAAGGTTCGTCTTTAAAATGAATGTTGAGAGATTCTCCATGTATTTCACAACCGATATATTTTGCAATGAATTTTATAAATTCTGCGACATCGTTGTTTTCATCGTTGATGCAACCAAAAAGTTCCGCAAGAAATTCCGCCAGCGGCACAATGGCATTTTTTCCGTTTTCCGGAGTGCTGCCGTGAGCGGAAACACCGTAGGATTTTACGATGAAGCCATCCGAAGATTCTTCCATTTCCAGCGATGCATCTTTGCCTTTTTTAAAGGAGTCGAATTTCCGCATTATATCTTCACGCAGGTCATCTTTCACCCTAATGTCTGCCTCGCAGTAATCGGGCACCATATTCGGCCTCTGCCCACCCTTTATGGAGTTTATGCGGATCTTTTCCGGAAGTCTTTCGAAGTTTTTATCAATATTGAATATCAGTATGCCTTTTTCCCGGTTTATTATCGGGAAGCCGGCATCGGGCGAAAATCCCATTGCAGGGATTTCCTCTTTTTTCTCCTCAAAATAATGCTTCATGCAGCCCCAGCCGCTTTCCTCATTGGTGCCAAAAATGATCCTGACCCTCTTTTTCAGGGGAATCCCCGCCTCCTTCACTGCACGCAAGGCGTATAAAGCCGCGACGGCAGGCCCCTTGTCGTCGCTGGCGCCACGGCCGTAGATTTTTCCATCTACAACCCTGCCCTCATATGGAGGGTAAGACCAGCCCGACCCTTCGGGCACCACATCCAGATGCACCAGTATGCCCACTATGTCGCGACCCTGGCCCCATTCGGCATGGCCCGCGAAGTTTTCGTGATTTCTGGTGCTAAAACCCAGTTTTTCCGAAAGTTCCAGCGAATAGCGCAGTGCTTCATATGGCCCATCTCCGAAGGGTCTGTCATTTTTTGCCGGTTCCTCCACACTTCTGATTTTGATTAGATTGCGCGTCTCTTCGACAATTTCATCCTTCCACTGATCGATTAAACTGTCCATGTCTGCCATATCGATACCTCCAGTAATTTTTACATTATGATTATTTGCATGGCTGAAAGGTAAAAGATTTCCATTTAAACCTCCATTCCGCCGCTACCGCTGGCGGCACAAATAGTAATGAAAAGTTATTTTTCAAGCTAATCATGCCAGATTGATTATAGCACATTTCTCATTACAGGGCTACCTTTGCAAAAAAAAGAAGCTGCATATGCAGCTTCCCGGCTATTTTTCAGAGTTGGAGATGGTGACCACCATGGAAAGTTCCTTCGCCCTGGATGATGCTGAGTCGTACAGAATCTTCAAGGTTTGCCAGACCTGCTCGGGATTTCCTGAAATATACGTACTCATGGCGCCCACTTCACAGGTTACATTCTGATTTTGAATAGAGGAAAGGGCCTGGTTTATGACCTGGTCGGAATCTGTGGTTTCCAAAGGATACAGTGACACTTCGCAGCTTATCATTAAAAATCACCTCCGGAAAGATTTTTCAAGCATATTTTTTGCTTAAAAACCGCTGTTTATGTAATGCCGAATATTGATAGGACACTTGTTTTTATGCCGACAGTTTGATAGTATCGTAAAAGGGATATAAAAAGCGATTTAAAATTGTAACAGGAGGAGTCTTAATGCACACTGTAAACAAAGGCATAGAGCCGCAGCTTTTTGAAGAAATAATCGAGAAAAGTTTCAATTCTCCATTCCATAAACTCCTGAACTTCGAGTTGATGGAGCTGGGCCGCGGTACGGCGGTGGTGGAAATGGATGCGAAAGAAAACGTGCAAAACGCCCTGGGCATAGTCCATGGCGGCGCCACTGCGAGCCTGTGCGACACAGCCATGGGCATAGCGGTGAGGTCTCTGGGAACGATACCCACTACTGTGGAAATGAAAGTCAATTATCTTTTGCCGGGTCCGATGGGAAAACGGTTGAGAGCTGTAGGAAAAGTCATAAAAGAAGGCAGGACCATTATCGTGGCTGAAGGGGAAATATATTGCGATGAAAGATTGATAGCAAAATCCATCGGCACATATTTCGATTTAAACAGGCAATAATAACTTTTCAGGAAAAACGGAGGTGGTTTTATGCTGCTTGATTTGAGTCCCTATGCATTTAAGATAGGTCCCATTGCCGTCCATTGGTACGGCATCTTCATGGCCCTTTCGTTTCTAGTGGGTTCCTATTATATGTATATAATGGGCAAAAAAAGGGGAATGGACGAGGACTTTCTGCTGAATCTAGCGATGCTTGTAATAATCGCAGGCATCGTGGGAGCAAGGCTTATGTTTGTTCTGACCAATTACCCCGAATGGTTTGTGAAAGACCCATTACAGGTTATAAAGATTTGGGAAGGGGGGCTCTCCTGGCACGGCGCGCTGCTTGGCGGGTTTATAGCTGGCTGGCCATATTGCCGAAGGCATGGAGTGAATCCCAATGTGATAGCGGATTGGACCGTTCTAGGTCTTTCCTTTGGCTATATAATAGTCCGGGTTGGCAACATATTCAATCAGGAAGTACTGGGCCGCATGACGCAATTTTCCTTCGGGCGGTGGCCCGCCCAGCTGGTGGGTTCATCCATAGGGCTCATATTGCTGGTCCGATTCCTTTATCTGCAGAAAAAGAATTTGCCAGCCGGATATCAGTTCTGGTCTTTTTTGTGGTATCACCAATTGCTGAGGGCGCTGCTCGAGGAAACGGTGAGGGAAAACCCTCTTTTTCTGATTCATTATGTAAACCCGAAATGGGGCTTCGGATTTTTAACTATGACGCAGCTCATGACGCCTTTTATAGTGGCTTTTGCATACCTTATGTATAAGCTTACCGGAGGGCAAAAAGCAACAAAGTTGCAATAAAACTTAAAACTTGATTTCGACAAAAAAGTCCTAAAACCCAATCTGCATCAATGAAAGCGGCATTGACTTCGGATGTTTTTTACGGTATCATTATATTGAAATGAATAGATTTTTTTAGTGCGCCTATAGCTCAGGGGATAGAGCACCGGCCTCCGGAGCCGGGTTTTGCGGGGGTTCGAATCCCTCTAGGCGCACCATTTTTATTTTCAAAAATATTGATTAAAAATCTCGATGAATAAAAAACTGAATTGGCAGCAAACAATATAAAAAATATCAAGTCGAGTTCATATTTGCTCTAATGCAACAATTTGTTTAAAATGTAACATTTGATAATATTTTACTGTATTATGGCGAAAAATGTCAATAAAATACTTGAAGCGTAAAAACCAACCCGAAATAAAATCATTTTACAATTGAACAAGAGAATACAATTCATCTTTCTGGTCTTGATTTACGCCTATATATCTAAGTGTTATGCTTTGAGAACTGTGGTTAAATGTATCCATGATAAGGCCGATGTTGTATTTTGACATTTTATACGTCCAGTATCCCCAGGTTTTTCTCAAACTGTGAGTGCCGAAATTTTCAATGCCGAAAACTGAAGCGGCATTCTTCAAAACCCTGTACACCTGAATCCTGCCGAGATGCCCACCTTTCTTGCTTTGAAAAAGGTAACTGTCATAAGACAAATTCTGGCTTTCCACATATTCCAAAATACACTTTCGAAGAGTGTCATTCATCTTTATCTTCTTTTCCTTGGATGTCTTTTTTTCTTTCAGAATAAGATGCTCCCTGAATTTAAAGTCTTCATTAAATATGTCTTTTACTTTTAGTGGCAAAATATCACTGATTCTAAGTCCTGTATTTATGCCGAATTTAAAAATCAACGCATATTTTGGATCATACCCTTTAAGATATTGATAAAGCCGATTGATTTTGACCCTGTCTCGAATAGGTTCTACGGTCATAATATCCTCCTTCTCTATATTGATTTTTTATTGACATAGTAATAATTATGCAACATTTATTAAATATATTATACAAAAAATGACAATATGTTTTCATGTTTCAATCTAAATTGACAATTATTTTATAAGCGAAACCCGCAAATACCCAAGATTTTTTCAATATTGCCATGTTACATTTTAAACAACTTGTTTCTTTACAATTAATGCAAAGGCGGGTTGAGGCTATGATTCCTGAAAATCCGACTGCGGATTCCAATATTGAAGAAAAATGCTTGAAATTCTTCGAGAGTTCCGGATGTATTTTCTGGGATTGGGATTCAAAGCACGATATGGCTTATTTTATGACAGACAGCGGCACGGCTGAAAGTGCCGAAAGCAGCAAAATTTCATGCCGCAATGGGCTGTGGTGGGGGCTCATGCATCCTGCAGACAAGGAAAGGGTGAAAAAAGCGCTTGATTTTTGCCTGGCAAACAAAGTGCCTTTTTTTCAGGCGAGTTACCGGATAAAAACGGGAAACGGCGGATATACCCGGATTATGACAAAGGGGGTGCCTGCCTATGATTCGGATGGATGCATGGAGAGAATGACCGGATTTCACGTGGATGTCACCATTCAAAAAAAGTATGAAGATAAATTGAAGAGACTCATAAATTATGATTTCCTCACAAATCTGCCGAACAGGTTCATTTTTATGGAGAATATGAATAAAGTTTTGAGCGATGCATCAAAAAACGGCAAAAGACCCGCGGTTTTTCTTCTGGATATAGATAATCTTGAATCAATAAACAGCGATTACGGATATGCGGTGGGAGATTGTGTCCTCAAACTGGCCGCCAAAACATTGAAAAAGGGAATAGGGGAAAAAGGCATGATTTCACGCATAGCAGGCGACGAATTCGTGATACTGCAGCCGGACCTCGGGGGTATCAACGAAGCGGCGAAATTTGCACGAAGTTTGCTTCAACTTTTCGAAAACCCGCTGCGGGTACACGAATTGAAGCTGTGCGTTACTGTTTGCATAGGCATAGCAATATATCCGGAAAACGGCAATGAATCAGAAACTTTGTTGAAAAACGCGGGATTTGCGATGCGCAAGGCGAAATCTTACGGCAGGCACGGATTCCATTTTTTTGAACGTTATAATGAAATGGCTCAGGCAAACAGGATACAAAGGGATATGAAAAAGGCATTGAACCGCGAAGAATTTTTTCTGTGCTATCAGCCAATAGTAAATGCAAAAACAGGCAGGATAGTTGCTATGGAAGCCCTTGCAAGATGGGCCCATCCCGAAAGAGGCATTGTCTGCCCGGGAGATTTTATTAATGTGGCGGAAGAAACCAACCTGATTGTTCCTATAGGCGAATACATATTGAGAAATGCTTGCAGACAGATGAAAATGTGGATTGATAGGGGGCTGGATTTTTGCATTTCCGTCAATGTTTCGCCAAAGCAGCTTCAAACGCCGGATTTCGTGGGGATGGTGAAAAATGTATTAAATGAGTGTGGTCTTTCACCAAATTGCCTGTATATGGAAATAACTGAAAATGCCATAATCAGGCATTTCAGCGAAACTGTTAAGAATTTAATTTTGCTCAGCAAAGCAGGAATAAAACTGGCGCTAGACGACTTCGGCATAGGATACTCGTCGTTGAAGTATTTGAAAGAATTGCCGATAAGCATGCTTAAAATAGACAGCGCATTCGTTAGGAGTATAGATGAAGAAATAGACAGGGCAATAATAGATTTGATACTTGCACTGGGCAAAAAGATGAGATATGAGGTGGTGGCCGAAGGGGTGGAGCTGCGGGAACAGGCCGATTTTCTCAAAACCATGGGCTGCGATTTAATGCAGGGCTTTCTTTTTTCGGAACCACTGCCCGCGGATGATATTGAGAAAATATTACGCAAAGATTACATCGATATTACATTACTGTTAAATACCTGAGTTTGTATTGAATCTCTCCTTCGCGTATTTTATAATATTTTATGACGCGCAACCGTATTTTTCGATTTCCCGCGCGGTACAATTAAAAACAATTAAAAAAATATTGGAGGTACATATGAAAATGTATAAAAGAGCCCTGGTATTGTCTCTCGCAATGATGTTGCTATGTGCCATGAGTGCGCCGGTTGTGGCGCAGGAACAATCGACGGTGCAGGGGACAGGGGAGCTGACCGTGGAGAGTGTGCTGGACATTCTGCCGGATTCAACGGATGATAACGCCGACCTGTCCAGAGGAGCTTTTGCCGCAATGCTGGCCTATGCCGCAGGGATTTCTCCGGTCGAAGACATCAATCGGGAAGAATTGCCGCCGGATCTGAGATCTGATGCATGGTATGCGCCGCAAATGGCGGCTCTCTACAAAAGAAACATTTTAAAAGGATACCCGGATAAAAAGATATGCCCGGATTCTCCCATTACGGGCATCGAAGCCATTGCCCTCATAGCGAGGACTCTCGGAGTCCCGGAGCATTCGCCGGCTGAAGATGTAAACGTGGAAGGTGTTCAAAAGAACCATTGGGGATATATTCTTTATTCCTGGCTCGAGAAAGGGGGCCTGGCATCGGGGCTAAAGCACATCGCGGAACCGATAAAACCAGATGAAGCAGCCGAAATTCTGGTGAATGTATTCGGCACGGATAAAGAGGCGAAAGCCATTTTGGATGAGGCAAATGAAAAAAATAAAGATATCAATTCCATGAGAGCAAAGGGCGCTATGTCCATGAAGATAAACATGGAAACGCAGGACGGTAGCCTTTTGCCTGTCAATACCGATGCGACCTTTAACAGTGAAATTTCAAAGGATATGGTAATTCATCAGATAGTGGAGACTTCGGTGCCCGATATTGCAAAGTCCGGCGCCCTTCAAAAGATTACCATAGAAGAATACCTGGACAAGGACTATATATATGTGCTGGCTGGCGGTCAGGATGGCCAGAAAAAATGGATGAAAATGAAAAACCCCGTTCCCATGGCCTTTGATAAGCAATTCATTTCCCAGCAAAAGGAAATGATGAAGGGCTTTGAAGGCATGGTGCATTACAGGCTTCTTGGAAATGAAATGCTTGACGGCAAAAAGGTTTATAAAATAGCCGTATATTCCAGAATCGACGATATGGTTAAGCTTTTCGACATGCTGGGTTCGGTCGGCGAGCAGGAAAAGCAGGCGCTTGGCGCAGCCAATAGCATCATAAAGTCCATTTACATGAGCGGCATAATGTATGTGGGAGTAGAGGACAAATTGGTCTATAAAGCGGATATAGCCGCTACGATATCTATGGATGCCGAAAAGCAAAAAGGAAGTCCCGCAGTTATAAGTTCAATGGAAATGGAAGCTTCGTACGATTATTATGACTACAACGCAGATATAAATGCAGTGATCCCCGATGAGGCGAAAAATGCCGAAGAAATAGATTTAAACAATCCGGATGCTACAAAAAATGCACAATAACTGCCAATGTTGGAACCTGCAAGATTGGCCGAAAGTTCGCAGCAAACGGTGTAACAAATGTGAAGGGAGAGAAGAAATGTCGAAGAAGTCGATCATATGGAAATTATTGCCGGGGATGCTTGCGATGGTTTTTATGCTGGCAGCTTTTGCACCCGGCTACGCTCTGGCCGCAAGTTATGTAAAAATAATGATTAATGGGCAACTGGTGAGTTTTGATGTGCCGCCTGTGATTGAACAGGGCAGGACGCTGGTGCCTTTCAGAGGTATCGGTGAAACCATAGGAGCATCCGTATCGTGGGATCAGAACACCCGAACAATTTCAGCCATCAAGGGCGATAAGACGGTAATCCTGAAGGTCGGCAGCACTACGGCATATATAAATCAAAATCCGGTGAAACTTGACGCTCCTCCGGTGATTCGCAACAACAGGACATTGGTTCCGCTGAGGTTTTTCAGCGAGGCGTTTGGGGCTTCGGTACTCTGGCAGAATGCTACCCGGACGGTAATCATCAATACCGGGGAGAAGCTGTCGAAATACATACTAGGATATTATTATTCCCAATCCTATGATGATTTTATGAAGAATTACAACAAACTCTCATCCACTGCCGTAAAATGGTATACTCTGGATGATAACGGCGATGTGACGGATAATTACGGTTCTCCGAGATACATCAATGTCCCTGACGGTTATGAGGAAGTGATTGAACTCTCGAGAGCAAATGGCATCAAGATTTACATGCTGATTTTTGAAAGCAATGGGGACAAGCTGCAGAAAGTTTTATCCACGCTCGAATCCAGAAAGCGCCTCGTAAACCAGATTGTGACCATAGTGGAACGAGAAGGTTATGACGGAGTAAATATTGACTTTGAATATCTGAAAGCTGCTGACAAAGATAAATTCATAGAGTTTATAAAAGGGCTATCGGAAGCCCTCCATGCAAGTGGAAAATCGTTGAACATCTCGCTGCCGGCAAAGACCGAAAAGGCTGACTGGTGGCCGGGATACGATTACGGGGCGCTGGGAACTTACTGCGATTTCGCGGTGCTTATGGCATATGACAAGAATCCCGCTTCCCCTGAACCCCAGGCCGGTATAGACTGGGTGGAAGATGTGGTGGATTATGCACTGGCAAGGATTCCCGCAGAGAAGATTTTGCTGGGCATAGGCTATTTCGGCTATGATTGGGCGACAGGAGGCGGCAAAAATACGGTTTTGGCGACCAGAAATGGGATAAGCATTTCAGGATTGCTTTTTGCCGACGAGCTTGCGGCAAAATACGGATTAAAATTTACCCAGGATGAAAAATCCGGCATGGCTTACGGTAAATATACCGATTCGAACGGCGTATTGCACCAGATATGGATGGAAAACGAGGCTTCAGTAGACGCCAAGGCAAAGCTGGTTATCCAAAAAGGATTGAAAGGCATAGCGCTGTGGAGGCTGGGCTACACAACGCCATCCTTCTGGGATACGATTTACAACAATTTTCAGGCCGTAAAAGAATAGCAATTGATGGAAAACCCGCATCGTATGAGTTGCGGGTTTTCTGCTGTTTGACAATATATTAGCAAAGTATTAAAATATCTTTGGCCGCATAAATAAATTATCGATTGAAAAAACACGTTCAATGTGTTATAAAAAAAGTGACACTATTTTGCGGCCCTGCTGGCCGCTTCTTGAGGATGGTTCGCATGAGGACGGTGGCGCTGGTGGGGAAATCCGGCACCGGCAAGAGCCATAAGGCTCAGCTGGTAGCCGGGCAGAACAATCTGGAGTATATTATAGACGACGGTCTTTTGATTTACGGCAACAGAGTTGTGGCGGGCATATCGGCCAAAAGAGAGGAAACCAAGCTGGGAGCGGTAAAAAGGGCTATTTTTCAGGACCCGGCCCATGCGCAGGAGGTCAGGGACAAGATAGCTGAGCTTAACATCAGCGGAATCCTGGTGATCGGGACGTCCCAAAAAATGATAGCGTCCATATGCAAAGCCCTTGACTTGCCTCTCCCTGAGAAAGTAATAAACATTGAGGATATATCGACTCCTTCGGAGATAAACACCGCAAGGCGCATCAGGAGCCTTGACGGCAAGCATGTAATTCCGGTGCCCACCCTGGAAATAAAGAAGAATTTTTCAGGATATCTGCTGGATCCGCTGCGAATTTTTTACAGGAAGGGCAAGCAAGACGTGCTTATTACGGAAAAAACCGTGGTGAGACCCACTTACAGCTATAGGGGCAAATATACCATATCAGACACCACGGTAAATCAAATCGCGCTTTATGCGGCCCGCCGGGTGAAGGGGGTGGCCGGCGGCAGGGTAACAATAGAAAATTGCAGCGAAGGGATAATTTTGAATCTGGAATTGACAATTGAATACGGCATGCCATTGAGACCGATTTTAGAGCAAGTCCAGGAAGGAGTGAGGAATTCCGTAGAACGCATGACCGCGCTGAACGTTTTAAAAACACATGTAGTGGCAAAAAAGTTTTGTTTTAAAGAATCTTAAAGTCGGTTTCCTGCAACCCGACTGTTTTCTTATTGCCGGATTATTTTGTCGAAAAAGAGGAATTTTAGATTGGATAGAGAAATAATGTTGTATATATTGAATATATTGAATAAACAGAAGGAGGGCAATCATGTTTAAAATTCTAGAAAGAAAGGATCTGGCTCCTTCCATCAAGCTTTTTGTGATGGATGCGCCGCTGGTGGCCAAAAAAGCCAGACCGGGCCAGTTCGTTATACTGAGGATAAGAGAAGGGGGAGAAAGGATTCCCCTCACCATCGCGGACTACGATGCTGAAAAAGGCACCGTGACGGTGGTGTTCCAGGAGGTGGGCAAGACCACCCGGGAGCTGGGCACTATGAAGGCAGGCGACTTGCTCCAGGACTTCGTGGGTCCTCTGGGAGTGCCGGTGGAATTTCCCCATCACAAAAAGGTGCTGGGCGTGGGTGGAGGCCTCGGCGTGGCGCCCCTCTACCCCAAGCTCAAGATGCTTCACGAGCAGGGAGTGGAGGTGGTTTCAATTATCGGAGCCAAGACGGCCGATATGCTGATTTTTGAAGACGAGATGAAGGCTGTCAGCGACAGGCTGTATGTATGCACGGACGATGGTTCTAAAGGCCGTCACGGGTTTGTGACCGTTGTGCTCAAGGAACTTCTGGAGCAGGGAGAAAAGTTTGACGAGATAATAATAATAGGTCCGCCCATATTGATGAAGATAGGCGCCGATATAACCAGGCCCTACGGAATACCGACCATGGTAAGCCTCAACCCCATTATGGTGGACGGCACGGGCATGTGCGGGGGATGCCGCGTGAGCGTGGGCGGCGAGACCAGGTTCGCCTGCGTGGACGGTCCTGCTTTCGATGGACACAAGGTGGATTTTGACGAGCTCATGAAGAGGCTGGCCACTTACAGGGACGAGGAAAAAATATCTGCCGATAGATTTCAGGAAGCACACGAGTGCAAATTGACAGGGAAGATTAAGGAGGCCGAAAGAGATGCCGCTGAATAAGAGCAAAAAGAAAACCCCAATGCCAGCTCAAAAACCCGAGGTTCGCCGGCGAAACTTCAACGAGGTGGCCCTGGGCTATACACAAGAAGATGCCGTAAATGAAGCCCAGCGTTGCCTTCAGTGCAAAAAGCCGGGATGCGTGCAGGGATGCCCCGTTCAGGTGCAGATTCCCCGGTTTATAAAGCTCATTGCGGAAAGGGACTTTGACGGTGCAATCAAGGTAATAAAGGAAACTAACAGCCTTCCCGCCGTATGCGGCAGGGTATGCCCCCAGGAGGAGCAGTGCGAACAAAAATGCGTTGTGGGTAAAATGGGGGAACCTGTGGCTATAGGCCGTCTTGAGCGCTTTGCAGCCGACTGGGAACGTGCTAAGGGCGTAAAGACGCCGGAGCTTCCCGAAAAGCTTGGCAAGAAGGTGGCCGTTATCGGCTCGGGCCCGGCAAGCCTTACCTGTGCGGGAGATTTGGCCAAGCTGGGATATGATGTGACGGTTTTCGAAGCATTCCACAAACCAGGAGGAGTGCTGGTGTACGGCATTCCGGAATTCAGGCTGCCCAAGGCCATCGTCCAGGAGGAAGTGGATTTCATAAAGAAGCTGGGAGTGGAAGTAAAGACCGACATGGTCATGGGAAAGGTGCTAACCGTTGATGATCTGTTTGACATGGGGTACGAGGCGGTATTTATCGGTACGGGTGCGGGCCTGCCGAAGTTTATGGGAATTCCCGGCGAAAATTACCTGGGAGTTTATTCTGCCAATGAGTTCCTGACCCGAATCAACCTCATGAGGGCTTATTCCTTCCCCGAAACCGACACCCCCATCAAAGTAGGCAAAAAGGTTGCGGTGGTAGGGGGCGGCAATGTGGCCATGGATTCGGCGAGATCCGCATTGAGGATGGGAGCCGAAGAGGTCCATATAGTTTACCGCCGTTCCGAGGAAGAAATGCCCGCCAGACAGGAAGAATTCGAGAACGCTAAAGAAGAAGGAATTATCTTTGATTTTCTTACAAACCCCGTGAGGATTTTAGGTGATGAAAAAGGATGGGTAAAGGGCATCGAGTGCATCCGCATGGAGCTCGGGGAGCCGGACGCCTCCGGGCGCCGCAGGCCTGTCCCCGTAAAAGGCTCCGAGTTCACAATGGAAGTGGATACGGTGGTAATAGCCATAGGCACCGGCCCCAATCCTCTGCTCATAAAAGCCACTGAAGGTCTTGAACTGACAAAATACGGCTATATTGCCGCCGATGAAAACGGCAGGACCTCAAGAGAAGGTGTCTGGGCCGGGGGCGATATCGTAACAGGTGCGGCTACCGTAATACTGGCCATGGGGGCGGGCAAAAAGGCTGCGGCCTCTATTCACGAATACTTGCAAAGTAAGAAGTGAGAAGTCAGAGGTCAGAAGTCGGATTAAGAAGGATTTTGCAAAGCAAAATTCTTCTATTACTACCCGTATTTCTAATTTTTAGCGTATAATAGTAGGGGAGGCGACGGCAAGGGAAGAACCCGTGACAATTCTTGCTGTCGCCTTATACTGCTTTTAGCGGCAGTCTTAAATTTTTATGAATCAGGCAAATTCTGAAGGAATTTCCGCATTCTCGTGGAAATATATTTTACAAACACACATAATAAGGAGAGACCTCAAATGAGAATAGGCATTCCAAGAGCACTTGCTTATTACGCCTATTATCCGTTTATCAAGACATTTTTTGAGAAACTTGGGCTCGAAGTAGTGGTTTCCGATGAGACTACCAAGGAAATCATGGATAAGGGTGTGGAAGATGCCATAACCGACGCCTGCGTTCCCGTAAAGCTGTTTCACGGGCATGTCAGAAACCTAAAGGACCGAGTTGACTACGTGTTCGTACCGAGGCTTGTGAGTATAAATGCTGAGGCTACATTCTGCCCGAAATTCCTGGGCCTGCCAGATATGCTGTCATGCTCGGTGAAGGATTTTAAAAATATGCTGGAAGTCAGAGTAGACTTAAGGAAAAAAAGGATGAGGCTTTTCTGGCTGTGCATGAGTCTTTCAAGAAGGTTTAAAAAAGGATTTTTTACCGCCTACAACGCATATATCAAAGCTATCTTCAGTTTTAAGAACTATGCCCACCAATTCCTGCAGGGAGGGATTCCGCCCCTCGGGATAGTGGCCCAGCGCAAAAATTTGCCCATAAGGCTGGGGGTGGTGGGATACCCATATATGCTGTATGATTCCTATTTGAGCCTGGACCTCATTAAAAAGCTCATAAACATGGGAGTGTATGTGGTGACGCCGGAAATGGTGCCCGAAAAAGACAAAATGAAACAGGCGAAAAAGCTCAAAAAAAATCTGTTCTGGACCTTCAGCAACAGCGTGGTGAGGACCGCCTATCATTTTTTTGAGAACAGATGCGTGGACGGTATCATACATATTACGGCATTCGGGTGCGGCCCGGATTTTATAGTCGATAAGGTAATGGAACTGGAGGCAAGGGAAAAGAACATGCCGTATCTCACCATTACGCTCGATGAACAGACCGGGCAGGAGGGGCTGAATACCCGGTTGGAAGCTTTTGTGGATATGCTCAAGATAAAAAGGGCAAAGAAAGAGGCGGCATTGGCATGAGAAAGGTTTCATTTCCGTATATGGGCACATCATATATTCCCATAGCAAAACTGATGAAAGCCTTCGGCAATGAGGTGGTGCTGCCTCCCAGGCCCAATTCGGAAACCATAAGCCTGGGATGCAAATTTGCACCGGAATTTGCCTGCTACCCTTTTAAAATAGTGCTGGGCACGTACGTGCAGGTACTTGAGGCCGGAGCCGACACGCTGGTTTCCACCGGAGGAGTCGGACCGTGCCGGGCGGGCTTATACACAACCCTTCAGGAAAAAATCTTGAAAAATCTGGGTTATAAATTCGAAATGATAACTCTGGAACCGCCGGGTAGGCACTTTTCCGATTTGATGGCCAGCATAAAAAAGCTGATTAACGCCCGGCTTTCCTTCAGAGATTATATAAATATAGGAAGATTTATCTGGAAGGAACTTACGCTGCTTGACAGGGCCGAAAGGCTGTCTCACAAAACAAGGCCGCTGGAGGCGAAAAAAGGGGAAACCACGAGGGTGTACAAGAAATGCGTGGACCTGGTGGCGAAGGCCGAAAGCATAAAAGAGCTTGCAGAGATAGAGAGGGAAATGGAGCTGCTCTATGGCGGTATAGAAAAAAAAGATTTTGACCCGGTGAAGATAGGCATCGTGGGCGAAATATATGTGCTGATGGAACCATCGGCAAACCTGGAAATAGAGGAAACCCTGGGGGAACTGGGGGTATATGCGGAGCGCTCCATGTTTCTTTCGGGATATACAGTGTCCAATGCCGTCATGGACCTCTTTCATATGGCAGGAGAAAGGGACGTGAAAAAGCTCGCCTCTCCATATTTCAAAGAAATGTGCGGGGGCCACGGCAGAGAATCGGTGGGGAATGCGGTGCATTTTGCAAGGCGCGGCTTCGACGGCCTGATTCAATTGTCTCCCTTTACCTGCATTCCCGAGATTGTGGCAAAGAGCATACTGCCCAGGGTATGTGAGGAAAGCGGAATGGGTTTTCTCTCATTGACACTGGATGAGCAGACCGGAAAAGAAGGCGTGAGGACCCGCCTCGAGGCTTTTGTGGATTTGCTTTTTGCAAAAAGGAAAAAGATGAGGCTTTCATCGGCAAAATCGCAGCTTGCAAAGGAGATGTCTTAGATGGCGTATTATCTCGGCATAGATGTTGGTTCCGTAAGCACGAACCTGGTTATAATAGATGAGGAAGGGAATGTGGAAGAGGCGGTTTACATAAGGACCCAGGGGCAGCCCATTAAAGCCGTGCAGGAAGGCATGAAGATGCTCTCCTTCAGAAACAGAAAAAAATGGGATATAAAGGCTGCCGGCACCACCGGGAGCGGCCGCCAGCTGGCTGCGGTCATAGTGGGTGCCGATGTGGTGAAAAATGAAATCACCGCTCACGCCGTGGCGGCCCAGAAAGAGGTTCCGGACGTGCAGACGGTGCTGGAGATAGGGGGCCAGGATTCCAAGATAATCATTTTAAGGGACGGAGTGGTCACCGATTTTGCCATGAATACGGTATGCGCCGCAGGCACCGGCTCTTTTCTGGACCAGCAGGCCAATAGGTTGGGCATTCCCATCGAGGAGTTCGGCGACCATGCGTTGAAGTCCAAAAATCCCGTGCGCATAGCAGGGAGGTGCGCTGTGTTTGCAGAATCCGACATGATTCACAAGCAGCAGCTGGGTTATAAAACCGAAGATATAATCCGGGGACTTTGCCAGGCTTTGGTGAGAAATTATCTCAACAATGTGGGGAAAGGCAAAGAAATCCGGCCGAAGGTGGTGTTCCAGGGGGGCGTGGCGGCAAACAGCGGCATGAAAGCGGCCTTTGAGGAAGCACTCGGTATGCCCGTATACGTTCCCCGGTACCATAACGTCATGGGGGCCATCGGCGCGGCCCTGCTGGCGCGGGAAGCGGGCGTGGAAAACACCGCATTCAAAGGTTTCGGTGTTTCGGATATCAATTTTGCCGCAGACAGCTTTGAGTGCCGGGGGTGCCCCAACCGCTGCGAGGTGGTGAACATCAAGATGGAAGGGAAAGTCATAGCACGGTGGGGCGACCGCTGCAACAAGTGGAAAACCATTGACAGCAGCGGCGCTGCATAAAACAGTCGGGGATGTGTTTTTAGCTTGAAAAATACTTTTCACTACTACTTGTGCCGCCAGCATTAGCGGCGGAATGGGGGTCAAAATGGGATTTTCCGCAGTCATTATTGCTGGAGGCAAGTCATCCCGCATTGCGGGACAGAATAAAGCCCTGCTCAGAATCGGAGGGCTTACGATTATAGAGAGGGAAGTTCTTGTCTTAAAACATATTTTTGATGAAATAATCATCGTCGCCAACAGGCCGGAGGATTTTAAAGCCGCAGGCCTGGCGCAAGCATTATGCGAAGACGCCGTGGAAAGCCGCGGCCCTATTTCCGGCGTATATACCGGCCTCTTGAAAATGCAAAGCGAGGCCGGATTTTTCTGTGCCTGCGACATGCCTTTTCTAAACGGGGAACTTATCAAGATTTTGCTGGACCAAAGCCCTGAGTTCGATTTAATATGCCCCCGGATCGGAGGCAAATATGTCGAGCCGCTGCATGCTGTTTATAGAAAAACCTGCATGGGCCCCATCAAACACCTGCTGAAAAATCCCGGCCCGCCAAAGCTCCGGGATATATTTCCAATGGTGAAAACATTTTTTCTGGACGTGGAAAACGTGTGCTGCAAAAAGCAATATTATGATTTTTTCAATGTAAACACGCGGGAAGATTATATTGAGGCGATGAGTATTGATGAGAAATTAATATAGCTTCTCCAGACTCTTTTTCGTTATAAAAATCTGTTTGGAAACCAATTTTTTTGACATGATGCGCTTTAGACCCTCCGGGTGGAGGACGGCGAGCAGGACTTTTTCATACCAGGATGCCACATTTCTTATAAAACCAGAATTTATGTCGCGCACTTCAAATCCAAGTCTCGCCACTCCTCTGTTGAGCAGGGTATACCCCATGAAAACATGGATATCTTTTAAAAGCGGATTTGATTCTGCATACTCTTTCAGGGCCGAAAGCGCAGCTTTTGCCTCCCGGAGCGAAGAAATGCCCAAAAAGGCCGGTGAACCGCCCTTTTGTGAAAGAACTGCGAAGAATCTATTGTTTAAATGCAGTTCTCCGTATCTGTCGCCGGGATTCAATATTGTACCATCGCTGCAAATCAATCTGCCGCCGCGGTATTTTCTCACGGCAATGCGGAAAAATCCGCCCGGCACCGGGTGAATGCCTGCCAGCACTTCGAATACGGATTCCCATATAAGCCACATCTTTATAATTACTCTCTTCATGCGGACCACTTTTCTACAAAACGGTTTATATCCACAATTTCAAGGTTTTTCTTCCGGAGCCCTTTAATTATGTACTCCAGAGACTGAATCATGGCTTCGGGTGCGTTTTTATCGCATCCGATATTGGTGCTGCTGTCGTGAAATATAAGTATATTTCCGCCCCGGACTTTTTTGAGCACATAATTTGCTATTTTATTCGGTTTCTTATACTTCCAGTCCCAGCTCATGAAGCTCCACATCACGATTTTCATGCCCATTTTCCGCACGCAGCGATATACAAAAGCTGTAAAAAGCCCCCATGGCGGCCTGTAGTAGTAAATATTCCTGCCGGTGATTTTTTTAATTACCTCCACGGATTTTTTTATTTCCAGATAAGTAGCCTTGGGCCCCAAGAGCCAGTTCATACAGTGCCGGTATCCGTGCAAGCCTATTTGATGACCTCTTTTGACAATTTCCTGCACCAGAGCTGGGTATTTCTGGGCTTTTTCCGCCAGAAGGAAGAAACAGGCTTTTATATCGTATTTCTCCAGAAGCGAAAGAAGCTCGGGCGTATACCTGGGGTCAGGGCCGTCGTCGAATGTTATTGCAACCCACGAAGTCTCATCCTTTTTTGCCCAGATAACGTTGTAATGAAATGTGCGGCCGAAAAAAGTGGGTATGAGCGCCACGAAGAATAGATAAAAGAGGGCAAGCCTGATTATGAACCAGACCACTTAACACCACTCCTCTCCTATTAATTATAATATGACAGATGAGAGGAAATTTCAAGCATGCGACAATTCAAGAACCGTCCCCCTGTCGCACCCACTTTTTAAAACAGCCGGATCAATTGATGAGGCAATGAAAGTGGCTAACATTAATATATTATATTTGTGTATTATATTACCAAACTTTAACAAAGGAGGATGAGAATTTTATCACCTTATATAAGGTCAAAAAAATGTCTTGACAACTTTAGCCACCAT
>JANLFP010000008.1 GCA_024655905.1 Tepidanaerobacteraceae bacterium
AAAAGCTACCGCTGTTTTATCGTTTTTTTCTTTTTTTTTAATGAAAGCTTTTTTATAATGCGCAGGAAAGCATAGATTATCCTTAATATATGGCTTTCCGTAGCGCATTTCAAAAAAGCTACCGCTGTTTTATCGTTTTTTTCTTTTTTTTTAATGAAAGCTTTTTTACTCCAGTATGTCTTTTATTGCTTTTACGATGTCTTCCACCTGCGGAACGGCGTGTTTTTCCAGGTTGGGGTTGTATGGAATCGGGATGTCCAAACCCGCCAGGCGCTTTATGGGGGCGTCCAGGTAGTCAAAGGCAGAGCTTGATGCGATTCCTGCGGCAACTTCCGCTCCCCATCCGAAGCTCATGGGGTCGTCTTCTACTATGATTACTCTGCCGGTCTTTTTTACGGAGTCCACTATGGTGCCCATATCGAGGGGTTTTAAGGTCCTGGGGTCTACCACTTCCACGTCTATTCCTTCTTGTTCGAGTTGTTTTGCGGCTTCCAAGGCTCTTATGACCATGATTGAGCCGGCCACTATGGTGATGTCTTTTCCCTTCCTTTTTATATCGGCTTTGCCCAGCGGCACTATATATTCTTCTTCGGGCACTTCGCCTTTTACTCTGTATAGCAGCTTGTGTTCAGCAAATACTACCGGATTGTCGTCTCTTATGGAGGCTTTTATTAAGCCTTTTACGTCGTACGGCGTGGAAGGCATGACGACTTTGAGGCCCGGGAAGTGGGCAAATACCGCGGGAAAGCTCTGGGAGTGCTGGGCGGCGGCTCCCGTCCCGCATCCCATAGGGCCTCTTATCACCATTGGCACTTTTGCTTTTCCTCCGAACATGTAGCGGTTTTTGGCCCCCTGGTTTACGAGCTGGTCCATGGCTATGGTGAAAAAGTCAAAGAACATTATCTCGGCCACGGGCCTCATGCCGCACAGGGCAGCTCCTACTGCTGCTCCCGCTATGGCGGCCTCTGATATGGGGGTGTCTTTTACGCGGTCTTCGCCAAATTCTTGAAAAAGGCCTTTTGTAACTCCAAAAGCACCGCCGTATAGGCCCACGTCTTCGCCGATTATGAATACGTTTTCGTCGCGCAGCATTTCTTCCCGCAGGCCTTCTCTCAAGGCATCTATATACAGTTTTTCTGGCATGGTTATCTCCTCCACGTTTAGGCTTTTTATTTCGTTTTTCTTTTTGTTTTATCAGAGGGGCGTCAACAGCTAACGGCAGGTTTAACGCTGTTGCCCTCTATATCTATGCGTATACGCCGTCCATGATGTCTTCTACTCTTGGCTCGGGGCTGTTTTTTGCGTATTCTATGGCTTCCTGTATGGCTTGTTCTACTTCTTTTTCTATTCTGTCCAGTTCTTGTTCCGATGCCGCGCCGTCATTTATGAGTTTTTGCCTGTATCGCTTGATGGGGCATCTTTGCTTCCATTCTTCTATTTCTTCTTTTGTCCTGTATACGTTGGCGTCGCTCTTTGAGTGGCCCAGCCAGCGGTATGTTTTGTTTTCTATCAAACTGGGACCTTCTCCTCTTCTTGCTCTGTCTACGGCTTCTTTTACCGCTTCGTATACGGCTTCCACGTCGTTGCCGTCAACCACTCTGCCCGGCATGCTGTATGCCGCTGCTCTGTCGGCTATGTTTTCTACCGAGCTTGCTTTTCTGAATGGCACGGACATGCCGTACAGGTTGTTTTCGCAGATGTAGACTATGGGGAGTTTATTTACAGCGGCAAGGTTTACCGCCTCATGGAAACAGCCCTGGTTTGCCGCTCCGTCTCCGAAAAAGCACAGGGTTACTTTGCCGTCTTTTTTCATTTTTGAGGCCAGGGCCGCGCCTGTGGCTATGGGTATGCCTCCGCCAACTATACCGTTAGCACCCAGATTGCCTTTTTCCAGGTCTGCTATATGCATGGAGCCTCCTCTGCCCCGGCAGTAGCCGGTTTCTTTACCTAAAAGTTCTGCGAACATCTCGGGCAATTCTCCGCCTTTGGCAAGGCAGTGCCCATGCCCGCGGTGGGTGCTTGTTATCATGTCACCGTCTTCCAGGGCTGCGATGGAGCCTACGGCAGAGGCCTCCTCTCCTACGGACAGGTGGCAGGTGCCCCATATCATGTTGGCTTTGAAAAGCCTGTCTACTTCCAGTTCGAAATGCCTTATTTCCAGCATCTTGCGGTACATCCATAATTTCTTGTCTCTTGTGAGAGACATATGATCAACTCCCTTTTTCGATTGTTAGAACATTAGTGAAACTATATTCCATTTGTTAATTCTATGCAATTTTTATGCCATTAAAACAAGTCGAAAGAGAAAGGGCTTGACGCCCTTTGTACTTAATCTTCCACAATATATGCCGCTATTTTATCAATTTCTCCTGCATTCTTCTCAACTGGAGAATGAGAGATGTTTCATCAAGTTCTACCGCATCGTAGGTAATGGTCTCGCCCTTCCTGATATCTTTTTTTAATACGACATTTTTATTTACAAGGCCAATTGGAAGCGCATTTTCTTTTCTGGCATTTTCATAAGTGTCTATCACTCCATATATAGTGTACCCGCCAATACCGTCCAAATGCTCACCTGCTTTCAAATCTTTTTTAGCTACGGTAACCGTCTCCGAAACAGGAGCGCCTTTCGGAGCTATTGTCGGTTCGCGATAGATATACGCCCTGGCCGCTGATAGAGGAGTTTCAATGCTGGTGAGATGATACGGCCTATATAACACATAATTCGGTCCTTCGCCCATTGAAAGATATGCCATTTCCTCCCTTACGGCTTCAAGGTTTGTCCTGACGATTAAAAATACTCCCGGCGCTATTCCGTTTACAAATTCCACTACCTGGTATCTATCCAGGATTCCTCCTTCCGCTTTCAAACTCAAAAGCTTCGGCAGCTCTTTAACAGAAGCTTGAGGACCGATTAAACCCCTTCTTGTTGGTAAAAAACCTATTGCATTTGAAACAGCTGTCATCTCCACCATGGTCTTGGTCCCGTCCACAAAAGATGCCAGCATCTTGGGATTCATTTTCTGCGCTTCAGCTTTTTCTCTCACGGTATCGGGATTCGCTTCAAGGTTTAAAGGATTGTTCTTGCCCTTTCCTGCCACCACCACTTCAAAACCCATGGCATCGGCGAAATCATACAATTCTTTGATTGCACCGGGCTCGTCGCCCGCTGATACAGTATAAACCACTCCGGCGCTATCCGCCATTTTTTTTAGGATCGGCCCTACCGTCACATCTGTTTCCACATTCAGCATTACAATATGTTTACCGTTGTAGATTGATTCCAGAGCAAGCTGTGCCCCTACTTCCGGAACTCCAGTGGCGTCAATAACCACATCTACTGGCAGGGCCTTCGTTACTACTTCAAAATCATCGGTTATTACGTACTTACCCTTGCTGATGGCTTCCTCGGCTTCAACAGTGGTTTTTGCCACAACAATATCGTCGCTGACTATACCTGCAAGTGTATAAGCTCTTTTTGCATTTTCCAGATTAATATCGGAAATAACAGCGGGTCTGATTCCTTTCATGCAGAACATCTGGCTGGTCATACCCCGGCCCATCTGGCCTGCGCCCACCAGACCTATATTTATCCTCTTTCCACTTTCCTCAAGCTGTTTTAACTTTGTGTTTAAATTCAGCATTATAACATCTCCTCTAAATAATTTTTTTTAACCTTCTATGATAATCTTTTCCCCCAGATTCACCTCGGGCGGATATTCACCTGAAAGATGTATGTCTCCTGGCAATTCTGGGGAAGTCTTGCCGTCAAACTTAAGGCAGGTATGGCCCATGCGCCTCATATTTTTATTCGCAACTTCACCCACGGCTGTAATTGTATAAACTCGTTCTCCAAAGCTAAGTCTGTCTCCCGCCTTTATATCGTCCAAAAGTTCCCCCTCAGTATGAAGCACTGAAATTTCCTGCAACTCCAGGGGTGCATTTTCATTAAAAAGCACTATAATCTTCTGCCCCAGGAATTCTTTCACAAGTTCACCGACACCCGTTACCGTTACTTCATATTTTTTCATAGAGCTCCTCCTTCAAGGGCTATGGCGCCTTTCGGCGCCACAGCTTCTTATAATTATTCCTTTATTGCATTTATTTTGCATAAAGCCCAAAGCTGAACAGAAATGCAATCAATACTGCAAGAGGCCCTGTTATCAACCTTGAAATCAGAATAGCACTCACGCCTACTTCCACAGTTTCGGGTTCAGCCTCTCCAAGGCTCAAGCCTACGGGTATAAAATCGCATCCGACTTGAGGATTTATGGCAAACAGAGCAGGTAAAGCAAACTGTGGGGGAACGTTTCCTTTGCCTATTTCAACACCCACCAGCACTCCTACCACCTGAGCTATTACCGCTCCTGGCCCCAGCAGAGGTGAAAGAACCGGTATGGCGCAGATGACAGAAATGATCAACAGTCCGGGCAGCGTTCCCGCCATGGGAGATATGACATGGGCTATCCAGTCGCCCACTCCCGATTTTAAAATGATTCCTATAAGCGTAGCGACAAAAGCCATAAAGGGCAATATGTTTTTTATTATCTGATCTATGGTTTCTCTGCCAGCCTGATAGAGTATGCCCACTACTCCCCCCATGCTGCGCCCAATCTTTTCTATAAATCCCATTTTGCGGCCGCTGCCATTTCCGTTCTTTTTAGCCATAACTTTAGCGTTATCTTCCTTTGTTGCATTTGCCGAAACAGCCCTTCCTGCTTCCTCGCCTGATGCGAGAATCACATTTTCCGGTTTTACTCCGGAAACATATATATCCTCCTTTATATATTGAGCCAGAGGTCCTACCTGGCCTACAGGAGTGAGATTTATTGTAGGAATCCTTTTCTTTGGATAAACCCCGCATCTCGCTGTGCCGCCGCAGTCAATAATCACGCAGCATATCTGGTCTTCCGGCACCGACGACTTGAACCCGTCAAAAGCTGTTCCTCCGGTGAGTTCTGCTATCCTTTGAGCCACGGGGTCAATCCCGCCTCCAGTCACCGATACTATCTTATCCTTGCCGGCAGATGGTCTTATGATTAAAGGCCCGCCCCAGCCACTGGCGCCTTTTTCTATTTTAACCGCTTTATATTCCATTTTTCTCCCCTCCTATGCCAAATCTCTCTGTCTCATCATTCTAAGAGTAAGCCATTCGGTAACCAAGCCGCGGATAAAAATTACTATAACGCCTACTATAAAGTATCGTATGGCCAGTTGGCCGAGAGGCAAACCCAATTGCTGTATTCCCTGCGCAATACCCATATAAACGAAAAGTTCGGCGGGATTTGCATGAGGGAACAGACCGGTAATCGGATGAACGAAAGAAACTGCCGCATCGTAAAATGCGGGTTTGTATTTTTCAGGCAAGAATCTTCCAAAAGTATATGCCATAGGATTTGTGAGGAAAAATACTGCAAGCACGGGCATAATCGTATATCTCAATATGGTATTTTTGCCAGCTGCCTGGGCAACACCGTTTATTCTGTCTTGCCCTACAAACTTTGTCAATGCGTTAACGGCTGTCATAAGAGTTATCAAGGTGGGTAGTATTCCACCTGCAAGTCCCAGAAATGTCTGGCCACCCTGCTGAAATAGACCAATAAAAGCCTGGGCAAAATTTGCTAATACATCCACATTCTCCACCTCCAGAATTTTTGAAAATACATGAAGAGATAAGTCTGAATACTAAAATTGATTTTCCGGACATCACCTCCTTGAAAAATTCTGAGTATTTGCTTAATCTTTTCATAATATAACTTATTATGAATATATCGCTTAAAAAAATGTTTCAGTCATAACAGAACAGTCTGCCTTCATTTTTTTAGATAAAAAATCAGATGCCGCGGCAACAGCTTTTAACAAAACCTTGTTGGATTCATCAATCGCTCCAGGTGCTTCCCAGTAATGCAAACCCTTCAACTCCGGCAAATGCCTGAATCTCGCAAAAACCGATACTCCCGTCATTTTCTGTGCTTCTATAATTCTTCCCGTCTCATCAACCGATAAAATCACTATAGCGCCGGAACCGAAGCGATTTTTGACAGTTCCAATGCCTACTATTCCCTTTTCTTTCATTTTTTTTAATTTAACTTGTAAATCTTTTATCTGAAAATACGTCAATACTCCCTGAAAAATCCACATAAGGCCGGCTGCCAGCAAAAGCTTCACCCACATATTTATCTCCCCTCAGTTCCTGCTAAGAAGAAAATTGCCGGTATGTTCATCCGTTATAAGAACATCCAGGTGCTTGCCTTTAAGGGCCGCGAGAATGGCTTCCTGCTTATCCCTTCCCCCAGCCACACCGATTACGATCGGGATTTTATCGAGTTTTTCCAGCGATATGCTTATGACCCTTTGATTTATTTCAACCGGACATAATTTGCCGTTTTTATCTAAAAAAATGGAACACAGGTCGCAGACTGCCCCGGCATTTTTGAGTTCCTCGAGTTCCTTTTCGGTAAAATATCCGGTTTGAAAAATGGTTGAATGCGACGTCAGAGGCGAGCCTATTCCTATAAGCGCAACACTGGATTTTTCCGCGAATTCCATAACTTGCCTGGTATTTTTATCCGACAATATGGTATTTTTCACATTTATACTGTCCACTATAGCCGGTGCATGTAGCAGCTGCCATTCTCCATCAAACGCTCTTGCTAGATTAATGACGATATGATTGGAGTGAACATCTAGCCTGGTCTGACCTACGCCGCCTATCAGCGGCACAAATGTGACTTTAAGTCTGGGGGCGTTTTTTAGATATTCATATATATAGGCAAGAGTTGTTCCCATGGAAACACCAACGATATCGCCGTCTTTCAAGATTCTCACGAGGAATCCCGCTGTGGCTTCTGCCAGCAGCTTCTTGAGGCCCTCGCCTTCTTCTTCAAAAGGAGTAATAATAACTTCTTTTATTCCGAATGTTTTTTCCAGCGCATCCTCAAGGCGGGCAAAACTATCCCCGTAATTAATCTTTATTTCGACAATACCTTCCTCTCTAGCTTTTTGTAAAAGCCTGGAGATGGACGGCCTTGAAATGCCGAGCCTGTCAGCAATCTCCTGTTGTGTTTTGTTTTCGTCATAATACATGTGTGCGATTCTTATAAGCAATCGATTATCTTTATTTTTGTTCATCAAATCACCTTGAACAATTGTGCTTTTATTAATCATTAGTTCATATACATTATAACTCTGTTTGTTTTTGTTTGTCAAGAATTGTGATAAAAATCACATATAACGGTCGCTAACGCCAAAACAATTGGCATGCAAAAATCAATAATAAAAAATTGGGGAATAGATTCCTCCATTCCCCTTAAAAAAACAAATCATCATTGTCTGCTGGAAATTATAATTGCCCGAGCTTTTTTATCCTTTGTGATAATTATGCCCAATTCGTCATTTGCCTTAATATCTTTTAAATCCACATCATATTCATCATATACATATCCGGAGGTGGAAACGCCTGTTTTCTCCTGATAATGGATGATGGCATCAGGCAATACGTAAATGTCCGGACCGGCTTTTATTCGTATGTCGGGTGAGTCAACGTATTCTCTTTCAATGATTATAATCCTTTTATCCGGGTCAACGTTCTTTACCCTGCCATATATAAATGCCTCACCGGCTTTGGGGTCTGATTCAGGTATAGGTGTCACTTTTCTGGATATGTGGTTTAATATCCATATACTTTTTCCCCCGGGGCCAAAAGGCTGAATGAGCTGAATGGTATATTGCTCTTCCTTGTGTTTTACATTTACATAGGCTTCTCCGGTGTCTTGATTTCCCTGGCTTTTTTTCAATACTAACGCATAATCATCCTCGGGCAAAAAACCGAAAGCTCCAGATTCCTTCCTGGCCACTGCCACAGGGTCATACAGCCAGTCTCCCTTGCCGCTTTCTGCAAGGTCTTTGAGGTATTCCTGCCGGCTCTTGCTCACATAAACGGGGCCTGTTTTTATTGTCCGTACATAAATCCCATTTTGCCCATTATCATAGGGTTTATTATTAACTTCGATGGCCACTTTTTCAACATCCTTGATTTGAGTTAAGGAGAGCACTATGGATTGTATAAAGGCCGGTGACTTATCAAGATATTGTTTCGCTTCTTCTCTAAATTTAACCATTACTCCGTTTGTATCATACCAGTCGGCCGATTCCAGTAAATACTCATCTGCATCCCGTGATATTACCGGCAATATTCCTGGTTCTTCCGGGCCTTCGATTATTTTTTTGACTATTGACTCCAATAGGTTTCCATCCGATGGAATCTGTCTTTCTTCAGGAATCAACTGTTTGCCGTTGTTATCAAGAAAATATAAAATTACTTTTTGAGTTTGTGGAGCTACCGGTGTATTTTGGTTATTCTCTCTGTTCTTTGCAATACATCCTGTCAGCAAAAAAAGCATTACAGAAAAAACAATCAAAGACCTTGCTAGTTTAGGCATTATGGAACCTCCTTGGTTTTCTAAAACATCTTAATCGGCGAGCCCATTTTATTATACCAGATTAACAGTAGATTTGCACTTCGAAGAATCCGCTCTATCGCATAATGTGTTCCAATAAAACCAATAATAATTGCGGAAATTTCTTGTGGGAGGCTTTGTCATGGAAAGAAGGCAGAAAAGAATCAGAATAATAGATGATTCTCAGCACAAGGTGAAATTTAATCTTAAGACGGCAGAGCGAAAGGAAGATTTGGATAGGATAAGAGGATTGAGAAAGCTTATCGACCCGGAACGAGGGCCGGAAAACAAGCGTTGACAATGTTAAAGGCGGCAGTAGATTCAAACACAGTTAATCTACTGCCGCCTTTCCATTATATAACCTTCAAAAAGCTAATTCTTTTTAGGCACCTTCTTCCAATCCTCCAGGAAACGTTCCACACCTATATCCGTCAGAGGATGTTTTACCATCTGCTGAAGAACTTTATACGGGACTGTAGCGATATCGGCTCCCGCCTTTGCTGCGGCGATAACGTCCATGGGAGTCCTGATGCTTGCCGCTATAATTTGGGTATGTATATCGTGTATGCTGAAAATCTCTGCAATATCCGATATAAGCGCGATGCCATCCTGGCTGATATCTGTGAATCTTCCTACAAAGGGGCTGACGTAAGTTGCGCCTGCCCTTGCCGCAAGGAGTGCCTGGTTTGGGTTAAACACCAGTGTAACATTGGTCTTGATGCCTTTTTTGCTTAGCTGGCTTACTGCCTTCAAGCCTTCCCATATAATGGGGATTTTTATAACAATATTTGGATGCCATGCGGCAATTTCCAGAGCTTCTTTAACCATTCCTTCAGCTTCAAGGCTTACCACTTCGGCACTGATAGGACCGTCAACTATGGATGTAATTTCCAAAATGGTTTCTTTAAAATCCCTGCCCTCTTTTGATACAAGAGTGGGGTTCGTGGTGACGCCGTAAATGACTCCCAGCGATGCCGCTTCACGTATTTCGTTTACATTTGCTGTATCGAGAAAAAACTTCATCACAAAACACCTCCGAATTGCTGCTTTTTTATTATTTTATACTAACTCACGAAATATTTCCAGAGGTTTTTGGCATTTTTCAAAAATATTTTCATTGGTGAAATTAATTTCATATTTATTAACAAACGTGCACTTATTGCATTTATAAAGCCCGGATAGTTTTCCGGGCTATTAATAATAATTCTGCTATAATTTTATATTTATTTTATCTGTCAAAATAGATATTCTTTCCGGTCGCAGAAAGGGGAATGCCGATTGCTATTTCTCCTTCAATATATCCTAACTTGCGGGCCGTCACACCTATGCGGTACATGATGCGGTTGTCAACGTTCAGAATGCTCGCGGTTTTGACGGCGGAACCTACTGCTATACCTAAGTCAATGAGCCTCCACGAACAAACGGGACCGGCAAATTCTGGCCCCTCCGTTAAGGGAGGCAATTTTGAGCATTCGGGATATCCACAGGCTCCACAGTTAAGGCCCGCTTTTTTGGATTCTTTTAGTGCCACGAGCAGTACTGCGTCGGAGTTTTCCACATTTTTACCATCTCTATCGTAGTTTTTTTTGCCCGTTTTTTCACCATAGGCGGCCATTTCTTTGCCCAGTCTGGTTAAATCTTCGCCTTCGACGATTTTTATTTCTATGAAATCCTTGCCCGCAGCCTTTGGAGCGGTTCTGGCGGATAATGCCATGAGCTCCGCCGCCATTTTTACCGTGTCCTTCATAAGCAATTGCCTCCTTCAAAAAAATTATTTTTAATGGGTTTCCCCTGTTTTGACATTATCCTTGCCAAGCGTTTTTTAAGATCCTTTATTTCCTGTTCTGCAACTGCATTCGTTAGATTTTTCTTTTTATATGCCAGCTCCAGCGCATGGCGTGCAGCCTTTTCTGCTTTTTGATATTCTCTTGTTCTATGTTCATACATTTTGGCAAGCTCGACCAGTGCAAAGCTCATATGTATATTGTCTTGAACCATCTGAATCCAAAGCTTTTGCGCTGCATCCCATTTGCCCAGGCGTTTGTATAAAAGCGAAAGCCTGATATAAGCCTTTTCCTTTACTCCGGTAATTTCCAGGGCTTTGGAATAACTCTTTATGCTTTCCTCGAACATCTCCATATCTTCATAAAGTCTTCCCAGGCAGTAAAAATCCTGTTCTGCGCAACTGTCGGAGCCAAAGGGGTTTTGCAGGGCTTCGGCCATTTTTATGATTAGAGTTACCATGGATAGGACGTCCATACGATTGTGGTAGAAAATGGGCTTTAAAGGATTCGGGTCTTGATCCCTCAAAAATTTAAAATAAATCGATGGTATCTCAAAACTAGATATGTCCCCTTCCCTTTCCATTGAAAAAAGATTTGCCTCCAGTGACGGCAGACTGACACTTGCCAGACGCTCTTTGTATAATCTCCTTGCCGATGAAAGAAGGTCCAGGTGAAAGGGTTTATCCAGAGGATTTTCCATACGATTGATTAAAAATCTTGTTGCAAGAAGCGGTATGTCATACGCTTTTCCGTTGAAGCTAACAACGGATTCGAATTCTTTCACCATACTTTTTAAACTGTGCAGCACAGCCGGTTCTTCATCATAATCCCTCATAAAATATTGAATTAATTTGAATTTTCGCCCTTCAAAATAACCCGTGCCTATCAAAAAGGCATAGGTGCCCGAACCTCCCGCAAGACCGGTAGTCTCTGTATCAATGAATACGGATTTCATGAAATTGAAACCATTATAACAGCTATCTTTCGCAATAAGTGCGATAATTTCCGGCGGTATTTCGAAGATTCCGGAAAGCTTTACTCCGGCATGGCAGAAAGCATCTCCGTAAGAATTTACAGCTATCAGGTGCTCTCCCAGCGGGTTTTTTACAGGAGCAGCATTTAATGCCCTGACTATTTGCTCGCTTTTTTGAACTCCCAAAAAGTTTCCTGATTTAGTTCTCCGGTCATAAGACTGCAAACCGTGCCGATTTTCACCGCCGCCCATGTAGACTTTCAGCTTATCGTAGAGGTTCAACTCAAACCACCTCTCTTGAAGACAAGGCATGTTTTATTATCTTTAAGGCGTAGTTCTTGCTGCCGGAACCCACTTCCTGGTATGGCCCCACGCAGGATGGGCATCCATCCTCGCAGCTGCATTCCATTATAACCTGCCTGGCCGCCTTCAAAAGCATCCGACTCATATCATACAGTTTCTCCGAAAACCCGACACCTCCTGGATAATTGTCATAAATATAAATTGTTGGTTTCAGTGTGAAAGGTGACTTTATCTGCACCACACCTCTAATATCTCTTGGATCGCACATCAGATAGAGTGGTGCGACGTTTGCCATTACATTGCATAGGCCCAGCAATCCGGATTGGAGTTCTTCCTTTGACAGACCCTCTATATCTTCCGGAATGGATATCCAGAATGCTGTCGTATGCATTTCCTCGGGCGGCAGGTGTATAGGGCCGGAACCCACATTTTCGTGCGTAAAAAGCTTTATCTTTTTGAACATAGTGGCTAGACCGGTAACCATGACTTCGCCCATGTGTTTTTTAAAATTTTCTTCGGAATCCTGTTTGAATTCTTCCAGAACCTTTATTTCCACTGCCAGATTGGCGTCGGTATAATAATCCACATCAACTTTTCTGACATATGCTTTCTTTTCTTCATAATCCAGCTTTTCCACCTGGTATTGCTGGCTTCCATGGATGTATATGGCTTCCTCGTGAATCATCATTGGCGCGCTGAATCTGTCAACTTCCCCAATAACTCTTGCTCCCTCTGTGATATCTACCACAACAAAGTTTTCCGGTGTAGCGCTTCGGAGACTGATGTCATCTGCCGGAAAGGACTCAGCCATCCAGTGCCATCGGCCGCCCGCGTGCCTCAGAATCCTTTCGTTTTCCAGAAAAGCCAGAATTTCATCAATGCCTTTTTCTCCAAAAGTCTCTCCATCTTCAAAGGGCAATTCAAAAGCGGCGCATTTTATGTGGCTAACGAGTATGTATAGATTGTCCGGATTTATGAGCCCGTTTTCGGGCGATGCCTCAAAAAAGTAATCGGGATGGTTTATTATAAACTGGTCTAAAGGGCTGCTGGAAGCCACCAAAATCGATACAGAAGACGCCATCCTCCTGCCGGCTCTTCCTGCCTGCTGCCACGTGCTTGAAATGCTGCCGGGATACCCGGCAATGATGCTGACATCCAAATTGCCTATATCTATTCCCAGTTCCAGTGCATTGGTGCTTACGACCCCCAGGATTTCCCCCTGTCTAAGACCCCTTTCTATCTCTCGGCGCTCTTTTGGCAGATAACCGCCACGGTATCCCCTTACCGTTTCGGCAAGATATGGACTCTTTTTCAATTCTTCTTTGATATAAGTAAGGAGAAGCTCGACAGCGAGACGGCTCCTGGCAAAAGTTATAGTCTGAATGCTGTTTTTCAAAAATATGAGGGCCAGATTCTTTGCTTCCAGGATGCTGCTCCTTCTTATCCCCAATTGACGGTTAACCACCGGGGGATTGTAAAAAATTATATTTTTTTCCCCTGAAGGAGCGCCGTTTCTATCTATCAGTATCATGTTTTGTCCGGTCAGCTTCTCGGCCAGTTCTTTGGGATTTGCTATAGTGGCGGAAGAGCAGATAAAAATGGGATTTGAACCGTAAAATCGGCATATTCGCAAAAGTCGCCTCAGAACATTGGCGGTATGGCTGCCAAAAACTCCACGGTATATGTGCACTTCATCAATGATTACGAATTTGAGATTCGAAAAAAGTTTAATCCACTTAGTATGGTGCGGAAGAATTCCGGTATGCAGCATATCGGGATTTGTGACCACTATATGGCCGTCTTTTCTTATGGCATTCCGGGCACTGACAGGAGTATCCCCGTCATAGGTGAATGTTTTTATGTCTTCTCCCATGGCGTCCACCAGATTCATGAGTTCCGATACCTGGTCCTGGGAAAGGGCCTTTGTCGGAAAAAGATATATTGCCCTGGCATTCTTATCGGCCATCAATTCATTAAGCACCGGAAGGTTGTAGCACAAGGTCTTTCCGGATGCCGTAGGTGTAACTACAACCACATTATGTCCTGCCTTCACCTCATCGAGAGCCTGCCTCTGGTGGCAATAAAGCCGGTGGATGCCCTTTTTTTTCAGAACATTTATCAGTTTTTCGTTGAGATATAGAGGAAAATCTTCATACTCAGCCGGCTTTTGGGGTATAATCTCCCAATGAGTCACATTTTGCATGAATCGTTCGTTAGTCTTTATACTATCAAGCAATTGCTCGAGGTTCATTTAATCTCCCTTCTTTGCGGGCAACCCTGCATCAATAAACATCAGTCCCATTTTATCACAACCTTTTATTGTCAGCAATAACAATTGTCGAAACAAACGGCAAGCAACCATATTTTACCTTAATTATTTGTAATATTTTAAGTGTTATATCAAAAAATAATATCAAATGTATGAATTAGCATTCGATAGAACCATATTATAAAAATAAAATCTCGGGGAGGCAGGATATATGGTAAGCAAATTTCAACTTCATGCAGTGGGTGAAATGTGTCCCGGTTATGTTAATAACAGCAATGCATCCGGAATAAATTCATCCATCACTGAAGAAAAAATGGTGAGCTGCGAGACGTGCATTCACTGGGAGAGGGGAAGATGCAACATAAATTTGTTCGATAAGGTTCTAACAGATCTAGACCAAACATAGTAAGTTTCAGCCTAATTCAGGGACGGATTGAGTCAGAGAACCGTCCCCTGACTCGCTGACTCAGGGAGGTTTCATATGGCATTTAAGAAAAAGCTTTTTGCTCAGAAAAGGACATTTGCACGGCAAGAAACGGGAGCCAATATTTTCAAGCCTGCAGGAAGGCCGCATCCGCGCGAGGTCCGATCTCAAATGGCACAGTTGGAAAGCAACCAGCCCGGCACCAGAAAAGATGTAAAAATAAAGATGGATAAAAAATTGAATTAAAAGTACATTACATTAACGTTTTTTCCCATTTTTTCCAATATCACTATTATATCGCGAACTATGTTCAGCTTTATGGATAAGTCTCCCGGAAAATCTGGATTCTGATGCGCGGGGTTTACTGCTTTTCCCAGCAGAAAGGTTAAATCCGTGGCGTCTGCAAGTAGTTTCGCAAGCCTTGAGGCGCCATCTTTTTTTTCCATCTGCTTTAATTCAGAAAGTCCCACCCCAGGCAAAACAAACTGCCGCAATATCTGTCTCGCGCGTGCAAGCGTGAGCACTCCTTCCGTAACTAGGTCGATCCCCTGTATGCTTGCCGCGGGAGGAACATCAGGGTCTATAAATTCTGTTGAGGTGACAAGTTCACGCTTTAATATTCGAGACACTATGCCGGCAGCAGTTCCGCCGCATACAACTTTTTTCCCGGGGCTTTCCATAAGAATTTTAACCACTTTTTCATCGTCGGCCATGTTCTGGGGAGGACCGGCAAATATTGTTGCTCTTCGCGGTCTTATTATCTTTATTGCCGCAATAGTGGCATCGTCTCCCGCCCGCTCCATATAAAAATTCGAAGTAACAGTGGACAGAATCCTTGCAATGTTTCTTGGAGCTGTCTCTGTCTTTGAAATTTTCTCAATATATGCGGCTATATTCTCCCACTGCCATCCCAAATTCAAAAGACCACCAACTCCAGCATGCACCACTCCGTCGCTCACCGCTATCAGCATGTCATTTTCCTCTGCCTTCAAATGGGTCTCTTTGATTAATTTGCCGGCAATCTCCCGTGTCATCCCATTCAGATGTTTAATCTTTCCATTCCTTAATAGAAAAACCGGAGGATTGTCATACTCCACTATATAGCAATTGCATTTTTCATCTATCACAATTATCGTAAATGTCGAATAGGCTATCTTTCTGATTTTGCATACCGGAAGCGTGGATACAATGGTTTTTACCGTATCTTCTATTGAAGCCCCGCCTTTTAGCATCGTAGCAGCTATTTTGGTAGTAAGGGTAGAAAGTATATTGGCTTTCACACCGCTTCCAAGGCCATCTGCCATTACAAAAATGGTTTTCCCGAAACAGCGGACTAACTCCACGCTGTCACCGCAGAGTTCCTCTCCGAATTTGTTTATGCTTTCCCAGTAAATGTCAGTCCTTATATCCATTTTCTTCACCCGGTATTTCATCTATAAGCAGTTGTTTTACTTTGTTTAACATCACTTTGGTCTCTGCCGTGGTTTCACCAAGCAAACTCGCTATCTCCTGCGCCACCCTCATCTGCTTTTCGATGACCTCCTGCGTGGTTTCCAGTGTTTTTTGCCTTACTTCCATATTTTTCATCCGAGCCATCTCCTGAGCCGTAATGTCCGAAATTATTCCTACAATAAGGTTGTGTTCCTTTAAATAACAAATATTTTGCTGTGTTATAAGGCCATAGTTTTTTATTATCACCTTTTTGTTTAATATATTTTTAAAAGTCGTGCCAACCAGCCTGAAATTCTCATCATTGAATAAACTACCGAGCGGTTTATGTTTAATTCTGTCTGCCTTTATCTGGAACATTTTCTCTGCCGATGGATTCATCTCCTGAACATTCATGTCTTTATCCACCACGATTATGGCATTCGGTGTCGATTCTATGATGATGTTTGAAAAAGACTCCGCTCTGTTTCGCATGTATGGCATGCACATATGAATTTCAGCCATGCCGTTGTAAACGGCAACAGCCTTCTCACGGCACGTATTGTAACCGCAGGCACCGCAGTTGAGTTCGTCTTCCGGGGCAATCTTGCCGATTTTTTTCAGAATATTTTTAATCTCTGTTTCGGAAGGATATCTCATCTTAACTACTTTCGGCGAAAAATGTTTCGATAGTTCTATGTTTTGACATTCTTCAGCGGTGAAGGCTGCATATTCTCTGTCTCTTGCATTAGTATTGCAAGCAAAATCCTTTATTCTTTCAATACGCTCAAATACACCGCAATCTGTACTGCCCTCCGCCGGTCCATTGCTGCAGCTTCCGTGACAGGCATTCATCTCTATCCAGGTGTTTTGAAGCTTTCCCTTTTTTAACTCCTCAAGAAGTTTCATGCAGGCTTCCAAACCATCAACGCTGATAAAGCGCCGCCATAGCTGCTTCAGCAAAGGTTTTATGGTTAAAAACGTACCGCCGGGAACAGGATAAAAATTTGCATCATCGGAAAAGCCGCCTTTATTGTCGGATTCTGCAGCAGGGTCTATGCCTTGTTCAAAAAACCACTTTCTCACTTCTTCAAAAGTCAATACAGCGTCTATATCATTACTATCATCATCGTATATCTCCATTTTCTTGGCAAGACATGGCCCGATGAAAACCACCTTTGAATGTCTTTTAACCTTTTTTAAATATCTTCCATGAGCCACCATCGGGGATACTATGGGAATCATGCAATTCACCAGTTCGGGGTAGTATTTTTGAATTAAGTAATTTACAGCAGGGCAGGCAGTTGTAATGATATTTGATATGCTTTTATCATTATATATTTTCGCATAATCTCCTGCTATAATGCGGGCCCCCATCGATGTCTGATAAACTGCCGAAAACCCCAGCCTTTTTAAAGCGCTGACCACCTGACCGTAATTTTGAAAACAAAAAGCTCCCGCAAAGGAAGGAGCCAGGCTTACAGCTATATCCTTATCCTCTTCAATAAGTCTTTTTACCTTTTCCACGTCACTCTTTACCGTTTTGGCATTTTGAGGGCATACTGTAAGACATGTGCCGCAGGTGATGCATCTTTCCTCCACAATCTCGGCCTGATTGTCCTTCATTCGTATGGCTTTAACGGGGCATGCTCTGATACATTTATAACAATTTTTGCAATTCGCCTTGGTAAAATTGATAACCTCCATTTAGTCTTCCCCCAATACTTTTTGCCTGAAAAAATCTTCTACTTTATCTTTGTCCACTGAATAAGGCCCTTTTTCATCAATCTTTACTGAAACGGGTTTGGTACAATGCCCAAAGCAGAATTGAGCCTTAAGCTCCACCTGCTGGTCCAGTTGATGTTGTCTTATAAGCCGCTCCAGTTCTCTTATAATATCATAAGAACCTTTAAGATGGCAGGAACTTCCCACACAAACTCTTATAGTTTTCATTTCTATCCCCTTGCCTTTATTATATAATACCTGAAAAATCTTATTCAACAGCAATTATCAGGTTTGCCACAATATTATATTACATCATTCCATCTGTGTTTGTCAAGTTTTTAACAATTTAGCATAAATAAAATAATTTGCCAGCAATTGATTGAGCCACCGGAAGATGATGTTGTTTTGCCCTTAACCGTGGCGGTATGAATATATAGCGTTAGAACCATTTTATGGGAGTAGATCTTTCTTATAAGCAAGCCCGATTTCACTTCCCACATTTCCCAATCTCTGTCTTACTTTTTTAACCTTATCCAGATCGTATCCGATGACGTCGGAAATTTCCTCATCCTTCAAGCCCAGAGCAACAGCATCCAAAAACAGGTAAAGATCTATTCCGTATTCCCTCTTTATTCCATCTTCACTAACTCCAAGTCTTTTGAAAAAACCATCTTTAACACCTTTCATGCCGCCACCCCATTAATGAATTTTATAATTTTCTTCATCTTCAATATTTCTATCAATATTCAAGTTCCCTTCTTCATCCAGCCATGCCGATTTAATTTCATTCAAATCTTTTATTCCTTTTTTATTCAATTCCGTTAGCATCTGGTCTATGCTTGCACCTAGTTTGTCCAGATTATTCTGCAAAACCTCTCCCCGGTCCACCACCAGTGTAGGAAAAATGCCCTGATTTGACCACAAACCAAGATCTTTGGATGCAACCGACTGCGCTTCCTTTTTCTTTATTATGCTGAGCTTTCCGTTGGGTTCGATGGTAGCTTCCTGCACCTCGTTTATATTAGCGATACTTTTTTCTCTAAGAAGTATTAATAAATCAGCCAGAGTTATTCTTTCTTTTTTCATATTGCGTATAATAACTTCCCCATCACGCACCAGCACGGTGGATGTACCCTGAAAAAAGTTTTCCAGTTTGCGGTTTTTGGTGATAATCAAAGACAACCCGTAATTGAGCGCGGACATTATTATTACCGGGACAATGCCATAAGTCAGTTTTATTTTGTCGTCTTCAAGCGGTATGGCAATGGCAGAGCCCATTATTATTACAACTATAAGGTCGAATGGCGAAAGCTGAGCGATGGTCCTCTTGCCCATAAATCGAACCAAAAATAGACTCACTGCAAATAGTATTATAGATCTGTAGGACAGCATAAGAATTTCTTTCACGGCAAATCCCTCAAATATCAAATGTAAAATTATATGTTATTGATTTTTTCTTCGACATAATTAAATTTTGCTGTTAAATCATCAAAGCCTACCATCAAAATCAGACCATTTTCTGCCTCAGCGAGGTCCTGCGTAGCCTTTAGCATGGATTTTTGTATGCCTTTTGCCAGTAAGAGCCGGGTTTCATAAATTATTTTATGCATTTTTCTAAGAATTTTTTCCGCTGCCTTAATATTATTATCACTCAATGAATCTAATACCATCCTGATTGCCAGTTGAAGTTCCTCTATTTTTTTGTTGATATCCAGCAGGCCGGAAGTTTTCATAATAGTTTTTTGAAGTTCGTCATCCACTTCTTTTTTTAGGGTCTTTATTTCTGTCAGTGCATTATCTATATCTTCTTTCAATCCTAGCATTGCTCCACCCATTTTTAATATTGCCGGGTTATTCATTAAAACTTTCCTCCCTCTTTTCTTCTTCTATTTATTTTAAGGATTCAACAAGTTTTTATTCACCAATTTTTGCAAGTCCTATTGAACTTGGCACATTGAACAAATTTTGTTATACTTAAAGTATAAAAATCATACATAGGAGATCACCAATGAAGAGAACAGCAAGCTTGTTTGTTGCTATGATTTTCGCAATGATGGTATTTATGACGGATGCATCAGCAGAACCAGGTTCGACGGCTCCGGGATATCCTCCATCCATAACGGGTGAAACCGGCGTATTGATAGATGTTAAAACAGGAAAAGTGCTTTACGATAAAAATTCGCATATCCGCATGGAACCCGCCAGCATAACCAAAATCATGACCGCGATTGTCGCTCTTGAGAGGGGAAAATTGACCGATACGGTGGTCACTGAAAAGGAGCCTACACTGGCAGATGGCACCAGGATTTATCTGGAAGAAGGCGAAAAATTGACCCTTGAGCAAATGCTATATGCCATGCTCTTAAACTCGGCCAACGATGCGGCAGTGGCCATAGCCCAACATATTGGCGGAGACGTGCCGTCTTTTGTAAAAATGATGAATGATAAAGCGCGGGAAATCGGTGCCTTGGACACCACATTCGTAAACCCGAATGGTCTTCCTGCCGATGGCCATCTTACGACAGCCTATGATATGGCGATTATAGCTAGGTATGCTATTTTGAATTTTCCGGTATTCAGAAAGATAGTGGCTACAAAAACATATGATATCCCCTGGCAGGGGAAGGAATGGAATCGCAGGCTGATTAACCTGAATAAACTCCTGTGGAATTATGAAGGGGCTGATGGGGTAAAGAGCGGGTATACCCATTCTGCAGGCCAGACCCTCGTGGCATCCGCCACAAGAAACGGCTGGCAGCTTATTGCTGTTGTTCTCAAATCACAGGGAAAGAATGTCTGGAACGATGCAGAAACTCTATTAAATTATGGATTTGAGAATTTTAAACCTGTAAGCGTTGTGGAAAAGGGGAAGATAATAGCTTCTGAAAAGTTAAAATATGGTGATGTAGTAGAGATGGAAACTGATGGAGAATTTTCAACAGTGGTGCCCAAATCTAGCATTCCGATAACTACCAGGACGGTGTTGAAACCCAATATTGAAGCCCCTGTTAAAAAGGGTGAAGTCCTTGGAGAACTGGAAATTTTTCAAGGCGCTCAAAAGATAGGCAGCATCCCTCTGGTGGCAGTAGATAACATTCCCAGAAAATTGTATACTCTATGGTGGTTCTGGCTCGGTATAATATTTGCGGGTTTTTATGCTCCCTTTAGAGTAATGGTGGGTATTAGACGTTACAGAAGGTATAGGAATCGGAAGTATTATACACCTTACATCAATAAATATAGATTAAAATAAAAGGGCCGATATCAGCCCTTTTATTTTAATACGTAAACAGTGACCCATTTTCTTCCATACCTATCGGCCTCTGACTGGGACTCCATAAACAGATCAATTTTATTGCCTTTTATGGCACCCCCGGTATCCTCTGCCCTGGCAAACCCGTAACCGTCGATATAAAGCCTTGAACCGAGCGGTATGACATCGGGGTCTACAGCAGCTACTCCAACCCTGGGTTTTGTATCCATTGCCGTCAGGTTGCCCGTATGAGTATAGGCAGTAGCCAGCATCCTGAGCTTTTTTGTATAGGCGAAGTCAACGCCTCCACGGGACGCTACAAGCATGGAACCCGTAAGAATAATACGGGGTTTCGCCTGCTTTATCACCGTGCTTGTTGTATTTTTCGAAACGATTTGTCCATTCTCAATGATTAGTGTGGTGACTATTTTCTCCTGACCGTTTTCACCATCCTGCAATACCTTTTTCTGACCCATGGGAATATCGGGATCCACTCTTGAAACGGTTTCATAAGCGATGGTCTTAATTTCTTCGACTACCTTTTGACTCACCCTGGTAACGACTACCTCAACCGGTGCGCTGATGTATGTATCGAGCTGCGGCTTTACTTTGTCTTTTTCCCCAATTAAAATATGTGCTTTCGCCAGGAGATTCGCAACCGTATCGGATGTGGTCTTTACCGTGTATTCTTTTCCATCTGATAATATTTTCACATCAAATGCTCTTTTTATCCGAATGTTCAAACCATCTACCAGTTTTTCATCAATTCCGGGGCTGATTTCGTCCTCCGGGATTACCTTTATATCCGCCTCTTTTAGCGCCTCACCTACAGTATTGGCGCAAGTGGATATATTAAATGTTTTCCCATCTACCTGAACGACTACATCCTTTTCAAGGTAAGAATAAATTCCCAGGGCTACGGCAAATATTAAAAAAACTGCCATACACAAGAGCGCCCGATGGGTCTTTAATAATGTCACAGTATTCCCCCTTTGAAAAATTTACATTAAAATATATTCGATATAGATATCCAAAAATCCTTTTTGTTTATATATTATTACACATTTAAGTTGAAATATGCACAAATTTTCTCTTTATTTATATCAGTTTTCTTTACTTCTGTCAAATAAATTAAAAAGGGCGGATATTTTAATGTCGCCCTATCCGGCAATAGTGTTCATAATACTATTTTCTTCCATTCGCCTTTCCAAAACCTTATGGTCATCAGAAAAGCTTCTATCAAAAATTGAATTACTATTGCCATCCATACGTATTCAAGGTTTTTGTGCAGAATAAAAATTACAATATATAGCAAAGGCAGTCTTATCAGCCATGTACTTATCATCGAGACAAGAAACGGCCCTTTAGTATCTCCGGCTCCTCTCAAAGCACCGCTCAAAGTTGCTGAAATGGCTATGGCAGGTTGCTCGAAGGCACCTATTTTTATACAGGCAGCCGCCAGATCGCGAACTTCTTTTATGTTTGTAAAAAAACCCATCAGCCACACCGGAAACAAAAAGAAAATTATTCCTGCAGAACCCATTAAAATCACAGAAAATTTCATGGCTTCCCATCCACTTGCTTCAGCGCTTTCTTCCCGCCCTGCCCCCAGGTTCTGCCCCACCATGGTGGAAGCGGCCACTGAAAATCCATAACCGGGCATGAAAGACATGGACTCGGCGCTGACCGCTACCTGATTTGCAGCAAAGGCCAGTGTCCCCAGGCTGGCAATCCACATTGAAGATATAAGTCGGCTGCCGCTGTATGAAAATTCTTCCAGTGATGCCGGAACGCTCAACAATATAATTTGTTTGATTGTATTGGGATTAATTTTTATTATGTCCCGCATTTTCAGCCTTACTTCACTTCCGGGCCGCACGACATATCCTACGGTTATTGCCGCACCACAAATCTGGGCAAAAGTCGTTGCAAAGGCCGCTCCGCTGACTTCCCATCGAGGAAATCCAAAATGGCCGAAAATCAGCACATAGTCTCCCACTATATTAATTGCGTTTGCCACCAGCGCCGAAATCATTGGAAGTTTTGTGTTGCCCGCTCCTCTCAGAGCAGAATTTATGACCATAGTTGGAATCATAAACATGATACCAACCGACACTATTCTCATATAATCGATACCCTCTAATACTACTTTGGCATCCTTCATGATGTACGAAAAAAACAACTCTGCACCGGAATAATTTAAAATTCCGAGAAAAACACCAATCACACAGGATATTAAAAAAGATTGTCCCGCCACATGGTCCGCCTTTTCAGTTTCGCCGGCTCCGGTGAATCGCGCCACCATTGCCGATGCACCTACTCCAATAGCAGCAAAAACAAAGGTCATGGTATATGCCAGTTGACCTCCAAGTCCTACTGCACTTAAAGCTTCGGCGCTCAACCGTCCAACCATGGCAGTGTCAAAAATCCAGACCGCAGTATGCAGCACCATCTCCATAATGGCAGGCCATGCAAGGTGAAAAATTTCCCTTCTTAAAAAAGCAATATTGATATTATTTTCCAGTTGTTTCATGAATTGCCTCGCTTTTTCGGATTTATTGCTGAAGAGTTGCTTTTTCTTTATACTCATGCCTATTATTATATCACATGCAATATGGGTTTTTCCAATATTGATTTTGTATGCCAGAAGACGGCCAGGTTGAGTTGGAATTAGCAATTCAAAGGGCAGGTCTTAACTGTTTATGACCCGCCCAAAAGGAAAATCGTTTTTCTTCACATGCTAATCTTTTTCAATGCCTTTCTCATTCTTTCATATCCGTCATTCAAATCATCTTCAGTCACGGTAAGAATTGGTCTAAAGCGAATGCTATGAGTACCTGAAGGCAGCACCAGCATCTTTTCTTCATAGCAGGCCTGACGGAATTTGTCTCTTAGCGCCGGGTTCGGCAAACTGAAAGCCGCCATTAGCCCTTTATATCTCACATTGCTTATAAGTTCCGGGAATTCCCTCTCCAATGCATGCAAATGTTCATGCAATATAGCGGAAATTTTATTTACATGATCCAATACATTGTCTTCTTTGATTATTTCCAGTATCCTAGTGGAGCGGACCATATCGGTCAGATTCCCGCCCCATGTGGAATTTATGCGGCTACTTTCCGCAAAACAATTGTTTTCAATTTCATCCACGCGACCGTTTGCAAGAATGCCGCATACCTGGGCTTTTTTGCCAAAGGCAAAAATGTCGGGTTTAACGCCATAGTGCTGCCATGCCCACATCTTTCCGGTTATACCCATACCGCACTGAACTTCATCGAAAATAAGCATTATATCGCTTTCATCGCAAATGTTTCTCAATTCACGGAAAAATTCAGGTCTAAAATGATTGTCGCCGCCTTCACCCTGGATAGTCTCGATAATTATGGCGCAGATATCGTCAGGATTATCCTTTATAGCCGCCTTTATTTGTCCCAGTGATTCTTCCTCGGCTTTTATTACCTCTTCTAGATGCTCTTCCAGAGGCCATATTATCTTTGGATTTAGAACTCTCGGCCAATCGTTGAATTTGGTAAAGTACATATATTTTCTCGGGTCTGCCGTATTGGTAAGAGAAAGTGCATATCCGCTTCTACCGTGGAATGCTTCTTTGAAATGAATTACTTTTGTGCCCTTTTCAGCGCTCTCCTTATATCCTTTTGCAATGTTTTTTCGAACTTTCCAGTCCATTGCTACTTTAAGCGCATTTTCAACAGCCAGAGTCCCATAATCAATTAAAAACAAATGCCTGTAACCTTCTGGAGCAGCCACTTCCATAAAGGTCTTTACAAAGTCGGCCATTTCCATTGTATAAATATCCGAATTTGCAACTTTATTTACAGCCGCTCTGAAAACTCTCTCTTTGAATTCATCGTTTGCAAGTTTAGGATGGTTTATTCCCAGTGGCGACGAAGCAAAAAAAGTATAAAAATCCAGCCATTCCGTATTGTCTCTGGCATCGATTATGTGGCTTCCGTAGGATTTTTCAAGATCCAGCACTATAGGGAATCCGTCAACCAGAATATACTTTTCCAGTGTTGAAAGAACTTCATGGGGCTTAATCATTTAAATCCTCCCTTTCCAAAAAAAAATATTTCAGAAAGCTATGCTTTGCAAATTCAACCTCCTTTCCATCGTTTTCATATCCAGATTTTTTCGCATGGTTATTTTTTCAACATTTAATTGCAAGTTTAATGCCACTGCTGCATATGCAATTTTCTTTATTATTCCAATATTATTTCAAGCGAAGCGCTGGTTATATTGCATATCTGCTGCCCAATTTTGAGCAATATATCGCCTGTTTTTCATTTTTTAACTTGACATCTTCAGTTTAAGAGTGTATTATTATTCATATATTTGTATAATAATAAATCATTTCAGGGGGTATTTAAATTGTCAAATAATCAAGAGATAATCAATATCACAGAAAAATACAGCGCTCATAATTACCATCCTTTGCCGATAGTGATTTCCCGTGCCGAAGGTGTATGGGTAGAAGACCCTGACGGCAATCGCTACATGGATATGTTAAGTGCATACTCCGCACTCAATCAGGGACATCGGCATCCAAAAATCATAGCTGCTTTAAAGGAACAGGCTGATAGGGTAACTCTGACATCAAGGGCTTTCTATAACGACAAACTGGGACCATTTTGCAAAAAAGTGGCAGAAATAACCGGAAAAGATATGATTCTTCCGATGAATTCCGGTGCTGAAGCCGTGGAAACAGCTATCAAAGCCGCCAGGAGATGGGCTTACGATGCAAAAAAAATACCGGAAAATCAAGCTGAAATCATTGTTTGCGAAGGCAATTTTCACGGCCGTACCACCACCATAATATCCTTTTCCTCCGATGAAGACTATAAGCGGGGATTCGGTCCGTTTACCCCTGGTTTTAAAATAATCCCCTACGGAGACATAAATGCATTGAGTGCCGCAATATCGCCAAATACAGCCGCTTTTCTTGTAGAACCCATTCAGGGTGAAGGCGGAATCAGGATTCCTAAAGAAGGATTTTTAAAACAAGCGTATGAGCTTTGCAAAACAAACAACGTACTTTTTATAGCCGATGAAATTCAAACGGGTCTTGGCCGTACCGGCAAGCTTTTTGCCTGCGAGTGGGAAAATGTGGTGCCCGATGTCTATATCCTTGGAAAAGCTCTGGGAGGCGGCATACTTCCAATTTCTGCAGTGGCCGCCGATGAAGACATTATGGGTGTGTTTGAACCGGGTTCCCATGGTTCCACATTCGGCGGAAACCCTCTGGCCTGCGCCTGTGCTATCGCCGCTCTTGATGTAATCGAGGAGGAGAATCTGGTTCAAAGATCCCTCGAAATGGGCGAATATTTCATAGACAAATTGAGGCAAATAAAAAATCCCTCCATCAGGGAAATCCGCGGAAAGGGCCTTTTGATAGGAATCGAGCTGGATAAAAACGTTAGACCATACTGCGAAAAGTTGATGGAGTTGGGCCTGCTGTGCAAAGATACCCACGAAACAGTCATCCGATTCGCCCCGCCATTGATTATAACAAGAGAAGAAATCGATTGGGCTGTAGAAAGAATAAAAGCGGTTTTTATCAATTAACCTTAATCTTGTCTTTAAGTTGCTCAAACTTTTTGTCTCCTATTCCGGAGACATTTTTTATGTCATCTATAGATTTGAAAGGGCCATTTTGGGTTCTATAATCGATGATTTTCTGAGCTGTAGCGGGGCCTATGCCCGGTAGCGCATCCAATTCAGAAAGCCCCGCGGTGTTTATGTTTATCTTCCCATCACCTGAAGAAGCAATGCCCGCAGAATTTTGCTGCAAAGTTGATTCGCCCATTATTTCCCCGATTTCAGGGATATATAATTTATCCTCATCGTGGAGCTTTTGAGCAAGATTAATTCGCAATAGGTCAGCTTCAGGAAGGGGCCCGCCTGCCAAATCAATGGCGTCCTTTACCCTCATACCGTCTTCCAGAGTATACACTCCGGGATTCCTGACTGCGCCGGTCACGTATACCACGACTTTTTTAGGCTGTTCCTGAGATGCGGGAGCTGTGACCGGTATTGCAGGAGCTTCCTGCAGTCTAAATGCCACATTGTCATTTCTTTCGTAAAAAGCATAGTAAACAAGCCCTCCGCTTATTATAGCTATAGCCAGCACAAACCCAAGCAAAATTTTTTCCCTGCTGCTCAAGTTGAACATTTATTCTCACCCGCACTATTCAATTGCTTCTATCCCGAAAATATAGATATATATTTTCATCATCTTATGGTAATGCGTTTTGCATCATGTATGTCTAAATCTATTATTTTATATATCATGCCTATATCCAGACTTTTTCGCAAAACATCGGCCCATCTATCGTATTCCTTCTGCTTGAATCTTGCAAAGTCGAATATTCCATTCGGTCTAAATCCGTTATCATTTTCATCATTCAGAACATCTCCGGTGGAATGGCTTTTCTGCTTCTTTAAAAAGTCCACAAACCTGGAGGTAAATTGATAATTGTCGAAAATGCCATGTATATAAGTGCCAAAAACCCGGCCGTCTTGATTTACGCATCCGTCTACAAGATTTACATCTTTCTCCAGGCGCTTTTGAATATTTACAAAGCCGTGAGAATTTCCATTAGACACGGTTTTACCCATATGTATCTCATAACCTTCCACCCGCGCCCCCCCCAAAGCGCCCGCAAGTCCCGGCAGACCCTCCATCACGACTCCGGAAATTCTTGTGGTGACCTTTTCCGTTTCTATCTGTGTCTGAACATCCAGCAATCCCAGCCCCTCGCTTTTCTCAATGTCTCCTTCAATATGATCCGGGTCGCTAATAGTTTTCCCCAGCATCTGATAACCTCCGCATATTCCTACGATTACCGCTCCTCTTTCATATAGATGTACGATTTCTTTATGCCATCCTTGAGATTTTACAGCTGCCAGGTCTTCCAGGGTATTTTTTGTCCCGGGAATAATAACCGCATCGGCTTCTCCGATGACCATGCCTTTCCTTATATAGGTCAGGCTAACACCTGGATATTCTGCTAGAGGCACAAAATCGGTAAAATTTGATATATGGGGAAGGCAGAGCACTTTTATATCAACTACGTCCGAGTCACTGCCGGTACCATCTGAAGCAAAAACTTGCTTTTGCTTTTTTGAATATTTCATTCTATAAATTTCGGCTTCGGGTGAATCCTCCTCATCCACATATATATCGGTGTACGGCACTACGCCAAGTACGGGCCTTTTTATAATGTCTTCCAGCATTTCAAGGCCCGGTTTTAAAATCTCCAGATCTCCCCTGAATTTATTAATGATAACGCCTTTTATCCGGCTTCTTTCATTTTCGTTTAAGAGCAGGAGTGTACCTGCCAGGGAAGCAAAAACCCCTCCTTTATCAATATCCCCGACAAGTATGACGGGAGCATCCACCAGTTCGGCCATCCCCATATTAACTATATCTCTATCCCTCAGATTAATCTCAGCCGGGCTGCCCGCTCCTTCTATCACTATTATGTCGTTTTGCTCGGCAAGTCTGTCATAGGCCATTTTTACAGTTTCAAGCAGCTTTGGTTTGAACTCATGGTAATCCATGGCAGAAAGGTTGCCATACACTTTTCCCATTATTATTACCTGGCAATTTTTGTCAGAACTAGGCTTTAAAAGTACCGGATTCATGAGAACCGAAGGTTCCAGGCCGCAGGCTTCTGCCTGTGCCACCTGGGCTCTGCCCATTTCAAGGCCTTCCCGGGTTATAAAAGAATTCAAGGCCATATTCTGGGATTTAAATGGCGCCACTCTATACCCATCCTGTTTAAACACCCTGCATAAACCGGCTGCTATGCGGCTTTTGCCCACCGATGATCCGGTTCCCTGCACCATAATGCAACGAGCGCTCATTGCAAAAAACCCCTCAATATGACGTCTTCGGCTTCCTTTTCGGAAAGCCCAAGAGTCTCCAGCTTCATCAACTGTTCCTCAGCAATTTTCCCAATGGCGGCTTCGTGCGTGAGCTGAGCATCGGGATGCTCGGCAGATATGGCAGGTGAAGAGCTTATTCTGGCACGATTCATTATGATGGAATCGCATTCCACATGGCCTTTTGCGGACGCTTTTGCCAGCATTACCGGGCGGAAAACCTGTTTTGAATCATCTTTTGCCACTGAACGGGAAATCACTTTTGCACTGCAGTTTTCTCCTTCAAGTTCTATGAGCATGTCGGATACTGCCTCCTGATGGCCATGAGTCATAAGCCGTTCGATAATTGTCAGGCTGGCGCGTTCTGCAAGTTTTGCCTTGGTATCGCGGACGGTGCTGTCGACACCCTTTATTTGAGTTAGTTCCATCTCAACCACAGAATCCATTTCCATTACAAGAATGGTCTTTGGATTCAACACCCTTTCGCCGGTACCATCGCCTTCACCATAGTGCTTTTCAACATATTTCATCCTAGCGCCTTTACGCACGATAATCTCATGAATACCGTCGTGCTGAGCTTTTTTTGAACCCGGATTATGTATCCCGCATCCCGCCACGACCGTTACATCCGCTCCTTCACCTATTTCGATGGTATTATACACCACATCTACAATTCCCGAAAGGGTGATAAGCACCGGTATATGTACTGCTTCGTTTTTTGTGCCCGGAGACACAAAGATGTTTATACCGGGCCTGTCCGTTTTAGGAATTACCTGTATATGGGCAGACGACCTTCTGTCCACGCCCTGCCCATCCTTGCGAATGTTGAAAGCTCCTGAAGGAATGTTGTGAAGGTCGGCTATTGTTTTTAAAAGTTCCTTATCTATAGCATTCAACGGCATCTTCATCACCTCCGCAATTTTGCTGCCAGCGGCATTTGAAATCACCTTTGAGGGCATCCCACATCTCTTCTCTGGGGCCTCGTTCCTTTATCTCGCCTTCCGCCATGAGTATTATTTCATCTGCGAGAGATATTACCTTTTCGTGATGGGTTATTACTATGCTGGTAATTCCTCCCCTCAAATGGTATTTTTTTATCAGGCTAAGCAGTTTTTCAAAACTCCACAGGTCAACTCCGGCTTCAGGCTCATCGTATATCACTATTCTGGAAGGTCTGGACAGCACTGTTGCAAGTTCGATCCTCTTTATTTCGCCTCCAGAAAGGCTGGCATCACATTCCCTATCCAGATAGTCCTGGGGGCATAAGCCTACAGCTCTCAATCTCGCATAAGCCGTATCTTCTTCACCGCTCGATGATATTTTCAGAAGATCCTTTACTTTCAAGCCCTTGAAGCGGGGAGGATTTTGGAAAGCATAACTGATGCCGGCTTTAGCCCTTTCAGTAATAGTAAAATCGGTTATATCGACATCATCGAGATAAATTTTGCCGCCTGTAGCCTTATAAATTCCCATTATAGCACGTGCCAGGGAAGTCTTACCCCCACCATTCGGACCGGTTAGAGCGTAGAATTTATTATCCTCCAGTTCTATATTGATGTTTTTTAAAATTGATACCTCATCTGTGCCATTTGAAACATCAAGATTCAATGATTGTATTTTCAACATGCTGCTCATCCTCTTTCAATTGATATTGCTTTATCATCATTTAAGAATAATTTTACCTTACTTCGCTCAATATTACAATATTCAGATTGAAAAATGAATCAAAAAGCCGGAAAATCCGGCTTTTTGATTCATTTGACAACTACATTTACCAGCTTTCCCGGTACAACAATTACCCTGGCAATGCATTTTCCTTCAATATGCGGTTTTAGTTTTTCGCTGCTTAGAACCTGCTTCCTCGCTTCTTCATCGCTTATTCCTGCTGGAAGGCTTATTTTGCACTTTAATTTACCGTTTACCTGGACAACTATTTCAATTTCTTCCTCGACAATTGCCTCCTCACTGTATTTAGGCCATCGCATGAGATGGATGCTTTCCCTTTTGCCCATCCTTGCCCATAGTTCCTCAGTCATATGAGGCGCAAATGGCGCAAGCATCAAAAGCAAGCTTTCCACTGCTTCTTTCAAAACTGCTCCCGAAAATTCCTGCTCTTTTGCTGCATACAGTCCGTTTACCATTTCCATTATTGCACTTATAGCCGTATTGAAATTAAATCTTTCGGATATATCCAGAGTAACCTTTTTTATGGTCCTGTGAACCAAACGCCGCAAATCTTTATCGGCTTTTAAGTGCGCATCTTCTTCATTTATTCGTGCAGAAAGTTCTTCCACCAGACGCCAAACCCTCTGAAGGAATCTGAAACAACCTTCCACGCCCTGGTCGCTCCATTCAAGGTCTCTTTCCGGAGGCGAAGCGAACAAGATAAAAAGCCTGGCGGTATCTGCTCCGTATTTATCGATGATATCTTCCGGGCTCACTATGTTGCCCAGGGATTTTGACATTTTCGCACCATCTTTCAGCACCATGCCCTGGGTTAACAAATTCACGAAGGGCTCATCCACATGCACCAAACCCGCATCGCGCATGGCCTTGTTAAAAAACCTTGAATACATCAGATGCAGTATCGCGTGCTCAACACCACCGATATATTGATCAACAGGCATCCAGTAATCAAGTTTTTCCTTGTCGAAAGGTTTTTGAGCATTTCTTGCATCAGTATATCTGTAATAATACCAGGATGAGCACATGAAGGTATCCATGGTATCTGTCTCCCGGCGAGCAGGTCTTCCGCATTCCGGACATGTGGTATTCAAAAATTCCTCGCATTCCAGGAGCGGAGATGTCCCTTTAGGATTAAACTCAACATTTGGAGGAAGCATTACAGGCAAATCTTCTTCTGGTACCGGCACCACGCCGCATTTTTCGCAATATACCATTGGGATAGGCGCTCCCCAGTATCTCTGTCGGGAAATTAGCCAATCCCTGAGCTTATAATTTACTTTTTCTCTGCCCATTCCATTTTGTTCCATATACTTTATTATGGCCGCTATAGCCTCAACGTTATCCATACCGTCAAATTTGCTCGAGTTGACAAGGATTCCTCTGCCCACATACGCTTCAGTCATTGAGGCTGCATCCATAGCTTCTCCCGAGGGCGATACTACTACCTTAATCGGAAGATTATATTTTCTTGCAAATTCGAAATCCCTCTGGTCGTGGGCGGGCACTCCCATAACCGCGCCGGTGCCGTATTCCAAAAGCACATAGTTGGCGGTCCATATGGGAATTCTCTCATCGTTCATGGGATTTACGGCATATGCACCGATAAAAAGTCCTTCCTTTTCGGTTTCAGTTGATGTTCTGGTCACTTCATTCAACTTCTCAATTCTTTTTTGGAATTCCTTAACCGCATTTTCCTGCATAGTTCCTGCTGACAGTTTGCTTACCAGAGGATGCTCGGGTGCCAGAACAATATAAGAAACACCGTATACGGTATCTGGCCTTGTAGTAAAAACCGGTATTTTTTCTCCAGACCCTTCGACCGTGAATGAAAACTCCACGCCTTCACTGCGGCCTATCCAGTTTTCCTGCATTATTTTAACTTTGTCCGGCCAGCCCGGAAGTTTCTCTAAATCTTTCAACAGCTCATCGGCATACTCGGTAATCTTGAAAAACCACTGTTCCAGATCCTTTTTACCCACCTCAGAGCCGCAACGTTCACACCTGCCTTCCACCACCTGTTCGTTGGCAAGCACCGTAGCACAGGATGGGCACCAGTTTACGAAAGACTTTTTGCGGTATGCGAGGCCCATTTTATATAGTTTTAAAAAAAACCATTGCGTCCATTTGTAATATTCGGGATGGCATGTAGCTATTTCCCGCTCCCAGTCATAGCTCAAACCGAGACTTTTCAACTGATTTCTCATATTGTCTATATTATCCCAGGTCCATTTTGCAGGCGGGATTTTATGCTTTATGGCTGCGTTTTCAGCGGGAAGTCCAAAGGCATCCCATCCCATGGGATGCAGCACATTGTAGCCGTTCATTCTTTTGAATCTTGCCACCACATCTCCTATGGAATAATTCCTTACATGACCCATGTGAAGCTTTCCCGACGGGTAGGGGAACATTTCAAGACAATAATATTTCGGCTTCTCCGAATCTTCTACCGCTCTGTAAAGTTTTTGCTCCGCCCATCTTTTTTGCCATTTGTTTTCAATGGCTTTAAAATCGTAGTTCAAGCCAAAATCCTCCTTTGAAGTGAAAGTTAAAAAAATTAAAGCCTCTCAATCCCTTTAGGGACGAGAAGCCTTCTCGCGGTACCACCCTAATTGGCTAAAAAAGCCCTGCTCTTTTGCCTTTTAACGCCTGCCGGCTTTTTATTCAAGGCGAGTTCAAAGCTATCTCCTTCCGGATTTTCACCAGCTTCCGGTCTCTGCAAAGGGTTTTAGCCTCTACTACTCCTTTTGACACCTTTTTTAGATATTATATGAAACATCGCTAATTCTGTCAATATGCTCCTCGCTTTTCTACAGGGATTTGCCTTTTTATGGAACAGCCTTGCATCATTCTGTTTTTGCTATACTGCGCAATCTGCCTGCATCGGCCCAAAGTCGCTCCAGCATGTAGTATTCCCTCTCGTAAGTATAAAATATATGAACTATTACATCATAAAAATCCAGCAGTATCCATTTCGCTTCGTCGTATCCTTCCTTGCCCCGCAAAACGAAACCCTCTTCCAAGAGTTTTTTCTCCACTTCGTCAGCCAGGGCTTTTACATGCACAGATGATTTCCCCGTTGCTACAACAAAATAGTCCGCCAGAAGAGAAATCCCGCTTATGTCAAGTATTACCACATCCTGACCCTTTTTATCTTCCAGAACTTTTGCAGCAATTATGGCGCAATCTTTGGGCTCTTTTGCCATCAATGTCCCTCCATCAATTGATATCTTTTCCGATTATCACAGTGGTCAAACCCGCTTGAAGCTGGGATTCTTCCTTCATCTGAGCATTGGTGAAAATCTTTGCGATCTTTTCCGCATCATCTTTTTTTTCTTTGGGGTATAGAATTGTGGTCGTTTCATAGTCAAAGCTATCCGCATTGGCTACCCTGACTACTTTAAACCCGTTTTGTTCCAACAATCTGGCGATTCTGGAAGCTATGCCGGAAGAACCGTTTCCGTTCAGCACGGCTACTTTTGAATATCCTCCATCGAAAAATATATTATCCACCATCTCGTTCATCTGGGATTGATATGGTATGAAATAGCTTATACCGGAAATATATTTGCCTTCGCCGGGCAGCATGAATGTTTCAATATTATCGGCTCCGACCTGTCTCGCGAGGTTGGCAAGGCTCGCGATTTCCAAAGGTTGCATATCCGTTTCAACGTTTTCCTGAATCGTGTTTATTATTTTAGGTAATTTTAATAAAGTCGAGGGTTTCAAAACGGTCTTTGCCAAAGCCTCAATAAATTTCTGCTGAGCTTTTATTCTGTCAATATCACCGCCCGGATAGTGCCTATATCTTACAAACTGTTCAGCCTTGTCACCATCCAATACCTGCAGCCCTGGTTTTAAATCAATATGAAGATTGCCCGCATTGTCATCGTATTTCATTGCTTTTTCTATATTTATTTCTACTCCGCCCATAGCATCAACTATTTCTTTAAATCCTTTATAATTGACGACGACATAATTATGGATCGGAACACCAAGAAAATCCCTAACTGTTTTCACGGCCAGATCCGGCCCGCCGAAAGCCATTGCCGCATTTATCTTCTCGATTCCTACCCCCTGAATTTTAACCCTGGTATCTCTGGGTATCGACAGCACTTTTATGTTTTTTTTATCCATATCAATACTGAAGACCATCATCGTGTCCGACCTGCAACGGTTATGCTCTTCACTGGCTCCTATAGTGCCGGCATCCAAACCCAGCAATAATATATTCATTCTGCCGCCTTTGATGAATTCATCAGTACTTGTGCCTTGATTATCAGAACTGCGGGAATCTGTCCTGTTTAAACTGTGAACTACGTAATAAAAACCGCTGCCTACTGATAATACTATAAACAATACCGCAATCAATGTATATTTTAAGATTTTTTTCATGTTCTCTCCTCTCTCCCTTTATGCAAAAGAATAAAGTTTCTGGCGCTTACGGTTCTAGGATGCAGCAGTCTATGACTTTTAATCACATATCTTATGGTGGAATCAAAAGCGGATGTTAAAGCTTCTTCCAAATCCTTGAAGGCTTTTACTCTCAGGTCTTCAACGCCAGGGAAACATCTTCCGGGTTCGATATAATCGGAAATATAAATTATTTTTTCAAGCAGCGTCATGTTTTTATCTCCGGTGGTATGCAATCTCACCGCATTCAGTATCTCTTCATCATTGATGCCAAAATCATTCCTTGCAATTTCCGCCCCCAGCGGTCCATGAATCAATACGGGTTCTTGTTTTTGAATATCATCCAAAAGTATACCAAAATTTTCAGCCATTTTCAACTGTGCATCAAACGGCACATCTCTTGCGCAATCATGTATGAGCCCCGCAAGTTCAGCCTTCTTAGCATTTGCGCCATATCGGCGGGCGAGTATTAAGGATGTTTCCATAACCCCGAGCGAATGCTTGAAGCGTCCTTCGTCCATAGATTCCTTTAATTTTGATATAATATCTTCCGGCGCCATATTTCCATCACCTGTAAATTCCATGTTTTTTTATATACTTTTCTATGCTTTCAGGGAGAAGATATTTTATGGAAAGCCCTTCGCGCACTCTTCTTCTTATCTCCGTAGAAGATATATCCATTCCGGTGACCTCCATGGGATAAACTTCGCTATTGTATAATCGCTTTATTTCCTGAAGCTTTTGTTTCAATTTGTCCATCGGATATCCAGGTCTTGTAGCGGCGATAAAAGTGCACATGCTTAGAACTTCCCGCACATCTTTCCAAGTCAGAATGTCCAGTATTGCATCGGCTCCACTTATAAAAAAAAGAGCCGTATCATTCCCATATTCTCTTGCAAAATATCGTAAAGTATCTACGGTATAGGTATAGCCTTTTCTATCGATTTCAACCCTAGATACTTTAAAAAAGGGATTGTCGTTTATAGCCAGAGCGGTCATCAAATATCTATGCTCCGCAGAAGTGACGGCATAATCTTTTTTGTGAGGCGGATTACCCGTTGGAGTGAAAATAACTTCATCGAGATTGAAGTTTATCCTGGCGGCTTCGGCTGTAACAAGGTGGCCATAATGAATAGGGTCAAAAGTACCCCCCATTATTCCTACCCTATTCTTTTTAGTCAAATTTAATCCTCCCCCAATAATTCTTTAAAAATTATATCATTTGAATGCGTATTTTTCAATTCACTCCAAATAATAAAATTCAGCACTACCTATTTTTACGCAATCCCCCGGCTTTATGCCTTCTTTTTTAAGAGCTTCATCCAGACCTATTTGTTTGAAAACTCTCTGAAGTCTTCTAACAGCGGATTCATTCTCCAGGTCTGTCATAGCCACAAGTTTTTCCACTGTGTTTCCGGAAACGGTAAAAACCTGGCCCCCTTTGTTTATCTTAAAAGGTTCGCCTGCTTGAATGGTATATTGCTTTATTTCTGCAGTCTCTGCTTTGTCAGGAATCTCATCCAATTTTTGCCGAACTTTCAATATAAGTTCTTTCACTCCCTGCCCCGTAGCGCTTGAAATCGGCATCACTTCATAACCTTCTTTTTTCAATGCCGCTTCTATCCTTGCATAATTTTCGCGGGCTTCAGGCAAGTCCATCTTATTGGCTGCAACCAATTGGGGCTTTTGGGATAGCCTTATACTGTATTGATTAAGTTCGCGGTTTATTATATAAAACCCTTCAATGGGATCATTTTCCAAACCGGCCGCGTCTATCACATGCACCAGCAGTCTGGTGCGTTCCACGTGCCTTAAAAACTCATGACCCAATCCCATGCCCTCATGCGCGCCTTCAATAAGTCCCGGTATATCCGCTACCACAAAGCTCCTGCCTTCTCCCGTACCGGGATCCACTACGCCAAGATTTGGAGATAGTGTTGTAAAGGGATAATCCGCTATTTTGGGCCGTGCTGAAGTAATTCTAGATAAAAGAGTGGATTTTCCCGCGTTGGGAAAGCCAATTAAACCCACATCCGCAATAAGCTTTAATTCCAATACAATCCATCTTTCTTCTCCAGGTTCTCCCTTTTCCGCAAAGTCCGGCGCTTTATGAATCGATGAGGCAAATCTGGCGTTGCCGCGACCTCCGCGACCTCCCCTGGCGGCAATGAATGTTTGACCCTGTTCAACCAGATCAGCCAGCACCTCTCCAGTCTCTGAATCCTTGACTACCGTACCAGGTGGAACCCGAATAATTAAATCCTCGGCGCTTCTGCCTATTTTATTGGAGCCCTGGCCGTGGCTTCCCCTTTCAGCCTTATAGTGAACTTTGTATCTAAAATCCATCAGTGTCGAAAGGCCCGGATCCACTTTAAGTATTACATCGCCTCCTTTTCCGCCATCGCCGCCGCTCGGGCCTCCCCTGGGCACATATTTTTCCCGCCTAAATGCCACCACGCCATTGCCTCCGTCTCCGCCTTTTACATAAATTTTCGCCCTGTCTATGAACAATTGAATCACCCTTTTCTAATCATAAATACATATTTTTCCTTATAAAGGATACCCTTTTTTTGAATTTATATCAATGATTCAGCGCAATAACTCCACCGGCGGAGAAACCGGCTCCTCCGTTCAGTCCGCCGCAGCCGATGCAGATGACTTTTGCCCGGACCCAATTTATGCAGTAAAAGAATTTTCATTGAACAGGCAAAATTCCGCTCTGGTTTTATTCAAAACTATTCTCACTTTTTTAGGCCCATTGCTTTCATTTAATCTGGATATAATCGCATTTGCCTTTTTTATCAAATCCGCAGAAGAAATCCTGTTAATATTTACATTTTCAACCGCTTCTATCGTGACATCGATTTCAAACTTTCGGAAAAGGTTGACCGCCTCCAGCAGATTGCAAACCAGCGCCTGATTTTCCAGGTGACATATGCGTTCGTACACAGAATCAATTGTTTTAATATTGTTTATGTAACTTATTGCTCGATCATATTTCTTCAATTGTATCATGCCATAAATAATCTGCAGGTGATTGTGAAAATCGTGCCTCTGCGCTCGATACGCCGCAAGCAGCTTGTACCATCTCGCATCAGGGTTCCTGCAAATCTCATAATATGCAATCAGACCTTCAGCAATTAAAAGCAAAACGCTCAGTCCCAAAACAATCTTGATAGTTTGTTCCAAGTAAAGTATTTTGGCAAGCATAGTAATAATAATAATCTGGATGCACATAATTGCAGCAATTAGCTTAAACTTTTGCAAAAGATCAACCCTTTCATTAGAAATGTGTCATTAATGTGTTTATTCTATTTTTTTTTGCAATTTCCTTCTTTGATTTTTCAATAAAAAAGCTCCTCATTCAAGGAGCTCACATCTGCGCATATACACTGACCTGTTTTTTGTCTTTGCCATTTTTCTCAAATTTAACATAGCCATCGACTTTTGCGAAAAGAGTGTGGTCGACGCCTATTCCGACATTTTTCCCGGGATATATTCTGGTGCCTCTCTGCCGGACCAGAATGCTTCCCGCATTTACAAACTGCCCGTCAAACCTCTTGACCCCCAGGCGTTTGGATTCACTATCGCGGCCATTTCTGGTACTTCCCATTCCCTTTTTGTGAGCAAAGAGCTGTAAATTCATCTATAGCACCTCCTTTGCAATCTTCACCTGAACATATTGCGGATATGATTTTGAAATGTCCTGGAGCCCCAGCAATATTGTTTCAACGATTATGTCTGCCTTTTCCCTTTCGCATGCGGAAACGCCTTTGGGGATTTCCAACAATACATAACCCTCTTTTTTTATGACATGCGGTTTGAACTTTGCAATATTTTCTAACCCAATAATACATGTTTCAATCAAAGCCGATACGCCGGCACAAACTATATCCCTTCCATAATCTGCAAATTCCGCATGCCCAAAAACCTTAAGCCGCACGAACTTTTCGTCCGAATCTTTTACTGCGGTTACTGCTATCATAATATTTTAAAATTCTATTTTTTCGATTTTAACCTCGGTGAAAGGCTGACGATGGCCCCGTTTTCTGCGGTAATTCTTTTTCGGCTTGTATTTGAATACGATAATCTTTTCTCCTTTACCATGCCTCAAAACCGTGGCTTTAACCTTCACATTTTCAAGGCAAGGTTTGCCCACCGAAAGCTGATCTTCTTTTGATAGCGCCAGCACCCTATCAAATTCAACGGTTTCGCCTTCTGCCGCGGCAAGCTTTTCCACTTGCAGCACATCGCCTTCGGATATACGATATTGTTTCCCGCCGGTTTCTATAATTGCATACATAAATAAAAACACCCTCCTTAATATCTCGCCGAATCCTAAGGTCGGAGCAAGCAAAAACAAAAACCTGCCCTGTCTTAAACCCGATCCGTGCGGCAGGCGGCAAGCTAATGCCACCCATGCTATTTTAGCACAAGAGGGTCTTTGTGTCAATGATGGTCTAAAATACTTAAAATACTTAAATCACATTAAAAGAAGTCTTTAAAAACGATTGCTGCAAATTCCTGCCCGTTTGGCCAACCAATCTCAAGTTCACGCTGCATAATTTGGCTATCTTTTTGAAGTAGCCTTGGGAAAGTGCCACACCAGAGCCTTTAAAGGTTCTTTTGATTCCCTGAGATTTTCCATAGTTTCTTTTAAAGATTCCCTAACCTTGATTTCTTTGACGGCTTCTCTAAAGTCTATTACCTTTTCGCTGGCAGAATCATCGCGGTGGTTATCATCTTCACCGATTTTGAAGGTTTCATCAAAAAATTTCTCCGCATTCTGCATTATCTCTTCATCTGCGGTACTTTCCCTCATCGTCGGCAACTCCTCAGTTCTCAATGGTTGCGATATCATTTTATCTTGAATTACATCCCGACCGCCAGCCTTATTTATTTTTGGATGATTCCCAATATTTTTCTCCAAAAAAATCGAAAGCCCTAAAACGTTGGTCAATAAAAGCATATATACAAGAGATGATTTGCCCACATTTCCCGAACCGGTTATAACATCCTGAAAACTTGCCATTGAAAACCCCCCCTATATAATTTTGCCGCCTGGCGGGTTGCGGCTGCAGTGAAATTTGCCGTTCCCCGCCGCCTAAAAAAAATCCATCCTGATTATATATATGCTTGAAATATTCTTTATGACACTCATTCCGCTAAAAAGAGCAATATCAATACCAAAAATATGATGAATGTATCATGCAAAGCATCTTCAGATAGAATCAAAGAAGACCCCTCCTTACTCTGCTTTTCTATTTATAACATATTCACCCTTAAATATTTAGTTGCATATTTACATAGTCATAGTTCCTTTTTCGGTTTCTACGATCTTCAGTATCTGTTCTTCCAATCCGTTTTCAGCATTTATATAAACTAAATACCTTTCATCTTTCAAATTGCCGTCTACTTCATAACACAGCTTTTCTTTCATTGCAGAATCGGGAATTAATGCGAGCCTTATTCTATTTATTTTCAAATTTTTATTTATTTTATTCACCACTTCGCTTTTGGAAATTTTTATATGAGGAAGACTTCTCGTCCTATGAAACGTCAGGTAGCCGGCACCGTCAAACCCAACTATCTGACCGTTGTCCAGCGCCACTTCGACCTTGATAAAATCAGGATAAAGCAGTATGTCATTCAAAATTGGAACAAAAGTTATGGTGATTGTGCCGTCCTGGGTCAGCGACCCGGTAGCTTCCATTCCGGCAAATCCCCTTGAACTCAAGAATGCTCTTGCCCGGTCAACCGATGCTTTCAAATCAATTTTTTGCGGTCCAATTGCTCTTGTATTTAAATACCATATGACATTACCGCCCTTTTCACTGACATCCATCATTACTTCAGGAGCACTTGCACCTTTCCTGGTTAATTCCACACTATAAGCCGGTATGTTTCCCCTGGCCCTTCCTGCAATGCCTGTATCATATCGATATTTATCCGGGTTGTCAACAAAATCGGCTGCAATTTCTTTCGCCTTGGATTCTGTTATTGCCGAACCGGTAACACCCATTGGTTTTACATTTTCCACATGGTCTGAAAATGGCCCATCATATGTTATCGTAGGCGCCTCTTCTTTTAATTTCTGGTCAATTACGGCAAATTTATCAGCCATAGCCTGAGGAAGTTTACTCATTTTGCCCGCCGCATAAGCTCTGTTTTCCCATTTTATTCTACCCGCAGCCACATCATTTTGGAGTTCCCGGAGTTTTCGGCTTAAATCCTGAGAATATTTTTTAAAATTCTCCATTTTTTTCCATTCATCTGTTGTGACCTCTTCGCCATTCACTATCTTTTTAGAAAGACTGTATGAAAAGTCTCCCAACTGAGCGAAGAATTTTTGGCTGTTGGTCATGTCCCTCTGGCCAAGCGGAAGTTGAGAAAGGCTTGTCCTGGCCCCTTCCGCCTGATGCCATATGGTCGTGAAGGTCATTATTCGCTGGGCGTCGGAAGAAGTCACAAGGCTTTTTGAAATAAGCAGATTCAAATTGTTAACCTGATCTATTAATTCAAAAAAGCCCCTTTGATATGAAGCTTCAAGGGCGTTTTCCGCTGAATACGCCCTTTTTGAAATCGACCAGAAACCGAATATTATCCCCCCTGCCAGCAAAATGCCGATTATCCAGAAATATGCTCTTTTCAAATCAACCCCTCCAAATCTATTTTCCAAATACATGTCTGCCTATCTGGGTCATTACGCGTCTAGTCCATACCCATGGGCTCACCCATTTGTATGGGTTCCAGAAATAAAGGCTTCCATAAGTGGGATCCCACCCATTAAGCGCTTCCCGCGCTGCATTGAAATTACTTCGGCTTGGATATGAAGCCCATATCTGCCCGTTGCTAACAGATTCAAAAGCTCCCGGTTGGAATATTACCCCGGCCACTGTCGGAGGAAATTTTGGATGCTTTGCCCGGTTTAAAATTACCGCAGCTACTCCGACCTGCCCCGGAAAGGGTTCACCTCTAGCCTCGCCTGACACCAACCGTGCGAGAAGCATGTAGTCGCCGTTCCATGAAGAAACGGCATAATCTTCCGTTCTTGCTTGCAAAGTGCGTCTAGCAATATTTCTGCTGCAAAATAAAAATATACTCAACGGAATCAAAACAACCAATAAGATTGATATTGACCTGCGAGCTCTCATTAATAAAAACACCACCTTGCTTTTTTTTTTTTAGTTTATGACTTTTTTAAATCATTATTCCGGCACCTTTTAACGCCTTTCATTCATATAATATTTTAGAAAAGCACTTTAAGGAGGGGATCCTTTGATTAAAGAAAATAATAAAAAAGCCCCCCCAACCAGCCCTAACCCTTACACACTTTTTCTTATTCTGATACTTTTAATTAATTCGACAGGAAGCACATGTATTTTTAAAAAAAATAAAAAAAATACTTCGGGACCGGGAGGGTAGAAAATGAAAATTCAAACGCTGGCAGAAGACGATCTGCAGATTTTAAAGGCCATAAAACCTTTCATGAGTTCCAAAGGCCAGGGAATTATTGATGCATTCGTTACTGTAATGAATATTTTCAGACCATCGGAGCCTCAACAAAAAATAAATATTGATGCTCTCGTAAATTTTTTAACGATCATGAATGAAACTTATGAAAATAATAAAGCTCATCAAAAGGCAGATATAGACAAAAATGACCAGCAAAACGAGACTAAGTCTCAAGATGTAGAAAATCTATTGAATGTGCTTGCAGATAAAAAATTACCCAACTGATGCGAGGAGGTGCTGACGTGGACAATAGAGCTGTATTCTCACTCTTTTTGATACTTATTTTGCTGTTTTTTTCCGATGGCAAATTAGCAAAAGAAACTGCCGATTCAAAAAAGACCGAACCGTCTGTTACTTCAAAATAATTTTTAGGGCTAACAGCCCTAATTTTTGTTCATTTTTCACATTTCGCAAACATATACATAATTACGGGAGGTGTAAAAATGCTCGGTGATATGGAAAAAATGGCTAAAATTTTTCAGGATGAAATAATTCATTTAAAAGAGCAGTTGAAAAATGCTCATTTCACGGAGATATCTTCTGACGGCCTGGTAACTATTACTGCAAATGGGCTTGAGGAAATTGTAAAAGTCAATATACAACTTAACGATTTGAATCCAGAAATTAAGCACTATATAGAATGTTCGACAGTCGAAGCCACCAATAAAGTACTCGCTGAAGTAAAAGAGCACTTAAAACAGAAATTCTCAAATACAGGCCTATTTGGAGGGATATAATTGGCTGAAAGCGATAGCAATATAAGGACCGATCTTTTGAGCACGATAATGGATGTCATTCATGGAAGGCGAGGTCAGAGCATAAATGAGCTGGTGAGCTTGTTGGCTCTTAGCAATCTGCTGGGTATCATAAGCTTTTTGAATTCTCAGGACATTAAACTTGACCTCGGTTCCTCAAAATCCAGCAATGCGGATTTGAAAGAAATGGCCATGAACCTTTTGGGCTCTATGGGTGGTGGATCTTCCGATAAAAAAATAAATCCAGCCATGCTTCTAAATCTCTTAAAGACCATGTCTTCTGGCGAAGGAGCATCCTCAGAGTCAAAGAGCAGTGAAAAAAGCGAAAACAAGCCTAAAAACAACTAATCGAGTAGGTCAACGCCGCATAAATTATGCGGCGTTTTTTCCCTCACAGACTTTTATATAACTTTTGGTGTAAAAACCACATATGGGTGGGCATTCTGCAGTCGGGGCGGGGCAGCGTTTAGAAGTTTCAGCCCATGCCGGGCACGCTAGAAGTTTCAGCCCATGCCGGGCACGCGGCACGCAAAAAATGAAGCCGGCTTTTAAGCGCGGCTTCATTTTTTGCTAAATTTATCAGTCATCAGAGAAGAATAGGAGAATCAGTATTAAAAATAAGGCAAATGCCATCCTGCTGTCGAATCCGCCAAATCCTCCCATTTTTATCCTCCTTTCCCTGTTCATCTCGCTTTATACATAAGTTATCAATTGTCACCGAAGAATAGGAGTATTAGTATCAGGAACAGTGCAAATGCCATTCTTCCACCAAAGAATCCATCTGCCATATTTGATAACCTCCTTCGTCTTTAGCCTAATATAATATATGCATTTCATGTGGATGCGGTTACTGATGCCTATGTCAATCTACAAAATTAGACTGAAAAAAAAAGCAGTACACTGTTATACAGTTACCGCTTGAATATGAAATAATCATATTAATCTTGCTCTAGCATACGTCCGAAATGTCTTATATATTTCAACCCTAACTTTTTCCCCAATTAGACCCGCGGCTTCTTCAACATCAATTATATAACCATCTACCCTTGCTATACCATCGCTGGTATTAGAAACATGAACTTCTTCTATGACCACATCCATTATCTGCCCTTCTCTCACCGGCATGGCTAGGTTTTCGAGCTTTGCCTTGGTTCCCACGGCTTTTATTCTGATTTCTTCAGGGTGTAGGCTATCATTGCCTTTTATATAAATATATTTTTCATACCTGCTTTCCATCTGAGAAAGACGATTTCCACCGCTTCCAATAACTACTGAGGCAACCGTAGGGTGAACTTCTAATAATACTGCTTCTCCCTTCCGTTCACGGAAAACTCTGTCAAGTTCCCTTTCCACCTTTTTTGCGACCGTGTCTTCTGATAAGATCCTTCCTCTGCCTTCACAGTAAGGACAGGTTTTTTCAAGCACTTCATCCAGGCTCTGGCGAACTTTTTTTCGGGTTATCTCCACAAGACCCAGTTGAGTTAGACCAAGTATATGTGCTCTGGTCCTGTCTTTTTTCAATTCTTCCGCCAATGTTGAAAGCACCATTTTTTGATGTTCTGGAGAAGTCATGTCGATAAAATCAATGATTATAATACCTCCGATGTCACGCAGCCTCAATTGTCTGGCTATTTCACGGGCCGCTTCAAGATTTGTCTTTAAAACAGTATCTTCCAGATTCACACTTCCCACAAACTTGCCTGTATTGACATCTATGGCGGTCAATGCTTCCGTCCTGTCTATCACAATATATCCGCCGCATTGAAGCCATACTTTGCGCTGAAGGGCCCTATCAATCTCCGATTCAATATTGAAATATTCAAAAATTTCCTCCTGGCCTCTATAAAATACTACTCTTTCTTTTAGCGTAGGAGAAATTACCGATAGCATTTCCTGAACCTTTTCGTACTCATAAGAACTGTTTATGTAGAACCTGCTGATTTCGGGAGTAAAGAGGTCTCTCACTATTCTAGATATTAGATTCATATCTTTGTAAACAAGTTTTGGAGAAGCGCATTTTTTTTGTCTTTGAAGTATATCTTCCCATTGCTTTTTTAAAAAATCTATATCTGCTTTTAACTCGTCTTTCCCAATGCCTTCGGCAATGGTCCTCACTATTACTCCCATATGAGGGGGACGGATGCTTTCCGCCAGGGATTTGAGACGGTTTCTTTCATCATCCTTTTCTATGCGTCTTGATATGCCGACATAGTCTACAGTCGGCATGAGCACAACATATCGGCCGGGGATAGTAATATTTGTGGATACTCTAGCTCCCTTGGTTCCGATAGGTTCTTTTACTACCTGCACCAATACATCCTGCCCAATTTTCAGCATATCCTTAATAGATACTTTTTTCAAGCCTTCAATCAGCTCTTCATCTTCGGGCGCCGATGCTTCGAAATTCAGATTTATATCCCCTGCGTATAGAAAGGCGTTTTTGCCCAGACCGATATCAATGAAAGCAGCCTGCATGCCCGGCAAAACATTAGCCACTTTTCCCTTATATATATTTCCTACAACTCGCTCATTATTGATTTTTTCCACATAAATCTCCGAAAGTTCCCTTTCTTCCAGAACGGCCAAACGTATCTGGTCTCTGTTTACATCCACAACAATCTCCCTTGACATGAATTTTCAGCTCCTCGATATGGCAAAGATTTATCATAAAGGAGGCATGGCGTTTCCCTCTTTTATAAAATACAATTCCTTTCTGTGAATATGTTTTATTTTCAATTCTTTCGAAAGAGGTTTCCCCAATGCTTTTACTATCATATCAGGAGATGCGCACCCTTCCTGACCGATAGCTATTTTCATCCGGAGCAAAATCTCATCAGCATTATTCCCCAATACTTCAATACTATGAATCATAGGGGCTATATTCACTTTTTTTATTCCTTTCTTTGAAACTTTTTCCACGGTTATCTCGGCTTGATTCAAGAGTTCTTGTACAGCCTTCACTATATCTTCTTTTATAAAGTTGCCCGTTATTGTTACAGTATATAGTGCTGCGTTTACTTGTGAAATATTGTATTTCCCATCGGAATTGCAGGCTTGCAATACTTTTAATCCTTTCGGCAGACAGGAATTCAAACGGCTCAATACCTCTTGGGCAGGAATATCTTCATAAAACTCCGCATCCATGTACTCGCCGCTGCTTGTGACCCCGACTGATAATGCCGGAGAAAATGTCAATTTGGGATGTGGAGTAAATCCTTCCGAATATGCAAGGGGGAGCTTTGCTCTGCGGAATGCTCGTTCAAACGTGCGCATCATATCAAGATGCGAAATATACTTTACCGGGTCAGCCTTTTCAAATTTTATTCTGAGCTTCACAAAAACCACCACCTTTCAATCTCATTATGCCGCAGGCATGACACCGGTTAAACCTGCAATCCGGAGTAGTTATTCCCTTTTTCGATTTTTCGCGTTCCTTCAGCAGATACTCTCTATCAATGCCGGCGTCGATTATTTCCCACGGAAAAATTTCATCCGTTTTTCTTTCCCTGTTTGCATAAAACTCCGGGGAAATACCGGCATCCTTAAATGCAGACAACCATTTTTCAAAGGAAAAAATATCGTTCCATCCGTCAAACTTGCAACCCTTTCCATGGGCCAGCATCAAGACCTTCCCAAGTTTTCTATCTCCCCTTGAAAAAACCGCTTCAAGAAAACTCAATCTTCCGTCATGCCAGCTATAAGATATATTCTTTGATTTTAACAATGTTTTTAACAATTTTTGGCGCCTTTCTATCTCAGAAAGCGAAATCTGGGATTCCCATTGAAAAGGTGTGAATGGTTTGGGAACAAATGTTGATGTACTGACAGCAACTCGCAAGCCTCGGGCTGAACCTTTTACACTCCTATAAACGTCAACTACGCCCATGGCAAGCTTTGCTATGCCTTCAATATCTTCATCTGTTTCTGTAGGAAGGCCTATCATGAAATATAATTTGACAGAATTCCAACCACACAAAAAGGCATCTCTCGCTGAAGACATTAAATCCTTTTCAGTTACCCCTTTGTTGATTACATCGCGCAACCTTTGAGTCCCAGCCTCCGGCGCAAAGGTAAGCCCGCTTTTTTTAATTTCCTGGACCTTCCTGGCCAGTTGAATGGAAAAAGCATCGATTCTCAGAGAAGGTAAAGAAAGGCCCACATTGCAGCTTCGAAATTCATCGGTCAGGATTTCGGTGAGTTCCTTCAATGAAGAATAGTCGCTGGTACTCAATGACGCCAGTGATATTTCCCCGTAACCGGTCTGCTCAATGATATTTTTTGCCAGTTTCGTCAGCCGGCCCACGGATTTTTCCCTAACAGGCCTGTAAATCATCCCGGCCTGACAGAATCGGCAGCCGCGGGTACATCCCCTGAAAATTTCCAACATAGCTCTGTCATGTACGATATTAAGATACGGAACAATAAATTTTGTGGGGTAATATGCTTCATCCAGATTTCTTATGACCTGCTTTTGAACCCTATGGGGAATGCCGCATTTTTTGGGTATAATCTTATATATGGTTCCATCATCATTATATGACACATCATATAATGATGGCACATAAACGCCGGGGATGCAGGCAACCTGTTCAAGAAATTTTTTGCGGTCCATTCCCTCTTTTTTGAAATTCCTGTACGTATCGATTATGTCAAAAATTGCTTCTTCAGCTTCTCCTATTACAAAAAAATCTATTATATCCGCCAGCGGTTCGGGATTATATGCGCAGGGACCGCCTGCAATGACAATAGGGTGTCCATCGGATCTATCCTTTGCAAAAATCGGGATGCCCGACAATTCAAGCATGTTTATTATATTTGTGTAGCTCATTTCGTACTGAAGTGTAAACCCCAAAAAGTCAAATTGTTTTAGAGGAGTCCTGCTTTCAAGACTGAAAAGCGGTATTTTGTTCTTCCTCATGAGCTCTTCAAAATCCACCCACGGTGCAAATACTCTTTCCGCATAGACGTCTTCCTGTTCGTTGAGCATGTGGTACAGTATTTTGATGCCTAGATGGGACATCCCAACTTCATAGATGTCTGGAAAGGCCAGAGCAATATGAACTTTTATTTTTTCTACTTGTTTATGGATGCTGTTATACTCGTTGCCTGTATAGCGGGTTGGTTTTGATACCTTTAATAAATTTTCTTCCAGCCACCGATTTATTTCCAAAGTTATACCTCCAATTTTATTATCGGAATCATATATCATTTATTATTATATCTTATTATATCAGGTCCTCCAATTTTCTGTCCAACCCTTCCCGTATAATTTTGTCAAATATTTCCGTTTCTGTCAAACAGTTTTTTATTTTCATGCTGCTATCCAGCATATATACAATATAATATTTATTGGGCATAAACTCGTAAAGCAGCCGCTTTACCGGAGTATTGCCCACAGCCGCAAGGGTTTCCATGGGTAAAAAACCTTTTTTGAACAGCATCTCTTTTTTTCTGGCAATGTTTTTTATGAAAAATATAGGGGCATCTTTTTGTTCTTTAAAAGCATAACTCAAAAGAAAAAAACCGGCTATGGCAAAATTGATAAAAAGTCTGCCCACAAACAAACCAACAACAGATACGAGAAACATCGCCAGCGCAAAGGCTTTGCTGAGTCCAGCGGCAACCCGTACCGCCGAAATATAGTTCATGTGCTGCCTAAGCCATAAAACAAAAACCCTTCCGCCATCTAATGGAAGGGCCGGCAGCATATTGAAAAAACCTATCATTAATTGATAGTCAATAAAATTTTTGCCCAGTTTTGACACTATTTCACTCTGATTGAATAAAAGCAACAAGAAAATCGATACGGCAAAATTCATCATGGGACCTGCCAGCACAGTAAGCATTTCAGCCTCGGGAGATGCCTCGTCTAGGTTTAATATTTTTATTCTTCCTCCCAGGGGAAGAATATCTATTTTTTCCACCTTTAGGCCCAAAGCTTCCGCAGCAGCAATATGTCCCAATTCATGAAACCCAAGCGCGGCTATCGCGGCAAATACATCGTTCCATAACCCGGCAGACAGGCAAAATAAAACAAGCAATATAAAAAAAAAGTCAATCTTTACTTCCATATCCTTAATTTTGATAGTCATTTTCTCACCTTAATCAAGGTATTTTCAGCCATTTTTCGGGATCCTGTGGCATGCCATATTTCAGTATCTCAAAATGCAGATGCGGAGAAGTAGCCAGGCCGGTTTTGCCTACGGTCCCAATTATATAGCCCTGTTTTACGGGTTGATTTTGACTTACGTAAATATCCCTCAAATGACCATATACAGTTGTCAAATCGCCATCATGACTAATTTTTATTATACGGCCCAGTTCCGGGTCCTCACCTACATATAGGACAACACCATCTAAAGCTGCTTTCACCGGAGACCCTTCTGTCTGGTCTATATCGATGCCGTTGTGCATTCTTTCGACATTTAAAATGGGATGCAGCCTGTTGCCAAAACGTGATGTTATTTCACCCGACACAGGCAATATCATAGATGTAGAAGTCGTTTGTTTGAAAACCGGGATGCTGTCCTCAATACTTGAAATTTTTTTGAGGGTTTCGTACAAATCGCCAAAATCATATTTATAATCCAAGACATAATAATCTATTTTTAAAAGTACAGATTTTGTAAGAGGGGTGTCTATTTTTTTCAGTAAAATTATCATTATCAGGATTAATACGCTAATAAGCATTTTTTTCAAATCCAACCTGCCAGCCCAACTTCTTTTTGGACTTTGTTCGTAATAATTGTAGTACAATCTGAACACCCCCTACCCAAACAATTCCTATATATATCTATTTTGCTCAAGGCTCGTTTATTACAAAAAAAATGCTCTTGAAAGAGCATTTTAAAACAGTATTTTCTGTCTTCTCATACCTACATTCAATACGATTCCAACCGACATCATATTCATCAAAAATGAACTCCCCCCATAACTCATAAAAGGCAATGGTATACCTGTTACAGGCATAATTCCCAATGTCATGCCAATGTTCACCATTATTTGGAATGCCCACATCGTCGCTATCCCAACAACCATATAAGTCCCCAGCAAATCTCTCGCTTTAAATGCTATCTGAACTGTACGGTACAACAGCAGAAAAAACAAAACAAGAAGCAGCATCGCACCAATAAAACCAAGCTCCTCCCCAAGAACGGCGAAAATAAAATCGGTGTGTTGTTCGGGAATAAAATCCAACTGGTTCTGGGTTCCTTGGAATAAGCCTTTTCCCAGGATTTTCCCTGAACCAATCGCAATCTTTGATTGAATCACATGATAGCCGGCCCCAAGAGGGTCTAGATTCGGATTTAAAAAAACCAGAATCCTTTTTTTTTGATAGTCATGCAGAAAACGCCATAACAGTGGCAAAGACATTACGCCGCTTCCTATAATGGCGCCAAAAAGTTTATAATTAATGCCCGCCACGAAAATCATTCCAAAAAGTATTGCCAGCAAAACTAGGGAAGTGCCTAGATCCGGCTGTTTCATAATGAGAACCAGGGGCAAACCAACATGCAAAAATGCCAGAGCCACATCCTTTATGTTGTTTAAAGCTTTTTTCCTTTCCAGATACTTTGCCAGGGTTATAATTACGGCCAGTTTCGCAAATTCCGACGGCTGCAGTCCAAAGGGGCCTATTGAAAACCATCTCTGAGCACCCATGCTTTCCTTTCCAAGAAACATTACTGAAATAAGCAATAGAATGTTTGCAATATATATTACATTCGCCCAATGAGCTATCGTATGATAATCCATGGACATTATAAAAAACATGGCCACAAGGCCAATGCAAAAAAATAAGAACTGCATTTTTGCATAATGAAAATTGCCTCCCGGAGAGGTGGCATGAGTGGCGCTTGATATTATCAAGATGCTGATAGTCGTTATAAATAATATCAATATCAATATCTGATAATCGATATACTTCAACAATTTGCGGTCCATATACAAGCCTCCTGAAAATCCGATGACCATTATATCACAAAATACCGGCGATTATAAGCCCTTTTTTGGTCTTTCAAGAGGGTATGTTTTTCCAGTAAATTTCTACCTCGTCGCCGTTTTTTACGGTACTGGCAAATCCGGCTTCATTTCCGTTTATTTTAATGACGATCTTGCCTGCCATGCTTTCGGGTTTAAAGTCTATGATGTTGAAAATATCGCTAATAATAATGTCTTTTGGCTTCATGACAATCGAGGCATTGTCTACTATGTCTTCTTCGGGAGAGACAGATTTTCCATTCATGATTATATCCGGATCTATGCTGAAATCATGTCCGTTGACTTTTATTTTCAATCTGTAGGCATCGGAAATAAAATCTTTTATTTTTGCCTTGCCAGGCTCTCCATCCGCTGCAGGCTCAAATTTGATTAAATCGCCATCGGAAATCATGGAATCAGGCTCAGCCTTTTTGCCATTGACCGTTATTATGGCGGGTTTTGCCATTTTGCCTTTAACGACGTTTATTTCACCGTTGATTTTAAATGTCAACGCCATGCCGGGCATCCCATAAACTAAAGAAGGCGTAATCCCGGCATACAGCAATGCTTTCAAAACCGTAGGCCTATCCTGCCCGAGGAGATTTACCGTTGCATCATTTACTTTAACATTAATAAAAGAAAGGGTGGTGCCTTCCAGCGCATTGACTGCAATGCCCAGCGGAGTTACTGCAAATGGGCCCGATAGTTCTTCCTCTCCGCTTATAAATGTTATGCTTTCTCTTGTTCTTATACCAACTCGCTCTTTCGGAAGCTCTAGTTGGGCTGCTATGCTTTCTGCAAGACCGGGCAACAGGCTGCCGCCTCCGACACATATAACTGCTGCAGGGGCTTTGCCGTTTAGACTCATTATTTTCCGCGCTATCTCGGAAGACAGCTGATATGTAGATGTTTTTATCATTTCAAGAATATCTTCTGCGTCAAGTTCATGATTCTGGCCCAAAATATCCTGAAAAAGCACTTTTTTCATTGCCAAAAGCTCCCGTTTAACCCTTTCGCCCTCACCAAAATCAAGAAGATATGTTTCACAAATTTTTTCAGTTATCTCGTCGCCGGCTAATGGGACCATTCCGTAAGCGAAAATGCTTCCTTCTTTTGATATGGCTATATCCGAGGTTCCCGCGCCTATATCCACCAGGGCTATATTTAGCTTTTTCATTCCGGGGAGAATGACAACGGATCCGGCCGCTATAGGTTCCAGCGTAATGCTGAAAAGCTCTAGGTCGCATCTTCTTAATACGGTCAACAGGCTTTCCACAACAGACCTGGGAAGAAACGTCGCTATGATTTTCACCGAGATGGATCTGCCCTTCTGGCCTATCAGGTTGTCCAGCTCTTCGTCTTCAAGATACCATTTTATTATGCTGTATCCTACACAATGATAATCCGAAAAAGATTCGGCAGCGCTTTTTCCCGATAGTGATTTTATGGCATTTGCCAGAGCATCGGCTTTCAGTCTCTCAATATCCTGCTGGGTTATTTCCACAAAAGGGGACATGGCTTTACCCGCTACAGCCTCAACCGTATATAAGGCTCTACCCGCAGCCGCCACTGCAGCTTTTTCCAATTTTTTACCCAATTTTTTTTCTAGAGATTCCTTTATTTGCCTTACGCTTTTCGCAACTGCCTCAACATCATGTATCTGCCCGTCATACATTGCTCTGCCTTTGTGTTCCAGGACATTATGCGCAATAATTTCATATCCATTTTCGCGTTTTCTCACCACCAGCCCCACTACTGTCCTGGTTCCAATATCCAGGGCGAATACCTCCTGTCCGATTTCCACGGAAAAATATCCTCCTTCAAATTTTAGCCAGGTGTTTCATTCGTCTAATGGGAATATTTGCCACCAAGGCCGGTACTGTTGTGTCTTCGTCTTTTTTCATTCGTGTGAGCTTAATCTCCATCCCGTCTTCTTCAATTTCCATGTAGTCCGATATTATGTTTATCAACTGGCTTTTAATCATCTCAAGAAATTTTGGCGATACATTCGCTCTGTCATGGACAAGAATCAAGCGCAGTCTTTCTTTGGCAATATCCTTGCTTGAAATATCTTCCCTGCCGAAAATTTTTAAAAAGTCCATTTAGCTCCCTCCCCTTTTGCTGTGCGGGTTTTTATTCCGAACAACATGCGAAGCTTATCCATAAAGGTGGGTTCAACTTCTTGCAGGGTCATTAGGGGTACTTCTTCTCCTTCTATTCGCCGTGTAATATTCCTGTAGGCCTGACCAGCCCTCGACGTTTCGTCAGCCACTGCGGGTTCTCCGCGGTTGGTGGATACAACTATCTTCTCATCTTCGGGAACCACCCCCAGTAATTCTATCGCCAGGATGTCTATCATATCTTCAATACTCATCATGTCTCCGCGCTTCACCATATCCGGCCTTATTCTATTTATCAGCAACTTTGGCTCTTCAAAACCCGAAGCTTCCAGCAGGCCAACTATCCTGTCCGCATCTCTTACAGCGGACACCTCAGGGGTTGTGACAATTATGGCCTTGTCCGCTCCAGCTATGGCGTTTTTGAAACCCTGTTCTATTCCGGCTGGACAGTCTATAAGCACATAATCAAAATCCTTGCGGAGTTCGTCGCACAACTTTTCCATCTGCTCAGGTGTCACAGCAGTTTTATCCTTCGTCTGGGCAGCCGGCAAAAGGTAAAGGTTTTCAAAGCGCTTGTCCTTTATAAGCGCTTGTTTCAACCTGCATAAACCATGAGTCACATCCACCAGGTCATACACTATCCTGTTTTCCAATCCCATAACCACATCAAGATTTCTAAGCCCGATATCCGCATCCACCATCACAACCTTTCTCTGTTTGTAAAGCGCGAGTCCCGTTCCGATGTTTGCGGTGGTAGTTGTTTTCCCAACGCCTCCTTTTCCCGATGTAATTACCAGCACTTGACTCATTTGATCCCCTCCTGTTTTCGTTTTATACAGTTAAAGCTAAATTGATAATATGGTTCTATTATAATGGTTTTATCCTTTAAACGCGCTATTTCAGGAAATCGCGGGATTTCCTGGATTTCCTCGGGGGGTCTGGATATGACGTCAGCAATGCGGAGTTGAGTGGGTTGCAGGCGAAAAGCAGCCACTATCGCTGAGACATCGCCATCGGCTCCCGCATGCGCCATGCCTCTCAATACTCCCATCACCAGAATATCCCCGTACGCTACGATCTCGCTTCCCGGATTTGCATCACCCAGAATCACAACGGTTCCTTTGTAGGATATCTTTTGGCCTGATCTAATGGTCCTCTTTAACAGCAATATGGGAATTCGGGACTGATCCGGAAATATGTAAGTTTTGGGATGCAGCTGTTTTTTCAAGCTAACCCCATAATCTTCCAAAAGCTGTTCAAGTTCCAGATATTCTTCATCGCTCAAAGAACCGTTTTTAACCTTCACGCGCGCCGTGCCTCCGGCAAAGAAGTCTCTACCGTTTTCCAGCTTTTCAACGATGGAGTTTTTTACTCTTTCAAAATCGGCATATCTTTCTATTATTATTGTAATACCATCCCGGGTGCCTTTTATAATAACTGGTTCGAGAGCCATAATAATTCCCTCCAACGCTTGCATAACATAATTATTCTTCAAAAAACAGGCAAATCCTTCTTTTTATGCGAAAAAAACCAGAATCTGTAAAGATTCCGGTTTCTACGGCTGTGTCAGGAAATCTTCCCTGTCAATGTTATCATTGATATGGAAATATTCCTCCAGTATGGCTTTTGCTACAGGACCACCTGTACTTCCGCCGGAACCAGCCTGTTCTATAAAAACGGCAACAGCAATTTCCGGGTCATCAAAGGGAGCAAAAGCAACAAACCATCCGTGAGGAGTTTTTGTCGTATCCCACTGAGCCGTCCCGGTCTTTCCTGCCAGCGAAATGGGAAGGTCTGCAAACACCGAATAAGCGGTGCCTCCAGGCGAGACAACTCCCTTCATACCTTTTTTTATTATTTCAAACGTTTTGGCCGATACATCCAATTTCCCGGCGACTTCCGGCTTCTTTTCCAGCACCACTTTGCCGTTAGCATCAACAATGGATTTAATTATGTGAGGCTTCATCCAATAGCCATTGTTTGCAACCGCAGCCACATAGTCGGCAATCTGCAGCGGGGTGTAGCTGTGATACCCCTGTCCTATGGCTGCATCCAGAGTTTCTGCAGGATACCATATTTTATCTTCTGGCCTTTTGAAGGTGTTGGTTTTATAATCCCTGCCCGCTACCGTTCCGGCTTTTTCCCCCGGCAATTCAATTCCCGTAAGTTTTCCCAAACCGTACATCCTTGCGTAATTTTCTATATTGTCTATTCCCAGGCGCCTTCCCATCTCATAAAAAAATATGTTGCACGACTGAGCAAGAGCCTTCACAATGTTAACGCTGCCATGTCCGCCTGGCTTCCAGTCCTTTTTTGGAGCTATGGTCCAGTAAACGCCTGTATCATAAATATATTCGCTTTCCGTTGTTACCTTTTTTTCCAGAGCTGCAGTAGCAGTCACCATTTTAAATACTGAACCCGGCGGGTAGGTGCCGGATATGGCCGTATTCACCATAGGTCTTAGCGGATTGTTGACAATGCTCTGCCATTCTTTCTGGGTAATTCCCCGTGCAAACATATTGGGGTCAAAGTCAGGAATGCTAGCCATAGCCAAGACTTCTCCGGTTTTTACATTTAGAACCACTACGGCTCCTTTTTTTGCATTCGGAAACGGATGGACTTTATCGGTTTGTAGTTTTATTAGCTGCTCCTGAAGAGCGTTTTCAGCCACCTGCTGCAATCTGGCATCTATCGTAAGGTATACCGTGTCTCCGGGAACCGGCGGCTCCTCCCCCAAAACTTTTATAGGTTTGCCGGTTGAAGTAACCTCTACCTGTTGGCCGCCATCTTTGCCCTTCAGATAAGGCTCCAGCTCTTTTTCAAGCCCCATCTTGCCAACCAGGTCACCTGGCCTATAACCCTTATCCTTAAGGGATTGAAGTTCCTGCTGATTGATTTCTCCTACATAACCGTAGATATGGGAGCCTATATTTCCATACAAATAGTTGCGTATGGGCTCCACCTCAATTACTACTCCCGGGAGACGGCTTTCCTCTATCCTAGAAACGGTTTGAAAATCCACATCGGTTTTCAAGCGCACAGGCATGTATTTTTTATACCCCTGGTCCCTTATTCTATTTCTGAATGTGTCATAACGATACGTGACCAGCACCCGTGTACCCGGTTTTAGATTCAGACCTATTTTGCCGGTGGAAAAATCTATGCTTTTGGGTTTTACTTGTTTATGCGAAGATTCTTCGATGATTTTTACATCATCTCCATTGAGTTTTCCGTCGCCGTTAAAGTCTACCACCGGTATTTGATTCAAGACAAACTCTTCATTATCATCGAGTTCATATTGTTCATCTGAAACCTCAGTGAAAAGCGGTATGTCTAAAATTCGGCCCAACGTCCGAAAGACTTCGTCCTGTTCCTCGGGCTTTGAATTAACATTCATGTAAGACACCGTAAAACTGGGCCGGTTGTTGACAAGTTCCCTGCCGTATCTGTCTTTAAACACCCCCCGGGGGGCCGTTACAGGAATCAGCCTTATCCGGTTTTCCTGAGCCAGTTTTTCATATTCGTCACCCCTGACGATCTGAAGCGTAGAAAGGCCGGCAATTAAAAATAAAAAAACGCATACTATGGCACCTATAAAAATATATAAGCGTTTTTCCAACTTCTTAACATCCACGGGTATCCCCTCAAATTCAGTACTTCACGTTAAAATAAAAATCAAAAAATTTTTCTATTTTTACAACAGCACCGTATACAAATGGTGAAATTAGCATATTAAAGAGAGCCGAAGGCAGAACAATCGGCATTAAAAAATGCCACGGATTTGTCATCTCTCCAAATATTAAGCCCATAAAAATTAAGATAATATTGTAAACCAGGGTCCCTAAAAAAGTAAAACTCATGGTTAAAATGATTGGACCCTTAAATATATCTCTTGTAATATACCCTTGAATATAACCGGTGAGAAATTTTATAAGAGCAGCGAAACCCAAAAATTTTCCATATATTATGTCTTCCAAAACACCATTTACAAAACCCAGAAAAGCGCCCATATTTTCACCCTTTGCCATGGCTGTGCATAATGCAAAGACCAGCGGCAAATCCGGTTTTATTCCACATATTTTAAAAAGTTCCATTACAGTAGATTGAAAAATCATTATTGCACACATAATTAGAACATATGCCGCCATTCTCAAGGATTGCTGCCTCCCCGAGAGCCATCATGGCTTTTTATTACAAAAACCTGTTCCAGCTTCTGAAAATCGACCTCGGGTTTTACAATTGCGTACTGCATAAATTCGTTGGGTTCCTTCTGAGCCTCCACCACTTCTCCTATTATAATGCCCTTTGGAACGAGACCGCCCAAACCCGATGAAATTACCACATCTCCCTTTATGATATTTGCCTCTTGGGGCAAATAAACCATTTTTATATATCCCATTGGCGCCGGGTCTATAGTCCCCTTCAATATGCCGTTGTCTCGCGTGCGTTCTATCATTGCGCTGACGGAACTCCTATTGTCTGTTATGAGCATCACTTTCGCATAATTTTCCCCCGCGCTCAACACATATCCTACAAGCCCCTGATCAGTAACAACTGCCATATCTTTTTTTATGCCGTTTTCTTCTCCCTTGTCAATCAAGATCACATTGAACCAGTTCCCAGGTTCCCTGCCTATAACCTCCGCCGCTTCCAGTTCATATTGTAGATTTCGCTGCTTTAAACCCAACATGCTTCTAAGATTTATATTTTCTCTCTGGTATTCCAGATACTTTTGCTTGTATTGTTCCAGTTCTCTGATTTGTTTTTGGAGTTCCTCATTTTGCTTTTTGAGCGTGAGCATCTCAGGAATGGTGCTGAAACCCTCTTTTATGGCAACGCTTACTGCAGATAAAACTTTTTGCGCGGGGCTAAACACCGTTATTACAGGAAACTCCAGTCTGTTGAAAAAGTATTGATTCCTTGCGGTATAACTAGTAGCAAATATGAGCAAAGACAAAACAAGGCCCAGAAGCCAAAATCTTTTGCTTCTGAAAATATTAAACAAAAACACCACGCCCTCTAACCCACTTTTTTAGGAGAAATAAGCGCTCTTCTCCAGATATCCAGGCCCTCCAGCACCTTTCCCGTCCCCATGGCCACGCAATCCAGAGGTTCTTCGGCAATATGCACCGGCATTCCTGTTTCTTTGCTCACTCTTTTATCCAAACCTGACAGGAGGGAACCGCCACCGGTAAGAACTATTCCCCTGTCCATTATATCAGCTGCCAGCTCTGGAGGAGTCTTTTCCAGAGTTACCTTTATGGCATCGATAATACTATTGACGGGTTCTGCCAGTGCTGCCCCAATTTCTTCAGAAGTAACCCTGATGGTTTTGGGAAGCCCCGTCACAAGATCCCTTCCTCTGACTTCAACGGATTCTTCTTTTTGCCCATCTGCAGCGGAACCGATGGATATCTTGATTTCTTCCGCAGTGCGCTCGCCAATCATGAGGTTGTATTCTTTTTTAATATAATAGACAATGGATTCATCCATCTCATCTCCGCCAATGCGAATGGATTTGCTTGTTACTATACCCCCGAGTGAAATAATGGCTACTTCGGTGGTTCCGCCGCCTATATCAACCACCATATTTCCTGTAGGCTCATTAACTTCAAGGCCGGCACCAATGGCTGCAGCCATTGGCTCCTCTATCAGGTAAGCTTCTCGTGCTCCCGCCTGAAGCGTAGCGTCAATTACCGCCCTTTTTTCCACTTCGGTTACACCGGAAGGAACCCCCACAACTACTCTTGGTTTAATAAACGTCCTGCTTTTGAGCGCTCTTGAAATGAAATATTTTAACATGCTTTGAGTCGTGTCAAAATCCGCTATCACTCCATCTTTCATGGGGCGAATTGCTATGATATTTCCCGGAGTACGGCCTATCATCTGCTTAGCCTCATCGCCCACGGCCAGAATGGCTCCAGTATCTCTCTGAATAGCCACGACTGAAGGTTCTCTCAAAACTATGCCTTTTCCTTTAACATGAACCAGCGTATTTGCAGTCCCCAAATCTATTCCCAAATCTCTTGACAGCATGTTGAAAAAAGATACCATGAAAAATTTTTCTCCTTTCCAGTCGCATCATGTTTATATTATATTATTCCTTTTTCTCTAAGGCTAATATAAATCCCGTTGCCGATTATGACATGATCAACAACATCTATACCCAATAACTTCCCCGCTTCCACCAGTCTTCTTGTGATATCCACATCCTCCTTGCTCGGCGTTGGGTCACCGCTTGGATGGTTGTGGACCAAAACTATGGAAGCGCTGCTTCTTCGAATGGCCGGTTTAAACACTTCCCTTGGATGCACAATGGAAGAATTGATGCTTCCCACCGATATGTCTTCCACGGAAATAACATGATTTTTTATATTCAGCAAAATAACTTTAAAATGCTCTTTTTGCAAAAATCTCATCTCTTCCATGAGCAAGCTTTTAACATCGGCGGGGGTGCTTATTATATACGGGTTTTGCCCCGCATATGAAGAAATCCTGCGGCCCAGTTCCACCGCAGCCTTTATCTGAACGGATTTTGCGAGTCCTATGCCGCGAATCTCGGACAGTTCTTCGAGACTGCTGTCGGCTACAAAAGCAAGGCCGGATTTTGCTCCATTGCCTTTAAGTATCCGCTGTGCCAGAACCAGTGCCGATTCGGATGGTGTACCTGTCCTTATCAAAACCGCCAAAAGCTCCGCATCGCTTAATACATGTGCTCCGTAACGTTCCATGCGCTCTCTCGGGCGTTCTTCCTTGGGTAAATCCTTAATTGTAAAACTTTCAGCCAATTATGACTTCCTCCCGATGTTAAAGTATTTCTATGCCAAATTTCATAAGCATGGTATTCAGTTTAAACAGAGGCAATCCCACAATATTATAATAACATCCTTCAATTTTCTCAACAAGCAGCGAACCCTTTCCCTGAATCCCGTAAGCCCCAGCTTTATCAAAAGGCTCACCGGTACTGATATAGTTTTTTATTTCTCTTGCTGTAAGATTTTTAAACTTCACCCTGCTTTGCTCATAATCTTTAATTATCCTTCCTGTTTCAGTATCGATAATTGCCAGCCCGGTATATACGAAATGCCACCTTCCACTCAAAAGGGAAAGAATTTCCACCGCCTGTTGGCTATCTGTGGGTTTTCCAAGAATACGGCCATCTATAACTACTATTGTATCAGCACCCAGTACAAGGCTGCTGTCGTGACGCGACGCGACATTTTTTGCCTTGTTTTCCGCCAGGCTAACCGCCAGGATATGGGGCGGCAGGCTATAATCTATATTTTCTTCATCGGTGCTTGGTTCTGCAGTAAAATCTATCCCCAATTGCGATAAAAGAAATTTACGCCTCGGTGATGCCGATGCAAGAATTAATTTCTTCCCCATATTTATTCGCCTCTACATACGCTGATACAAAATTATGCCAATAATCAAACCAATCGCTGCCGCAAGGTTAAGCGTAATGTTGAAGCCAAAAGTAATCGTAGCGATGCCCAGATCCAACTTGGCTGGCGAAAGTCCGACAACTTTTCCATAAGCGAGAAATGGCAAATATTTTCCTATGACTTGTCCCAAACTGCCTCCTATTATCATGCCCACCATTAATATTATAATAAGCAATGCAGTACTATGATAATTCCGTCTCATCTTTATCTTCTCCTCCCCGGCAAATTGATTTCTAAAAGCGCGATAAGGTTCTGGCATATAAAGGCGGCTGCAAAACCCGTAAAAATTCCGGTTAAAAGCCCTATTACCATCAATAATGGCAGGTAAACATATAACCCAAAAGTTGAAAGAATAATACTTGCTACTGTTACCTGAGCAAAATTATGGGCAACTCCTCCGATAATGCTTATCCCTACCAGGCTGAAAACCTTTTTAAAATATTTATAAAACAAAGCCATCATCAGGGTGCTCAATATGGCTCCTGACAGGCTGTATAAGAGACTTGCCGTAGAACCCGCCAGCACCGCTCCAATAAGGCATCGAAGTATATTTACCGTCAAGCCTTCCTTAAAACCATAAATCACTATGGCAAGAAGCGAAATTATATTGGCCAACCCTAGCTTCGCACCTGGAATGGGAAATGGAACCGGTATCATGTTTTCTATGATGTGAAGTACAAGACCAAATGTCACAAGAAGGGAAAGAAATATCATCTTCCGTCGTTCAATCAACAATAGTCATCCTTTATTATCCTTGTTTAAAAGCTTACGCCGTCCAGGTCGCTCGGGGTCCTGTCACTTTCAATTTTAACAACCACTCGATTCGGCAGGCAGACTATCATCTGACCCGGTCGGCTCACCCATCCCTGACGCATGCAATCTTTATCGGGGCACGGCGAATAAAGCATCCTCGCCTTATCCCTGTCTACTTCCACTATGCTTTCTCCCAGATTTCCCGGAACCCTAATCTCCAATCTGGCGCCGCTTTGCCCCAAGGATATTTTCTGAAAAAGCTTTCCATTTACCTCTATGACGGCATAGGTTTTATGGCCGCCAAAACTGTACGCTTGAAAGCCGATAAACATCAGAGCTGCACTGATAAAAATAAACACAATAAGTATCCTGTCGCCTTTTGTAAGCATTAAATACCCCTGCCTGCTTCAATCTAAAAATAGTGTAACATTTTATTCCAACCAAAACAAGTGGAAAAATTCCCTAAGAAAAAGCAAAAAAAAAATTTTATGAAGCAAATGATAAGGCTTCATAAAATCCGACAAACTTTTTAGTATTATGTCTCGACTTATTCCTTCACATCATATCCAGCATCTTCAATGGCTTGTTTTATGTCATCCAGATTTGCCTTTGACGGATCGAAAGATACATTTACTTTGCCCAGACTGACTTCAGCTTCTACTTTATATACTCCGGGCAAAGCTCCCACTGAAGTTTCTATGGCCTTCTTGCAGTGGGCGCAGGACATGCCTTCTACATTAAGCGTAATATCTGCTCTTACCGGTTTGTTGCTGCAGCAGTTGCACATTTTTTACACCTCCGACTTTGTAAAGTTTTATAAATATCCTCATAGCATAAAGTTAAATCGAGATACTGTATAGGGGTATATTTATTTTAATGCAATATTAAAACAAAGTCAAGAAACTATTGTCAACTATTATTTTATTATTAGTTGACATTTGCCAAAATATAGGGTATCATACAATCAAAATAATTGCATTTAAAAATCCCACAAAAAAGGAGAGACAGCAATCATGGAAAGGCAGAATCAATCCTTGAATTTCATTCAAACCCGCGAAATTCCTTTCATAGGGCTTTTTGCAGCTGTAACAGCAGTATTGAGCTATGTCCAAATCCCCTTGCCGCTTGTTCCTATAACCGCTCAGACTCTCGGAGTTATGCTGGCAGGAAGCCTGCTTTCTCCTGGGCCGGCTTTTCTCAGCATGGTTTTGTTTTTGCTTTTGGGGGCAATAGGCCTTCCCGTATATGCAGGAGGCTCCAGTGGCGTAGGCACCATTCTGGGACCCACGGGGGGTTTCCTGCTGAGCTGGCCTCTTGCGGCATTTGTAATGGCACATCTTACAAAAAGGGTTAAACCCAACTTCACAACCGTATTTATTATCAACGTTCTGGGTGGGGTTTTGCTTGTTTATTCCATAGGAGTGCCATATCTTGCCCGAATTGCTCATCTCAATTTTACTTCTGCCCTTACGGTCGGAGCATTGCCTTTCATACCGGGCGATTTAATAAAAGCCTTCATTTCAACAACAATTTCAATTTCTATAAGGAAAGCTGGCAAAAAGCTTGTCTAGAGCAACAAATCATCATTTGAGTTCCGTGTTCGGGGCATAAGTTTCAACTCGCAGCATTTTTTCAGCTATTGCAAAAAACATAACGCAGGTATAAAATAATGTACAGTAAATTTATCTATTAAATATGCTTTTTAAAAAATGGGGGGGTGTTGAATGATACTTCCAAAAGAAAAAATTTATAGGTATATGAGACACATAATAATGCCGGAAATCAGCGGCCCGGGTCAGAAAACCCTGCTGGAATCACGCGCGGTCATTTTTGCCAGATCGGCCCGGCCAGCAGCTCCAATGCTGTATTACTTGGTATCTTCGGGTATTGGACATATAAAGTGTTATTTTGATGACAGTGCAGGCATGGAGTCTCTAAAGGAAAATTTGAGAGATTTAAATCCGGATGTGTGGATTGAAATGAATGAGTTCGCAGAAACAAAAGCAAAATCTCAAAACGCTTCCGAAAAAATATCATGCCTGATAGTTTTTGGGGATATTAATTTTATTCAAAACATGAGAAATAATATGAATGAGCCATTTGACATCGATACCGTCTCTGGCCTTCAATCGCATCATGTTCCAACTGTTTTTGCCGCTGCAGAAGACTGGTGGGGAGTGATTCAAACCGTCAAGAATCCCGAAAATGCTTTTTTATTCAGCGACACAGTTTTCGGTAATACAATTATCTCAACATCCCCTAAAGATGATCAGCCTGTGGGATATTGGCTCTCCTGCTGCCTTGCAGGGGCTCTTGCGGCAATCGAATCCATCAAGCTATGCCTGAATCTCGGAAATTCGTCGGAAAACCCGCTTTATTTTGATCTACTTGCGATGAATTTTGAGAAACTAAAATATAATATCGCTCCTCCACCTCTTCCGTCTAAACAAAATACAGATGATATTATAAAAAAACTTTTGGACTCCAAAGTGCTTATTGTAGGCACCGGCGGTCTCGGCTCTCCCGCATCCTATGCACTTGCCCTGGCCGGAGTAGGTACTTTGGGATTGGTGGACAGCGACTGTGTGGAAATCAGCAACCTTAACCGACAAATACTTCATTCCACCTCTCGCATAGGGACTCCGAAGGTAAAATCTGCTGAAATATTTATCAAAGATTTGAATCCAATAGTAAATGTTGTTACATACGAAGCACGTTTTACCAAAACCAATGCCATGCAAATAATAAAGGATTATGATGTGATAATAGACGGAGTTGACAATCTCCCCACTCGATACCTTTTAAACGATTCCTGCTTTTTTGCTGAAAAGCCGCTGGTTGAAGCGGGTGTGCTCAGGTTTGATGGCCTTGGCATGACTGTGGTGCCAAAAGAAGGCCACTGCTACCGCTGCATATTCCCCGAAATGCCGCCTGCCGGCAGCGTTTTATCCTGCTCCGAATCCGGTATTCTCGGTCCAGTGCCAGGAGTGATGGGCTTTATTGAAGCGGCAGAAGCCTTAAAACTATTGGCGGGTATAGGAAATACCCTGCAGAACCGATTAATGATATTTGATGCAATGGATCTGGATTTTCGGATCACTGACGTGCGCCGGGATGAAAATTGTCCGCTCTGCGGCGAAAATCCGTATATAAAGGAGCTGGCGGAATATGAAACAACGTGTGATGACGTATCTGACAGCTTTTAATATCATTGCTGAGGAGTGATTCGACATGAATAATAAATGCAGAACTATCGATGATTCCATCCTGGACCTTATCGGCCAAACGCCTATGGTAAAACTCCGCCGCCTTTCGCCGGAAGGGGGCGCAACGATTGCCGTAAAACTTGAGTCCTTCAATCCCGGCGGAAGTGTCAAAGACCGAATAGCTCTCAATATGATAAATGATGCGGAGGAAAAGGGCATATTAAAACCGGGTTCCACGGTAGTGGAACCTACCAGCGGCAATACGGGGATAGGTCTTGCCATGGTTTGCGCCGTAAAAGGATATAAGCTTTTGCTCGTAATGCCGTCTTCCATGAGCATAGAACGCAGAAAACTTTTGAAATCTTACGGCGCCGATTTTGTACTCACACCTCCCGAGCTGGGAATGAAAGGCGCCGTTGATAAAGCTAAGGAACTGGCAAGTCATAACAAGGACTATTTTATGCCCGAGCAGTTTGAAAATCCTGCAAACCCCGCTATGCATGAAAAAACTACTGCAATGGAAATTCTGGAGCAGACCGGAGGCAGAATCAGCGCCTTTATTGCCGGTGTTGGAACCGGTGGTACCCTTACCGGGGTAGGCAGGGTTTTGAAAAAAAACATCCCCGGCATTAGAATTATCGCCGTAGAACCTGCCGCTTCCCCCGTGCTTTCGGGAGGGAAGCCGGGTTCCCACAAGATTCAGGGCATAGGTGCAGGTTTTATACCGGGGGTTATGGATATTTCATTGGTTGATGAAATCATCACCGTAAGCAATGAGGAGGCTTATGAAACCGCACGGAAACTCGCCGTCACAGAAGGAATTCTGGCCGGCATATCCTCTGGCGCCGCGGTTTTCGCCGCACAAAAAACAGCAAAAGCTTTAAAGCCCGGAGACATGGTAGTCGCTATACTGCCGGATACTGGCGAAAGATATCTCAGCGTGGACGATTTATTCTATGAAGAGTGAGATTACGATGCTGCTTCATCATCCATGTTTTTTCCTGCAAATTGGCTGTTGTAAAGGTCGGCATAGAATCCTCCTCTGGCCAAAAGTTCCTTATGGTTGCCATGTTCTATGATGCTGCCGTGATTCATGACCAGTATCAAATCAGCATCGCGGATTGTCGAGAGCCTATGGGCAATTACAAAACTGGTTCTACCCTTCATGAGGTTTGCCATAGCCTTTTGTATCAATACTTCTGTTCGCGTGTCCACATTGCTTGTCGCCTCATCGAGAATAAGGATTGGCGGATCGGCAAGTATCGCTCGGGCAATAGTCAAAAGCTGCTTCTGCCCCTGAGAAATATTGGAGGCTTCTTCATTGATAATAGTATTATAGCCTTCTGGAAGTGTTCTGATAAAGTGATCCGCGTGAGCCGCTTTTGCCGCGCGGATTATTTCTTCTTCCGAAGCGCCCTCCCGTCCATAAGCAATATTATCCTTAATTGTTCCGTTAAAAAGCCATGTATCCTGAAGAACCATGCCAAACATCCTGCGCAGGTCTGCACGTTTTAAATCCCTAATGTCAATTCCATCAATGGTAATTTTCCCTTCGCTGACTTCGTAGAAGCGCATCAACAGATTGACAAGCGTGGTTTTCCCCGCACCAGTAGGTCCTACAATAGCCACTGTTTGGCCGGGTTTCACGTAAATATTCATGTCATCTATAAGAGGTGCATCTTCCCTGTATCCAAACTTCACGTGCTCGAATCTTACTTCTCCTTTTGGGAAATCAATAACTGCTGCATCCTCTTTTTCCGGAATCTCTTCAGCCTCGTCCAGCACTTCAAAAACACGCTCCGCCGAAGCCACCGTAGATTGAATAATATTTGCAATATTAGCTGTTTGTATAATTGGCTGCGTGAATTGCCTCATATACTGAATAAATGCCTGGATATCACCTATTTCGATTTTCTTTTTTGCCACCATCAGACCGCCGACCACGCAGACCACCACATATCCAATATTGCTCACAAAATTCAGAGCCGGGAAAATGACTCCAGACATAAATTGAGCCTTCCAACCGGCGCTAAAAAGCTTTTCATTTATTTCCTTAAACCTTTCGATAGAATCTTCCTCATGACCAAATGCCTTTACCACTTTATGGCCGGTATACATTTCCTCCACATGGCCATTCAATATTCCCAGCGTCTTCTGCTGTTCAGCAAAAAACTTTTGTGAATTTCTGGTTATCATTGAAGTAATAAATGCGCTTGCAGGCAGAGTAAAAAGCGCAATCAACGTCATCACGGGGCTTATTGAGAGCATCATGACCAGAATGCCTGCGATAGTAACTACTGAAGTTATCAATTGGGTAAGGCTCTGCTGCAATGTCGTGGCTATGTTATCCATATCGTTTGTAACACGGCTTAGGATCTCTCCATGTGTGCGTTCATCAAAATATTTCAGGGGAAGGCGGTCGAGTTTGTCTTTTATGTCGTTACGCATTTTGAACACGGTTTTCTGTGAGACATCCGCCATTATATATGACATTAAAAAACTTAAAAGCGCACTGATTATATACAAGCCCAACAACACAAGCAGAATGCGCCCGATATAAGGGAAATCGATTCTGGGAACTGGCTGCCTTTTCAATTTTTCAATAGCGGATGGAGGCATTTTTTTCTGAATCGCAATCATCAACTGAAGGTAGTAAGCATATTTTGCAAGGATGCCCTCTCCGAGCTTTGTTGTGGCCTTCCCCATGATTTTGGGACCTGAAATTGCAAAAACAGTACTAGTAATTGCCAGTAAAAGCACTATTAAAAAGCGAATCTTTTCAGGTTTCAAATATTCCACAATGCGCATCAAAGTACCCTTGAAGTCTTTGGCCTTTTGGACCGGCATGCCCATGCCCGGACCCCTGCCAAAAAATCCACCTGGCCTTGCAGCGCCCGGTCTTAAGCCGGATTTTGCATAAGGCGGCATTTTATTCCCAGAATCCCGCTTACTGTCACTCATGCTATTTCCTCCTCTGACAACTGCGAATAAACAAGCTCACGGTATACTTCACAGCTTTCCAGAAGTGTCTTGTGGTTCCCGATGCCTGCTATTTTGCCTTCATCCAGAACGACTATCTTGTCTGCATCCATAACCGTACTGACGCGCTGGGTAACAATAATAACGGTGGCATCTTTAGTCTCCTTTTTAAGAGCTGCCCGCAGGCGAGCATCCGTTTTAAAGTCAAGGGCGGAAAAGCTCTCATCGAAAATGTATATTTCCGGTTTCCTCACCAGCGCACGTGCTATGGAAAGGCGCTGCTTCTGGCCGCCTGATAAATTGGTACCGCCTTGGGCAATCTCAGAATTGTAACCTTCCTTCATGCTTGATATAAATTCGCTGGCCTGAGCCACTTCGGCTGCATGCATAATCTCTTCATCGGTAGCGTCTTTCCTGCCGTATCTGATATTATCAGCTATAGTACCGGTAAAAAGGACCGCTGATTGAGGTACAAAACCAATTCTGGCTCTTAAATCTTTTTGTGACATTTCCCGGACATCTATACCGTCTACCATAACGCTTCCGCTATCTACATCATAAAAGCGGGGAATAAGACTTATCAGCGTGGATTTGCCAGAACCCGTACCTCCAATTATTGCTGTGGTCTCACCCGGATTGGCCGCAAATGAAATATTGCTGAGGGCAGGCTGTTCCGCTCCGGGATAACTGAAAGTAACATTTCTAAACTCCACAAGGCCTTTTTTCCCGTCAGATCTTTTAGCCTGCTTTGGATCATTTATTTCTGGACTCACGTCAAGCACCTCGTTTATCCTCACCGCGGAAGCCTGGGCCCTGGGGACCATAACAAACATGATGGAAACCATTATCAGTGAAAACATTATCTGCATCGCATACTGAAGAAAAGCCATCATATCCCCCAGTTCCAATTTGCCGAGATTTATGCGAAGCCCGGCAAACCATATAATCGAAATAGACGTCACATTCATAAACAGCATCATGAGGGGCTGCATTGCAGCCATTATTTTATTTGCCTTTATAGCCGTCTCAGTCAAATCGCTGTTTGCTTCCGTAAATCTCTTTCTCTCGCTGTACTGCCGATTGAATGCACGTATCACTCGAATTCCGGTAAGATTTTCACGAAGAACAAGATTCACTTTATCCAGTTTTTTCTGCAGTGCCTGAAATATCGGCACTATAATGCTCGCGAAAAATCCTATTACCGCCATCAGTATGGGCAGAACCACGGCTAAAATCAAAGTAAGGGTTCTGTCCTTAGACATGGCCATTATAATGCCGCCAATGCACATAATCGGAGCATATATCAAAAAACGCATCATCATTACCAAAACCGTCTGAATTTGCATAATATCGTTAGTGGTCCGTGTAATCAGCGAAGCCGTGCCAATTTTGTCAAACTCATGCAGGGAATAGCTCTCCACTCTTGTAAAAACAATGCTTCTGAGGTCCCTGCCAAAGCCAACCGCCGTGATAGAAGATAGCAAACTTCCTGAAATGGCGCATAAAGAGCTCCCCAATGCGACAAGAAGCATATATCCGCCGTATTTCCAAATGTAACCCGTATTCCCCTTCATCATTCCGTTGTTCACAATATCCGACATCAAAGTCGGCAGGTATAGCTCCGCCATGGCCTGACCAAACATGAAAATTAAAATAAATATGACCAGCCCTGTATAAGGCCTCAAAAATTTCAACAACTTTATCATGATGTTTTATCATCCCCAGTCGGCATAGGATGCCAGAAATGCACAATCTCGCACTGTTTCAATTATCGATTTTTTGTTCTTCAAAAAGTTTTTTTATCGTTTTAAAGCCAACAATAATTTTTTCAATTTCCTCCTGCGTGCCTTTGCTAATAATATTGGCAAGTTTCTCCTCCAGTTTTTTGTGAAAATCCTTGTGAATTTCTTCGAAATGTGAACATAATCTTACATACACGACTCTTCTATCCTCGATGCTTCTTTCTCTCACCACAATGTTCTGCTTCTCAAGCCTGTCGATAATACCCGATATAGTACTGTTCGACAGACCCATTCGGCTGCTCAATTCGCTTATCTTCATTTTCCCAAATTTGCTTAAAATCCCGACAACCATGCTTTGAGGCATGGTCAGACCTATATCCTCGAAGCATTTGCCCATATGATGTTTGAAAAGAGACATGATTTCCTTAAAAAGCTTTGTCACTTCCATGCTTCGGTTTATGTCCACCATGTTTTCACCCCTTTGGCTAATAATCTTCACCTTGTTTTCATCGCCCACTATATTTTTTATCAGACATAAGCCTCTGAGCATCTTATAAACCAAAAACCCCGCAATTTTTTACTGCAAGGGTTTTATATATGTGCTCGGTTTATGCCCTGTACTGTTTTTGCTTTTTAATTAATATACATTTACAGGCATATTGTCGAAAAGACTGCCGACATTTGTGATAGCAACAATTTCACCCGCATCAAGCCCTTTCAATACCTCTATTTCGCTGTCATTCTTCAGCCCGAGCGCTACAGTGCGCTTGAAAGCCACATTGTTTTTGATTACATACACATAGCTTAACCCGTTGCTTTGAACCACTGCAGATGCTGGAATAACAACCCCTTCGCTGGAACTGACGTCCACTGATGCACGCGCCGAAAGACCAGCCTTCAGCTCGCCGGGATTTTTAATGCTTATCTCAACGGGGAAATATTCACCGGTACTAACCGCCATTGGTCCTATACGTTCGATTGTTCCTTCAAAAATCCTATTTGGAAATATATCGACGGTCACATCCAATTTCTGATTGACGTGCAGCATGGGTACTGATTGCTGTGGTACAGTTCCTTTCAACTTCAATGTTGAAGTGTCAGCAATAGTTAAAAGCACAACACCGGGAGAAGCAACTTCACCGGGATTGATATTGCGGTTGGTAATTACACCGCTTATCGGGCTGGTTATAATGGCATTGTCCAACTGCACTTTAATATTGTTTATATTCGCTTTAGCGGTATTGACAGATGCCTGCGCCTGCTTTTGCGCAGAGCCTACAGCAATTTCATACTGCTTTTTTGCCAATTCAAGTTTGCTCGAGACATCGTCAAGCTGGCTCTGGGATGCGGCTGAAGAATCATAAAGAGCCTTAATGCGCGTATATGCCTTTTGTGCTGCATCCAGATTGATTCTGGCCTGATCAGCCTGATCTTTTGCCGCCTGAACCGCTGCTTCAGCGGATTGCAAAGCGGCTTGTGCCTGCTGAAGCTGTGCATCTAAAGTCCTGGTCTCCAATGTAATCAATATATCTCCCTCTTTTACACTGCTTCCTACATCAAAATTTAAACCTGTAACCTGGCCCGATATCTTGCTCGCTATGTTTACAGTTTTTGCCGGAACCAGGACACCCGCAATATCAATAGTCGTCTGCAGTTTTTGTTTATTGGCAACCGCCGTCTTAATATTTATTGCATTTCCACTGCCTGAAGTCTGGTCGGAGCAACCGGTTGAAGCAACAATCAGCAATATTATGGCCAAAACCGCTGGAAGGATTCTCAGCTTTTCTCTCATTCTCTGCACCCCGCTTAATTATTTTATATGAATTTTTACTGTGGCATTCATGCCGGGCAACAATTTCAAATTGGCTTCATTAACTATCTTGATTCTTACGGGTATCAGCTGTGTTACTTTAGAAAATTCACCACTAGTATTTAAAGTTGGAAATGTTGAAAAAACCGATTCTGTCGCTTCTCCTATGCTCTCAACGAAACCGGTGAATCTTTTGCCCGGATATGCATCGATTCTTATATCTACCTTCTGCCCGGGTTTTATTTTAAATATGCTGGTTTCTTCGACATTTGCTTTTATAAATATATTTGAAGTGTCAGCGATGGTCGCCACTTCCATACCCGGTGACACCACTTCTCCTTTTACGACATTCGATTGAATAACCTTCCCATCAATTGGCGATTTGATATCAGCCTTTGAGATTATTGCATCGGCGGTACTGCTCAGCGCTTGAGAGTTTATGGCAGTACTCGTCACTAGTGAGCTAATATCCAGATTCCCAATCACCTGGCCCGCTTTAACATCATCTCCGACTTTTACATTCCAGTTTGCCACTTTTCCTGTAACCTCTGGGGTTACTGTAACCATGTCGGCCGATACCTGAGCATTTTCTGTCGAAAAAAAGTGACTGTCCTGATAAAAAAAGTAAAATAATCCAACTGCACCTCCTGTTAAAACCAAGATAGCAAATATAATTGCCACTGTTTTTAATTTCTTCATTTTTTACCACCCTTTATGAATTATTTCATTTTGCAGAGAATCAGCGGGAACTGAAGAAGCTGCATGTTTCATATTGAGATGATGTTAGTTTATATATTAATATTTCGTTTGCTAATATTTATTGTACGTAAATTTCGTTTTAGAACTGTTTTATATTATAATACCATGTTATGCCTTATGTCAATATCGTGATAAGTTTGCTGGAACCGAAAAAAGAGCCTCAGCATAATATAACTATTGAAAGACGCTCCAATCATGCGATGGGAGGAATGCATATGAGCACTTTTAACGATATAAATAGAGAGTATCATATGGATTTGAAACTTGCCGAGGCTTATGTGCCTATGCAAATGTATGGCGAAATTTTTGATTTGAGGACAGCACTGTGTTACGGTACGCTTTTTCCCGAATTATACAGGCCCTATCCAAGAAGAACATCATCGTAAAATCATATGGAGGTGAGTATTATGCCGCTCAACAATCCTGGCAACATGGTGGAAATGATAAAAGAAATACAGGCAGTGGACTTTGCCGTATATGAATTGGCTCTTTTCTTAGACACCCATCCAGAAGACCGCCGTGCTTTGGATGAACATAACAAAATGGTAAGAAAATCTTTTCAATTAAAAGCCGGTTATGAAGAAAGATGCGGACCTCTGCGGCTGGATTCCCTTTCCCAATACCCGTATCAATATGTAAATGAGCCATGGCCCTGGGAAATAGCATACTGATGACGGGAGGGAAATCGAATGTGGTACTATGAAAAAAAACTGGAATACCCTGCCAATGTTTCCAAGACTGATATGGCTATGGCAAAATTCCTTTATGCGCAATACGGCGGCCCTGACAGCGAACTTTCGGCCGCAGTTAGGTATCTGACTCAGCGCTATACAATGCCTATCCCCCAGGCGAAGGCAGTCTTAACCGATATTGGCACCGAAGAATTGGCTCATTGGGAAATCATTGGCACTTTGATATATAAGCTCACCGACGGGGCAACGCCGGAACAGCTTCGCAGAGCCGGCATGGGCGACCATTACGCCCAGCACGATAATGCTCCGTATCCCCATGATGCCGCAGGCGTCCCATGGACTGCCGCATATATACAGGCTACCGGAGATCCCATAGCCGACCTGCATGAAGATATGGCCGCAGAACAGAAGGCTCGCACCGCCTACGAACACCTGATAAATTTAACCGATGACGCCGGTGTCATAGCTACATTATCCTTCCTGCGCGAACGGGAAGTTGTGCACTTTCAGAGGTTTGGAGAAACCCTCATGCTGGTAAGGGACTATCTGTCAAGCAAGCACATTTTTTAGTACTGAGGTTATGATATAACTGGTACTTTTTGGTACCAAAAAATTTCCTTCCAATAGAAGGTACAAAGTGCTTCTTTGTAGAAGTATTTTAAGTACACTTCTATTGGGAGGGGGTGTTAATGGTAAAATTAATCCATCAAAAATGGGTTACTCACGATGACAAACCAATAAGAAATCAAAAATCACACCCATACAAAAAAATAACAAAAAAATAGGTGAAACCCACGTCTTTCTAGTGTATAATGGAATTGGACAAAAATGGACACTAAAAAGGGGGTTTCACTATGGCTATTATACCACAAATTTCACTTTTTAGATGGGAAGAAATAGAAGATTTAGGAGATCTGGAAAGATTGCGCATAGTGGAATATATGCCTGATGAAAAACTAATGGACATACTGGAAAAGCAACGAGAAAACGGGCGTAATGAATAGATTTTTAAAGAAACTTTGATATCTCCTTCAAAAGGAATTTTTTGAATCGCCTGCAATATAAGTTTTTGAGAAGCTTATCCTGTCTTTTAATAAATTTTAATGCGCTCCTTTTTATCTCAATTTTATACGTCATCTTTATTTAATCCTAGCTCTTCTAATGCTTTCGTGAATGGTACGTTTTCCTCTTTTAAAGCATCGTCATACTTCTTACATTCTTCTTCTGTCAAAAAATCATATTCAGAGTTTTTATCAATCTTATCCCATTTTTTCAGTCTCTTTATACTTTAAAAATTGGAAAAAGTCGATGACTTTCTCCTTCATTATGTCAGGCGATTTTTTAAACTCTTCAATAAACTTCTCAATTTGCAGGCTCATACTATCCACCTCTTGATATGTTATCTGCTTAAAAATATATCATTAATAGAAAGCTTTTTCAATGTTTTTTCTTAGCTTAACTGAAAAAGAACTGGGGATAATGTTGCACTTATGTTTGGGAATTAAAAATAACTAAACTTAGAAGGCAATTTTACCGATAATATAGTAAAATTAATATTTCATAACCGGGATGGAGGGATGCCATATGCGAATTGCAGATTCAAAAGTCGCCATGTCTGCCCGTTCCGATACTGTCAAAACCCATACCAGAGAAGAATCTTTAAAAATATGGATAAATGGAAGAATGTACGATTTTAAAAACAAAAACAGTGCATCAGGGAAATCGTCCGAATCTTCTAAAGACATCATTACAATATCGGACGGAGCAAAAAACCACCTTGCTCAAACATCTGAATGCGCCGTATATCGAGGTAACGAAAGTTCTATCGAATTAAAAATAAGTGAAAATGACAAACAAAAATTGCAGCTTCTTCAGAAAATGTTTGAAGCGCTTACCGGAAAGAAATTAAAATTTTACATTCCAAAAGAGATAAAAATAGAGACACATCAAGCACAACCGGTGTTATATACAGTAACAAGGCACAATTCTCAGGCAACAAATGGATGGGGCCTCGAGTATAATTATAGTGAGTCATATTATGAAAGGCAGACTCTCGCTTTCAATTCAGAAGGCATAATCAAAACCATAGACGGCAGAGAAATCAAATTTTCTGTAGAACTGAACACCAGCAGGGAATTTGCATCGCGCGTCAATATAAACACAAGGCGGGGCGAAGCTGTCTCAAAAGATCCGCTCGTGATGAATTTCGACGGAACAATACCGTCTATAACCGATGAAAAAATTGGATTTGACATCGATTGCGACGGGTCTGACGATTTAATATCATTTCTATCGTCCGGCAGCGGTTTTCTGGCGCTGGATCTAAACGGCGATGGAACAATCAACGATGGCAGTGAACTTTTTGGCCCCCAGAGCGGCGATGGTTTTGCGGAGCTGGCTAAATATGATTTTGACGGCAACAATTGGATTGACGAAAATGATCCGATATATGAAAAGCTTCGAATATGGACCAGGGATGACAAAGGAAACGATGTACTGCTAGCCCTGGGGCAAAAAGGCATAGGCGCTATCTACCTTGGAAATGTGAATACGCTTTTCGACATCAAAAACAGGCAGAATGAACTACAGGGAAAAATTCAAAAAACAGGTATCTTTGTAAACGAAAACGGCACCACCGGGACAATCCAGCATATAGATATAGCATTATAAAATTTTATATGCTGATAGAAATTTGATTTCGGTGTAAAAATCATGTCTGCTGCCAGAGATGGGCCAAAAGCACCGCATAGCTGCAACGTCACCGCTCTTGAGATGAATCTCCCTGTGCTTCTGTCACCATTCACGGCGAATTCTTTCTGATAAGGAAGCTTCATTTTCAAATCTTCCATTCCGCACTCTTAGCTATTGGCCGGATTTTAGCGGCTGCGCCTGCAGATTTTTAGAATTTTGGGGAGATTTTCCTGCAATAGGGATACTGCCTCTATTTGCCTGGGATATGGATTTGCCGTGGAAGCCTCCTCCGAAAATTAGGGTAAACCCCTCGGGAATGCCCATTCCCTTTACGGGAAGCGATAACGATTTCAATATACCCTCTTCTTACTGTATTTCTTTTATATCTAATGTTGTCCGATTCTTCCCCGAAAGTCATAATTTCAATCAGGTGCTGTCAGGATATTTTCTGCCGGTATTAAAGAGCACAGCCCATTGCCATCCAGGAACTGCTACTGCGTAGGTGATATCTTCTTTGCCTTCTTCGCTTACTGTCAATGTAAAGTTATATGTTTCATTCAAATTAACTTCATTTAATGCAAGATATCGTTCTGTTCCATCAGGACTTAGAGAACTCAAAACCTTTGCCGATTAGGTTTGCTTCTTCCACTTTAACGCTGGACTGAGCCACTAACTGCCCTACTTCTGCGTTTCCGGAAGCAACCAGTCTTACCATACCGTTTACTTTAAGGACAACGGCTTTCTTGAGGATGGTGTCGATCAGATGAACGCTGTTGGCGCCGCCACCGTATATGTAGGAAGTGCCTTTGACGGTAACATTTTTCAAAGTAACACTGCCCTCACCAACAGCTTTGTCAATGGTTAAATCGCCTTCGATTATGGTGTTCTGTAGAGTTACGCCTTCCGTTTTAATGATAACATTACCTTTTACTATGGTAGTATCATCTGCCGGGCCGTAAACCCCTGCTTTATCATAAGTTACGGTCATAGCCTCTGTTGAAGCCAAGGCTTTGTTTAAAGCCACTACCGCTTCGGCCCGGGTGATGAAGTTCTGTGCCCTGAAGCTGCCGTCGGGATAGCCGCCCATGATGCCGGCTCTGGCTGCCGCGCCGACTGCTCCTTTGCTCCATGCGGGGATGCCGGCTTCATCGGAAAATTTTGCCGCAGCGTCAGAATCTGCAGCAAGCCCCTTTATCCGCATGAGCACTGTTGCTGCTTCGGCCCTGGTAATAGGATTATCCGGCCGGATGGTGCCGTCCTCATAGCCACTGATGTAGCCGGCGGCTTTGGCTTTTGCAACAGTGTCGCAAAACCACGCACCGGCAGGCACGTCTTTATAGTTTATGGCTGCCTTTTCACTATAACCAAAAGCACCGTTAACCAGTGACATAAACTCCGCCCGGGTAACATTTTTATCGGGTTTGAAGGTACCGTCAGGATAGCCCTTTTTTCATCCATGACAACCTCGTGGAGCCCCATAATGGCCAGCTTGAGGAACTCCATAAAGGAAAATCATTCATATGCTTTTTTTATAAATGAGTTCAGCTTCATTAACTTCTGATTGCCCATACATCCCTTCCTCGCATTACATTTCGCCCTCAGTGAAAAAATATTCCCTGCACATGGCATTCCTCATTGCATAGATGCATTTTTCGCTGGAGATTCTTGAAGCAAATTCATCAGGATACTTAAAAGCTCGCCTCCCGACATTGTTTCTATAGAAATTCTATCCCCGTCGGTATCGATATACAGCAAATTATGCATACCGCAAAAAATTACATAACTTTCAGAATGTAATACCTCAGCGGGCGAAATTAATCTTCCATAGCTGAGGTTAAATACATATTCCGGTATCAGAAATGTATTGGCGAGATCCAACGCTTCATTCATCAAATAAAATTTGCCGCCTTTTTCTTCGACAATTTTTTTCTCATTTAGTTCTTCAAGGACATCCGGCAGATCCCCTTCAGACAAAGAAGCTGAATTTGTAAAATTTTTTAAACTTTTGACAAACCACATTAGGGATTCACCGCTGTTTGCCCTGGCCGTTATATCACCCGCACTAAAGTTTATGGCTTTCGGTTCTCCCGCCAGCGCCAGCAGAGCAGCGGCGCGATACAAATCGACAAGTGCAAGAAAAACAAGAGCTGCTTTTTGTGAAAGCATTGTCCGGAAGGGAACATTGACAAACCTGCTGCTTCCGGTAAATTCTTCCATAACAAAGCCAGCCTCCTTGGTCATGGCAGGAAATGTAACTGCAAAATAACCTGCTCCGCTATCTACAGAACAGGAGGCTTCCCCTTGAAAATAGGTAACCTTATCAACGGGAGCCATAGTTCCAAGGATTCTTATCCTTGAAAAGGCGTCGGCACTGGAGAGCACCTTAAAAGCTGCCAGAGCCGAAGGTTGAATGGTGCCGTCCGAAAAAATAACGTTTTGTGAAATCAACTCTTCTTTTTCCTTTTCGCTAAAATCCGGCGCATATTTTTCAAATATGGCAAATGGCGAAAGGATATTTTTGTCGTCAAAAGCCTGCGCAAGCCATCCAAACCCTGCCGGAGAAATTTTATAAGTAACAGTCATTTGTATACCTCCCCCGATTTTAATCTACCACGCCGATCGTTTTACCTAAATTATCCACAATCGATCCCTTAATAAAATCCTTGGTTTTATCACCGACACCTTCTCTGATGGCGGTTTTAGTTAAGCCTTTTGTTAACGGATTATTGTTATAAATTTTCCCCAGGCTGTAGTCATGGATATCAACGGATGAGCCTTTGGGAATTGGCAGTTTTGACTTTATCTTGTCCAGTCCTGCATCTGCCGCCGAATCAATCACACCTTTCCCAAGACCCTTTAACCCGCCCGTTAAAACATCTTCGCCCTTAATGCCTGCATCCAGAGCTCCTTGTGCTCCTTCATTGGCAACGTTAACTATGGCTGATTTGAAAGGGTTTTCTCCAAACTTGTCTTTAACCACTTCGGTGACCGCACCGATAAAACCCTTAGCCAGGTGTTTGCCGGCGTTTTTGGGGTCCGCCATGCCTTCCCCCATGCCGCTTGCGATGCTTTTGCCGGATTTATAGAGCAGCTTAATTTGCTGCCCTGCAGGACCGGTAACGTGCGAAAGACCTTCAATAGCCATATCGGCACCAAACTGTACACCCTCGGCGGCTTTGGTTGCCAGGTCCCAACGGGCAGCAGCTTTCATGGCTTCCTTAAACTCTTCTTCTGCTTGTTTCATTGCCATCTCCAACTGTTTTCTTTTTTCCCTATCCGCTGCAGCTTTGTCAAATTCTATTTCCGCTTTTTTCCTCATATACTCTTTTTGAATTTTGTCAAATTCCGCCCCCGGCCCTATAACGCCTCTGTCCCGGGCAGTATATTCGATGCTGGCATTGTTTTCAGCCAGAGTTTTGCCAAGTTCCTTCTCCCGCTCATCAAGTTGTTTCAATCTTTCCTCTATGTCTTTGACATTATAGCCTTTTTCACCATAGCCTTTGAGCGTTGCCTCCAGCAATGCCCGCTCCTCTTTTACGGCAATATAGTCAACCTGCCTTTGCCTTATCCATTCATTTTTTGATTCAAGTTCTGCCTGCTTTTCCGCTTTCTCAACCTGAATCAGATATTTTTCATAGTCCTTTTGCTTTATTTCGTTTTCAAGATACTTCATGTACTCATCATATTGGGCTTTAAGCTTATCATATCCAGGATCTTTCTTGTCTGCTGTCTTTTCCGACTCTTCCCACTGTTTTTTTATTTCTTCAAGCTTGGATGCCAAACTTTTAATTTCTTCTTCAAGGTTTTTTTCCGCTTCACTATAGCCTTCCATGATGGCTTTGCTCTGATATTCTGCTTCTTGACCGACAGCCTCCGCAATTTTCTCTGCCACATCAGCCGCATCCCCGATAAGCATTTCTTTAACAGCATTAGCCATGGCAGTAATGGCTCCCGCAGCAATCAGCGCACTTGCCGTATCCACCAAGACAATAGCGAAGCTTTCACTGGAAGAATTTGTCACAAAATCCATTTTAATCTTCATTTTTTCACCTCTTATTTCATTTCTTTGCACAAAACGATTTCGGGTAAAATAGGGCATCCGCCCAGACAATTTTCGTAGTTGCGGCAGCCATTGCACTTATGCAAAAACGCACCGCGGAATTTATCAAATTCTTCGCTGTTCCATGCTTGTTCAATGCTGTTGTCTTCAAGGTCTATTCCAAACTGAGGTCTTGTTTCAAAACTGCAGGGATAAAGCTTAAAATCCGGCGAAATATACGCTGAAAACCTCGCAGCCTCACAGGGTTCAATAGTAGAAGAATGGATTTTGCTCGTAAAGCTCAAAAGCGCAGGAACGCTGCAGCTATCAAATCCGGCTTTATTGGCATTTTCGGGCAGATCAAAAAGAGAGAAAAAATGTCTCACACGCTCATCATAAACGGAGAGCATATTCTCTTTTCTCCCCTGGCCCACGGGTTTATGCAGCAGAAAAATAATGCGATTGATGCCTTTGGGATATGTTTTGTTGCAAATCATCTCTATGGCTTCATCTATTGTTGAACAATTGATGCAATAATGAATATTTGTTTTTATACCGGCAGACAGCAGCATATCAATGGCCCGTATTGTGTATTTACTCCTGTACCAGCTCACGGCAACCACTCCACAATACTGCTTTATAGCAGGTAATAAATCTTTATTCAGTCCAAATCCCGATGTGGTAAAGTTTGGAACAATGCCGTTTATACGGGCATAATGCAGCATATCGACAAAATTTTCGTGCATGTCCGGATCGCCTCTGCCCCCAAGAGCTACTTGAAAGGTTCTGCCTTTACATTCATCGATGATCCTTTTAAATTTATCAAATGACATATTTTCCTGTTCAACAATAAATCCGTTTTGATAGCATTCAACTCCAGACTTGATACAAAGACCGCTCTTCCCATGGGCACAATGCCCCATGATACCAATATCCAATAATTCCGGAAAACTTGCCCTGAAAGGATCAACTTCTGTATCATTGCCGTCTTTATCGTAAACATTGGAACGAATACTAAAGCCGGTTTCCTGGTCAAATACGCTAACATAATTATATCTGCGGTCAACAATGGTAATCATTTCGTCTCCCTCTGCCTCAATGCCAGAGGCATTAAAACGGCAACGGCCATCAATGCTCCGCCAAGTATATAACCTCCATACATAAGCTTAAACAAAACAAGCGGTGCATCAAACAAAAGTCCTGCTACGAAACCTGATAAAAGTATATAAGTATGATCGTCGGTGTAAGTATATGGCCTTTTCATGATGCGTGAAATATCCTTGCTTGCAAGCCTCGCAAATTTAAACATCCAATTTTTTCTACTCTCACCCATGACATAGCTGACCGCAAAGGAAATAACAAGAACTACAAAATATTTGTCTATCTTGTTGCGAGCCTCGGGAAAACGGCTGTAGCTGGCAAAATTATTGGCAACGATGAGCCCTGCGCCGCCTCCTGTCAAAAGAAGCGAATATGCCTTCTCTTGCAATGTCAGATAGGCTCTTTTGAATTCCGGTACAATTTGCTTTATAGGACTTATTGCATTAGCAAATCCCTGATTTTTAATTTTCAGAAATAGCCTTTTTCCAAAAGTAAAAACAATGACCCAGTAGATTGTCTTCGGTATTATATCGTTATAGGTCGCTGTTAAAAAAATAATGGCTGTTACAAAGAAGGCAATGGGCCCGGGCAGCTGCCATGTCTTAATTGGCCAGAAAATCAAATTGACCGCTAGCACTATTCCTGATTGAATCAGCAGTTGTCCGCCTATTTTCGGCACAGAATAGATTCCTCGCCTGAATGATTCAATTAACCAGGAGGCCAAAGTTTCTTTTTTTTCCGGTCTCACCGCTGAAAATTGATTATTTTGCTGGAACGGCGAATCTACCGGCTTTATAGGCTTTACAGGTTTTGGTATGCGTGGTAAAAAGTTCTCCAGTTCAATCATATTAACCTCCATTCCGCCGCTGCTATTGGCGGCACAAGCATAATGATAATGATAAAGTTATTCTTCAAGCTACCACCCTCTCAGTTTTTTTTGCAGGTCATCAGCGAGATTGGGGTTTTGGTTCTTATCTGTTTTTAACCCATCACCATAATGACCGCGGCGGGCTGCTTAATTTTTTTATTCAAATGCCGAGAACTGTTTTTCCCTCGTTACTGGGCAGACCGCTTTTGTTGGGGATGCTGCCAGGAATACTCTTAACTTTGCCGGCATGCTATATTATCCAATACTTTTATATGATGCAGATATATGTTATCAACCATGGCATGATAAATAGAAATGCAAAAAGTTCGTGAAAAACAATTCCAGCAAATGTCTGCATTACTATCCCAAAAATAATCATAACAAAATTTTTCATAATATATCAATAAAGTCAGCCAATTTGTCATTGACATTTTGTTTGTCATCAATCAGTGACAATAATTTTTCATCAAAAATCCAACACAACAAAAATATGATATAATACTAGCAAATGAGGAGGTGACAACCATGCCGTTTAGCCACCGGCTAAATCTTTTAATGAACACTCTCGGCATATCCAACAGCCGACTGGCTAAGGTTTTATCGGTAGATGCTTCACTCGTCAGCCGTTGGCGCACAGGAGCGCGCACACCTGCAAAAGCCAACACTCACATTGCAGAAATCGCATCATACTTCGCTGAACATGCAAAAATGGATTATCAAAAGACAGCCTTATGCGAAATAATGGGTCTGCCCGCGGATAAATGCGTAAAAGATACTCATAAGCTTGCTGAACTTTTATATAGTTGGCTTTGCGATGAATCTATGCCTGACACAAAAATTATCACTAGATTTCTTGACAACCTAGGAACATTTAAAGCAACAAAAAGTCCTTTGCCTCCTGTCAATGAGGAAAAATCCGTCCCTGCCGGTATGACGCTTAAGTCAGAAGTGTTTTACGGCATAAAAGGCAAACAGGACAGCGTAATCCGGTTTTTGTCAGCAGTATTGGAACATAAAAAACCCTGCACCCTGCTTTTATATAGTGATGAAGACATAGAGTGGTTTGCTGGGGATCGGCTATTTCTGGCAAGCTTTGTTCAACTGCTTATCAAAGTCATCTCCAAGGGAAACAAGATAAGGATCATACATACAATAAACCGCGATATGTCCGAGATGTTTGCGGCAATCGACTTTTGGCTGCCTTTATATATGACGGGAGAAATCGAACCTTACTATTGCCCCAGGTACCGGGAGCATTATTTCCGTAGGACTATGTTTATTGCTCCCGGTATTGCTGCGGTGTTATCAACATCTTTGTTCGGCTGGGAGAAAAATGCAGCAAACCTTTTTTGTACTGACCCTAGGTTAATTGAGTCACTTACCGGTGAATTCAACGAATATCTTAATATGTGCCGCCCTCTTATGCGCATTTTTACTTCCAATAGTTCTCCGGAGCTTGCCAATCTGTTGACAGAGTTTGAAGAGCAACCCGGTGATTGCTTCGTTTTATCCAACTCCCTCTCTGCCATCACCATGCCGGAAAGGCTTCTTGATCGTTTGCTCAGCCGTGCCGGTGCAGACGGCATGACGAAAGAAAAAATGCTCTCTGTTCAGAGAGCAAGGTACAATGTTTTTGCAGCCAATCTCAAACATTACAATTATACCGAAATCGTATTCCTGCCATCACCCGATGAAATAACAGCAGGCCGTATTCCCGTAGAACTGCCGGGGCTTCCGGGGGGCACAGCCCTCTGTTATACCCCGCACGATTATAGAGAACATCTTGAAAACATCATCGGATTACTTAACCATTTTGACAAATTCAGTTTTTTCATTTGCCGGCGCGGTCCCAACCTGAAAGTCCACCTGGCCGTGAAGGATGAAACAGGTGTAATCGTCACAAAAACGGACGCTCCGATTACGGTTTTTGCCTTCAACCAGCAGAACATGACAAATGCTTTCTATTGCTACCTTGAGGATTTTATCAACAACATACCCCAGGCGGAACGGGATAAAAAAAAGGTAATTGAAAAACTTTCGAGTCTTGCAGGCAGCCTGAGCAATGAATGCTGACGCATAATTTCCACTATTCTACAGCAAATCCGCCTTTTCCAGCACGCGCTTAAGCAGCGCCGCCGCCTGCGCCCTGGTGAGCCTCCCAGCGGGATCAAGCCTTTCTTCCGAACTCCCTCGCAGGAGGCCGCTGCCCACAGCCGCAGCCAGGTTGGCGCGCGCCCAGACGCCCGCTTCACCGGCGTCCTTATAGGATGCCAGAACACTTTCCGGTGCCGGCGGCACCTGCACCTGCAGGCGCTGGAGGAGCCGTACGACCATAACCGCGGCCTCTTCGCGGCTGATGTTTTTCTCCGGCCCGAAGGTGCCATCCGGGTAGCCGCTGATCAGCCCAGCCGCGGCAACGTTTTTCACCGCGCCGGCATACCATACATCCGCAGGTACGTCAGTAAAATTCTTAACTGCTTCTTTCTGCTCCCCTTGCCCCGCGAACGTCAAGGCGTTGGCCAGCAGGGCGGCGAATTCTGCCCTGGTGATGGCTCTGTCCGGGGCAAAGCTACCGTCCGGCAGGCCGCCCACCAAGTAACGGGCAGCCAGGAGCTCCACGTCGTTTTTCGCCCAGTGGCCCGCAAGGTCGGCAAAAGCGCGTGTATCTTCAAACACGCTGTAGCGGGAAAGGTGCGTGAGCTTGACGCTAACGGTGAGGGTGGCGGTATCCGCCCTGCCGCCTACATAGCGCCACTTTCCTTCCTCCCACCGGTAGATGCCCAACCTATTGGGGTTTTGCACCTTTTCCGGATCATAAGGGAGAACCAGGTGCATTTCGCCAAGAAGGTCCGCCTCTTTTTGCCCCTGCCGGACGCGGGCCGTGACCTCAACGTCTGCGCCGGCCGGCTTTAAGGTGGCCGGTACGGGCAAAGCAACCTCCTGGGGTCTGGCGATGCTTACCATGACCTGGCTGGTAGCGTCCGCTTCGAGCAGCGCCTGCGCCAGCGCCGGAGTCACGATCAGGGAGGCGTTTTCGGAAACGATGTGCACTTCGCGCTTTTTGTCCATCATCTCCGTAAGGGCACCGCTTTCAACGAGCACACCCCGGGCGGCCTCCGCAGGGGTAAATTTTTTGGAGAAGAATGGCTGACCGCTCTCTCTCACTTCCGGAGCCGATACCGCAGGCATCGCCGGAGATGACTGTTGGGATGCGGAAACCGTGCCGCCTCCGCCACCACCGCCGGAAGAAAAGGTGGCACAGGTCAGTTCGTCCGACCAGTCGGATTCGTTACCCGCCGCATCCGCGGCCCGGACCCTGAAGATATAGGCCGTGCCTGGGGCAAGCCCGGTTGCTGTGTAAGAGGTATCTGCCGTTTCTCCGGCCGAAGTAAAGTCGGTGGTGCTCTGGCGTTTCATTTCCAACTGGTACTTTGCCACCCCTACGTTGTCGGCAGAGGCATCCCAGGCCAGGGTAATGGATGAGGAGGTACGGGATATCAGCCGCAAGTTCTTAGGCTTTTCAGGAGGCTGACTGTCTGCCGGCGCGGCTACTGTCTTAAAGCTCCAAGTTATGGCGTCGTTGTACGTTGCGTATACCACACTTTGGACGGAACCGGCCGGAACCGTTGCCAGGTAGACAGTATCGTAAAGAAGGTCTGTGAAGCTTACCGTAAGCGTACTGTTGTACACACTTCCGGCCACAGTCCGGGTCCGCCCTCCTGCCGGGGTCAACTCAACAGCCACGGATTGGCTATCCCGGACGGGAATGTCGAAGACCACCCGGATCTCTCCGCCCACCGGGACGTTCTCCCCGGCGGGTGAGAAGGAAGAAGCCGCCGGATTCGGGTAAACCGGCTCAGCAGCGGTGGAGAAGGTGAAGGAATACGGCACCCCCAAAAGGTTACCGCAAAGGTCCGCCACCGCCCCCGCAGGCAGATAAACGGAATAAACGGCGCTATGATCAAGAACTTTCACGGGATCGAGGGTAAGAATAGATCCGTTTAACTCATAAACGTAGTCAACCGTTGATCCGTTTTGATTTGTAATGGTTATTCCGCCGATATTGACTCCCGTCTGCACGTCTTCGTCGAAATAGATGGCGACGGTCTTATCCACCGGGACATTAGGTGCGTTATCCTGCGGGTCGGTGGCCCTCACCTGCGGTGGAAAGGTGTCGCTGAAGGGCAGCGCCTTGACCGTGAGGTCAAAGGTCTTGGTGTCGATCGCCGCCCCCTTGCTGATGGTCGCTGTGAGGGTGACATGCTTGTCGCCCTGGCTGTAGGAAGGCCGCGTTACCTTGCCGTCATTACCGATTACGGAGGTGTCGCTGCTCTCCCAGGTGATGGTGGTGCCGCTCGCGCCGCTTGCCGGCAGTACGAGGTCGCTGGTGATGTTATCTGGTGCCGTATTCGCTCCCTTAATCACGTTGAAGGTCAACGCTTCTTTGTCCGCCGCCACGGCTTCGGCGTCGGTCTGCTCCAGCGCCTTGACCGTGAGGTCAAAGGTCCTGGTGTCGCTGGCCGTTCCTTTGCTGACGGTAGCGGTGAGGGTGACATGCTTGTCGCCCTGGCTGTAGGAAGGCCGCGTTACCTTGCCGTCATTACCGATTACGGAGGTGTCGCTGCTCTCCCAGGTGATGGTGGTGCCGCTCGCGCCGCTTGCCGGCAGTACGAGGTCGCCCGTGATGTTGTTGGCCTCACTGTTGGTACCCTTGATGACGTCGAAGGTCAGGGCCGCTTTATCCGCCGCTACGGCCTGTTCGTCGGAAGATTTCGCATATAATCCTACATTATCATAATAGATCTCATTCGTTTCTGTATTTCCTGCTGTCAAATTCAGTTTCGTTGGAGTAACTGTCTGGGACATAGGAATGTTTTCTGCTACTTTAACGCCGTTAATATAAACATCATAGGTTTTAGCTGCAATATGATGCTCCATTGTAATCCTGTACCAACTACCCATTGTATATGTACCCAGTTCTAACAACTGTGAGTCATTACCATTTTGAACTGCAGTTATTTTCCCATTGCTATCGAATAACACTCCGGAAACTCTTGTACCCCATGACCCAACGTTTGGATTGTACAAGCCGATGCGCCCCGGCCACGATCCGCTGACAGGTTTTACATAAGCGTCAATCACCAACGTTTCGGGAAGGGGAGAAGGCAAATCAACAAGCTGCTCGGATGCCCAACTAGATGCGCCCTCTAGTCTAAATACTTTTGTGGAATTTCCGTCATACCCCGAAGTAGTAATTACCTTTTGATTTGCTGTGCCGGTACCGTTGTACAATAGAGCAAATGAAGTCGGATAAGCATTTTCCGCGTAAGACTCAAAGTCTTCATAGAAGAGCGCCGTTTGCACGGGTTCCCACACAGCGTAAAGGGTCACATTTGCCGCACCCATGCTAAAGGTTTGCCCCTCAGTGTAGGTCGTCCCGCTCCCATCTGCCGCGGTGTTCCACCCCGCAAAGGAATAGCCGCTCTTGGCAAGGCCGCCGGTGTTGCCCAGCACCGTCACCGTTGCCCCCTCTTCATAGGTATTAGTGTCTACCGGCACAGTCCCCGATGTTGCGCCATTGCCGTCGTAGGCTACGGTGTAGCTCGCAGTGCCGCCAGCCGGCACATAGACTACGAACTCGGTGAAGTGCTTGGTCCAGATGACGAGATCGCTGCCGACGTTTATGAAGGCCTCGCCGTTTTGGGGTATCTCACTATCGGCGTTCTCCTGCTTATCCTCTGTGAGAATACGCGTGATGGGGGTAAAAACTCCGCTTCTTATATAGCCGACAGCCTTGCCCGCCTGGCCGGGAATGACCAGCCTCACGGCCCGGTCGAAGGTCAGCGCTACGTCAGGCAGCCCGACCTCGATCACCGTCTCCACCCTTTGGGCCTGGCTTATCGTCACGCTAGGCCGGTCCTTCACTTCGGGCAATTTGATGTTTCCGTCCCATTCCGTCGGCCCGCTCACTATAGTCTCGGAGGGGATCTGCATCCTCACGGTCCCCAGGCTGCTCCCCCCCTGGAGCTCCACCTGCGCTTCTACCCGCGGTAGGGTGGCCTCCTTTTTGCCCTCTCTGGCCTGAGGGGCCAGTTCCAGCTTGGCTTCGGTCACGCTCTGGGGAACGGCGACTGCAACCGGGGTATCGGCCTGCACGGCCACAACCTTCTGCTCTGCGTCAAGGGTCACTGTTTGCAGCTCCTTCACCGTGATCGCACAGGCCGCGGTCTTGTTGCCGTCGGCTGTGGTCACCGCAACGGTGGCGGTGCCGGCGCCGATAGCTTTTACCTTCCCGTTTTCGTCCACGGTGGCCACGTCTGGATTGCTGCTCTCCCATGTTACTCTCCGGTTAGTAGCGTTAGCCGGTGTCACTGTGGCTACCAGAGTGACCTCCTCCCCAGGTGTGAGACTCAGGGCCGGACGGTTAAGGCTTACCCCGGTTACCGGCACTGCCGGCGGCGGGCCGGCGCCATCTTCAGTTAAGAAGAACGTAACGAAGTGAGAGCCCTGCACTCCGCCTTCCGTCCAGGCGAAAAGGCCAAGCTCGTATCCCTGCCCTACGTCTTCTCCCGGGATCATGTAGGCCTCTCCCAGGCCGCGCAGGTCCACGGTGAAGGAGAAGGCGTTGTCCGGTCCTTGAAGTGTACCTATATTGACTCCGTGTACCACAACACCTTCATAACCAGGCGCGCCCATTAGGGCGTAGCTCAGGATTCGCGCCTCAAAAGCAGTTATGTTCTCCCCGGGGATGCTTCCGGAAACCTGCAGCACCGGGTTGGAAAGGGGAATTTTTGCCCCCTGCTCGGGCTGGCTTACGAGGATATCCACCCAGCCCGGCTGCCCGCTTCCACCGCCACCGGGAAATACCTGTACCGTTGCCGAAGCCTGCACATGGCCGTCGGCCGAGGCAGCGGTAATAATAGCGGTGCCTTCAGCGACGGCTGTGATCAAACCGTCGTTGTTCACCGTGGCTATGCCAGGATTGTCAGAAGTCCAAATAACCCCCCTGTCAGTTGCGTTTTCGGGGTAAATCAACGCCTCGAGCCGGCATGTTTCCCCAACGTAAAGGCCGATACTGCTTGCCGCGGTCTGGGTCCCGGCGAACACCAGGTCAATGCGCTCCACCGGCACCGCGCCTCCGGTTTGACGGAGCGCCCCTATCTCGAGGAGAACCCCATAGGCTTTGCCGTACTGTTCAACGGCTTTCACCTGCTGATTGTAGTTGAGCCCGGACGCGTCCTGGCGCCACTGATTAATCTTCGCAAGGTACTCATCATAGCGGGCGTTAAAGTCGGTGTCGCTCAAGCCGAGCCACTCGTTTTTTTCGGCTTCCAGTTCCTCGGTCAAAAAGAATAACTCGTAATAGGGTTCGCTGTTGCTCTGCAGCTCGTCTATGACCGAGGGTATATCGGACGGTTGTCGATTCTTCTGGTATTCTGAGTATATGCCAGGATTTTCTGATAGAAAATCCCAAGGTGTGCTAATTTTTCTACCCAATATATCGGATATGTTCGAATAGGAATAAAACGTGGGTACCTCGGCGAGAAGGTAACTTAGCTGGTTAAGGTCATAGGCGAAATTCCGCTTGCCAAGCTCTATCTTTCTCAAATAGTCAATCTCCTGCTGCCTTATACCCTTGAGTTCATCGATTATTTCGGCTATCTTTTCGTCGCGCTTATCGGGCGGCTGCTGGTTGATCAGCTCACCCCAGAGATAGGCGCGGTTGACAATTGGATTCGGGTAGTAAAAGTACGGTTGGTTATACAGGCGTTCCAGAGCAACGGCGTTGCCGTAAAAGTACCCGGCGCTGTTCTGAAGGTTGGCATAGAGAGAATCGTAAGGTGCCAGAGTTTCTCTTATCGCATCTTCAAAGGCCTGGGCCTCTTCGTTGAAACGGCTCAGGTTCCGGTTGATTCGCTCCCGTTCTTCATTCATTAATTCCAGCCAGAAGTAGTCCGATTCTGTGTCCGAGAAGTTATCCTCATAAAGCATGAACTTGAGATTATTCTTCACTGCTTCCGGCGTCCAAGAACCGAAAACGTAAGCTGCCAGGTCGCCGCCTACGTAGTCCGCGTACCGTTCTCTAAGCCCGTTAATTCGTCTTTCGAATTCATCCAGGCCGGAACCGGTCTCTTCAATAAAGCTCTCCACTTCCTTTATATACTTTTCCATTAGTTCAATGGCCTGGTCCCACTTCTGGACCACTTCCGGACCTTGGGAGGTGACGGCCTGTTTGGCCTCTTGATAGTTATAGTACGCAAACAGTACTTCCGGCCGCAAGAGGGCCTCCTCGCTTAGGTCAATGACCCTGCTGCCCGCCTCAATGAGCGGCAGAACATACAGTTTGGCGCCGTACTTTTCGCTTCCCGGGTGGCTTCCCAGGCTTCCACCGTCGTCGTAACCTATCTTTTCATAGAGATCGGTTTTTTGCGCGGCAATATCTTGTAAAAAATCTTCGTAGTCTCCTTTAATGCTATTAGCCTCACTTATTACCTGACTGCGGATCTCCGCCCGCTGCTGCTCTTCGGTTACCTCCGAAGGGGGCGGGTAGGGGTAGCTCACGATCTCCTGGCTCCACTGGAAGGCCTGGTCGGCCATTTCGTCGAGCTGCTGCTGCTTATTATCTACCCGGTTATTTAGCTCCTGCTGTTCCTGTCCCATTAACTGACGCAGCCTGTCCAGCGCCGGCCCCAAGCTGGTGAGGTCGCTTTCAACCTGTTGCTTGACCCCTCCGGCAACCTCTTCCAGCTTATCCAGAATATCATTCATCTTCTGGATGATATCCCCGATGCTGGCCCCACCACTGGCCTGGTCTTTTATGTTCTCTACTGCTTGATTGATAAAGTCGATGCCCTGGGCGATCAAATCGCTGGTAGCCTTGGCCCCGCTGGTCACTACCGGAACCATGACATTATCAACAATGATGTCCTTGATCAGTATCTCCGAACCTTTTTTGATGGCGTTCCCGATCTGCTTGGCCCTAATGTCTTTGAGACGTTCGTAGAAAGATAGCCCCGCCGCATATTCCTTTTCTATGCGGTCCACCAATTCCAGGGCTTCCCGGTAGGCTTCAGCGGACATACTTCCCGGGGCCATGCGCTGCAGCTCCTGCTTTACTTCATACAGCGTTTTATCCCCCACAGGCAGATCATTTACACTTCGGCTGTAGAAAGCAGTTAGCTCCGGGTAATCGCGGGCCGCGATGCGGTTTTCCCACTCTTCCCCGGCGGCCTTCCAGCCGGTAACTTCATTGCCCCAGTCGGCGATGGCATCGCTCCCCTCTTGACCGAATTGGTCAACGCGACTCCCCGGAGAGAAGGCAAAAGTCTCGGCTACTTTCCTCTTGTCGTCATCGCTTAAAAGGCTCCAAACGTTCCTGTTAAAAGCTGGTCCCATCTCGTCCGAGCGGTACTGCTTCCCGTATAATTCAAAAACGACATAGTACCTTAAACCATCACTTACCGTTTGCACCACCTTAGCCTTCGGCTGTCCGCTTTCCTCGGCCCGTACTGCACCTGTACTAAAAGGTCCGGAAATACAGCTCAGCACAAGGGCCAAGAACAGGACTGCCGCACAAACTCTTTTCAACACAAATACACTCCTTTCCGGTAATTATTCTCATAAGTTCAATGTCACTCTGAATAATACTTTTATCATCTCTGCAAAAATTTTTTGCCAAACACAGTCGCTAAAGTTTCAGAAATTGCAATCAAATCAACAGGCTCTTGCAAAGTTCCGATAAACACCTCCTTTTCAGTCCTTACATCAAGTTCGGCGGATGATCTCCCTAAAATGGCGATTGATTTGACTTCCGCGCATGGAATGATTTTTTTGCTTTTCCTCATCTTTCCTCGAATACGGACAAAGGTTAGTGCCTCATCCGTAACTTTCACAATATATGGCTCGGATTTGAAAAAACCAGTCTTTAGATTCAGTTTGAAATGTATTAGGGTATCAACCATTATTTTCACCCCTCAAAACAATAATAACAAAATTTTTCAAATTATATCAATAAAGTCAGCCCATTTGTCATTGACATTTTGTCTGTCATGAATCAGTGACAATAATTTTTCATTAAAAATTCTCACCATTCAGGAAGGGCTTCTTGATCGTTTGCTCAGCCGCGCCGGTACAGACGGCATAACAAAAGAAAAAATGCTCTCTGTTCAGAGAGCAATGTGCAATATTTTACAGCCGACCTCAAACACCGCAATTATGCGGTTTATATTTAACCGACGACGCCGGTGTCATAGCCGCATTATTCTTTCTGCGCGAACGGGAAGTGGTGCATTTCCATAGGTTTGGAGCAACCCTTATGCTGGTGATGAGAATCGGGTGCTATAGAAAATTCCCCTTCCATTATACGCAAATAAAGCGCAACAAACGCACATTTATGCAAATATTACATTATATTATTTTCCCTGAGAATCAATTATAATAAAATATAAATAATAATCTTAAAAAAGCAACTGGACTTTCTCTAAGCCGAATGTTATAAAATTAGTTGAAAGGGGTTTTGAAAATGGCAGCAACTTGTAAAAATTATTTTAGAACAAGCGATGACGCAATTATTTATTTTGAAGATTATGGAAAAGGAAAACCGATTGTTTTAGTGCCAGGATTTGTATGTACAACCAAATTCTTTGCAAAAAATATTGAGGGGCTTTCCAAAACAAACCGCGTTATTTCTTTTGATCCACGGGGACAAGGCAATTCATCTAAAGGCCTTCATGGACATACTGTCGCCCGCAATGCAGAAGACATTAAAGAGCTTCTCGATTATTTAGGAGTTGAGCATGCGGCTTTGCTTGGTTGGTCAATGTCAGGCCAGATTGTACTAAAATATCATATGCTATTCGGCAACCATCGTATCGATTCTATTGGCTTACTTGATTGCCCTTTGGGCGCCATGTATGATGAAGAGTGGAATGCGCATGGATTAAAGGGCTTCAACATGGATGGATTCAATAATTTCCTAAAAATGTCTTATACCAATTATGAGGGGTATTGTGCTGCCTTTTCTAAAAAAATCTGGAGCGGAAACGATGATTCTATGATTGAGTGGAGCAAAGCAGAGTTTCTAAAAACGCCTCCATGGATTAGTTTTGCTATTTATAGCGATTTGGTATTTCAAAACGGATATGAAATGCTTCCAAACGTATCTGTACCTATTTTATTTATGGGAGCAGATTCTGCTGTTACTGCCAATGGTAAAGCTCTAGCTCTCGAATATTACCCCAAAAATACAAATCCTAATGTTTATAGGGAATCACATGTTTTTGAGACTGGAGGGCATGTTTTCTTTTATTGCAATCCAGAGGAATTCAATGCAAAAGTACTTCAATTCATAGAAAATTCAGCAAAACATCAAAAGTAAACTATATCATTCAGCAAATACGTTATAGCAAATTCCGCAAACCCTCTTTTCCTTTCTTGATTGAAGAGGGTTTGCTAATGTACCATGTTCTTATGTATATCAACAATAAAGTTCATATAATTTTCTACAATTTCTTCTGTTTTGCGATATCTACGATACCGCTCCAATTTGTTTATCACTGTGCTGCTATGTTTATAAATATAATGCAGAAATGTTTTGAATTTCATAAAGAAGATGCACCGTATATCGGAGGTGGCTTATGAAAGATAATCGAAAAGCGATGCATAACAAACCTTTCTTTGATATTTATTTGCGTGCCAGGGAGAACAATGGAAGCATGTCTCCACATTATCATTTTTATCACCAGATTCTTTTGATTACAGAAGGTTCGGCAAAATTTAATATAGGTGATAGGCAAAATAAATATATTGTACAGCCGGGTTCATTCATGATTATCAGTGCATTTGAAAAACATTCTTTCGAAGTTCTTGCCTATCCTTATAATGGTTATGTATTAGCAATAAATAATGAGTTTGCATCGGCATTTTTGCATCACCCTTTGGCATTTTCAGTCTTTTTACAGCGTCCGGATAATTTTTGCCACATTGCCAATCTAGATTACTCAATCATGTTAAAAGCACAAAATATTTGTATTGAAATGGAAGAGGAATTAATCAAAAAAGATGATTTGTGGGAAGATAATTTATCATTTATGATTATGCAATTGCTGATTTTAGTTTATAGAAATTCTAATAAGCCGTTTTGGCCTAAGAGCAACTATACAGTCTCAAATTTGATATTTCAAGTTCAGAAGTATATATCGCAACACTATAAAGATAAAATTTGCCTTGAGACTTTAGCAAAGGAATTTTTTGTCAATAAATTTTATCTGTCCCATGTTTTTAAGGAGACAACCGGATTTAGTTATAAGGATTATCTGATTCAATACCGGTTAAGCATAGCAAAAGATATGCTGATTAATACTAAAATGCCAATCGCGAAAATTTGTGAAGAATGCGGTTACAACAATTTAAGCCATTTTATCCGCATTTTTAAGGCTTATGAAAACCTTACTCCAGCACAATATCGTAGTGCATATTGTGTAAAAGCAAAAACACAACAAAGCGGCAGCTAGCTATTTGGCAGTAATTGGAATTGTATTTTCATTTAACATTTTCGGGTTTAAACCTCCTGAGCCTCAGGGCATTGGTGACCACAGACACCGAACTGAATGCCATGGCGCCTCCAGCTATGGCCGGGCTTAAAAAACCCAGAGCAGCAAAGGGGATGCCTATTGAATTATAAATAAACGCCCAGAAAAGGTTTTGCTTTATATTTCTCATTGTAGCTCGGCTCAGTTTTATGGCTGTGACTATTCCCATAAGGTCGCCATTCATCAAGGTGATGTCGGCAGCCTCAATGGCCACATCGGTGCCGGTCCCTATGGCTATGCCCACATCGGCCGCGGCCAGAGCCGGGGCATCGTTGATACCATCACCCACCATCGCGGTGAGCTTTCCCTGCTCCTTTATTTTTTCCAGTTCCCGGGCTTTATTTTCCGGCAATACTTCTGCAAGCACGTTTTCTATTCCAACCTGCCTTGCAATGGCGCTGGCGGTTCGCTTATTGTCACCGGTAATCATCCATACTTCAATGCCCATTTTCTTCAGTTCATCTATTGCTTCTTTGGAGTGTTCCTTCACGGTATCGGCCACAGCAATAACGCCTTCAGCCTTCCCGTCCACGGCCATGATCATAACGGTCTTGCCTTCGTCTTCTAATTTTGTTAGCAGGTCTTCAATGCCTTCTGTGGGAAGATTTTGTCTTGCCATAAGCCGCCGGTTGCCAAAATATATTTCTCTGCCTTGGATTTTTGAGTATATGCCGTAACCCGGAATGGCTTCGAAATTTTCCGGCTCGGAAAGTTTCATGTTTGCATCTTTGGCTTTATTGACAACGGCCTCACCCAGAGGATGTTCGGAACCCTTTTCGGAAGATGCTGCAAATATCAAGATTTCTTCGGGCCTCATATCTCCAATGGAGATAATATCTGTGACTTCAGGCTTCCCTCTGGTGATGGTCCCGGTTTTATCAAGGACTATAGCTTTTATTTTATGGGCGCGCTCCAGATGTTCCCCGCCCTTTATGAGCACCCCGTATTCCGCACCTTTTCCGGTACCCACCATGACCGAAGTTGGAGTAGCCAGGCCCAGGGCGCAGGGGCAGGCTATGACAAGGACTGAAACCGCATTGATAAGCCCTGCATTAAAGTTGCCAAATACGAGGTACCAGATCCCAAAACAAATGGCTGCTATAACCATTACTGTCGGTACAAAAACGCCGGATATTTGATCTGCCATCTTTTGTATGGGAGCCTTGGAACCTTGAGCCTCTTCCACCATCTTAATAATCTGAGCCAGGGCCGTGTCCTTTCCCACCTTTCTGGCCTCAAGCTTAAAAGTGCCAGTCTTGTTCAATGTTGCCCCCACAACTTCATCTCCCGCTTTCTTCTCCACAGGAATACTTTCCCCAGTCAGCATGGATTCATCCACCGATGAATACCCTTCTATTATCTTGCCATCCACTGGTATTTTTTCCCCGGGCCTTACCACTACAATGTCTCCCACTTCTACTTCTTCTACAGGAATATCCATTTCCTGATCATTATTCCTTATTACTCTAGCAGTCTTGGGCTGCAAGCCCATAAGCTTTTTCATGGCTTCGGAAGTCCTGCCCTTCGCCAAGGCTTCCAAATATTTTCCAAGAGTGATTAGTGTTATAATGACCGCAGATGCTTCAAAATACAAGTAATTATGAATCATCTCCATAGGCTGGGTTAACACATTATAAAGGCTGTAGAAAAATGCTGCAGATGTGCCCATGGCTATCAATACATCCATATTGGCATTACCGTTTTTCAAGTTGTGATAAGCGCCCCGATAATATTTAAAACCAATGGCAAACTGTACCGGAGCTGAAAGCGCTACTTGAAGCCACGGATTATCGAGAATCCCTCCGGGTTTCCCAATCATTCTCAAAATCATAGATGCAATTAGTGGCGCCGAAAGCATGGCTGAAATAACCACCAGACGTCCCAGTGTTTTTATTTCCCTGTCTTTCTCCTTTTTTTCCCAGTCCACATTTGCTTCAGTTTTTTCGTAGGCATCATATCCTATATTCCGCACGGCTTTTATCAGATTTTTTACATCTATCTCGCTGCTGATGTACTCTACTGTTGCGGTTTCGGCAGCAAAATTCACCGACGCACTGTAAACTCCCTGCTGTTTTGCAAGGGTTTTTTCGATTCTTGCAGCACAAGAGGCGCATGTCATATTCTTCAGACCAAGTTCTGCTTTATCCATGATGACATCATATCCTACATCTTTTATCTTCCGGATAAAGTCACTAACCGAAGTTTTGCCTGAGTCATAAGTTATATTAGCCTTTTCGGCCGCAAAATTCACATTGGCCCGCAAAACCCCAGGCATCTTGGAAATGGCTTTTTCAATCCTGGCCGCACAGGCTGCGCAGCTCATGCCCTTTATCCTGATTCCTGCTTTTTTTTCACTGACCGACATGCAAAAAACCTCCTCCTGCATTATACCCCTATAGGGTATTTATACTCTTAATTTATCACTCATCCAATCTATTGTCAAGTCATTTGCCGATACCTTATACGCTATCTATATGGCGCTGCTATACTCAAATTTTAAAGGTTTCTTGGCAAATTCACTTCCCCTGTCTTTTTGGCTTTTCACGCTTATTTTGCCTCCATGCGCTTCCACAAGGCTTTTAGCGAAGGTAAGTCCGATTCCGGCTCCTCCCGTCTTCCTGCTCCTAGATTTACCACTCCTGTAAAAACCTTCGAAGATATACGGAAGGTCTTCTTCATCTATTCCTACGCCTTTCATCTTTTATCACAATGCACACATCATCTTTTTTTTCCATAAAATCAACACATACTTCTCCCCCTGGATTTGTATGTTTCTGATGGCTTCAATATGGCTTTGCAGTATTGTCAAAGGTGTCCGAAGCTCATGATATGTCTTGTGTCAACCTTATTTCACTTTCTGAAACCGTAAACGGCCCAATGAACCCGATTTCGATACTTCCTATATGATTACCTTTTAGTTTCAGGTCGTACTTTTGTGTAACATAATCATTTGGATTAAAACTGCCCCCCCCCATCATATTACTGCCCATCCATAAAATACCTCCTTTTCGGTTTAACATTTGAGCTTAATTAATCAATTAGCACAGGAGTAGCACAGGAGGACTTTGAAGAAATTATGAAGAACGGATCATGTCCATCCCTTCCGACGCATGATAAGAACTCCGTACAAGAGGACCGGAAGCAATATATTTGAACCCCAAACTATATCCTATTTCCTTATACCTTTCAAACTGTTCGGGGATTATATATTCAGCCACTTCTATGTGCTCTTTCGACGGCCTCAAGTACTGACCTATTGTCATCATGTCGCAGTTTACTTTTCTTAAGTCTTTCATGACATTAATGACTTCGTCCTCGGTTTCACCCAAGCCCACCATGATTCCCGATTTTGTATGAATCTTTTCATCTAATTCTTTTACTCTCTTTAAAAGGCTCAGTGACCTATCATAACTGGCCTGAGGCCGAACTTTGGGGTAAAGCCTCGGGACTGTTTCAACATTGTGGTTTATAATTTCCGGTCGGGCCTTAACCACGGTTTTTATGGACTCTTCACTACCACCAAAGTCGGATACAAGTACTTCTACCGCAAGACCCGGTATTTTTTTTAGTTCATCGATGGTCTTTGCAAAATGAGATGCACCGCCGTCGGATATATCGTCCCTAGTTACGCAGGTGACTACCACATGTTTTAATCCCAGTCTCTCCGCTGCCTCTGCCACTCTCTTCGGTTCATCTTCATCAAGAGGCTCCGGTTGCCCCTTGCTTACCGCACAAAATCTGCAGCGGCGGGTGCAGATTTTTCCCATGATCATAAATGTTGCCGTCTTTTTGGCAAAACATTCGCCGATATTGGGACAATCGGCGCTCTGGCAGACGGTGTTTAAAGACATGTCTTTCAAGAAGTTCTGCATCAGCTTTAATTCATCGTGAGAAATCTTAACTTTCAGCCATTCGGGTTTTTGCATTCCGTGTTCCTCCTATCCCAAGTCTTGCAGTGTTATTTGCCCAATTTCAGCATCAAATACCTGTTTGAATTTATCTATCATTCTATTCAACACTTCGTCTATACCGGCTTTTACTCCCAGTTTTTTCAGGGAAGTTACGCCAAAATCCGTTATCCCACACGGGTTTATAAATTTAAAATAGTTTAGGTCAGTATTTACATTAAAGGCTATACCATGCCATGTTATCCATTGGTTTATGGCCGCTCCTATGGCACAAATCTTTTCATCCCCTACCCATACTCCCCTGTATTTATCCTTCCTTCCGGCATCAATTGCATAATCCGCCAAAAGCCTTATAATTGCCTCTTCAAGCTTATAGACATAAAGATGCACATCTTTCTTCCATCTGTCAAGGTTAAAAATTGGGTATGCCACAATCTGGCCCGGACCGTGAAATGTAATATTCCCTCCCCTCTCCGTCTGATATATCTCTGCCTTTTTCTCAAGTTCGCCAATCGATATCAATATGTTTTCAAAACCTCCGGATCTCCCTACGGTATATACGGGAGGGTGCTGCAAAGTTATCAATATTCCATCGGAAAAGCCTTGCTTTACCTTTTCCCTGGCCTTAATCTGCAAATCCCTCGCTTCCATGTAAGGTGTAAGGCCTAATTTCAATAACTTGACATCATGCAAGTCTAACCATCTCCTGAAAAATAAATTTTTTTTTGTTACTTTTAAGATTACCAGCATGGCCAATCCCATAAGCAACAGATATTCCTACATCATTTCTATGATTAGAAGAATGATCCATTATCCTCTCATTAATGCATTGAATTGCAACCTCCTGCCTGTAAATAATAATTATTAATATTCTGCATTCTTGTGAGTATGCCTCGATATCTCTCGAATTAAATATATTTTTACACTGAACTAAAGTCAAGATATATTTTTTACTTCAATGCAAAAAGTGGCCGATTATTCATCGACGCACAACACAAAAAATATAATAGCTTGAATGCAATTTAAAACTATGTTAAAGTTTATTAGGAGGTTTATATGCAGGGGGTATTAATGTGCTCGAAAACATATGGGAAAAAATAGACTCCGAACAGGAACTTAACCAGCAGGAACTTTGCAGTTTACTGGCGCTGGAAGATACTGAACAGTTGGAACTTCTTTACCAAAAAGCGGATAAAATAAGAAAAAAATACGTTGGCGACGAAGTTCATCTCAGGGGATTAATAGAATTTTCCAATTACTGCAGGAACAACTGCCTCTATTGCGGTATCCGCCGGGACAATAAGAAGATAATTCGATACCGCATGGAAATCGATGAAATCCTGGATACCGCCATTCTGGCAGCAAACATGGGCTATAAGACTGTGGTGCTGCAATCGGGCGAAGATATGTATTACACAACAGATAAACTGGTGGAGTTAATAAGGCTTATAAAGAGCAATGCTGATGTAGCCATTACATTGAGCATCGGCGAGCGCTCCTATGATGACTATGTAAGACTCTTTGAAGCCGGAGCAGACAGGTACCTCATGAGATTCGAAACTTCAAACCCCGGGCTTTATGCCAGACTTCATCCCGATTCAAGTTTTGAAAACCGCATGAACATATTGAGATGGCTAAAACAAATAGGTTATCAAACCGGTTCTGGTATAATGATAGGGCTCCCCGGCCAAAGCATTGAAGATTTAGCACGGGATATCCTCAAGTTTAAGGAACTCGACCTTGATATGATAGGGGTGGGGCCATATATTTGCCATCAAGACACCCCTCTTGCAGGAAATCCCAATGGAACTGTGGAGATGACCCTCAAGGTCATCGCATTGGCAAGGATAGTTACCAAAAATACTCACATACCGGCGACTACGGCCCTTGCCACCTTAAGGCCCACCGACGGCAGGGAAAAAGCCCTTCAAGCCGGAGCCAATGTGATCATGCCCAATGTATCGCCGATAAAATACCGCGAGTATTACGAGCTTTATCCCGACAAAATATGCATAAGAGAAAACGCAAAGCAGTGCAGCAACTGCATTAAGCGTCGAATTTATTCCATAGGCCGGACTATAGGCAAAGGGTATGGCCATTCTTTAAAGAAAAAAAAAGATGATGCCATGGCGCTATAATCGATAGCAGCCGAAGCTGTTATTAAAGCCATTAGCTTCCCGCTAATGGCTTTATATTATTGTTTTATATTTATTTATCATATAGTTTAAAAAGCGCCTGGGTTCCACTGTTCTCTTCTCCTTCGGCAGCAAGCCTCTCATACAAATCCAGAGCGAGTTCAAGGCCAGGCAGCTCGAGTCCCATTTCTTTCGCCGATTCCAGGGCAATCCTCATGTCTTTTATGAAGTGTTTAACATAAAAACCGGGAGCAAAATCACCTTTAATCATCCTAGGGGCAAGATTGCTCAAAGACCAGCTGCCCGCCGCTCCCGACTCTATACTCTTTAATACCGTCGTCGGATCAAGGCCTGCTTTTTCGGCATAGGCCATGGCTTCGCAAACTCCTATCATTCCCGATGCAATGGCTATCTGGTTGCACATCTTGGCATACTGCCCCGCACCTGGCCCCCCCTGCAACACTATATTTTTGCCCATAGCCTCAAATATGGGTTTTACCGCTTCGAAAGCCCCAGGATCTCCTCCCACCATTATGGAAAGCCTGGCTTCCCTAGCGCCGATATCACCGCCGGACACCGGCGCATCCAGCGCATATAGGCCTTTATCTTTGGCCGCATTATAGATCCTTTTTGCGAGCATGGGACTTGACGTGGTCATGTCTATCAGATATGATCCGGGTTTTGCATTATTTATAATTCCCTTTTCGCCCAGGTAGACTTCTTCCACATCCCTTGGGTACCCTACCATTGTTATAATGACATTTGCGTCTTTTGCCACGTCAGCTGCCGTATCTTTCCATAGGGCGCCTTGTTTTATCAAATCTTCTGCCTTGGACCTGGTCCTGTTATAAACCAGGACCCTGTAACCCGCCTTCATTAGATTTGCCGCCATGCTCCTGCCCATTACTCCTGTGCCGATAAAACCTAAAACTTCTCTTTTGTTCGGCTCCATCTTATCTCTCCCATTTCTAATGATATGCATAGTATTTTATTCTGCAAATTGGCCAAATTTCCTTTTTTTGCTTTAAATAAAACACAAAATTTCAGCTTTTCCATTATCGAGCACAGGAATCCTTTTATGCACGGATTTCCTGGCGCAAAAATAAAGTATACGTAGCGGCAAATATTATAAGGGTTGCAGCGATCAAGCCGGTTAGATGCGGCCAAATGAGCAAAAGGCTCTGACCAAGGGGCAAAAATCCCATTATTGCTCCAGAAGCCTGTTCCGCCAGTACCGGGCCCAGAGTCCTGACGTCAGGGGAAAGAAGCGTTACGGAAGCCTCACTGTATAATGTGGCAGGAGACAATCGGGCCAAACCTTGCTTTAATTCGATATTGTAAAGCTGGGTGATAGCCGGAGATTGATCGCTTACGGGAAATACCGCATCTGCTACCATTCCCGCCAGAAGAGGAACGAAAATGGAAAACAGGAGCCACAGGGCTATTCCGCCAAGCGCAGATGTGGCGGTCTGGCGAAATAGCAGCGAAAAAAGCATTGAAAGGACCAGCCAGAAGGCCATATAAACAATGCTTAAGGCAAGATAAAGCAAAAGTCTGACTATTTCTTCCGCCGATGGCGCTACACCCGTCAGAAGTATGCCCATTCCTGCCACAAAACCGCCTAGGGCAAAAGTCATAATGGCAAGCACCGCAAGCCTTGCCAGAAACTTGCCGTTTATAACATCATCGCGATATATCGGTTGAGACAACAATCTGCTCATCGTCCCCCGGTTCTGTTCACCATTTATGGCATCGAATCCCATCGAAAGGCCAACCAAAGGCCCCAGCAGCGACAAAAACCATGTAAACGGCGGCAATGAATTCCCCGCTCTTGTAAATATTTTTACTAAAACAAACTCACTATCTCCTGCTGAGGCGCCTGAAATGTTTTGAACTGCTGCATAAAAAGAAACCGCACCCGTTATCATAATCAGAAAAAAAAGAATGGTAAAGCGGCTGCTGGAAAACTGATCAGCCAGCTCTTTTTTGAATATCGTCGCGAGATTTGCGCTGGTATAGTGCTTTGCCTTTTTTTCAATCCCTTCATCATTTTTTATGCTGGAGCTTGCTGATGCCATTTTGTTTCACCTCTTCCCCCTGAAAATATTTCCTGTAAATATCGTCAAGGTTATACTCTCTGATTCTCATATGGTATAATGCCATATTGCGGGCAGCTAGCTCGGTGGCGATGCGCGGCGCCAGATTCTCTCCATCTCCTTTGACAAGCAGCATGTCACCTTCCACTTCTGTATCTTCTACTCCAGCCACCGATTTCACAGCATCGTCCAGCTGCTCTCTGGGTTCGGCTTTAATCTCGAGCACATTGCAACCGCTTGAAAGCCTCGCCGCGAGGTCTTTTATTTTCCCTTCGGCAATTAATTTTCCCTTCACAAAAATGCCTACCCTGTCGCACACCGACTGAATCTGAAGGAGCAGGTGCGATGATATGAGCACGGTCTTTCCTTCTTTTCTTCCCATATCCCTTATCATATCCAGCAATTCTTTTGCTGCCTCCGGGTCAAGGCCCAGAGTTGGTTCGTCGAGAATGACAATCTTCGGGTCCTTCAAAAGCACATCTGCAACTCCAAGCCGCTGGCGCATGCCTCTGGAGTATTCTTTGACCTTTCTATCGGCCGCTTCAGCCAGTCCCACCCTTTCCAGCAGGCTCTGTATTCTGGCTTCAGCCTCCATCCCGCAAATATGGTTCAGCTCGGCCGTATACCGCAGATTCTCCCGACCCGTCATGTCATCGTAAAACCCTATATTATCCGGCATATATCCGACTATTCTTTTTACATCAAGAGCATCTCTCATCGGATCATATCCACCCACCCGGAGGCTGCCTGATGTCGGTTCTGTCAATCCCATCAGCATGAGTATCGTGGTGGTTTTCCCCGCGCCATTGGGGCCCAGAAGCCCAAAGATTTCCCCCTTGTTTATCTCCAGGTTCAAGTGGTCCACAGCAGTTATGTCTCCATAGGTTTTCGTGAGGTCAACAGTTGAAATTATACCATCATGTTCCATCTCTATCGCCGCCCATACTTATTAAATGTCCAGACTACCCATAATATCACGCCTATAACAACAGCAGCGCCTACCAATCCCCAGAGAGTAGAAGTATGCACCGTTGCCCGAATATCCGCACTGGTGGATGTTTCTTTGGTAGAAGCGGTAATGCTCAATGCATAATCTCCGGCGATGGCCTTGCCATAAGGAGTTATGAATGCCGTAACCTGTCTTTTTTCTCCGCTCGCCAGTCTGTCTATGCTGGCAGGTTCAAATGTCACAGACCAGTTATCAGGCGACTGGGCTGAAAAGTTTATATTTTGGAGGTCTGCACTGCCCTTGTTTTCCAATTGCAGCGTAACAGCTCCTTTTCTTCCTGCAATTACATCCGCATTCAACCGCCCCGAGGGAGTTGTTAAATTCAATCTGTACGTTCCCGTTATCACTACTTCCAGATTAGTTTTGACAGCTTCATTTCCGGAAACAGCAGCTATGGTGATGCTGTATTTTCCCGCTTTTACCCCATCCGGCGGCTGCACATCCACATCAAGGTCCTGGGTTTTACCCCCCTCAAGGCTCAGACTAGTTATCTGATTCTGCTGATAGGCCGGTTTGAAGGAAACCTGCCAGCCTTCCGGAGCATTAGCTCCAAGGCTGTAGAAGCGCCCATGGCCGCTATTATTATATAATGTTGCGCGAAAACTGTATGTGGCAGTATCGGGGCCGCTCAAAGACGGATACTGGACTTCAAGTTTATCACCGCCACTGGCACCGGCTTTAATCTTTATATCCAATGTTAAATATGCGCGGCCTTTATCGCCGGCAGCTTCAACTTTAATATTATAATTCCCGTCCTTTTCGCTCTGAGGTATTTGAACCCTGAGTTCCGCCTGGGCCGTATCATTTGAAGGTATAATAACCTCATGAATTTCCATTCCGTTCCCGAAAAATTGTCCCGTCCATCCTGAAGGCATTGATGCCACCCTTAAAGCGACATACCCGGATGGTCCGCTTATTGTGAGTGGGAACGATAGACTGCTTCCCGGCTGTGCCGTTATCCCAGGATAACTGGTGAAAATCGCAAGATTTCCTGCCGCTGTCACAGGTGCGGCATATAATGCTGTGCTGGCGAAAACCAATGAAAAAAATAGGAGCAACGTTTTCTTAAAAATTCTTGAACTATAAAACCGATTAAGCATCAAATTCACCCCTTCTTTTATTTTTTATTGACCTTATTTCCAAAATTAGTTTAATGTAAAAATATATAAAAAGTATGATAGATTTGTGAAGTTTTTTTGATAAATTTTAGTCTGCATCTCATAGTTCCTCTTCCGAATATAAAAATAAAGACCTCTCCTTATTATAAGAAGAGGTTTAAAACGCTTTTGCACTCATGTTTCATTAGCGCCTGTTATATGATATGGAGCTGGTTGCTTTCCTTTTGCTTTCCTTTTGCTTTCCTTTTGCTTTCCTTTTGCTTTCCTTTTGCTTTCTCCCTCACCGCATTATGAACATCTGTTTTCCGCCTTTTGTCCGGCTCTTTCCATAGTTATTGCACCCTTGGGACATTTTTCCTCACATATGCCGCAGCCGATGCAGATATCCTGATTTACCACGTGTTTTTTCTTGATTTCACCCGTTATGGCGTTTGCCGGGCAATTCTTCGCACAAATAGTACAGCCAATGCATTTGTCGTCAATGAAAGCTTTTTTGCGCTCGGCAAATGCGGAGGTTATGGTTTTTGAGGGGCAAACCTCCACACACTTCATGCAGTTTCGGCATTTTGCATAATCTATTGCAGCCACGTTGTTGACCACATGAATCGCATCAAAGGGGCATGCCTTTTCGCAACGCTTGCAGGCTATACAACCCATGCTGCATACATCGCGTGTATCCCTGCCCTTCATCGTCGCCCTGCAGCGCACGTGTACCTCGTTTCTTTCCGGCACAAGTGCTATGACAAATTTAGGGCATTCTTTAACACAAAGGCCGCAACCCGTGCACTTTTCTTCATCTATTACCGGCAGGCCATCATCGCTCATGGTAATGGCATCAAAAGGACAAACTTTTTCACAATCGCCAAATCCGATACAAGCAAACGGGCATCCTTTAGGACCTCCGTTTACCAGCGAAGCCGCCCTGCACGATTTCACTCCGCGATAGTCTGATTTTAGTTTTGCCTCTTTATTTCCACCCTGGCACAGGACCCTTGCGATTTTTTTATCCGTAGAAGCTCCCGTGTCAGACACTCCCATGATGCTGGCCACTTTTTGGGATACCGATGATCCTCCCACAGCACATGCATTTATCGGTGCTTTCCCTTCCACGATTGCCTTTGCAAGCCCCGAACATCCGGGAAACCCGCAGGCTCCGCAATTGGCGCCGGGCAATGCTTCAAGAACTCTATCAACTCTTGGATCATTTTCCACGGCAAATTTTTTAGACGCAAGCACCAGGCCTCCGCCCAAGACAAGGCCGAGTCCTGCCATACTCAATGTTGAAATTAAGATTAAATCCATGTCTTCACCTCCGGTATTTAACACGCTTCACGGTTTAATCCATTCAATATATGCGACATCATAGCGGCACAAGCCCTGCAAACCCCAAAAAAATCATTGCAAGCAGACCCGCCGTAATAAACACTATTGCCGGCCCCTTCAGCGCATCCGGCACATCGGAAAATTCCAGATCTTCCCGAATGCCCGACATGAGAATCAGAGCCAAAGTAAATCCAAGACCGGCCCCTACGCCAAATATGGTGCTTTCGATTAAGTTGTAATTTTTTTGCGGAATTAAAAGCGCTACCGCCAGCACTATACAGTTTGTGGTTATCAAAGGAAGGTAAATGCCAAAAGCATTGTAAAGTGCGGGACTTATCTTTAATACCACCATTTCCACCAGCTGCACCAACGAAGCGATTACAAGAATAAAGGATACTATCTGCAAAAAGGGCGCCAGACCAAACGGCACAAGTATAAAATTCTGTATAAAATAAGCTGCTACTGCCGTCATGGTCAAAACGAAAGTTGTGGCCATTCCCATTCCGACGGCGGTTTCCGTCTTGCTTGAAACCCCTAAAAAGGGACAATTGCCGAGAAATCTGGAGAATACAAAGTTATTGACCAGCACTGAACCTATGATGATGAAGAATAATTCTTTCAGCATAAATGCACCGCCTCTCTAGTGGCAATGAGTATTTTTAACCGATTTTCTTGCGATCATATTCATAATGCCTACCAGGATGCCCATAACCAAAAATGCTCCGGGAGGCAGCAGCATGATTACCCAGTGAGTAGCCTGGCCCATCACATTTATCCCAAACAGGGTCCCGGATCCCAGCACTTCCCTCACAATACTTATTAGCGTTATCGCCCATGCATATCCAAGCCCCATGCCAAGGGCATCGGCGATGGATCTGGCAAGGCTAGCTTTGGATGCAAAGCCTTCAGCCCTCCAAAGGACTATGCAGTTTACTACGATCAGGGGAATGAATATTCCCATAACCTGGTATAAAGGCGGGAAATAAGCCTTCATAAAAAGGTCGACCATAGTAGTAAAAGTCGCTATGACTATGATATAGCAAGGTATCCTGACCTTCGGCGGTATAATGCTTCTTAAAAGCGACACAAGAATGCTAGAGCATGTGAGCACGAATGTAAGTGCCAGGCCCATCGCAATGCCGTTTTGCCCTGCCGTTGTCACCGCCAGGGCTGAGCAAATGCCGATAACCGCCCTGAATATAGGATTTTCATTCCATAAGCCGTTTGTAAAGTCCTTTATTAGCTGTGTCATTAGAAATCGCCTCCCACGGGATAGATTTTAGTGACTTCTGCAAGAGAGCTTTTTATGGCTTTTGAAACCGCCGTAGGAGATATGGTGGCACCTGTTACAACTTTAACATCTTTTTTGGGAATAAATTCATCGCTGACAGATTTATCTTTAAACTGGTCCGTAAAAGCCGGTTCTTTTATTCTGGCACCAAGGCCCGGGGTTTCGGACATGCTCAAAATTTCTATACCGGTGAGTTTTCCTTCTCTGGGATTATATCCTACCATAATCTCAATGGGGCCGCTAAAACCAGATCCGGTTGTCTTGAAAGCAATGCCTTTCTTGTTCCCCTGATTATCCATGCCGATGTATAATGTCATGCCCTGCTTTTCAACAGCAGTCATTTTCTCCGCACCCGGAATTACTTTCAAAACCGCCTGCTGAAGGGCCTGCTGCGCCTGCTCCTGAATCTTGGGGTTCGTCACTTTGTAGGAAAAAGCCAGCACGGCTCCGGCCACGAGTGATATAATCACAAGGACCACTATCATTCTCGCATATTGATTCATCTAACCTTCACCTCCCCGTAAATCCTGGGCACGGTGTATCTGTTTATTACAGGAGTAAAGGCATTCATCAAAAGTATGGAAAAGGATACTCCTTCGGGATAACCTCCGTAAAATCTTATAATTACAGTAAAAATGCCCGCTCCCAGCCCAAAAATCATCTTTCCAAGCCTGCTGATTGGCGATGTCACCATATCAGTTGCCATGAAAAAAGCCCCAAGCATCAAACCTCCTGAAAGAAGCTCAAAAACGGGATCCCGACCCAATAATACGGAGAGCACAGCTACGGTCCCCAGATAAAATGTAGGGATTCTCCATTCTATATATCCTTTATATAATAGATACAACCCTCCCAAAATTATCATCAGCGCCGAGGTCTCTCCAAGAGAACCGCCTATATTTCCCAGGAAAAGTTTGGTATAATCGGTTGACACGCCCTGCATTTTCATCATCTGGAGCGGTGTTGCTCCGGTAGTGCCATCCACTGGATTTATCCATGTTGTCATCTGAACCGGAAAAGAAATCATCAGAAACACCCTGCCTATTAGGGCCGGGTTGAAAGGATTCATTCCCAGGCCGCCGTAAACCTGTTTCCCCAGCGAAATGGCAACTGCTGCGCCCACCACGGCCATCCATAGTGGAAGTCCCGGCGGCAGGTTCAATGCCAGAAGAATCCCCGTTACCACTGCACTGCCATCCCAGACGGTAATGGGCTTGCCTCTTAGTTTTTGAAATGCGGCTTCGGTCAATACCGCCGCCAGTGTTGTAGTAATGACAAGTAATAGAGCTCTTAACCCAAAAAAATATATTCCGGCAACTGTTGGCAACAGCAAAGCTCCGGCTACATTGAACATAATTTTCTGAACGCTTTCTCCCGAATGAATATGGGGAGATGAAGTCGTAATAAACTTAAATTCTTCCATCCGATTATCCCTCCTGCCTTTGCTTTATATATGCTTGTTCAAGTTCACATTTTTTCAGCTTTTTCCCGCAATTTTAAGCGCTTAAATTTTTCCCGCATCAATATCGTTTAATTTTATTTTTTCTTTGAAGCAATTATGTGATTTTTTGCAAGTCTAATGAGTTGCGTCAAAGGTATGCGGGCTGGGCATACATAGGCGCAGCATCCGCACTCTATGCAGTCGAGAGCATGATATTCTTCAGCTTCGGCCCACATTCCTTTTTCTGCCAGTTTGCCTAGGGTCGTAGGCAGCAAATGTATGGGGCACGCATCTACACAGCGTGCGCAGCGGATGCACGGCAACTGTTCGGATAAAGCCACGTCTTTTTTTTCAAGTACAAGTATGCCCGAAGTACCCTTGACTGCGGGTACGTCCATTGCAGACTGTGCTAAGCCCATCATGGGACCGCCCATAATTACCTTGCCCGCTTCCCCCTTAAAGCCTCCGCATTGCTCAATGATTTCGGAAAAGGGAGTGCCAATTCTTATTAACAGGTTTTTCGGCTCTTTTATTCCGGTTCCTGTTACAGTAGTTATTCTTTCCACAAGAGGCATTCCCGTTTTCAGAGCCCCGGCGATGGCTGCGCAGGTACCCGCATTGTCCACTATTACATGCACATCCATGGGAAGTCCGCCCGAAGGCACTTCCCTGCCTGTGACGGCATTGATGAGCTGTTTTTCGCCTCCCTGAGGGTACTTAGTGGCCAGCTCAGCCACTTCTATGCCTTCTTTCCCTTTTATAACCTGCTTGATGGCTTCTATGGCATCGGGTTTGTTCTCTTCAATAGCGATATATGCTTTTTTTACGCCCGTAGCTTTCATGATAGCCTCAAGCCCCAATACGACATCATATGGTTTTTCCACCATCAGCCTGTGGTCAGCCGTAAGGTACGGCTCGCACTCGGCTCCGTTTACGATTACCGTATCTATGGTTTTTTCCGGAGGAGGCGACAACTTAACCTGTGTGGGAAAGCCTGCACCACCCATGCCCACTATGCCGGACTCCCGGATAAGGTTTTTAATCTCATCGGGAGTAAGTTCGCCCAGAGATTTTGGAGGTTTAATGCCTTCGAAAACCTCATCTTTTCCATCGGATTCTATCACCACCGATATTACCATGCCTCCGCCTGGATGGGGTCTGGGTTCCACAGCTGTTACCCTTCCCGAAATACTGGCATGAACCGGAGCCGATACAAAGGCTTTGGCCTCACCTATTTTCTGGCCTTTTTTCACCGTATCTCCAACCTTGACTATAGGATCGCAAGGGGCTCCCACATGCTGACTCATGGGGATTATTACCCTGTCGGGCAACTTTGCCGTTTCGACAGGCTTATGTTTGGTAAAATCTTTATTGTAAGGAGGATGTATGCCTCCTTTGAAGGTTTTGAGCATCGTTCCACCTCTCCTTTAAAAGTAAAACCTAATATTATTTCGACATTTTTTTTAAAAAACCTTTCAATATTTTCTTCTAGTTGAATTTCTTTTCAAAAAGAATAAAGTATACATTATGGAATCTATTTTAGCATATTTTATTATTTTATAAAAGCAAATAATTCATCAGACTTGGCAGTATAAAAAAATAAGCAAGCCTATTTTATCGGGCTTGCTTAAAACTTAATTTAATAAATAAGGAGGTAGAAAGCGGTTTGAAATTCAGTGGTTGATTATATATTAGCACGACTTTATTAAGATAATGTTATAAAAATATTAACTTATTGTTAAAATATTGTCTTTCCCATGCGAAAATGCGCTTCTAGTCAAAAATCCCCATATATTTTTTTAATGCTTTTGCCTCTATTTTATTTTTCCAGCAGGTACATATCGGCTTAATATCTTCTCGGATTCGTAAAATATTTCCTGCCTCAAGCTCTGGGGTTCCAACACTTCAGCCTGGCTTCCGTAACCCAGTATCCATCTTTTAATTTCAATAAGCCCGCTTACTCTTGCAGAAAATATTATGGAACCGTTTTTCTCTTCAACAATCTTTTGCGTGGGAAGCCATTCCATTTCTCTCACCATTCTGGAGGCAGGCGGAAAAAAGCGGACGACTACATCCACTTCTTCTCCACGGGTTATTTGCCATGAGTTTTTAAGATATTCCCTTAAAGAAAAACTCTTTTTTATCACAAAAGATGCTCCGGTTTCATTTACAGCTTTTATCCTATCCACCCTGAATATCTTGACATCTTTGCGCCAGTGGCAGAAAGCAATAAGATACCATGCGCCATTTTTGTAAATCAGATGATACGGATCTAGAATCCTGCGCTTCGTTTCGTCCCTGCTCAAGGTATAGTAGTCAACCTCGATGCTTTTTCTCTCAGAAATACATTTTTCGATTATATAGAATAGATTTTCCCACAACTTTGTTTTTAGCGTTTCAATTTCATAGGTTATGGAAGTAATTTTGCCCGATGATGTTTTAATCTCTTCTTTTGCCAGGGTATTCTTCAATTTTGACAGGGCAGTTTTAAAATCCTTTTCGAACATGAATCCGTTTTTTTTGACAAGCACTTCGCCCGCAAAGAAAAGCACGGCAATCTCTTCCGGAGAAAGTTTCGGAGCTTTAAAGTAAAAATCTTTAGGAATATAAAACCCTCCATATCTGCCGGGTTTTGACTCTATCGGAATGTTTGCAGTTCTTAAAGATTCTATATCTCTGTAAACCGTTTTTAAATCCGTTTCAAGTATATCGGCCAATTCCTGCGCTTTTACGAGGCTGCGGGCTTGCAGATGCATCAATATATCCATCATGCGGGAAAATTTACTCATAAATCAATGCTCCTTTCATTGTTTTAAAATTCGATTTAAATCATCAAATTCCTGCAAAATATGTGCTAAGTCTGAGAAAAAATGGTATAATAACAATGCAAAATTTTTTTATCGGAGGAAAATGTCTTTGGCTAAAGTGATTCTAACCAAAAACCGTTCAAAAAGAATCGAGCACGGCCATCCCTGGGTATTCAAGACGGAGATCGAGACCGTGGAAGGAGATTTTAATCCCGGAGATATTGTGGATGTGGTGAATTTTAAAGGAAAATTCCTGGGCAGGGGTTATATAAATCCGAAATCTCAGATTGCCGTCAGATTTTTGACCGAAAATAAAGATGAGGCAGTCGATAGGGAATTTTTTAAGAAAAGGATCATTGCGGCTTTAAAGTACCGCCAGAGTCTGGAATTTCGCGGCAGCTTCAGGGTTGTGTACGGCGAATCCGATTTTCTTCCTGCACTTATTGTGGATAAATTCGAAGACATTCTGGTCATCCAGACTTTAGCACTGGGGATGGACCGGTTTAAGCCGGTCATTGTGGATGTGTTGAGGGAAATCTTTAACCCCAGGGGAATATACGAGCGAAATGACGTTCCAGTTCGGGAGCTTGAGGGATTGCCCCAGCAAAAGGGCTTTCTGTACGGAGAATTCGACCCTATAGTAATTATCGAAGAAAACGGGCTGAAGTTTTATGTCGATGTTGAAAAAGGGCAGAAAACAGGCTTCTTTTTGGATCAAAAGGAAAACCGGCAGTCACTGGCACCTCTGGTAAAAGGTGCCGATGTGCTCGAATGTTTTTGTTATACAGGAGCTTTCGCTATTTATGCGGCTCGTTTCGGAGCAAAAAATGTTCTGGCTTACGACGTTTCAGCCGAAGCCGTAGAATGTGCCAATAAAAATGCGGAAATTAATAATTTGTCTCACATATGCAGATTTTCCGAGGCAAATGCTTTTGATGTTCTGCGCCGGTTTTATGACGAAGGGCGGAAGTTTGATGTGGTCATTCTTGATCCGCCCGCTTTTGCCAAAAACAAATTCGCTCTGGAAAATGCGGTAAGAGGGTATAAGGAAATAAATTTAAGAGGCTTGAAACTGCTAAAACCCGGCGGATATCTTGTCACATCGTCCTGTTCTCATCATGTAAGCGAAGCCCTTTTTATGGAAATAATTGAATCTGCGGCCTTTGACGCCAAGTTAAAGCTCAGGCTTGTGGAGAGCCGTACTCAGGCAAAAGATCATCCCATATTGTTGCCCGCCGAAGAAACCAGATATTTGAAATTTCTCATACTGCAACTCTTGTAAACTGCGCATAAAAAATAGAGGTGCGTCTTTCGACGGACCTCTCTCATTTGGCTGTTTTACTGAAAGTATTGGGAGACAGCCTCGCTGTTCTGCCGTGCCGTTCTTGCCTGTTGACCGGCAGACTCCTGCGCCTGCTGAGCCTGCTGCTGGGTATTCTCCACCTGTTTCTGGGTGTTTTCTATCTGAGCTTGGGTATTTTTAATTTGCTGCATATACTGCTGCAGTTGTTGCTGCGGTGATGTTTGCTGCAGTTGCTGAAGTTGTTTTGTCGACTGATCAAGAAGCTGATTCATCTGATAAAACACCTGATTTGCCTGAATGCTTTGTTGAGCTTGGCTCAGTGCATTAATAGCCTGCTGAATGGCCTGGCTTACCTGAGCATCCGTTTGCTGCTGCTGGGTCTGTGCCTGACTTTTCAATTGATTTAACAATTGCTGGAATTGTTGCGGAGAAGTCTGAACCATTTGAGTTCCTCCCTGTATTGAATGTGCCGCTCCCACCATATTTGCATAGTAGGTGCCTGTGCCACTGAGTCTATCATTTAGTTCCTGAGAAGTTTCTGCATCCACTTTTTTCTCCAGTAAATACTCGCTTAAATCTTTTCTGCGCGCCACTTTAGCACCCCCAAAAAAATTCAACTTCTTGTAATTAATATTCCCTTTAACAAGTAGTTTAATATATGAAATTTTTTCATATGGTGCTTTTTTAGTGCACCATATTATCTAAGGACCTGTTTAATTCATAGAACACCTTTCTTTGCTGAAGACCTTGCTGAGCTGCATTTAATGCGTTGATGGCCTGCTGCAGTGCCTCTAGCAAATTCTGGACAGCAGGATTTGCCGAAGTAATTGAATCGTTCCGGCCCGAAGTTGGAATGACCGAAGTTGAAATATTGTTCATGCCGGTTTTTAATTGGTTTTCCAGATTTTTATAATCTATTGCAAATTGCTTGGAAGCGGTATCGAACTCGTCTATAGACCTGGAAAGCTCCTGAGAAAATTGGGTTAAACCTTCATTTATTTTTTTAACACCTTCCAGAAGGGCCATGCGTTTTTGAGAAATTTGTTCCTGCCTTAATTTGGTATTGGAACCATCGAACCATTTGGCGAATATGCTCTTATTCTGTTCTATATCCATTTCAATCTGTTTTAATGTGTTATCTATATCGTTTTTAAAAGCAAGCAAACCATCCTGTATGTTTTTAATCATGTTTGATATGTTTGATAAATTTGTCCGGCTTTGTTTAAAAAAGTTTTCCAGGGCGGTATTCTGTTCGCAAAAAGCATCGGAAATAGCTTTAATATTGTTCAAAAAAGGCACCTCCATTTTTGACTTTTCGAGATATATTATTGCCATTATCAATTGCTTTTCTGCATGGTTTCAGGCTTCCATATTTTTGAAGTTCATCCTTGCGATTACATTTTGAAATCCATAGACTTTGAGAGGTTTCGCGAAACATTAAATTTCGTGACAATAAAATGTGAAAACAGTGTGAACATGGAAATTGTTGAAAAAATAGAAAACCCTGCTGTATAAACAGGGCTTTTATTGTACATTTTTTTGTATTATTTTTTCTCGCTGCTTTTTCTTTCATAGGGGATGGGCACATAGTGTACCGATGGTCGCATCTGTGAGGTTTGCGGATATAGTTCCATCAATTTATAGATTTCCGTTGGAAGCTCTGTGGAAACCGATAGTCCCATGTTTTTCAATTCTTCGGCGGAAATGGGATAATCATGGGTCCACCTGCCCTCGGTAAATATCTTTGCAAGTTCCCTGGCTTTTTCTTCTTCCATATTGTTTCCCTTCAAAATTTCATAAACGTTTTCCCTCACCTGGCGCATGGCCTTTTCCGCCACATCGGCCAGAATGAGGGTTTCATCGTCGATCCTTTCTACCGGCTTCTGGGCCACCACCCTCAGTATGGAAGCAGCGGGATAATTCCCCAGTTGAGGGTCAACGGGGCCAAGAACCGCATTCTCATCCATAACTATCTCGTCACAGGCCAGGGCAATCATGGTGCCGCCGGACATGGCGTAGTGGGGGACAAAAACGGTGACCTTCGAAGGATGCTTGTTGATGGCATGGGCTATCTGCTCTGCCGCCAGCACCAGGCCTCCGGGCGTGTGCAGGATTATGTCTATGGGCATATCATCGGGCGTCATTCTTATGGCCCGAAGCACCTGTTCCGAATCTTCGATGTTTATATACCTGCTGATGGGAAGGCCCAGCAGATTTAAGGATTCCTGCCGGTGAATCAAAGTGATAACCCGCGAATTGCGTTTTCTTTCAATTTCCCTTATCAATCGGAATCTCGCCACTTCTATCTGTCTATGCCTGAACAGGGGTAAAAAAGAATAAATTAAGAAAATCAGCCAGATTATATTCCAGAACATATGCACACCTCCTGTATGATGGTGAGTCAGTGAGTCAGGGGACGGTTCCTAGACTCAGTATCAGTCTTCAAGGCTTATCTTCTCCTGAGGAACAATAAATTTGTTTACTATATCCAGAAGGCCATTTTCACAGTTGCTGAGGGTGATGTATTTTGCATGGTCCTTAATATGTTCTGCCGCATTGCCCATGGCTATGCCAAGGCCGGCGTATTTCAGCATGGATATATCATTGTGACCATCTCCTATTGTAATTATTTCCGTGCTGTCAATTTTAAGCGCATCAGCCAGAAATTTTACAGCGCTGCCTTTATTGACACCCTTCAGATTGATTTCCATATGGCTTGAATCCGAAAGACTTACTTCAAAATCCTTATCCAGCGCAAAAAGCAGTTCTTCCGGAACTCCTACAGTTCCGTACAGATCCCCCACCGCAAATACTTTGTATGAGTTCAGGTTTTTTCGTTTTACATAATCCATCAAATCATCTACCACATTATATTCTATGTTTTCACATTCGTTAATGTACCATTGGGTTCTTTCGTTAAATTTCTCGATTTTCAAAGTCTCATTTTCATATATGATTGCTTCATAGCCGCCTGCTTTCAAAATTTCTATAAGTTTCACAAGCTTTCCTGCTGGAATCGGTCTCTCAAGTATTCTGTGGCGGGTATAAATGTCTATTATGAGTGCGCCGTTGTAACATATGAGAGGAGCGTTTATCATAATTTCCCGGGCAATAGTTTCAGCCCTTGCCAGCATGCGTCCGGTGGCAATGGTGGTAATAAAACCCCTTTTTTCTCTTAAGATAGCCAGAATCTTTTTGGTTTCTTCCGGCACTTTGCCTTCACCGTCAAGCAGCGTACCGTCGATATCGGTCACAAGCATGTGGTACATAAAAAACCTCCTTAAAAAATAGTATAATAGTATACAAATTAAGATAATTATATCTATTTTTTTCAAGATTCAACTTAATCATTTTTGCGCTGTCAGATGTCTTCCAAATCTTTTATCCAGATGCTGCTGTCAGCATCGCTGGGCATTCGCCAGTCTCCCCTGGGCGAAAGGCTTATGCTGCCCACCTTTGGACCGTCGGGAAGGGCTGACCTTTTAAACTGCTGGGCGAAGAACCTGCGATAAAAAATCTTCAGCCATTTTTTTATTACTTCGGGTTCATATTTATCCTTGAATGCAATTGTGGCCAGGAAAAGTATTTTCCGGGGTGTCATGCCGTACCTTGCCGCATAGAACAGAAAAAAGTCATGCAGTTCATACGGGCCCACTTCATCCTCGGTTTTCTGGCGGATGCGACCCTGTTCATCCGGAGGAAGCAGTTCCGGGCTTATGGGTGTATCGATGATTCTATACAACACTTTTCGGGTGTTTTCTTCCGCAACGTTATCTGCAACCCATTTTACCAGGAACCTCACCAGAGTCTTGGGGACTCCGCAGTTTACCGAATACATGGACATGTGGTCTCCATTATAGGTGGCCCAGCCAAGTGCCAGTTCCGAAAGGTCTCCCGTCCCCACCACCAGTCCATTAACCTTGTTGGCAATATCCATAAGTATCTGGGTCCTCTCCCGGGCCTGGAGGTTTTCATATGTTGTATCATGGTCGCCCGGATCCTGACCTATATCTTTCATATGCTGCAAACAGGCAGGTCTTATGTCGATTTCACGGATGCCGACCCCCAGAGATTTCATTAAATCAATCGCATTATAATAGGTCATATCGGTTGTCCCGAAGCCGGGCATGGTTGCAGCCTGAATGTTCTGCCTGGAGATACCCAGCAAGTCAAAGGTCTTGACTGTCACAAGCAGCGCTAAAGTGGAGTCGAGGCCGCCGGAAATGCCGACGACAGCCTTCTTTGAAGCGGTATGTTCCAGCCTTTTGGCAAGGCCGGCAGTCTGAATGTTAAATATCTCTTCGCATCTTTTGTCCACAGAAGCCGGATCCGCGGGAACAAAGGGATGTGGGTGGATTTTTCTATTTAAACTATCGGCGTCAGCCAAAAGTTCTTTTGAAAACCCGAATTCAACCATCCTGTACATCCTGCGGCCAGCCTCCATGTCATAGTCATCGGCGAAGCTTTTGTTGGAGTGCCTTTCGGAAGCCAGCCGATCCACATCTATCTCGGAATAGATGATGACGCTCACCCTGTTGAACCTTTCCGATTCTTCCAGGATAATACCGTTTTCCGCTATAAGGCAGTGGCCTCCAAAAACCAGATCAGTAGTAGATTCATGCACACCCGCGCCCGAATATATGTATCCGCTGATGCACCGGGCGCTCTGCTGCTCCACGAGTTTTCTCCTGTATTCAGCCTTGGCCACCAGCTCGTTGCTGGCGGAAAGATTTGCAATGATATTGGCGCCGCTTAAAGCAAGATATGAGCTGGGAGGTACAATTGCCCACAAATCCTCGCAGATTTCCGCACCCAGCGTGATATCATATTTTTCGTTTCGAAACAACAAATTGCCGAAAGGAACCGCCCGGTCATTAAATAAAATCTCCGAAACAGTCTTGCTGATTTTATAGCCCGATGTAAACCATCTCTTCTCGTAAAACTCCTTATAATTCGGCAGGAACATCTTGGGAACGATTCCCAATATTTGGCCCCTCTGAACGGCTGCAGCGCAATTGTACAGCCTGCCTTCAATCGAAAGGGGCAAGCCCACCAGTGCCAGGACATCGAGATCTTGTGTTTTGTGGGCCAGCTCAATTAGCGCAGATTTGGCCTTTTCAAGCAGCCGCCTCTGCAAAAAAAGGTCATTGCATGTATAACCCGTTATGCATAATTCAGGAAAAACTATTATGCACGCATTTTTTTCTGCAGCTTCCCGCATCAATTTTTCTATTTCGGCAATATTATAATCGGTATTTGCCACTTTAAGCCTGGGCGATGCTGATGCAACCCGTATGAATCCGAAGTTTTCCATATAGTTCTTCCTCTCATAACTCTTTAATTTTTATTTTAATTATATATCATCCTTTTAACAATAGCTACATTTGTAAGAACTTTAAATTTGAATAAATAAATGCAATTTGCAGCCGAAAAGATGCAAAATTAAGACTAAACCACCCGCAAAACGGGTGGTTTGATTGAATATATTTAACATGTTTGTATTAAATTCCGGTATACATTTTTAATTTTATTGAACTTTTTACAATTTCCCTCCCCTGAGAAAGGTCTTTTATTTCTCCCAGGGCTATTAGTTGTGCCAGAATGTTCCCCAAGGATGTGGCTTCCACAGGCCCTGCCAGCACGGTTTTCCCGGTGATTTCCGCCGTGAGCCTGCACAGGAACTCATCCTGAATTCCGCCCCCCACCATGTTTATCACATCGATGCTTCTGCCGGTGATATCTTCTAGAGCGGATATTCTTGCCTTATATTCCCGGACAAGGCCGTTGTATACAGCCCGGGCGATTTCTCCAATATCTTTGGGTTCACCCTGGCCGGCATTTTTGCAGTATTGCTGCACGGCAAAAGCCATGTCAAGCGGCGCTAAAAAACTTTTGTCATTGGGGTCTATAACGAAGCTGTCATTTTTTGCTTCGGCGGCAGCTTTGCTTATTTCGCTGTATCCAAGATTGATGCCTTTTTCCTGCCAGTGTTTTTTCAACTGCTGAATCATCCATAAACCATTTATGTTCTTTAAAAATCTTATCCTGCCTTCCAGCCCGCCTTCATTTGTGAAGTTTTCTTTTAAAGATTTCTCATTCACTATGGGTTCCTTGCTTTCAATGCCCAAAAGCGACCATGTGCCGCTGCTCAAATACGCGCAATTTTCGCCTTCCAGGGGAGCAGCGGCCACAGCCGAAGCCGTATCATGGCTTCCAACTGACATCACCGGAATGTCCGGCAGTCCCACTTCTGCCCGAACATCCTGTATCAATTTCCCTATGATGTTTCCCGGCATAATTATTTTTTGAAGGAATTTTGCCGGAAGCGACATTCTTTCGAGCATTTCTACAGCCCAGGTTTTTTTAAACACATCCAGCATCTGGGATGTAGAAGCTATCGTGTACTCGTTGTATTTCTCGCCTGTCAGGAAAAAATTAAACAAATCCGGTATAAAAAGCAGCGCATCCGCCTTTTCTAAAATTTCGGGCCTGGACTTCAGATCCGCGTATAGCTGGCAAAGTGTATTTATCTGTATGAACTGTATCCCTGTTACATTGTATATCTCTTCAAGCGGAACGGTTTTTGCTATATCGTCCAATATATCGTCTGTCCGATTATCTCTGTAATGAATTGGATTGGATATCAGTTCTCCATTTTTATCAAGTAAACCATAATCCACCCCCCAGGTATCGATGCCTATCCCGGATATTTCGATTCCTTCGCCGGCAGCCTTTTTCAGGCCGTTTTTGAGTTCGTGGAAAAGTCTTGGGAAATCCCAGTAAAACCTCTTGCCCATCCTCACGGGTTCATTGGGGAATCTGTAAATTTCCTCAAGTTCTATTTTTTTGCCGTCAAATTTTCCAAGTATCACCCGGCCGCTGGATGCCCCGAAATCGGCCGCCAGATTATATATGATAGCCAAACTCCATCCCTCCCTCATAAAATTCTAAAAAATATGTTTGACGTTAGAATATCATGGGTTTATCACAACCCTCATTCCTAAATGGCTTTCCGCCATTTTATACCCTTCGAGGATATCGTCGAGGCAAAACTTATGTGAAATATAATTGCCGATTTTTATGGTTCCGGAACCTATTAGCTCGAGAGCTTTCCTGTGATGGGATGGCGATGCGCCATGGGAACCGTGCACAAACAACTCCCTGTAGTGTATAATGTTAGTATCAAGTGTCATAAGAGAATTGTTTCTGGGGAGCCCTCCGAAAAAATTGACTCTCGCCCTATTTTTTGCCATCTTTAGGGCATCTATCTGGGCTTCAGGAGAAGAATTGGCGCAAATGATCACATCCGCTCCCATCCCGCCGGTTTCTTCAAGCACCCTTTCCACAGCGTTCTCTTCAGAAGAACAGATGTAAACATCCGCTCCGAATCTTCTGGCCAGTTCCAGCCTGGGCTTTGAACGCTGAACCATAATCACTTTTGCGGCGCCCATACGTTTCACCACCTCTATCATCATACATCCCACTGGGCCGGCGCCTATGATCACGACCACGTCACCCAATCTTACATTCGAAAGTTCAAGCCCGTTGAGCACACATGCCAGAGGCTCCGCAAGCGCCGCCTCATCATAGGACACATTATCTGGTATCTTATGGACCGGGCCGTAATTTACCACTAGGCTGTTCAACAGCACATATTCGGCAAAACCGCCAGGGAACTGGTATCCCAGGGCATAATTTATGCTGCAGTTATTACCAATCCCGCTTTCACAGTATACACATTCGCCGCAGGGTATATCTCCCCCCATGGCTACTCTGTCGCCGGCTTTAAATTTGCTCACGTTTTTACCCACTTCCACAATTTCCCCCGAAATTTCGTGGCCTAAAATCTGCGGCGGCTTTACCCTGGGATTGCCGTGATGAAATATCCTGATATCTGAACCGCAGACAGCACAGGCTTTCACCCGCACCAAGACACTGTTGTCGTCCATTTTCGGTATTGGGACATCTTTAATTACTATTTTCTCTATTCCCTCAAAAACGGCGGCTTTCATTTCATATCCTCCTAACCCCTTGACTTCCCGCCGGTGATGTTGTAGGTGACGCCGTGGATGTAGCTTGCCCTATCGGATGCCAAGAAGCAGACAAGGTCGGCCACTTCTCTCAATGTTCCCACTCTCCCCAAAGGGATGGATACTTTCTCATAGCTTTTTCTCAGTTGCTCCACAGTTATTCCGCGGGTGTATGCCAGTGCCTCCTCATAGGCTTCCGTCCTCAAAGCGGTTTTTTCCAGGATGCCGGGTGCCAGGGCCACGACTCTTATCCCGTATTTCCCCAGTTCCTTGGCCCAGGACCTGGTAAGGGAATAAAGAGCGGCCTTGGTAGCGGCATAGCAGCTCTGGCCTTCGGAACCTTCAAGCCCGCTTTCTGAGCTCATATTGATTATGACCCCGCTATTTTTTTTAATCATTTCCCGAGCCGCCGCTTGTGCGCACAGGAAGGCGCCTTTCTGGTTTATGGCTACCATAAGGTCAAATTCTTTTTCCTTCAGTTCATATTTACCCTTCGGGTCCATGGGGTCCACCAGCAACCGGGGCAGATTAACGCCCGCATTATTGACGAGAACATCGACTTTGCCGTATGTTTCCACCGTTTTTTGCACCATATTTTCTACGCTTTGAGCATTTGTCACGTCCGTTTGAACAAACATATGATTTTCAGTGCCGCCGTACAGTTCATTTAAGACATCATGCCCCGCCGGGTTTACATCGCATACAACCACATGCATCCCTTGCTCCGCCATCTCTTCTGCCACGGCTTTCCCTATCCCGGAAGCGCCGCCGGTAACGATGGCGACTTTGCCTTCAAGGCCAAGCCATGATTGTTCCATATCAATGCCTCCAATCTTACATAAAAATATAAAACAGAATATCACCCGTACATCTGAAAAGCTATATGCCGGTTAAACTGCATGTTATGCCAATTTCGACATCCGCCTCTAAGCCATATAAACCATTTACATTAATTTTTCATCACCTGACGCCTAAACCTATTTTTTTAAATATCTGAATCCTTTCTTCCAAATCTGGATATTTTTTTATGGTTCTTTGTGAGAACATACCGTCTTCGATATCCCGAACGGCAGCTTTTTCATGCCCAATAAGCGCCCATGTGGAATCGACAAGGTTTTGAAAATCGGGTTTTTTGTAGGCGTCGCAGATAAAAAGTTGTCTCGGAGAGTTTATGTCTTCACCGCTTATCTCAAAGAATCCGTGCTTTTTGCAGAGAGCCTTCAGTCTTGCAAGCTGCTGGAGACTGTTCCTGGTGGGCATATAAGTGATGGCTTTAAATCCCGCATCCTTTAACACCTCAAATAGCTCTTCCAGATAGCCGTCCTCAAATTTCTGGGCTCTTTTATCTCCGGTGACGGAGTCTTTTACATCCCCCAGGTACGCATACGCCGGGATGGCCCCTACCTCATCCGCCATTTTGATAAAATCTTTTACGTCCGGACATTCACCGGTGGCGTCAATATAAAAGAACGACGTGTCGCTTTTCAACACTCCCAGTAAATCGTAGAGGTAGTATTCGTTTTCCAAATCCAGCAGGTATTTTTCATTCTTTTCGCTAACGGGCAATTTCATTTTTGTTCTTAAAAACTCCAGAAGCTCAGAACCTCTGCCGAATTTTTCCGTCAATTTTATTGCAAAGGCAAAAAGTATATGCCTTTCGGTTATGCTTCCTCCTTCATTATTTTTGGAAAGAGGAACAACATCTTTATCAAAGTCCAGTTTAATGCCCGATGGGGCCATAATACCGTTTATCTTTTCTACCATCAGGCGGTTGCGCTTGTTTCTTTCTTCCTTATAAGGTTCAATAAATGCTTTTACTTTATTTACCTGAGTATGAGGAATACCGTGTAGAGTCACATACGCTATATCGTTCTGATCGGGGTTGTTTATTTTTCTCCCTTTTAAAGGTGTCCGAGAAAAATCCACCCTGCATTCCATGCCTATGGTAGTGGCTATGCCGATTATATTGCCCGCTTCTATGAATTCCGGAACGCCGCTTACGGTATCATGATCTACAATGCCGCACGTAGCAAGGCCGGCATTATATGAGGCCCATACGGCTTTAGCGGGGGAATAGGGTGAAAAGGAATAGAAGGTGTGAATATGGTTGTTCACGCAATCGCCTGTCTGGGGCCGCAATATGCAGCCATTTTCAATGGCTTCTGAAAGTTTCCTCAGACTTTCAAGCCTTACATTTAAATCCTCATTATTAAGTTCCTCAATATACCGCTCGAATTTCTTTTCCATGATATTCCTTTGCTCCCATGCATATATTTCATAATAATTTGTGTCACAGGAACCGTCCCCGTGACATGTCTGACAATGACAATAGATACCTTTCTGCTTCGGCACACCACAGACCATTGTTTTTTTCCACAATATCGGCAAGTTTTGCAAAAAGCGGGGCCGTCTTTCCTTTTTCCCGGAAATCCGAAATAGCGGTAAGTTCCATTTCGATATTGGTATAAATGAGCTTTTTGCCCCCGGGTATTTTGGGGAGGTTCAAGGTGGTCTCTGCCACACAGTTGAGCCCTCCTACGTGAGTTATCATTGCTGCCGGGTCTATGAGACCTTTTGCCATTAGCTGCAGGGATTCAATCATGTCATCGGTATTGCCTCCGCTGGTGCCCACCACATGGGTGGAGTTGTAGTGCACGTTGTAGAAATTAAACTCCGCAGAAAAAGCGGGATCGGTGGGACCCGCAAAGAAATTGAGGCATCCATCCCTGCCCAGGATTTTATCGGCCATCTCCACCACGGGTTTTACAGGCGCAAACACGAAAACATCGTCGTAGCCTTTTCCGCCGGTGAGCCCCACAAGGTATTTATCTGCATTTTCTATTCCAGCAGTATTTATATACCTGAGCTCCACTCCGTGTTTGGCGGCTTCTTCCACGGTGATGATCCGGGCTGCCCTGGCTAGTCTTGCATCATCGATGTCGGTCACTACAAGGAATCGCGGTTTTCTCGGACCATGGATGGCATAATCCGCCGCCCCCAGCCCCATCGGCCCTGCCGCCCCCAGCATGGCCATATTTCCTCCTTCTGCAATGCCCATGTGATGCACATAAGAACCCTGGACGGTGTGGTAGCTGGCGTGAAAAGCTCCAACTATGCAGGACATGGGTTCGGATAAGGACCCGTAAAAATAGGCTTCACCTTCGTAAGTCAAAAGGCAATTCATCTCCATGACTTCATTGGGTATGACAATATATGTGGCATCTCCTCCTATATACTGAAAGGAATATCCCGGTGCCGCAAGAGTTCCTTTGTAGTTTAAGGCCGGCTGAACGGTAAATTTCTGGCCGGGTTTGAATTTTGGGCTCCACTTTTTCCCTACTTCCAGAATTTCACCGCAAAATTCATGTCCGATGATGACGGGTCTTTTGTCTATATCTTTCGGAACCCTCTTGTGTTCCGGTCCCTGCACCGCCGCCTTGTATGAAGACATGCAAAGGCTATCCGATATAATGTGGGCCAGGATTTCATCGTCTTTTATGGGCGGCAGCTCAAATTCCTCAAGCCTGAGGTCATTTTTCCCGTATAATCTTACTGCTTTTGTCTTCATGAAAATCCTCTCCTTGCAGAATATGTTTTGATTAACATCGATTCCAGCATAGAAAGCCGTTTTATTTGCCGGAGACGGCCCGGCACCTTTGCTCATCCTGCCTCCGGTGGAGAATTAACTTCTTTTTATCAAGGCTTTACGGTATTTTTCGCTCTCCCAGTTTTTGATGAATCCGATCTCTTCGAGCGTCATTCTCTTAATGGAAAGCCTTTTTTCTTCGATTTTCTTCAAGATATAAATATATGCGAGCAAAGTTTCTTCCATTGCAAGCGCTTCCTGAAAAGATGTTCTATAAGTTATTTCTCCGGTTTTTGTGTTGATATTCAGTTTATTTTCATTATTATCCAGCGAAATGTTATCGTTCAGATAAACTAATTGATCCGGGTATAGGGCATTTTTATCAAAAAAATCGGAGGAAATGCTGTTATTTTTAAAGAAGTCTTTTAGATATGCGGTGCGGCTCATAAAGGTGTTATCGTCAATTTTTTCTATAGACATCTCAGGGTAAGGTTCCGTGATGTGTAAAGATTTTTTTATAGACTCATTTACTTCTTCATGAAGCCTTATGACTTCTTCACGGCTATCGGAGTTTACTATGAGGCCGTGATTTTCCATAAATATAGCTTTTGGAAACTTTCTGCCGCTTTTCATATGGCGCTCCAACGCTTCCCGTATCTTGAGAGTAAGATAAAAGCCCGGATTTATATATGGAATCCAGAGGAAACAATAGGGCTTGCCGGAAAATATCTCCCGGATGATTTCTTCACCTTTTTTGCTGCAGCAGAGGATATTAACATAGACCGCATGTGAATGAATCACATATTTTTGCAAAATCGAATGAAAGCCCGCTTCCACAGAAGGTCTGAGTTCCTTTAATCCTTCAACTTTAACTACACTCTTTTTCAAAAAAGCAGTGCTGTCTTTTTCATAGTCAATACCTGAATCCAAATCCGCCCGGTCAAAATAGTCTTTAATATCTTTGTAATTTACCACTACGAATCCTTCGCTTCTAGTCACCTGATTCAGTTTATAGCCCGAAGCCTTAACCGCCATAAGTTCATCATTTATTTTTACCGAAGTATTGCCTCCGCCCCCCTGCACCATGTCAGGGAAGTTGCCCACGGCCCGGGATATGATCTCGAGATCCTGAAAGGCAGCATCATTCATTGGATTACCTTCTTTCCATTTAAAGTTATTCGTGTAAAAAGTCGATTCTGGTGGTTGTAGCCTGGCACCTGACCGTTCAGCCAGACGCTTTAAGCCGCTCCTTCGCTCCGCAGGGGTATGCCCGTAATTCGGCGTGTAAATGCAGTCCTACTCCCAGCCCTTGCCGCCTATACCCCTCTCGAGTTTCTTTTGTTCATAGCCGCTCTCAAGGTATGCTTTCATGGGATCTGGAGCGAGACCCATTTCCTCCCTTACCTTTTCCAGAAGAGGCCTTACATCGGTCTCGAAAGCTTCTCTTACTACAGCTTCGGCCCCCAGCACATCACCGTTCAACTGGCGTTCTTTCAGGAGTTTGCCGTCTACTAAAAGCGCTTTCGCATAGGCCGTCTGAACATTCAATACCGAACGTATCATGGCAGGAACCTTGGGCTCGATATTATGGCTCTGGTCTATCATGTACGCCACATTTTCAGCAGTCTTTTTTGTCTCGGGGCTGCAGGCTCCCGCCACCAGTTCTTTGAAGATGAGGAAGAGTTCATAGGGATTTATGGAACCTACTATGAGATCGTCATCGCCGTATTTTCTGTTGTTGAAATGGAAACCTCCCAGTTTGTCCTCATCCAGCAAAAATGCCACAATGTGTTCCACGTTGGTCCCCTGGGGGTGGTGCCCCAGGTCCACCAGTACCTGAGCTTTTTTGCCTATTTTTGTAGCAAAGGTGTACGCCATGCCCCAGTCTGCTATATCTGTGTGATAAAATCCCGGCTCGTAAAATTTATACTCTATGAGCATCCTCATATCGTCATCCATGGCGGCATCGAGCTCGGCCAGGCTTTCCTGCATCCAGTGCTTTCTATCCCTGAAGTCACCCTGCCCGGGGTAATTGGTGCCGTCGGCAAACCACAGGCTCAGGATCTTTGAATCGACCGCCCTTGCGATTTCCACGCATTCTAGCATGTGGGCCACCGCCTTTTTTCTGACTTCAGGATTTGCATTGCACACGCTGCCGAATTTATAGTCATCTTCCTGGAAAAGATTGGGGTTTACAGCGCCGATTTTAAGCCCGAGACTTTCGGCGAACTCTTTCACTTCACTGTAGTCATCAACCTTGTCCCAGGGTATATGTATGGCTACGGAAGGGCAGATGCCGGTATATTTATGCACCTGGGCCGCATCTTCCAGCTTCTCGAACAGGCTTCTGGGCACTCCAGCCTGTTTGAAAACTTTGAACCTGGTCCCCGAATCCCCGTAACCCCATGAAGGTGTCTCAACCCTGAAGCTTTTAATCATCTTTTTGACCCATTCTACATCGATACCTTTTTCTCTTTGCTTTTCTTCCCAAATTGCATATTCTTTAGACATATTAACCCCTCCTGATTTTTAAAAATAAGTTACAGAAAAATTAATGAGTCAGGGGACGGTTCTCTAACTCAAAATGCAACATTTTGAACACGCGCTTTCGGGACATCCCTCTTTAAGTTGACGTCCGACTTCTACCACTATTTGCTGCAAAAACCGCCCGATTATTGTTTAAACTCACTTTACTTGCTCTAAATCACATGCCGTACCAGCTACACCGCCGGTTTCATTCGGCCTTGGAGCCACTATAATTTCTATGCCCAGCTTTTTTAATTCATCCAGGTCTTCTTTCGGTGTTCCTGTATCCGTTATTATCTTATTTACCGCCGTTACCGGAGCCACAGTTGACAGTGCAGCCTTCCCAAATTTATCGTGATCCACCAGCAAAACAGTCTCCTTTGCTGCCTTCAACATCTCCTGCTTGACTTTTGCCTGAAGTTCCGTGGATTCGGTTATACCTTCATCCAGAGTTATACCTTTGCAGGAAATGAAAGCCTTCCGGATGTTATAATTGGAAAGCGCCCTCTCCACCAGAGGCCCCACAAAGGATAATGTCTTCGGCTGCAACGTCCCGCCGGTACATATCACCGTAATGTCTCGGTTGTTTTCCAGCGCCATTACTACTTTTATGGCATGGGTGATAACCACTATGTCCTTTTTTTCTTTCAAAAAATGTACAAACTGCAGCGCTGTGGTGCTGGCATCCACTGCTATGACATCACCCGGCTGGACCAGTTCTGCCGCAACCTTTCCAATACTTTGTTTTTCCAAGCGGTTTTTCATGTTTCTGATATAAAAAGCCGTCTCTTCCTGAACCTGTTTTATATTGTAAGCACCGCCATGAGTGCGCTTTAAATAACCCTTGCCTTCAAGATATTCCAAGTCCCGGCGAATGGTTTCCTCCGTAACCTGGAATATCTCGCTTAATTCAGCAACTTTTGCAATGCCCCGTTCATTCAAATGTTTAATAATCTCCTGCCGCCGCTCCTCGGGTCGCATGGCTCGCCTCCTTTAAAACCTTTAAAAATATCCATTACATTGCGATGCTTTTTTATATATATTCTATAAACAAACGAAAAATCCTCTAGATTTTTGGGATATCAAAAAATATTTTTTTGTTATCAATAATCTTTCATTGTAAAAATAAAAGTTTTGATTCATCGCTGTATTTTGACCCTCGCTTAAAAAATAACTGCATCGCGAACGACTAAGGTCAACGGTGGGGATTCGGCACGATCCGGAAGATATACTTCCCCTTCTATTCATTCACTGCATGTTCAAAAATATTGATGTTTGATTTATTTATTTCATACATGCCTGTGTTTGCATATTCCGGGACATTTTCTCCCTGAAATAGCTTATTGAGCAGTTTTATCGCCATCTCCCCCCATAATGTGTTTCTTTGCACTATCTGGCTTGACACAATACCCCTCCTTATTCCTTCAGTTATCTTAGCACTTTTACTGAGAATAATAAGCTTTTTATCCAAATGCTGCGTCTTCCAAATATCTACCGCTACTTCGCCTGAATCACCGGTCACCAAATACAGCAGATCAAAATCGGGATTTTTTTGGATCATATTTTCAATAATTTTTTTTGTTTTAGCGATATCAGTATCTTTTTGTTCCTCTTTGCAGATGATTTTTATGCCGGGGTGTTTTAAAACTGTATCCGCAAAACCCTGATAGCGTTTCTGTACTGTTGGAACTCCAGAAGCACAAAGCAAAGCCATTACTTTTCCCTTGCCTTTCAAATGTCGCACTGCAGCTTCTCCCGCAAGCTTGCCTCCTTCGAAACTATCGGAAGTAATAAAGGCATTTCTTTTGCTTTCCGGCACATCGATATCAACACATGCTACTTTGATTCCTTTATCAATCGCTTCATTAATCAGGCTCCTTAATCTTTTTGGGTCGCTTGGAACTAATATGATTCCATCTACCTTCTGATCCATAAACTCTTTGAAAATTCTCTCCTGTTCATCGACGTTGTATCTCAGGGGGGATTTGCAGATTACTTCTATGTCTAATTTTTTACCTATATTTACCGCAGCCTCTTCTACTTCACTGTAAAACTCCTGTTGCTCGAGAGAAATAAAGGCTACACGCTTCTTTGTTCTTATATTATTATGTATTTCGATTTTATTCAGTTTTTCATTCGTATCTGAGACTAGTTTGCATAATGCTTTCATCATATCTATTATCAGCTCATCCTTATTGCTTTGTTCCATAGATTCGGAGGCCACCATTTGACTTGTGGCGGCAGATTGTTCGGTTACTGCTGCAATGTCAGAAATGGAATCCATGAGCTGGTTTTTATAGTTAAACACCTCTTCCACCTTTTCACTTACTTGTATCTGCTTATCCAAGAAATCTTTCAATGCGGTATGTATATTAGAAATGGCTTGATTTGCGCTTTCTATGGCATTTTCCTGCATAGCGAATTCTTTTTTTGCATCTTCTGCCAGCCCCACAACAGATGCGATTTCCTCCACGATATTTGTAATACGCATTGATATGTCTTTGCCTGCAGTTTTCGTGTTATCCGCCAGTTTTGTCACTTCATGTGCTACGACAGCAAACCCCTTTCCCGCCTCTCCTGCCCTTGCCGCTTCAATAGTTGCGTTCAGTGCCAGGAGGTTTGTCTGGTTAGAAATCCCTATAATCAGCGAAGTAACTTTATCAATGTCTTTCATCGCTTCTCCAAGAACCGTTACTTTATCAACGATATTCAACAACAGTTTTTGTGATTCCCTGCTTCTTATCAAAAGCTCATGAATGGATTGTTCAACCGTTTGGCTTGTCTCGATTGTAGCATTAGCCTTTTTCGTCAATTCCTTCGATAGCGTCCTCATCGCTTCAAATTTGTCTTGAAACCGGGCAGCAATAGCTGCACATTCTTCTGCAGATTCCGCCTGATGAGCCGCTCCTTTTGCTATTGACTCATTGGCTGCGATAATACCTTTTGCAAAATTTGCTCTCTCGATGTTGGTCTCATTGATAATTTTCAATTGTTCTTCGATATTATTGATATCACTTTTGAGTGTTGATAAAGTCTCATAAATTATTTTTGAAAAATTATACAATTTCTTTATTTCACTGCGTTTTTCATTTTGCTGTTCGGAAAGGAATGTAAAATCCCATTCCTGCATCCTGGTCAATATATTAATCAAATCGTTTTTTGAAAAAAGGCTTTTAATGCTCATAATAATCCTCCTGTGCGATAGGCCAAAATGAACGGATATAGTCCTAAAGGAGTAATTGCAGCTTCTCACAACACCATATGTACAGTTCAGTATAACATTTCAACAAGCTTTACAAATTTCATAATAACTGTCCATTAAAAACACTTTTGGGAAGAGCGATGAGCGCTCTCCCCAATTTTTCTTAGAAATTATACTGGTCTACATTATCTTTAGTGAAATCAGTAGGCGGTCCCATTATGACGGTCTTTCCATCCGCCCTTACCTGTATCTGGCCTACACCAGGGACATCCTGCCCATCAGCAGGTTTCTTGCCATCTAACATATCTTTAATTAAAGATACAGTTAAATAACCTAATTTAGCCGGATCCCACAAAGTGGCGGTATCTAAAGAACCATCCTTCAAATACATTTTTGAATCGTTTGGAAGAGCAGTACCTACCACGCTCACCTTATCCTGAAGACCCTTCTCTTGTACCGCCTGAGCGGCACCAATAGGAGCAGGCGAACTGATTCCTATGATTCCTTTCAAGTTCGGATATGCTTTTATTAACTCAAGAGCTTTCTGATAAGCAATTTGTTGTTTTTCATCAGAAGGAACCTTATCTGTAACAAGTTTCAGGTTGGGGTATTTAGTTTTGGCATATTCTAATCCTGCATTTATCCAGTTATTGAGATTTGCCGCTGAAAGTCCTCCAGTAATTATTGCATATTCAGCGCTGTCTGTTCCCATAGCTTTTACAAGCAAATCCCAGATATGTTCCCCATATTGTTTGTCATCGATTTGATGAATAGATATATCGACAACTGAAGTATCTGCCGGAGTATCCCAGTCTGCTACGATTATCCCTTTTTCCCTAGCCTTTTTGAGAACAGGAGTCAAGGCTGCGGGATCATTTGGTGCCACAGCAATCGCATCTACACCCTGATTTATTAGATCCTCAATCATTTTCACTTGTTCAGCGGCATCTGCTTTTGTAGGACCTGTATATATTACTTCCACTCCTAAATCCTTGCCAGCTTGTTTTGCTCCTGTTTCGCTGGCATTAAAGTAAGGTATACCTACCAGTTTGGGCATAACGACAATCTTGTATGTCTTAGACTGTTCACCTTGCTGAGCATTCCCAGATTGTTGCTGCTGGGTTTGTTGCTGCTGCTGAGTTTGCTGTCCTCCTCCGCAGCCTGCCAATAATGTACCAATTATTAAGCTAACCAGAAACAATGCAATAATTTTTCTCAATTTGAATGACCCCCTTTAAAATTTTTTCAGACATTTGCATTGGTATTTTGATTAATATAATGTTAGATTTACATCTTTCTCACCTCCCTCTAAGCCGGTACTTTTTTATCTGTCTTCATTTCTTTTTGTTGTTTAGTCATGACCCCCTTTCTGCCTGCTTTATTAATAAAGAAGTTCAGCAGCAACACTCCGATTAATAAAATCCCCATAGTTACATCTACAATAAAACGGTTTATACCAATCAGATTCAATCCACTCGATAAAATCTGAATAATCCCTGCAGCAATTATTGTTCCTATTACTTTTCCATATCCACCAGCTATATCTGTTCCACCTAATACAACAATAGCAACGCTTTGCAATAAATACGAGGAACCATAATCAACCTTTGCAGAATTATATCTCGAAGTCATTATTATAGCAGCTAAAGCGGCCGCCACTGAGGAATATATATAAACAAACATAATAACTTTCTTTATATTAACCCCTGAAAAAAGAGTAGCAGTAGGATTGCATCCAAACATATAAACACTTCTACCCCATGCAGTCCGTTCTAGAAGAATGCCTGTCAACAATGCAAACAGAATGAAAATGACTATGGGCACCGGCAAAAATAATATATTTCCATTTCCTATCCATTGATATTGCAATGGGAATCCTGATATGGCTCCCCCTTTGGTAAACAGTAAACTTACACCTTCATACAGCGTCATTGTTCCCAGAGTAACCAAAATCGGTGCAACCCCTATGCTTCCAACTAGATAACCATTCAACAATCCGCATAAAAAACCCGTTAAGAGTATAACCGCCAAGGCTTTTAATATTGTAATAAACACATAAATACCTGTCGCTTCGCTTCCAAGACCTGAGGAAAGTACAAATGCTCCCGCTATACCGGCCAATGCTGCTGTATAGGTAATAGAAAGATTTATACCACCCGTTATAATTACAACCATCATGCCAAGAGAAATGATTCCCAGTTCAGGCAATTGGCTTGCCATGGATTGAAGGTTCCCTAAGCTTAAAAATTTTGATGGGGACAGAATAGACATGAAAACAAAAGTCAGTATGAAAACATACAACAGAATTGTTTCTTTATTTATACTTATCTTGCTTATATTTATTTTTTGCAATGCCAACACCTCTCTTTAAATTTCTACATCGACTTTTGGCAGATTTCTTTCTATTCTCTTCCTCTGAATCACATCAATACTTACTGTAATAATAATGATGATGCTAATGATAATTTTCTGCCAGAATGTTGGTATATGTGTGAGTATCAATCCATTGTTCAAAACTGATAAAAATAAAACTCCAAGAATTGTTCCAAACACCGAACCGCTGCCACCTGTTACGCTTGTTCCTCCTATAACAACCGCTGCAATTACCTGAAGTTCAAAACCCGTAAAAGCATTGGGATCAACCTGTCTCATAATAGATGTATGAACAACTGCTGCAATTCCGGCCATAAATCCCATATATGCATATACAAAAGTCAAGGTGCGCTCTAGACTGATACCAACTCGCATTGCAGATACCGGGTTGCTTCCGATAGCGTAAACAGCGCGGCCTATTAATGTATATCTCAAAATAAACCATGTAAAAACAGCCATTACGATAAAAATTATTATTTGCATCGGAACCCCTATTAAACTTTCGTCTCCCCCCGGAATTTTAAATAAAGTTATCTTGCCATAATCTATGAACCATTGGGGAATATCATTTATCCATGTACCATTTGTATAATAAAACATTAAACCATTGATGATACTCATAGTACCTAAAGTAACTACAATAGGAGGTATTTTTGCATATCCCACCAGAATGCCAGTTATTCCGCCTATTATTACTCCACTCGCAATAGCCACAAAAAACGTAGAAAATAAATTCCCTCCATAATTTACCATGAATTTTCCTATTATCACCGTAATCACGGCAATAACCGCACCTACAGATACATCCATTCCACCTGTTATGATGACCAAAGTCATTCCCAATGCCAGAATTCCCAGCACAACATTATTCTTTACGAGATCTATGATATTGTCTGGCCGAAAGAAAACATTCGTGCGACTAGATATTATCATTGATAGCGCTATTAACATCAATAAAATCCAAAATTCTTTTGTTTTTACAAATTGTTTCATGGTCTTGCTCCTTTTTCCTCTATTTTAGTTTTAACTAAGCTGAAACAGAATTTGCAGTGCCTAAAAAAGCTTTATTCATAATTTTCTCCTGAGTTGCTTCGTCAATATTGAATTCAGCTACCATTCGACCTCGACGCATGACAAGAATGCGATCGCATATGGCCAAAATTTCCGGTAGTTCAGATGATATCATCAAAACTGCTATCCCTTCAGCAGCCAATTGCCGGAGAAGACGATGAATCTCTGCTTTTGCGCCCACATCTATACCGTTTGTAGGCTCATCCACAATTAATATCTTCGGATTCGTAGCAAGCCATTTTGCAAGCACAACTTTCTGTTGATTGCCGCCTGAAAGCTGCATAGTTAACATATCAGGATTTTTAGGTCTAATATCTAAAACCTGCATATACTGATTTACCAGGTTTTTTTCGCTATTGTTATCTAAAAAGCCCAGCTTTCCCCGTATTTTTTTCAGGCTTGTAAGGGTAATATTTTTTGCTACGGACTGTCTCATTACAAGACCTTGGATTTGGCGATGTTCCGGTATATATGCTATCCCAAAACTCAAAGCCTCTTCAGGAGAATGTATGCTTACTTTTTTCCCTTCAAGAATAATATCACCTTCATCAGGAGCGTTAAGCCCAAATAAAGCCTGTGCAACTTCGCTTCTGCCCGCGCCTACCAAACCCGTTAATCCCAAGATTTCGCCTTTATGCAATCTAAAGGAAATATCTTTGAAATTACCTTTCTTGCTTATGGACTTGACTTCCAATATAGGTTGCCCCACTTTTCCGCCTGGTTGCTTAATGAACTCGACTTTTCTTCCGACCATTAGTGATATTAATTTTTCTTCATTCAGATCTTTTTTCAAATATGTTCCGATATATTTGCCATCCCGTAATACGGTGAATCTTTCGGCTATCGTGAAAAGTTCCTGTAGTTTGTGACTTACAAAAAGTATTGCTATTCCTTTAGCTTTAAGATTTCGAATAATTTTAAATAAGCCTTCCACTTCCGCTTGCGATAGCGAAGATGTCGGTTCATCCATAATTATCAGTCTTGCGTTAAAAGCAAGCGCTCGAGCTATAGCCACCAGTTGTTGTTTTGCTACTGATAATTTCTCTAATTGTGAATTGAGATCTATTTCTACTCCGAGTTCTTGTAAAGCCCTGTTTGCTGTTTCTCTAATTTCTATCCAGTTTACAAATCGTCTCCCCTGGCCGATTTCTCTGCCAAACCCTATGTTTTCAGCTACCGTGAGACTGGGGAAAAGGCTGAAGTCCTGATATATAACCGCAATTCCCCTTTTTGTTGAATCCAAAGGCTGCTGTATATTTGCCGGCTGACCATCAATTAAAAACTCTGCACCGGGATCGGGGATTTCTACACCAGCCAATATTTTTATTAAAGTTGATTTTCCAGCTCCATTTTCGCCTACAAGCGCATGAATTTCACCAGGTAAAATCTCAAGTTTTACTGCATCCAGGGCTTTAACTCCAGGAAATGTTTTACTAATATTTCTCATTTGTAGAAACGGTTTTTGCTCCATTTTAAACACCTCAAATATAAAATCTTTTAAGCATAATTCCTAATAATTTTTGTATACCGCTATCATATCTTAATTTCTATACTCATTTTTACAACCGCTATGATATCACTTCATTAGCATCATCTATCATCTCCCTCTATCGTTTAAACGAAATAATTTGTCTAAAAATGTCTCATAGCATTGTTATTAACCACCTCTTCAGTAAATATCTTTCCATTTATCAATATTGGATTTATCAAATTTGAATGGAAAACCTAACATAATTTGAACGCCACCAGTCGGGTCTTTTATTATTTCTCTTTCTCCAAGTTTACCAGCAATGAATTTCTCTCCAACTTTTCCAGTTATTTCACCAGTGACTAACGAATGTGCCGCTTGACCCGCCAGATAACCTAAATCTACAGGGTTCCATAAAAACATAGATTCACAGGCGCCGTTTTTAATCCATTGAGCCATTTCACTAGGAAGTCCAAGGCCTGTCAATTTGACTTTTCCTATCAATCCAGCATCGGTTATCGCATTAGCTGCTGCAGCCAAGCCCACAGCAGTTGGAGCAATTATACCTTTCAAGTTAGGATATGCTTTAAAAAGACCCATTGCTTCATTATAACTTTTATCTCTTAGATCATCACCGTATACTACGGTAACAAGCTTCATACCTGAATATTTTTTATTCCGCAATTCCTCCTCCATATATTTAATCCATGCATTTTGATTTGTCATAGTGGCACCGGCGCTTAAAATGGCAATTTCGCCTTTATAGTCAATCATTTCAGCCATCGCTTGAATCTGCAGCCGACCTATCAACTTTGCATCGGCTTGATTGACATGGACCAGACGGCCTTCAGCGGCAACGCTTGAATCGAAGGAGATTACTTTAATTCCTGCATCCATGGCTTTTTTTAAAGCAGGAACCACGGCCTGTGCATCATTGGCAGTTATTACTATTGCATCAATTTTTTGTGCAATGAAATTTTCGATAATTTCAATTTGACCTTCTGCGGTGGGTATGGATGGTCCCTGATAGATAGCCCTATCGCCATACTCTTTTAAAGCTTCTTCAAAACCCTTGCCGCATGCTTCCATAAAGGGATTGCCAAGGCCTTTTACTATCATGCCTATGGTGTATGCTTTTTTTGCCTCTGAAATCTGAGCCGTCCGACCACATCCTGATGATGCCACGCTTAGCGCTATAACCAGTGCTAGCATGAGGGATGAAGTCTTTTTCAATATTTTTCTCCTCCCCTTAACACATTCTCTAAAGTGATAATAAATCATTTTTATTTATCTCTTTTCTCTTTTTTATCGTTCTGTTCAATATGTTGGGGGTAGTTAAAGCTATAATCAAAAGCAAACCAATAATAATCATCATAACTTGACCGGGAATATTTCTTAATCCCATTCCATATCTTATAAAACCCATCAGGAAAAGCGAAAGGCTTACCCCAAGAATTTTGCCAGACCCCCCCCCGGGTACTTACACCTCCAAGTACAACTATTGCTATTATTTCAAGCTCATATCCCAGAGCTATATTTGGTCTCGAACTTCCCAATCGCGAAGTCAAAAAGATTGCACTTACTGCTGACATTAGACCCATAAGTGTGAATACAATCATTTTTATTTTTTCCACCGGCACTCCCGAGTATAGGCTTGCTTCAAAATTGTTGCCCGTGGCATATACCTTACGGCCAAAAGTTGTGCGATGTAGCAATATCCCAAAGGCAATAGCACAGAAGATAAAAACAACCAGAATGAAGGGTATGTGAGTCTTGCCTATATAACCCCACGCAAAGTAAGAAAACCATGACGGGAAATTTCCCACGGACTTATCGCCTAATATAACATAAGCTATTCCCCTGTAAATTGACATAGTGGACAGAGTAACAATAATGGATGACAGCTCTTTAAACCTAGAAATGAGTATACCATTAAAAAATCCGCACAGTGTTCCTGTCAATAATCCTGCTAAAATTGATGCTACCATGCTCACACCGGCACTGTAAGCCACCGCCATAACCACCGATGATAAAGCCATGATTGATGCCACAGAAATGTCAATGTCTCCAAGAATGATGACAAAGGCCATGGCTAATACAGCGAATCCCTTATCGAGAAAAACCATTGTTGCATCCAAAAGGCCTTCAGCGTTTAGATAGTAAGGAGAAATCTGAGCATTTATTGCATTTACAATTATTATGAGTATAATCAAAATCCATTCCCATTGCCTAAAAATATAGTTTATTTTAAACTTCTTTTTTATCAATCTTCTTATTGAATGCATAATCATATTATCCTCTTCACAGATTTTATCTCTCAACCTTTTTCTGGATAATTGCATTTATAATAACTGCTACCAATATTATCACACCCTGTAACGCCAGTTTCCAGAAGGGTGAAATTCTTACAAGAGGCAGTGCGTTGTTGATAATTCCAATAAGTATGGAACCCAATAGCACTCCGTAAACTTCTCCTGAGCCCCCTGTTATTTTTACACCGCCAAGCACACAGGCAGCAATCACACTCATTTCAAGGCCCATGGCTGTGTCACTCTGCGCTGAAGCATATCTTGACACCCATAAAACACCCGCCAGGCCGGATAGTGAGCCCATCAGAGTATATACAAGCTGCAGTATATAATCTATATTTATACCGGTTATATGTGCCGCTTCTGGATTGCTGCCTACAGCATATATCTGCCTTCCTGTACGAGTGTAATATATAAAATAATAAAAAACTATATATACTAGAATAGCAATAAAGATTAGAAAATCTATTCCAAATATAGACGTCCTGGTCATTTGCTTAAAACTCTCGGGCATCTGGTGAGCATTTACCCAACGGCCGCCACTTATTACAAAGGTTAGCCCTCTATAAACATTCATCATGCCAAGAGTTGCTATAATCGGCATGACCTTGCCTTTTGCCACAATAAATCCAGTAATGGCTCCACAAAAGCTGCCAATAGCCAAACCTATAAAAATTGTCACACTCGCCGGGGCCCACTGATATTTTTCTACAAATAAACCTACCAGCATACCAGAAAGGGCAAGCACTGAAGCCACCGAAAGGTCTATGCCCCGTGTTACAATGACCAGCATCATGCCCAATGCCATTATGGCTAGAATAGTCGTATCCAGCAACATGTCCCGGATATTTCCAACAGTAAGGTAATTGGGGTTTCTGAGACCTATTATTATCGAAAGCAACAAAATGAAAAATACTAGCCCGATTCCTTTAAATTTGCTTATTTTAAGATTTAAATACATGTTTCTTAAAATAGAAATCTTTTCCATAATCTTTTGTTTCCCTTTTAGAAAGTTTTTTCAACAAGTTATCAATATTCCTTAAGTTATAATGTTCCTTGATTAAAATCTCTTTTATTTATCGTTACTTCTATTATCTTTTCCCGGGTAACCTCATCTCTATTGAATTCCGCTATGATTCTGCCTTTATGCATTACAAGAATCCTGTCGCTCATGCCCAAAATTTCTGGCATTTCTGAAGAAATCATTATTATTCCATATCCTTTGGAAGCCAAGTTGCACATTATTTCATGCATGGCCGCCTTAGCTCCAACGTCAATACCTTTTGTGGGCTCATCAAGAATCAATATTCTCAACTTTGCAGCCAGAAGCTTGGCTATTACGACTTTTTGCTGATTCCCTCCTGACAGGAAATATACTTTATCTAAAACACTGTTGGCCTTGATTTGCAAAAGTTCAGCCATTTCTTTTGCTTTCATATATTCATTTGATTGACGCAACCACCCTCTTTGAGAAAGACTTTCTATCACCGGCAGAGTTATATTTTCCATGATGGAAAAAGGCAGCACCAGCCCCTGCTTCTGCCTATCTTCCGGTAAATACCCTATCCCCAGTTTCATTGCTTTAACAGGATTATCTATACGAACGGGCTTCCCTTGAATATATATCATTCCCGCATCAACAGGATGTATTCCAAATATGGCCTGAGCCAGTTCAGACCTTCCAGAACCTATAAGGCCGGTCACTCCAAGTATTTCTCCCTCATGCAGAGAAAAGGATATATCCGTAAAGACTCCCTTTTTTGATAAACCCTTTATTCTTAAAAGTTCTCTGCCAGCGTTTATTTTCTTTTTTGGGAAAAGCTGAGTTATTTCTCTGCCAGCCATAAATTTGATCAGGTCATCTCTACTCAGTTGAGACTTTTCCCATGTTCCTATATAATTTCCATCTCTAAAGACAGTTATCCTGTCTGCAATCTTATATATATCTTCTATCCGGTGGGAAACAAAAATAATTGAAGCACCATCTTCTTTAAGCTTTTTTACAATGTTGAAAAGCTCTTCGGTTTCGTGCTGAGTTAATGCTGCAGTAGGTTCATCCATAATGAATATTTTTGCTTCCTGAGAAAGGGCTTTAGCAATCTCCACCATCTGCTGACAAGCTATGCTCAAATTTCCCATTTTTTCTTCCGGATCTATGTCGTTACCTACCAAATGAAGCAATTCTTTTGCTTTATCATGCATCTTTTTCCATAAGAGCCGCTTTATCCCATAATTATTTATATATTCATGACCTAAAAAAATATTATCAGTTATAGACATATCCGGAAAACATATAATGTTCTGATATATGGTGGCAATCCCCATCATCCTTGCTTCTCTGGGATTCTTAAAGGATACTCTTTCCCCATTCAAGAAAATTTCTCCTTCATCCGGCTGATAAACACCAGAAATTATTTTAATAAATGTAGATTTGCCTGCTCCATTTTCACCCACAAGAGCATGTATTTCCCCCGCCTTAAGGTTGAATTTAACTGCATCAAGTGCTTTTACACCGGGGAATGTCTTGGTAATGCCTTTAAGTTCCAGAATGTAATCTTCCATAATCCGTTCTCTTTTCGTTTATCCGATTTCTAATTCATGAAATATCGTTTATGTTCGGTTGTGTTTTATTAATAATTTTCATATATTATATATTCTATACGAATGTGGAAAAATCCTTCTTTCGAGAAAAAAAACTTGTTGGATTTTTATTATTATGATTGATTGTGTTTTTTTATGGCGTATTCCCCTCCCGATGCATAAAATAGTATTTTTTCCTGTGTGGCTTCAGATCTCGAAAATTCTTTCCTTATTTCTCCGTTATACATCACCAATATTCGATCACACATACCTATCAATTCCGACAAATCCGAAGAAATTAAAATTATAGCCACACCTGAACGCAAAAGCTCATTTATGATGTTATAAATATCCACTTTAGAACTGATGTCTATGCCGCTTGTGGGCTCTTCAATTATCATAATCTTTGCATTTGCAAAAAGCCATTTTGCAAAAAGCAACTTTTTCTGATTGCCGCCGCTTAGATTTTGGGCAGTTTCTCTTTCTTCTGCCTTTATCTCAAGCCGTTTTATAAAGTCTTTGGCAATTCTAAGTTCTTCAGTCCTTATAAGAAATCCCTTTTCCGATACTCGGCTAAGGTTGGTCAACGTAATATTCTCCGGTATATTCATTTTCAAAATTAAACTTTCTCTTGCTCCGATTCCTGTCAGATAACATAAACCATTTTTAATCGCCAGGTCAGGAGTGATACTTCTATACAGCCTGTCATTTATAAATATCTTGCCTTCAAAAGGTCTACAAATGCCGAATAATGTTTTTGCCAGTGTCCTTCGACCGGCTCCGCTGAGGCCTGTTATGCCCAGTATCTCTCCGCTTTTGAGGCTAAAACATATATTTTTTATTCGGTCATTATATCCCAGATTTTCAACTTTAAGCACTTCTTTGCCTATTTTTACCCGGAGCTTAGGGTATCTATCCTCCATTTCCTTCCCGGCCATCATCTTAATTATATGATCTATTTCTAAATTTTTCGCACTGCTTGTTTCCACCACCTCGCCATCTCTTAATATGGTTAAACTATCTGCAATTCTTCTTACTTCCTCCAGTCTGTGGGAAATGAAAATGACTGTGACCCCTAATTTTTTTACATCTCTTATTACTTTAAAAAGCATGTCAATTTCACGTTCGGTAAGAGCTGTAGTAGGCTCGTCCATGATGATTATTCTTGATTTTTGAGATAGGGCTTTAATTATTTCCACAAATTTTTGCTCAGCTATTGTCAGAGTCTTGACTAAAGTTTGCGGTGTTAAAGTCAAGCCAAGGTATTCCAAATATTTTTGAGTGTCTTGATAAACCTTTTGCCAGTCAATCAATCTCAGCAATCTTGTTTTTTTCAATGGTTCACGTTGAAGGAATATATTTTCCGCCACAGTCAATTCTGGAAAAAGACTTATATCCTGAAAAATCATTGATATTCCCAGGTCCTGGGCCTGTCTGGGATTGAGAATGACTGCCTGCTTTCCGTCAATAAAAATCTCTCCGGAATCGGGCTGGTATACACCAGCCAAAATTTTCATCAGAGTCGATTTGCCCGCACCGTTCTCACCCACCAAAGCATGCACTTCGCCTCTATAGACAAAAAGGTTGATTTTTTTTAAAACAGCATTTCCACTGAATTTTTTTGTAATATTTTTCATTTCTAAAAAATATCCCAACATATGTCCCCCGCATATTAACTATTCAAATTCATAGGTTGTGTACAACTTTACGGCATGTTCGAAAAAAAAGCTTTTAAATTCAGAAGGAATTTCTTTGTTTGTTATTATTTTTTTAGCCATCGTAAGATCTCCCAATTTTGCAAAGGCCGTCTTATAAAATTTTGTATGATCTGCCACAATAATTATTTCTTTCGAAATTTTGGCCACTTCCTGAATAAACATAGCCTCCTCGTATCTATCAAGAGTATAGCCCGAATCAAAATTAACCCCTTTCACACCTATAAAGGCTTTATTTATATATATGCCGTAAAGGGCCTGATGAGCAAATCGGCCAACAAGCATAGAAGTTGATGGCACCAGATCGCCACCGGTAACTATTACCTTCACTCCGAGGCTATCTTTGAGTTCAAGAGCTATTGCCAGATCATTTGTCACCACCGTGATTTTCTTATCCTTTATTTTTTTAGCTATTTCCAGACAGGTAGTCCCATAGCCAAGAAAAACTGCCTCTCCGTTCTCAATCATCTGGGCTGCAATGCTGCCAATCATTTTCTTGTCTTCAGGTGTTTCTGACTCTGCTTCTTCCAGAACATTTTTTTGCAGAATATCCTCGTTCAGCACTGCTCCACCATAGATTTTTATCAAAAACCCTTCCTGTTCCAGCTTATCCAGATCCCGGCGGATAGTAACCTCGGTAACATCAAACATCTCACTTAGCTGAGAAACATCTACGCGTTTTTCTTTAAAAAGGATTTCTTTAATTTTATTCTGTCGTTCAATTGCAAACATTATCTTTCGCTCCATAAAAAACTTGATTGCAGATTATACTTTTTGATTATATTTTATCATATTATTTTCGTTTGTGTATAGTTTGTTTCAAAAAAACAAATGCTTTTGAATCATCCTGGTTACCATATCACTTCGGTACATAAACTATTGGATAGCATAATTTTTAGTATCAACTGCAAAATACAGAAAAACCTCCTGCAAACACATAGTTGCAGAAGGATCATTTTAAGAACAGCTAGAAGGCAAGCACGCAACTTTCTATAAACAAACTTGTGTTAGAGTTTTAATGTCCACAGGAGATGATTGCATAAGCATTAACCTTGTACGCTACAATACAAACTCATTCTACAAGATTGAAAAGCCTACAAATAATCGTAGCTGCCTGCGCCCTCGTTGCCTGGCCTTTCGGTAAAAATCTGCTGTCACCTACGCCGTTAATTACACCTGCATTTTGCATTGCAATAACTGCATCTACTGCGTATGGCGAAATATCGGATTTATCTGTGAACTGAATTACAGATGCATTTGTATTAAGATTTGCCTTAACCAGTTGCGCTATTCTGTAAGCCATAACCGCCATATCCTGCCGGGTTATTTGATCATTTACTCCGAAACTGCCATCTCCCTTGCCTTTTACTATGCCCAGCTTCTGTGCTGCCGCGATCGAGCTGTAATACCACATTCCTTCCTTTACATCTCTAAAAGTACAGCTGGCCGTATCATCTTCCAGATCAAATGCCTGCATCAGCATCTTTATGTATACCTAATTAAACTGCATTAAGAGGAGACCAGCGAATAATTGCCAATCTCCTCCATTATTCCTCTTCTAAATCTATCTGTTAATCAATCTGTAAATGATGACGGCTACTTCGGCTCTTGTGGTAGTTCCTTTAGGATTAATATTTATCCCATCTCCCTTTATTATACCTTCCTTAACCAAAGTCGCTACGCTGCTCACCGCATATTCAGCCACCTGCGACGCATCGGCAAACCCGCTTATGTCCGAAGCCGTTCCCGTCTCGTCAATCTTCCCGGCTGCTTTCAACGCCCTAAACACAAGCACCATCATGTCCTGCCTGGATATCTCGCCCTTGGGATTGAATTTGCCGTCTCCTACTCCTGTTGCAATTCCAAGCGCCTTCGCGATTCCAAGCGCTTCATAATAGTAATCATCCTGGCTCACATCATCAAAACCGGAGTCAAATTTCGCTTTTAGGCCAAGCGCTCTTACTAGAAGCAGCATGAAGTCCGCCCTAGTTATGTTTTTGCCAGGCTCGAATGTTGTCTCGGAAGTGCCTTTAATAATACCCTTTTCCGCCAGCTTTTCTATCGCCTCCTCTGCCCATGAATAGCGTGCTGTGTCAACAAACTTCTTGGCCGGCTTCTCAGGTGTTGCAGGCTTTTCAGGTGTCGTTGGCGTTTCAGGTGTTGCCGGTGTCTCGGATGTTGCAGGCGTCGTAGGTGCTGTTGTACCACCACTTCCGCTGCTGCTTCCGCCTGAGCTGCCGTCTCTGTCTGAGCTGCCCGAATCACTGTGATGGCTAATGTTGCTTCCCATAACTATTGCCTGACCATAAGGAGTAATTGTTACAGGTCCGGTTAAACCGTATTTCTGGGAACCTCTTGCCATTGTTGTTCCTGCTTTGCTAACTGCATTCAAAAGAGTAGTTGATGCCTTGATCTTTATTGTATTGTCACCAATTTTAAGATATCTTCCAATATCAATAACATGGGTACTTTGATTAATTGGAGGCAGTACCTTACCGTTTATAGTTATCTCATTTACATCATCACAAGTTCCAAGATTTAAATCTGCTCTCTTTATACCATCCCAATCAGAACCTAAAGTTATTGTAGTCGAGTATTCTGCCACACCAGATACATCTTGTAATCCTTCTATCTTATCCCAAGTAGTCAGTCCGGTAAGATCCTTTATAATATTTGTTTTATCTGTATTTATGCCATACGGACCAACTCCTGCAGCTGCCGGTGTCCAACTTTCTACATTCAGTTTCCACTGTGAGTTGGTCAGGTCAATAGCATCAGGTATACTTGAAATTGACACATTTATTGTCTTGCCATTGTTCAATGTAACTGCATACGTACCTGCTACCCTGGCACTTGCTACGATAGAACCATCGACATACTCTATATTTTCAGTCTGACTACTAATTACATTTGGTAGGTTAGGTTTCACACCGAACATATCACTTGCAGTAATCGCAATGATTGTAGTTTCTTCAGGTGCTAGTTTTATGTGAGTAGTAATCTTGTTGTTCGAAGTCGTATACTGTGCGACTGGAACAATAGACCCTGTCCAGGGATCTAATTTGTAAGGCTGTCCAGCTCCTTTTAATGTGATATTCATATCGGCCGTTCTAGTATCTGCATTATATAAAAAGTAATAATCTACTCCGTCATCAGAGCGATGTACGTTGTGTACAGCGATATCATCTGAGTATTTAGCCGCAGGGGTTACATCTAAATCCTCAAGGGCTTTCTTCACATCTATTTCCGAATATACACGACGTACATTGGGTAATTTTAAAAGAGAGCGCATCAATTCAGATATTTTAACACTCTCATTAGCCACATCCAGTCCTGGTACAGTTGTTGGAGTACTCCCCACCACTACAATCGGCAGACCATCTTTTGCATATTGCAGAATTTTTTCTGCCGATTTAAGTTTTATATTCGTAACAATATTACCATCCAAAACCAATGCTTTATATGCAGGGCCATTAGTATTAAGCATACCGTTATTTACTGTTGCAGATTCAAGTTCTAACTGTGCAGGACCTATATAATCATAAGTATAACCTGCATTTGACAAGGATTGGTCACTGAAATATGGACCTCTTGTAACTGAAATGCTTTCCTGATAGAATGCAACATCGACTTTTGGAGTTCCTTTTTGGAGAACTACCTGCGTTCTCCCTATATAATTTGTTATATTTTTCATATAATTCCAACTTGGAGCATGAGTTGAACTCCACTCCCCTGGAAACCATCCTAACATGCCACAAAAGCCGGGCCATCTCGCTTCACCATTCGGCCATTGATCGCTCGCAAGCTTTTGATATGAGGAACCGTGCAGTATTACCCGGTTGACTCCCACTGAAGTAGCCTGATTAAATAATTTGATTATATCTTGCCATGTCTGTGCAAAGCCTTTTCCATTGGCTCCAAGTTCTTCGGACACAATATTCTTTGATGACATATGCGCAGCTCCAGCAAGTGCCCTGAAGCTATCATAATTACCTGAACCAAATCCAAGAGATTCACCCTCAGGTACATCAACCATACTGAAACATTCAAGGCTATCAGCAACTGGATTGCCATAAGGCTGTGCTCTGTAGATAAATCCTACGGAATTCGCCCAGTTCTTGATGGGCATTAAATGGTTCTCAACATATAACTGACCCTTTACTTCATTAAAATCTCTGTTTATACGTTCCGCTCTTTCACTTGATACAATATTGAATGTGTAAGTACCCTTTTGTTCCGTTCCCCCTTCTTGTGCTACGCCCCTGTATAGCAACGGTAAATATTTAGTAATATCATATCCCTTTAATCGTTTGAATTCTGTCAGCATACTATCTGTCCATTGCAATGTCCCTGTAACCTCTAAGGAATCTTCAAATAGACATGTTGGATAATTCTTGATATGATTTTTTATAATATCACTCTTACCCAGTATATATTCATCCCAAAAGTCAGTTACCGCTTTAGCTCCTGCTTTACTTAAATGGTCAACACAATAGGATTGCGGCACTGATAGCGGCGCATTAGTTGCTGAAACAGTTGCGCCTGTGCCCTGTTGCCAGAAACCAAGCAGTATCCATTGACTTCCGTCATCAGGTGCAGTCCATGTAATCCCGTCATTATAAACAGCACCAGTTACAGAGTCTATGCCGCTATACACCGAACTGGTCACATCCTGCATTGAACTTTCATCAATGGTATAATTGTAAGATATCGTTGGAGGCCCCCAACCACCTGATGATGTTCCTTTTGATAAGTTAATCACTTTTGCTGCAGTTACAGCAATAAGCTTCTGTTTTTTAACAACTGGACTTAATAGTCCCGGATTAGGTACTTTACCTGTGTATGTATCACCTGCGTTTACTGTCTGTATTCCAAAGTCCAATTGTTTAGATGCCCCATCGCTGTCAGGCGTAATCAAAGGTGAAACAGCGGGCCAAACAGGACCTATTGTTACATCCGCTATCATATTGTTTGCCTCTGCAGCTATAAACACTCCTTCAATCGCTTTAACCCATGAATCCGTATTCCATCCATACTTCGCAGGATCTACCGACGAAGTCAACGTTGGTGTAGGAAGATCAGCTATTTCGACACCACCATACCCTTTGTCAGCCATATCTTTCAATTGTATTGCAATTTCATTCGAGTCCACTGCACCTCCTGGAAGCCAATATCTTGTCATCAATTTAGCTTGCTGTCCAGGGTTTACAAACTCGCTGACAAAACTACTGTTTGCAATTGTTGAAGCCGATACTGTAGCTCCGTTTGCGAGCATAGTTGAAAGAATAAAAATCATGCTCATAAACGTACATAGAATTCGCCTTAATGGAATCTTAACCTTCATCATAATATTTCCTCCTCGTATTGCTTTTATAATCAAACGTCATAACAATACGCTTTAAGAATTTTTCAAGGATACTTTTTTCAACTAATAAATAATAATAAATATTTAAAAAGATGATAGGAGGAGACTGACACTATACAGCGTTAGTCCCCTCTTATTAGTCAATTTTATCTGTTAAGCAGCCTGTAAATGATGACGGCTACTTCGGCTCTTGTGGTAGTTCCTTTAGGATTAATATTTATCCCATCTCCCTTTATTATACCTTCCTTAACCAAAGTCGCTACGCTGCTCACCGCATATTCAGCCACCTGCGACGCATCGGCAAACCCGCTTATGTCCGAAGCCGTTCCCGTCTCGTCAATCTTCCCGGCTGCTTTCAACGCCCTAAACACAAGCACCATCATGTCCTGCCTGGATATCTCGCCCTTGGGATTGAATTTGCCGTCTCCTACTCCTGTTGCAATTCCAAGCGCCTTCGCGATTCCAAGCGCTTCATAATAGTAATCATCCTGGCTCACATCATCAAAACCGGAGTCAAATTTCGCTTTTAGGCCAAGCGCTCTTACTAGAAGCAGCATGAAGTCCGCCCTAGTTATGTTTTTGCCAGGCTCGAATGTTGTCTCGGAAGTGCCTTTTATTATACCCTTTGCAGCCAGTGCTTCGATAGCTTCCTCCGCCCATGGGTAATTGGCTGTATCTACAAATTTCTTCGTCTGCGTTTCAGGTGTTGTAGGTGTCTCGGGAGTCGTAGGTGTCTCCGGTGTTGTGGGTGTTTTTGGCGTTATGCTTCCACTTGAACTGCTGCTACCGCTCGAACTATGGTCAGATGAAGATTTTGTGGTTGTTGCACCAATAATATCTGAGTATGCGGATTCCCCAACTTCATTGGCGGCCGTGACTTTATAATAGTACGAAGTTCCTGAAGACAGTCCCCTGTCGGTGTAGGTTGTGCCTGAAACGGGATATTCATTAACTTTAGTATATGTTCCATTTATTGAGGTTGATCTGTAAACATTGTACCATGCCGCATTATCTGACGAACTCCACCCTAAAGTAATCGAATTTTTTCCTCTTCCTTCAACTAAAGGTGCTGCAGGTGCATCAGGAATGCTTACATGAGGGGTAACAATTGTTTTAAATTCATAGCTGCCTGATTCAAGCTCATAAACTGCTTTTCCATCTTCATACCCTACAAAGGTGATTCCTTTAGCTTGGGAAGCAAACTCTCCGCTCTCGGTCACAGCATTTTCCGAAATGGTGGGAAGATACAGCGTAGCGGTGGTATTCGCCGGAACGGTTGCTTTGTATGTAAAGATGCCGTTATTTACTTCCCAGCTGCTCTTAATTGTTCCATAAACCGAATCATATGAACCATTCACCCACGTTATCCCATTGTTAGGATCAATTGTAGGCTGCAGTATTATGTGCTTAAACCCAGGATTTCCGGTATCATAGTTGATACCAGCCATATACCTGTACATCCATTCGGCGATCGCGCCATAAGAATAGTGGTTGTAGGAATTCATGCTTGAATTTCCAAAACCGTTTTCAATGGAATATGAATCCCATCTTTCCCAAATAGTGGTAGCTCCATTCTTTACCGAATAAAGCCATGAAGGCATCTTATCCTGGAGCAGAAGCTTGTATGAAAGATCTGAATGTCCAACATCGCTCAAAACCGGCGCAATGACATTGACGCCTAGGAATCCAACCGAAAGCGTATTTTCATCATAATTTACACGTGTACTGGTCGGATTAGCTGCTTTGTATTCAGGAGTGTTTTTTATATTCTCCACAAGCATATATATCATTTGCTGCTTCTGGTGGTCATTGCTGTATATTCCTAATTTCAGGCACCAGAGCAGGGCCGTCTGCGAATTATCCTCAGATTTTCCAGATTGCCCAACCAATGTTGTGCTTGGCTCTTTGCCTGATAAAACCGTAAGTTTTCCACTGCCGTCAACAGAAAAATAATTGTTCATTATTGTATTCTTAATATTGTTGAACAGTGTCTCATACTTCGAGGCATCAGCAAAGTTGCCAATCTGTCTTGCCATTTGCGCCATCAATTTAGCGTCATATGCATAATATAAATCGCTCATTAACCTGCTGCTTGTGCCTTGGAACGCCAGCCAATCCCCATATTGGCTTCCCGGGCCTCTATACTGTGTTCCTGCATTGGCGTTAAGGGTTTCAATATAGTCCATGTATCTTACCATGGCGTCATAATGCTTTTCGATAACAGTATCGTCACCCGTCATCTGCCAGACTGTCCAAGGAATAATGATTCCAACATCAGACCATCCCGAATGAGGCGCATTGCTCGTATAGCGTGAACTTGGAGCAACCGTTTGGAAGAAACTTCCGTTGCCGTATATAATCTGGCTGTCAACCAGAATATCCATAAAGTTCTCAAGGAAGTTCACCGAATCCATATTGTATAAAGCAGTATTTGCGAACAACTGCGCATCCCCTGTCCATCCGCAGCGCTCATCCCTTTGAGGGCAGTCGGTAGGGATTGACAAATAGTTTCCGTACTGGCCCCAAATCTGGTTCAGATACAGCCTGTTAACATCAGAGTTTGAAGTCTCAATATCGCCTATCTTATCGATCGCAGAAGTCGCAACCTTACCCGTTACATTGCTTATTGTGGTTTGAGTTCCGGATGATATGCTGACTTCAATGTACCTGAAGCCATGGAATGTAAACCTGGGCTGGTAGGTCTCGCCGCTTTCGCTGCCCTTCAAAGTATAATAATCCGTAGCTCTTGCACCTCTTAAATTCTTCACATAAATTGTTCCTTTCGGTCCGTCTGCGCCTCTGCTGCCTGAAGGCACGCTGTCATCATTAACCATTTCAGCGAAGCGCAGCCTGATTGTAGTCCCTGCATCTCCTTTAAATGTTATCCTAGGTACGCCTACCATGTTTTGTCCTAGGTCATATATCGCTGTTTCTCCGGGTAACAATGTCAATTGTGCCGACCTTGCAGCAGCAGGATCCGTATATGTCTTGCTAGCAACTATATTAATTTCACCTAATCCGCTTTTAACTTTAGCTGTATCACCAACATTGATAATGCTGTCATATGTGGTAATCGAAATCGGGGTCTGGTCAAGGCTGTCCACGATATGCACGGTGTTTCCTACTTTTGCGGTTAAAGTGGCATCAGGCCATAATTCTGTAAATGAATGCTCTTTTACTCCATACCATCCGCTATCGTCAAACCCGTTATTGTTCCAGCCTTGAATTTCTCTTCTTGCGTCATAAGTTTCCCCATTGTAGATATCATCATAAGTTATAGGCCCTTTATCTGTAGATTTCCAACTCGTGTCAGTAACGATTATCTGTTTGGTATTATCGGTGTAAGTAATAAGGAGTTTAGCCTTTAGCCCTAGATCATTCCCGGTGATATAATACCTGCTGCCATTTGATATTCCTCCGCTAAACCATGCATTTCCTAGCATCGCTGCCAAAGTTACGGAATTTCCCGTAATATAGCTGGTAACATCATATGAAACATAATTTATATTTCTTTCATATTCGGTCCAACCCGGATTTAGAAGTTCATATGTTACAGTTCCATCCTCATTCACTATTCCAACCTTTTTTCCGTTTATATACGCATCATATGCGCCCAACGCGGATATATAAAGCCTAGCGCTCTTTACACTTTTTCCTGCCGAAAGCGGTGTTTCCTTCCTTAACATTGGAGCCCCGGGGCTGCTGAAGTTAGTTTGGAGAGCCACCAGGTTTCTCGACCCGTTCTGCAGCGTCATTACAAGTTTTCCGTCATTTATGCTACCATTGTCGAATACATTTTTCCCATCGTTAAAATTGGCATTAAGTACCTCCGTTCCGTCCTTAACCACTTTTATATTGTCAAATGAAGTAGTAAATACGGGATGATTGTTATTGGTAGAACTCAACTGCATGCCCACCATTCCATATTTTATCGGGGCAATATCCACTACCGCTGCCGGGCGGGGATTCCATCCTCCTGACGCTGGCCTAAAGGCCTTGGGATTAGTGATGGTTGAAACTTCATCGCCATTAATCTTGGTAACAATTTCATTGGCATCGGCGTCGATTTCAATACACACATTGAATGATGACCCGTCTCCAACATAAACGCTTGTTGTTACTGTCGGCGGAGTGCCGTTCGCCGGATCATAAGTAGCATCAACTAACTGATAATCACTTGACCCCATTGCTATTCTCGGTTGGAATGCAAGATTGCCGTCTGCCGTTCGCTCAAACCTCCAGTAGTAATAGTTGCTCGTGTCTCTAGCCGAAAATACGAGCGAAGAATATGAAGAATATACAGCAGAATATACAGCTTCTGCCACCGAAGGAAGTGTTATATCAGCTTCCACCGCATACGTATCGAAACTTTTCAATGCAATCCATTTTGCTCCATCCCAATTTGTTACTCCGTCACTGCTCATAAGACCTGTTTCAAAGTATGCTTCTTCGGATGTCACAGAATTGCCGTCTTTATCCCATACGATTACTTTCCAATAATATCTTGTCGAGGGTTGAAGTGGATCCCCTTCGTACTTAACAGCCACAGATTTATCTGACATTACCTTACCGCTGTTCCATACATCTCCATCTCCACCAGGCCTAGAAGAAACAAGAATCTGATAAGCCATCTGCTTTTGTCCTCTTGCATTCGATTCCATGACCCAGCTAAAGCGCGGCTGTGTCTGATCGATCCCTATTGGGTTGGTCATATATTCAACCCTGAGGTTAGTAATTTTTACGTTGTTTTGTTCCGCTGCAAATACTGTCACCGTACTGCCGATTATGCTTGTAAGGACAAAAACCACAATCAGCAAGATACTTGCTATTTTTCTCGTTGTTCTTTTACTTGTGCTTCTCATAATCATCCTCCTTAAATTAAGATGGTAGATTTTTGGAAACTCAGTTTCCTTTATTCTCAAGCCCTCTAGAGAGGGCTATTGATTTTTTACCTCTATTTGTTCGCTGCCGCTAAAATAGCTGATATCTATAGATGTCATAAGATATTAAGAGTTAATAAAATTTATTTGCGATTATATGCTCATAATCATACTTTACTTTTTCAAATCACCCCCATAATTGAAGTGGATGGTATTTTTTTTCATTACTCCTAACCTGGCATAGCCAGAACCAAAAACATTTAAAAATCTACACAAAAAATATATAATAAATACAAAACTATGATGAAGATGTAAAAAATGCTGATAACGGAAAAATACAGGAAACAAATACATGGAAAAATATCATCATGCTACGACAGAATCATAATCCAGGGAGTTATACCGGGATAGTGCTACGCCGACTTTGGATAAAGACAGGCTTATGTCTTTTTCCAGGTATTTGTCAAAGGTTTGGTTTTTGAATCTGTATCCTGCTATTCATTTGTTGTCTCGGTGTTTTTCTTCTATTGGTCGGCCCGTTAAATATGATCCTGTGTGTATTTTAAGGTCTTTGGTATTGATTTTGGATCTTGGGTACATAGTGTTACTAAATGTGTTTAAGCTCTTAATGATATCTTCTGGCTGTTTTGTCCGGATTTGAACCTTATAATACGCCCGGTGTGGGGACGTTTTATGATTTTTTTATAGGCTATGGCTTGAAGATAGGAAGACCCGGATTAAAAGTTGTGTAAGTTAATGTCTCCTATTAGAAAGCCTAAAAAGAAGCTCAGATCTGGACAGAAGCAGCCTTTTAAACATCCGGTGGTTGTAGGTAAGTTGTGTAAAAGGGTTAAGAATGGTAGATTATTTTTCCCCCTGCGGGCTGAAAGTTTAATTCAGGAGATTTTTGCCCGCTGTTTTGTGGATATTTCTGTCCATACAGGCCTGATCCCGGATCCTTTGAACCTTGTTTTGTCTATGGATGGTTTTTCTTTAAGGACAGGTTCTAGCCCTATGGTATTAAGGTTTATGATTGTAAGAAAAAGGGTATTTTCAGTTGTTATTGCAAGCGTCGTTTTTCTAATCCCAAGGCTTCTTGGGGCTGGGAAGTTTGCGTGATGAGTACCATTATGGTTATTCTTCTTATGTTTTAACGGCTGCAGCAGGTGTTGGTGAGCTTCTGATGTATATTAGGCTTGTTCAGGCCCGCCGCCAGATTTTCAACTGGTGTTGTTTCTTTGGCTGAGTTTAAGGAGCTTTATCGGTATTTGAAGGTAAATAAGTTTATTGCTGATTCTGCTCATGAGCATATCCTTATTATGAGCATTGTGAGTTTTGAGATATTGAGCCTTACTCTCTTAATTCTAAGGGTAATTTTAAGAATTTGCCTTCGGTCAGTATTAGTGAGTATGGTGTTCCTATTTTCTCTAAGGGTTATTCTATGTGTTTTTGTGGTTTTAATAAAAGCCGCAACCGCTTTAAGTGGCGATGTCCTTTGAAAGCCGGTAGTAGACGTTTACGAAAGAATATTTCTTGTGATTGCCCTTGTTTTGATTCTGATTATGGGCACACTGTTTATACAAAGCCTCGGGATGATTTAAGGATTTTTACCAGGATTCCCAGGGATTCTAGGGCATGGCATAAAGTCTTTTACAGGTAATTATTGAATGTTTCCGAAATTACTCAAGATTAATCTGATAAAATCTGACGATCTAAGATGAGTTAAAATCAATTGCCATCAGATTTCCCTCCTTCAACAAATCAAGTCATTGTTTAATGTTATTCTTAAAAAACAGCAGCTCTCTCAAAATCTAATAATATCCATTTGTATTTACTGTCCAACTATTTTGTTATATAGTGTTGCAAAACCCATAAAGCACTGAAATGACCATGATAATAAACTTCGAAATGCTTTTGAAGTGCTTTTTCTGTTTTGTTTATGTTCTTTTATGTTTTTTTAATATATATATTCGCTGATTATTTTAAAAATCCTCCTTTGTTTTTAAAAAAAATTTAGTATAAAGAATATGTGTTTTTTTTTGTTTTAGAAAGGTGCAGATGTTATTTTTTTATGTTCTTTTTGAATCTATTTTGAATTGTTGTGTCTAACCGTATTATTATATAGCACAATTTTACTTCAAAAAGTATAAAAACAGCAAATTAAACTAATTCTAAACCTTTACGTCAGATTGAATAATCCGAATTGGAAAGTATAAGATTATTTAATCTGAAGTTTTTTGTTTAAAAATGGTATAACTTGGAACAATAAAAATATAGAGGGAAAGATTAGACAATTGCTTTCCCTCTTATGTCATTTCTCAAATTAATTCATCCTATATTCTCAAATTAATAAAAAAAGAATGAGCCGCATGCGACACACCCTTGTAAAATAGAAACCGCTTTTTTATAGGGAATTCCATGTTGCTTTCTGTGATATCAGAGTCGCAAAAAGCACAAATTTCATGAAGTAAGCTTTCTAATATTATACATGACATGTGTTTTTTTCTGTAAAACACCAAGACCAATTCAACAGCTTCTTTAATTCCACAATCAATAAGTTCTTCCGCGTATTTCATGCTATCTATTTGCTCTAGGGCCTCCTTCGATTTCTCCTCCATCACATCATCTTCTCCGCTTTTAAAAGCTCTTTTATCTTATCTGTCGCAACTTCATTTTCAAACCAGCCGGAAATAATATCTATATATAAGGTTCTTATCTCCTTATCAGGGATTTTTAAATCACATCTCGCACATCCATTCTCAAACCTCAGGTTCTGCGACTTTAAATAACCACTAACTAAAAGCATGCTCCATAATACGTCTTCACCTATTATTTTCTTGCTCTGAATATCCCTGAAATTTGTATTTGCATCAATGATCTCATTTTTCAGCTCTCCGCCTTCCATCAATACTTGCATTTTCTTTTTGACATCACTGTCGGTTTTAATTAAGACATCTCTTATAATATCGTTACTGCTGGTATTTACCCAATAGGGTTGAAATATTTTATGCTTTATATAGTTCAAAATTGACCAAGGATTATAAATTATTGTATCTTCTCCGAAAACATATCCGTTATACCATTCTTTTGCCTCATTAATTTTTTCATACATATTATAATACCTAAGGATGTCTTCCGTTTCTTTTTCTGTAAATCCAAATTTGTCCGCAAAAATATTACTGACAACAGAGTAGACTTCCAGGTTGTTAAATCCAGAGAATATGCTCTCTTTTGCCACTCGGTAGATTCCGGTGATTACTGCTGTCCTGAGATGGGGATTCCCTTTTAATCCACTGCCGAAGAAGTTTCTCATAAAGTCTATAATATCATCATAATACCCGCATATGTAACCATTGTTTATGGGAGTATCATATTCGTCGATTAATACTAAGACTTCTTTTCGGTAATATTGATAAAGCACCCGAATCAATAATTTCAAACAAGTATTAAATCTTACGTATCCTGCAGTTTCGCTGCATATTTCTTCAAATTGCTTCTTTTCAAATTCATCTATTCTATCACTATTCAGAATATACTTATGACGTCTAAATTCTTCTCCGATTACATTTTTTAAACTTAAAAAACAATCATCAAAATTTCTATATTTTACATCCTTAAAAGTAAGATTTACTACCGGATATTGCCCTTGTTCTTTTATATAATCTTCGCCCTGCCGCCATATCTCCAATTCCCTAAAAAGAAAGCTATTATCCGTTTCTGTCTTTTCAAAGAAATATCTGAGCATTGATAGATTCAAAGTTTTTCCGAACCGCCTGGGGCGGGTGATAAGTTTCACCATCGAAATGTCATCTATCACTTCTTTAATAAAAAGAGATTTATCAACAAAATAACCGTTTCTTTCCATCAATACTTTGAAATCATCTATGCCGATAGGTAATCCTTTTTTTCTTGTGGTATCCTGCACACTGATCCCCTTCTCTTTTCCTGAATTTACTAACTATATTATATCCTAAGGGGTTATATTAAACAAGCTTCATCTCTATCTTTTATGGCCACCATTTCATTCAGGATATTCAAGTAAATTTATCCAAAGTCATTAATAAAAAAAGACAGCATTTTTCAATGCTGCCAAATCTTATTCTTTTAACTTTTTCAAAACTTGCGTAAGTCCTCCGGTTGCCCCACCTTAAATAGTATGAAAATCATTGACTCATATATGCATCGTTCACCCTATCCTGCAAATATATCCTAAAGTATTTGCCCTTCGGTGTTTCCTTATATGCTTTATATCCCTCGTCAATACAATCCGGACAGGCATCTCTCGGAATGGAAACGGCGAATATCTCATAGCCCCGGTCGGAGCGGGAGTGAATGGTATTCAGGCCGGAGCAGCGGGGACAGATTTTGAACTTCTGCGTCTGTTCTTCCATGATGCCATCGGTGTCATAATATATATTCCTGATTCTTGCCATATACCCCCGGCCGTTTAATGTTTTTAGAGCCTCCCGTGCAATATCTTCCTTTTTTCTCCACCGCTGGTAAATGGTTTCGCACAATTTTTTTATATACTCGGTGGTGCGGGGAGATTGCTTAAGCTTCCCCGGATCATAGTCCGGTTCTTTCACATGGGAGTAATCAAGTCCAGCCATGGCCAGGATGATGCCGAGGTTCACGTACGGAAGGGCACCTTCAATGGAATACCCGCCTTCCAGGACCGCAATATCCGGGTTCAACCTGTGGTTTAACTTTGCATAGCCCTGGGCTGTAAAATTCATGTTGGTGATGGGATCCGTGTAGTGGTTGTCCTGGCCGGCGGAATTGATGATAATGTCGGGCTTGTATTCTTCCAGTATCGGCATCACGAGGTTGTCCAGCACGTATAAAAAACCTTCTTCACCAGTTTCAGGAGGCAGGGGTATATTTATATTGTATCCCATGGCTGCAGGACCGCCGAACTCGTCTATAAAACCGGTACCGGGATACAGGGTTCTGCCGTCCTGGTGAAAGGATATATAGAGGGTATCCCTGTCATTCCAGTATATGTCCTGTGTGCCGTCTCCATGATGACAGTCGGTGTCTACTATGGATATTCTCCGGTGGCCGTACCTCTGCCTTATATTTTCCAGCATTACCGCCTCTATATTTATGATGCAAAAGCCTCTATCGCCGAAGACTACCCTCTGGGCATGATGTCCCGGCGGCCTTACTATGGCAAAGGCTTTGTCCACTTCTTTTTCCATAAGGGCTTCTGCAGCTTTGATGGCACCTCCGGCGGAAATGAGATGGGACTCGGTCACCCGGGATGTCACGTCGGGCACGCAAAAATGCACCCTCTGTACATCTTTTTCAGTGGCCAAGCCTGGATTTATGAATTTTATGCCTTCAACATCGGCTATTCCCTCTTCAAATACCTGATCCTGAGTATACAGCAGCCTTTCTTCTCTCTCGGGATGGGTGGGGCTTATGGCCCAGTCAAAAGCCGGGAAAAATACAAGACCCAGTCTGTTCTTCGCCTTAAGCATAGTTACCACCCCGCAATTCATATTGCAAGCCGGGTTTTACCTGGGCTCTAATCCTTATGTTCTTGCCGCTGGTATAAAACCCCCGCACCATATTGAAGCTCGATTCCTCCGTTATCTCCGATTCGATTTTGCTGCCCTCAGCTCCCAGTATGGAAGCCCTCTGCTTTAAAAGCTCCAAAGCTTTTTGCCTGGCCATATCCAGGGTGAAATTTCTGTCAATTCTCTCGTACATGCCAATCTCCGGGACCGAAAGTACTCCTGCCGCTGTATCGGCGAGCAGGGTGATCTCTGCGGTTATTTTTGCAAGGGCTGCTCCCACCGCATTGGCCACTTCATAGTTTTCCGGGACGCGGCAAGGGAGATTAAACTTCCTCTCCAGCACAGGAGCCATCGCCCTTGCGGGGCCTCCAATAATAGAAACATACTCGGGTTTCAGCCTCTTTCCGTACAGCAGTTCCTTTACCGTATACACCGGGCGGCTGTTTATATCCGCAAGAAGGTTGTCCACCTTTTGTTTTATTATTTCCCCCATCTTTTCATATATCGCTTGCGCTGCGGTTTTCGCATCCACCCCGAGCTGTTCCCCTATATTTTTCACGGCTGATATCGCCCGGTCTTTTTGCCCGAAATTAAGAAGGCCGAGCACTATCATAGCGTCACTTGGGGTAGGCATGGGGCCTCCCAGTGCCATGGGAAAGCCCTCCCGCCTTGGGCCAATTTTTATTTCTCCTTTCTCAACCGAAACGGCGCTATCTCCTCCGAGGCCTATTGAAACACTGTATATGGCCCTGACCAGCGTCTTGAAATGGCCTATGCTTATTCCGTAAGGTTCAAAAAGCGGAATGCCATCGGCTGCAAAAGAAATATCTGTCGTGGTGCCGCCGATATCGAGAAAAACCGCATCTTTGTCGCCGGGATCGAAAGCGCATGCGCCCATGAGGCTTGCAGCCGGCCCCGACAGAATGGTAAATACCGGATATTGCTGCGCAGCATTCATGCTGATGGTGCCGCCGTCGGCCTTGAGCACATTTACGGGGACGCTGATTTTTTCTTTTTCCAATGCCTGTTTAAAACTTTCGCAAAACTCTCCAAATACTTGATATATGGCGGAATTCAGATAAGAAGTAAAAACCCTTCGCGGAAAGTTCAGCTTCCCTGAAAGGGCATGTCCCATGGTTACGGGATAGAATTCGTCTTTTAACATATCTCTTATCTTAATTTCATGCATGGGATTTCTGATTGAAAACTTGGTTACTACGGCGCAGGCTTTTATGTCCTTTCGCCTGAACCGGGATACCGATTCCCCGATTTCTTCGGGGATTATGGCTTTTATCTCCCTTCCCCGGTGGTCGATATAACCCGATATAAAAATGTTCTCCTGCCCGCAGGATAAAAATGAATGCTCCATGCCCGGGCCACTTTCTATAATCATCCCTACGGGGGCGGTTTTCTCCTCCACTATTGCGTTGGTCGATACCGTGGTGCTCAAATTGATATGTTCGATGCTCGAAATGTCTTTCCCAGAAAGAAGGCTATTCAATGTCTCCCATATGGAACCAAAAAGATCGGAGCGGTCGGTGGGTGTCTTGGCTTGCTCCACAATATTCCCGCGGTCTATAAGGCAAGCATCCACATGGGTTCCCCCCATATCAAGCCCCACAATCAATTTGCATGCCTCCTTGCGTTTCATTCTCCCTCTATTATTATTTCAGGCTCCAATTCTACATTAAACTTTTGCTTCACTTCCTTTTGTATATGGTTAATTAAATTCAATACATCTTCGCATGTGGCGTTGTCTATATTTACTATGAAGCCCGCGTGCATATCCGAAACCATTGCTCCGCCGATTCTGAAGCCCTTGAGTCCCGCCTTTTCGATGAGATATCCCGCATAGTTACCCGGGGGCCTTTTAAAAGCGCTGCCTGCACTGGGCAGATTCAAAGGCTGCTTTTGCTTTCTTCTGGCCAGAAAATCTTCCATTCTGGTTTTTATATCGTTATAATCGCCCGGCGAAAGTTTCATTTCAACATCGAGCAAAATTCTGTCCCCTTTTTGAAGCACGGAATATCGATAGGAATATTCCAGTTCATTTTTAGACATATCGTAGATATTGCCTTCAAAATCCATGACACTGACCTTTTTCACCACATCCGCCATCTGTCCCCCGTAAGCGCCCGCATTCATTACGACGGCTCCTCCAACGCTGCCCGGAATCCCGCAAGCGAATTCCAACCCCCTTAGGTTGTTTTCCAGAGCCACGCGGCCGATGGTCGACAGAGAAACCCCAGCTTTGCATTTTATTAAGTTTTTGTTTACTTCTATGTCATTAAAATTCTGTGAAAGTTTTATTACGACACCTCTGATACCTTTATCCTTTATCAAAAGATTGGTTCCATTCCCCATCACAAAAAAAGGGACTCCTTCCCATCTGCAAAAAGCAACAATCTCTTTAATCTCTTGCACATCTTGCGGCAAAACCAGAATATCCGCCGGCCCGCCGATGCGAAAGGAGGTATGGTTCTTCATAGATTCATTTATTTTGATTCTTTCTTGGGGTATAAAATTTTTCAATTTATGGTATATCAGCTCAACCTCCATTTTGCCTTCCCTTCTTTATGATAAAAACAATGTTTTTAAACGTCGTAATTTATTTCTATATTTTATGGATAAATCCTGCATTTTTTCAAAAAAAATTACTGGTTTTTATATTATTATATGCTTTCGGTTATAAAAACTTAATCGACTATTTATATATTACCTCTTCGACATATTTCATCCATTATATCGTGAGGCTCTGCACCGGCAGCCAGCTTATAAAAACTTACATCTTTATTTTCGTCGATGGTGATGAAAGCTATAGGAGAAATGTTCCCCCAAAAGCCGGCTCCAAAACTTTTAAAGCATCCGAAGGAAATGCTCAATATCGGTATAAAAGTTATGCTGCCGATGGTTTTCGGCGGTCCCATGACAACTCTGTCAATAAACTCATTTTCCCGAAGTTCCATATTTATCCTCCGACAAAAATAATGCTTACGTCATAAATCAGATTTTTTATCGGGATTTGCTTCTTCATTCGCTTATAATGCTTGCCTTATTTTTCCCATAATGGGTGCAGCTATTCAGCAGCAGACAATCTTTCTATTTCCCTTGCGGCATCATCCAGGGCCTCAGCCGGAGTTTTCTTGGACAACAGCGCCATGCGGATCTGGCCTGTCAAAATCTCATCCTTTTTATTAAGATTTTTTACTTTTGGCAAAAGCAGTGCATCCCGCAGCATTTTTCCCATTTTTTTCATAAGCGGATCTTCCTCATGACGGGCATTTATTATTGCGGGAAACACCCCGTATCTCTCCAGCAACTGCTGTTGCTTTTCCGAGGTAATCTGGCTCAAAAATTCCGCGCACAATTTTTTCTTGGCCTCATTTTTCTGCTTCATTATGCCATATGCCGAAACAACGGCAAATCCCCTGGGCTGCTTCCGTCCGGAAGGATATTGAGCGATGTCGAAATCAAAACCTTTGCCGCTGCTTTTCATGGTTTCAATTACCTTTATCGCCCAGGGTCCGGCGGGATAAACCGCTATCTTCCTTTTTTCTGCAAAATCTCCCCATACCTGTTTTTCTTCCAGAGTGCCGTAATCTTCCATAGGCACAACTTTGTATTTTGCAGCCAAATCCACCATTTTTGCAAGGGCTGAAAGCCCCTCCGGGCAGTTTAAAACAAAATTGCCGTTTTCATCAAAAATATTCGCACCGTCCATGGTCAAAAACGGCCATGCTGTAAAACTCCCCGGAGATAAGTACAGATTGAAGCCGTAGCAGTCTGCTTTTGCGTTTCTTTTGTTGTCGAAGGTCAATTTCTGAAGGGCTCCCACAAATTCGTCGTAGGACCAAGTTCCGTTTTCTGGCAGCTTCGCATTTCTCGCTGCGAAGGCTTCCTTGTTTAAAAAAAGTGCCTGTGTGGTGACAAACCATGGAAATCCGTATATCCTGCCCTGATATGATACCGCCTCAATCGCCCTTTCATCATATTTTTCCATATCTTCGGGTTTAATATACTCATCCAGCGGCTCCAGATATCCAGAGGAAATAAAATCAAAATCCGCCGCCACCGGCGCAATATCCGGAGGTGTACCCGCCGCAGCTGCCGCCCTGAGCTCTATAAAACCGTATTCCCATTTGAGCCGCCTTAAATCGATAAACACACCGGGATGTTTCTTTTCAAATTCAGAGATTTCGGTTTCAATCCATCCGAACCTGTCCCCGTTTTTATCCGGCCATCGGGGAAAATCCCACAGGGTAATCACACCGCGCCAATCTTCTTTTGGCTCGGAATCACGGCTTTTTTTATTAAATCCGCAACCGACAGAAACGGCAAGCATGATTAAGAAAACCGCAAGAAAAAAGAGGGTAAACGGCCGCCTGTACACGCTCCATTCCTCCTCGCAGCCTTTTACCCTATTTATATTAATCAATGTAAAAGTTTATTCGCAAAAAACTATTGATCCACGGTTTTTGCAAGCAGCTCATACGAGTTCATTATGCTTCGGGTTATTTCTCCTGGAACTCCGTCTCCGATAATCTTCCCGTCGATTTTCACCAGTGGCATGATTTCCGTCATTGTCCCGGATACAAATACCTCTTCGGCTTCGAACAGATCCTCAAGAGAAAACACTTCTTCGGAATAGTCGATATGGCTTTTTTCGGCTATTTCAAGGACCACCCTTCGGGTGATGCCATGAAGAATGAAATTGTTGGCCGGATGCGTCAAAAGCTTTTTATCCCTAACTATGAATACATTGCTGCTGGAAGCTTCGGTAATACATCCTCCCCGATGGAATATGGCTTCATAGGCGCCCGCTTTTTTGGCTTTTTCTTTGGCTATGCTGTTTGCCAAAAGTTGAATGGTTTTTATATTGCAGCGGCTCCAGCGCTCATCGGGCACGGTTATGCCGGTGACCCCGTTTTCGTAATATTCCCTGGGCTGTGCCAGGGCTTCTCGCACTATGATTACCCATGTGCAGGAACTTTCCGGTGGAAAGGCGTGCTGGCGGGGATATGCTCCTCTTGTGACCTGGATATACACCGAAGCATCTTTAAATCCGCTCTCTTTTACGGCCTGACGGCATAATCTTTCCAGATTGTCTATGCCGAAATCCAGATTTAGATAAATCTCACCAGCTCCCTTTTTCATTCGAGCGAGATGTCTGTCCAGATAAAAAAACCTGCGGTCATACACCCTAACTACCTCATAAATGCCGTCGCCGAACTGGAATCCTCTGTCTTCCACCGATATCCTCGCATTTTCATAGTCCACCCTTTCACCGTTTAAATACACCACAGTCGACATGATAAGCCTCCTTCAGGTTAAATTTTTGCGCTGGCTTTATACTCCGGAACAAATTCCCGGCCCTTTGACTTTAAAAAGTCTATCACCTTTTCTGCGGAAGTATTCAACACATTTTCCTCCGGAATTGCCGCCTCTTCTATTATTTTCAAAGCCTTATCGGAATTGCCGACATCATAGCAGATATGTGCATCGCTTCCCACACAAATTTTTGCTCCGAGAACTGCCGCCTTTTTTGCAATGAGCAGGCAATTTTCCTCGCTGCCCCTGCGACTTACCGTAAAGGAACTGTTGTTGATTTCTATCAACACATTGTATTCTATCGCCGCCTGCACAACCTTGTCAATATTTATGGGAAATTCCGGGTTTCCCGGATGCACCAAAACATCCACATAAGGATTTTTCATTGCGTTGATGGCTGCCATGGTATTTTCTTCTACGCTGCCGCTTGTGAAGCACAGGGTATGAAAGCCCGCCAGAACTATGTCAAGGTTCTTTAAATAGGTTTCCTGCAGGTCCAGATTCCCATCGACATCCATTATATTTGCCTCTATGCCGCGCAGTATGTAGACCCCTTCTATACGCCTGGGCAGCACTTTTATATTGCCGAAATGATAAAAGTGTGGCCCACCCGGCAATCCGGGGCCATGATCCGTTATGGCGATCATTTTTAAGCCTTTTCTCGCGGCTTCATGCGCATTTTCTGCCACCGTGCTGTAGGCATGGCCGCTGGCGACAGTATGGCAATGAGTGTCTACTTCCAGTATCATGTTCGCTCCTCCATATCAACTTTTCATTCGATCCTTCAGGGAGTTTATAAAGTCTATTTCTGTAGGATCTTTCTGGTTCAAAATGGCAAGATACGCGCTCACATAATCGCCGAACAGTATAAGATAAAGCATTCTTTCGAGAGGGGTTTCACCTTTTGGCCAGATTTCGGTAACTCCGCTGACCGTGTTTTCGATCAAAGCTTTGGTTATTTCGATGCGTTTTTTTATGCGGTCGATCTCATCGGGGGACCTCAAAATCACAATCTCCATTCTTGAAAGCAAATCCTTATCCCCCTCGTAGCCCATTATTTCATTATGGTTCAATTCGGGAAAAACGTTGAAAAAGGCGGGATGCTTGGAATTTTCATTGAATTGGCCCTTCCATCTCACGGCGATTACTTCAGTAACACCTGCTACGCCGTAAATTACCGGCAGTTTCCCATGAAGCTTTCTTGCCAGAAGTTTTGCAGGATTTTCGCTTTCGGGAGTATCATAATGAAATTGATTCCTTGCATCTTTCAAAAGCTTAATGCTTTCTTCAATCTTAAAGTGTCTTCGCGGAATTATGCCCTGCTCTTCAAGCGCAACCAGAATCGGGAAAAATGAATATCCCAGAGCCGCTCGAGGCGGCATGCCTGCGGGAATGGTTATGACCGGCACCTCATCGGCAAGAGCTTTGTTCTTCAGTTCGCCGCCGGTTGTTATTGCAAGGATCTTGGCCTTGCGCTTCAAAGCTTCCTGGTAGGCTGCAAGAGTTTCCTCCGTATTGCCCGAATAGCTTGAAGCTATGACCAGGGTTTTTTCATCCACAAATGCCGGTAGCGTGTAATCTCTGTTTACCATTATCGGTATTGCCGAGCGTTCCTGGGTTATCATCCTGATAAGGTCCCCGCCGATGGCAGAACCTCCGAGACCTGTAATCACAACATTCATTATGTTGTGAAACCTCAATCCCCTGATGGAATCCCTGGCGATGTCTGCAGCCTTTTCGCCGGTGTCTGGAAAATTGTAGATTAATTCCAGCATTCCGCTTTTATCAAGGCTTTTTATTGCTTTTAAATCATCCAGCATGTATAAAACCTCCAATTATTTATTTTTTGTCATTGATTTCCTTGAAAAGTATTCTTGAAAATTGCAGCGCCGCATTATAACCCATGTCTTTCAACCTGTGATCCATGGCGGCCACTTCAAGTATTGCGGCCACATTTCTGCCCGGTCGGATGGGTATTGTTTTTTTGGGAATAAAAGAATCCAGGATGTTTATTTTTTCTTCTTCAAGACCCAACCTGTCGGTTTCCTTGTATTTTTCCCATTCCACCATTTCAATTACCATTTCAATCTTTATGTTGTCCCTCACGGCGCCGGCGCCGAAAATGGTCTTCACATCGATAATCCCCAGGCCGCGTACCTCAAGATAATACCTGATAAGTTCGGGAGCACTGCCTATCAGCACATTTTTGGCGGTCTGCTTTATTTCCACTGCATCATCCGCCACCAGGCGGTGACCCCTTTTTATGAGTTCTACGGCGGTTTCGCTCTTTCCTATACCGCTCTCCCCGAGTATCAAAACTCCCACCCCGTAAATGTCAACCAGCACGCCGTGCATTGTGGTCCTGGGAGCGAGCGCGCTTTCAAGATAATCTGTAAGTCTGCTTATGAACCTGGTGGTGGCTGCGGAAGTGGTCAAGACGAATCTGCCGCATTTTTTTGCGATTTCAAGCATTTCCGCCGGAGGCGCAAGTTTTCTTGTTATAATGACGCACGGGACTTCATAGGAAAACAATTTTTCCAGGCGCTGCCTTCTTGTTTCAATAGGGAGGCTTTCAAGAAAGGATATCTCCGTCATGCCCATTATCTGTATTCTTTCAAAGGCGAAGTAGTCGAAATACCCTGCCAGTTCCAATCCCGGTCGATTTAAGTCCGGAACATATATATCGGGAGGCGTTTTGCCGCTTTCGCAAAGGATTTCAAGATCCATTTTTTCTATTATTTCATTTAGATTTATTTTTTGCAAAACCGCCATCTCCATTCTTTTGTCTAATATTATTTCTCGCTTGATCTGTTAAAAAACCTGAAGTTTAGTTGTAATTTGCTCTTTTAAAGAGCCTACAGTTGACCTATAGTTAATGTTATTCTACAAAAGAAAATAGATTCCTTCATAAAACATATAAATAATTATATCTAATCCCGGAATACTATAAATGACATATTAATCAAACAGGGGATATTCCTCAGACTGCCTCAAACTCATCACCCGAAATGATAGGTCTATCCCCTGACCTTAATTATATTAGAGGAGGAATTTCAATGGCACGCATAAAATGCAACGTCTCAACCTGCAAATATAACAGAGACAACGAATGCTGCGCGGAAAACGTTATGGTCAATTCCATAAGGCCGGAATGTACATCAAAAGAAGGCACTTATTGCGATGCCTACGAGAAAAACGACTATCTCGGCAAATCAACCACTGCCGACAAAATTTCCTGCTGGGATTAATCATTCCAATTTCTTCCTAAATCTGAAAATAGCCAGAGCAAACAATACAAATCCCATCAAAGCGAGTATTAAAGTGTCATGAAAAAGCGCACTGAACACCACTCCTTTTACAACTATTCCGCGCATGATGCGCATAAAATATGTTACAGGAATAATGTAGCTAGCCCATCGCATCATGTATGGCATTGCTTCCAGAGGGAATATGAAGCCCGATAGTATGATGCTGGGCATGATCGTCAAAACTGTCATCTGCATGGCCTGAAGCTGCGTCCTGGCTATGGTCGAAATAAGGATGCCAATGGAAAGGGCAACGATAATAAAGACCATGGCAAGCAGCAATAACAGCATCAAACTGCCTTTTACCGGAACTTTGAACAAAAAGACGCCCAGGGAAAGCGAGATGGCAAAATCAATAAATGCGATAAAAATGTATGGAATGAGTTTCCCCACTATCAGTTCCGCCGGTTTTATGGGGGTAACTATCAGCTGTTCGATGGTGCCCCTCTCCCGCTCCCTCACCAGGGCAAAAGCCGTCAGCATGATTGTTATATTCTGCATGACGAGTCCTATCAAGCCGGGTATTGTAAATATTTCCGCCCTCAGCGTAGGATTATATATCATTCTCGGCCTCACATCTACGGGAGGGGGGCTTATTGAAGCTCCTTTTTTCAATAATGCGGTCACGGAAATCTTCCTTGAAAAATTCTCGGCAATCATGAGGCCGCTGGAAAAGACCGTCCTGGCTACAGTGGGATCGGAACCGTCGATTAAAATTTCTGCCTGAGCTGTCTCGCCTCTCATTATCTTTCTGTCGAATTCCGGCGGAATATGCAATGCAGCTTTGGCATTTCCCATGTCCAGAAGTTCAAGCATTTCAGCCCGGCCTTTAACATAGTAGTTCACATCAAAATAATTGGAATTCTTGTAAGCGTTTATCAGGTTCCGGCTTTGCTGCGAGCGATTTTCATCCCACACAGCAGTCGGGACATGATCCACTTCCACTTTGACTGCGTATCCAAAAAGCAGCATCATTACTAATGGCATCATAATCGCAATGGCTAGGCTGGCCCGGTCTCTCTTTATGTGAATGAACTCTTTTTTTATAATCGTTAAAACCCTTCTCAAGTTAAACATTGCTCATTCCTTCTTTTTTTAATCCGTATAAATAATTTGCCGACTGAAATATGTCTTCGACTTTTTCACCGGTTAATTCTTCCACATATTTCACAAAAATGTCCTCAAGATTTTCTGCTTGCCCTTTTTTAATAATCTCTTCCGGCGGCCCGAAATCAAGCAGTTTTCCTTTAAAAATAAAACCTATCAGGTCGCAGGTTCGGGCTTCATCCATATAATGGGTTGAGACGAGAACTGTAATATTCTGGCGGGTGGCCTCTCTTATTATTCTCCAGAAAATTCTCCGGGAAACCGGGTCCACGCCCGCAGTGGGCTCATCCAACACCAGCAGTCTGGGTCTGTGAATAAGTGCGCATCCCAGAGCCAGTCTTTGCTTCCATCCCCCCGAAAGATTCCCTGCCAGAGTCTTTTCCCTGCCAGATAGCCCGGCCATATTTATTATAAAGTTTTTTCGGATTTTAAACTCCTTTCGGGGAATCGAATAAATCTCGCCGTAAAACTCCAGGTTCTCCTCCACAGTGAGGTCTTCGTACAGGCTGAATTTCTGCGACATGTAACCGATATTTTTTTTTATCATTTCCGCATTCTTCAAAATGTCATAGCCAAGTATTCTTCCGCTTCCTGAAGTGGGAGAAAGGACTCCGCATATGATCCTTATTGTGGTCGTTTTCCCGGAACCATTTGGGCCCAGAAAACCGAAAATGCTGCCGCTGGGTATGTTGAGGCTAAGATTGTCAACTGCCGTAAGCTGACCGTATTTTTTGGTAAGATTATTTAATTCCACCGCATATTCCATTATTCAGCATCTCCTTTCGGCAGCTCCACATCTACTTCCATGCCCGGTTTCAAATCCTTCGATGTCAGCTTAACCTTCACTTTGTACACTATATTTTCCCTCTCGCTTTTTTCTTGAACATTTCTGGGGGTAAATTCCCCCTGGGGGGAAATGAATGTGATTTCACCGGGATATGCCCTGTTCTCAAACTTCACATTCAACTTCTGGTGGAGTTTGATCTTCCCCAGCAGCTTTTCGGGAATGTATACCTCAACCCATAAATCTGCAGGATCCTGGATTGTCAAAATGTTGGAACCGGCAAATATCGATTCGCCAATCTCAAAATTTTTGCATAATACTACTCCATCTATCGGAGAATATATGCTCGCTTTTTTCAATGTTTCCTCGGCCAAAGCGAGGGAGTCCTCGGCCTGCGAAACAGATGCCCGCGCTGCCCTGATGCTTTCAGATCTTGCTCCTTCAACGGTTAGATCCCTCTGAGCTATCGCCTGGTCCAGAAGCGACTTTGCCTTATCATACTGGCTTTGGGCTTCATCCAGAGCCTGCCTTAAATCTATTATTTTCTGTTCCGGCACCGCGCCCTGCAAAAATAGTTCCTGATTTTTCGCGTAAAGGTCTTTGTAATAAGCCAGGCTTTTTTCAGCTTCGTTCAGGGCGGCTTCGGCCTGCTTTACACTGGCTTCTGCCGACTTTATCGACTCATCCCTGCTGCCTGCCAGCAGTTCATCCAGCTGTGCTTTTGCCATTTCAACGGAGGCTTTCGCCGAATCCCGCTGCAATTTTAAAGATGTGTCATCCAATTGCACCAAAAGATCGCCTTTTCTGACCGAATCTCCTTCTTTAAAGAAAATGTCTGCTATCTTGCTTCCAATTTCAGAAACAATATTCACCTGTGTAGCTTCAACGGTTCCAGAAAAAATAATCTCATCTTTCCCTGAAAGATTGCTGCATCCGCTTACAAAAAATATAAATGCGATTAATAAAAAGATTTTAATGTGTTTCATCAACTCACCTTCTTGAATTTTTATTTAATTTTTCTTTGCCGATACACCGTTTAAAAATATATCTACCATTTTCTCGATACTTTTTTCAATCTCGCTGCTTGATGATTCTTCAGAAGATATTTTTTGCCATACAAAGAAAAACATCAACATTCCGATGATTGCAAGAACTGCAATTGACGGGTCCGTGCTCTTTTTAAATTCTCCTTCTTCAACGGCTTTTTTAATGAATTCCTCACCGGAAGCCTTGGCTCTTGAAACAACTTTCTCAACAAATAACTTTCTTATATCCTCATTCAATCCGGATTCCTGCATCATGATTTTCAATAGAGGAAAATGAGCATTAATGATTTCATAGCGGTTCTTCAGGAGTTTTATCAACTTCTGACGGTGGCTCATATTCTTTTCATCCAGTATTTGCATCACAGGTTCCACAACCACATGATATCCATATACTTCAACAGCTCTGTGAATGATTTTATTGAGAATGTTTTTTTTGCTCCCGAATTTTCTAAACAGCGTCACTTCATTAACTCCCGCTGCTGCTGCGATTTCACGGGTGCTTGTTCCCGAAAAACCTTTTTCGGAAAAAACCTTTACTGCTGCCTCGATTATCCTTTGTTCCGTATCATCCATCTCAACACCCTCTCTCCCGATGGCAAAATTGCAAGTAATTGATTGCTTGCATTAAGTATAATAATTTTTATTCTGCTTGTAAAGCGAATTTTATTCTCAAAATCATCATCATCTGATATAATTTAATCCAGCAATATTCAAAAGGAGACTGGACGAATGATTAATGTTTTGCTCCGAAAAAAAATCTTTTATCTGCTGCTTCTGACAACTCTTGTCATAACAATACTTTTATCGGGTTGTTCGATTCAAACCTCTCCAGAAACCGGAAAAACCTCTCAAAACCAAACGGAAGATAAGTTAACGGAAACTCCTGTTTTGCCATCGGCTTCCCATCTTTTGCAAGTAACTTTCATGGATGTGGGGCAGGCTGACAGCATCTTTATCAAACTCCCCGAAGGCAAGACCATGCTGATAGATGCGGGCAACAACAATGATGGCAAAACCATTATAAATTACATAAAAAATCAGGGTACAAAAAAGCTGGATACTGTAATTGGAACACATCCCCATGAAGACCACATTGGAGCCATGGACGATATTATAAACACCTTTGACATTGGAAAGATATATATGCCCAATGTCACTACCACAACCCGGACCTTCAAAGATGTCCTTGCATCTGCCGCGGCCAAGGGTTTAAAAATAATCAGCGCGAAAGGGGGAATGACCATCCTCCTGGAAGACGATGTAAATATTGAAATCTTCGCTCCCAACAGCAAAAAATACGAGGACTTGAACAATTACAGCATTGTTTTGAAGATGACCTATAAAAAAACTTCTTTCCTTTTCACCGGTGATGCCGAAAAGTTATCCGAGGAAGAAATGCTGAAGCACAACTACGATTTGAAAGCCGACGTCCTTAAGGTGGGCCATCACGGCAGCAGTTCTGGAACTTCCGAAGAATTTCTATCCGCCGTCTCTCCGGAGTACGCAATAATCAGCGTCGGAAAAAACAATGATTACGGCCATCCGCACAAAGAGACGCTGGAGCGCCTGGCAGCCCATGGAGTAAAAGTATACACCACGGCAGACAACGGCAACATACTTGTCACAAGTGACGGAGAAAATATAAAAATCAGCAGAGCCCCGAATGAATGACAGCCATAAAAAGTTTGTCGCAGTCCTTTATATTTATATATATGATTCATGCTGTTTTCGACTTGCGAAAACAGTGCCATCATGTTCCCGGGAGGGTTTATATGTACGGTGTTATCGACAGGTTCGAAGGCGAATTTGCCGTTATTGAAAAAGACGACAAAAAAGTCATGAACATAAAAAGGATTCTATTGCCGGAAAATGCCGGGGAAGGCGATGTCATAGACCTTGAAAGCATGACTGTCGATGAAAAGGAAACGTTACGCCGGAAAGAAAATATACAAAAGCTGGCAGAAAAGATGTTTCGCGACGAATAAGTTTTATCTCAAAATACCTTTTCCCCCAGCACCGCTTCTCTTTCGGGCCGCAGCAAGATAACGCGGCCCTTATCGTCCTTCACCCCCAGGATAAGCACTTCCGACATAAAACCGGCAATTCTTTTCGGCGGAAAGTTAACCACCCCCACCACCTGGCGGCCGATCAGGTCTTCTTTTTTATAAAGCGCCGTCAGCTGGGCGCTGGATTTCTTTATGCCTATCTCCTGCCCAAAATCAACGGTCAGCTTGTATGCAGGCTTTCTGGCTTCGGGAAAGTCTTCCACATCAAGAATTTTCCCCACCCGCATATCCACTTTTTCAAAATCCTCATAGCTAATCATCATTATCATCTCCTTTGATGGTCAGTTTCGCTATCTTCCACCGGTCGCCAATCTTAATGAGTTCCGCCCTAAATCCCAGCCCGCCATTCATTTAATAATCTCAAACCAATGTTATTTTCGTAAAGGCCTTCAAACGCAATATTTATCTTCTACACGATAACTGCAGGTTCCTTTTCCCCATCTTTTTTATTTTAAATGTTCCGGGTTTAATCCTTGAAGTTCCTTTGGGACAAAAATGCCGTCTTTTCTAATTAATTTATCGTCGAACCAGATTTCTCCGCCCCCGTATTCGGGCCGCTGGATATAAACCAGGTCCCAGTGTATGGCGGACTTGTTTTTGTTGTCGCATTCCTCATAACATTTTCCCGGAGTTAGATGTATGCTGCCGGAGATTTTCTCGTCAAAAAGAGTGTCTTTCATGGGTTTCAAAATATAGGGGTTCAAACCGAAGGAAAATTCTCCGATATACCGGGCGCCTTCGTCGGTATCAAGAATTTTGTTGATGCGCTCGGTGTCGTTGGCGGTGGCTTTAATTATCTTCCCGTTTTCGAATTCAAGTCTGACATCTGTAAAAGTAAACCCCTGGTACACCGATGGAGTATTGTAAGAAATGACTCCGTTTACCGAATCTCTAACCGGTGCAGTAAATACTTCTCCGTCGGGTATGTTTCTCTTGCCGTCGCATTTTACGGCGGGCAAACCTTCTATTGAAAAAGTGAGATCAGTGCCCTGACCCTTGATATGCACCTTTTTTGTTTTATTCATCAACTTGACGAGAGGATCCATAGCTCTTGACATTCTGGCATAATCCATGCAGCATACATCGAAGTAAAAATCCTCGAAGGCTTCGGTACTGGTATCCGCCAGCTGCGCCATTGATGGATTGGGATACCGGAGAACGCACCACCTGGTGTTCGGAACCCGTATCTCGCCGTGCACCGGTTTTACATAAAGCTGCATATACATGGCTTTTTTCTCCTGCGGCACGTCGGAAAGTTCGGCTATGTTGTCACCGCCCCGTATGCCGATATAGGCATCCATTTCCCTCATGCGGGCCGCGTCATGCTCCGCCATCATTTTCAGGGTTTCTTCATCCGCATGCATGAGTATTTCCCTATCTATTTGCTGCATATTCAAAGATACAAAAGGCTTTGCGCCGACATTATAAGCTTCTCGGATAAGTGCCAGAACGAGAGAAATTTCACCGGGGCCGGATTCGATAAGTATCTTTTCCCCTCCTTTTAATTCCACCGAATAATGAATAAGTTCGTGGGCTAATTTTTTAATCCTTGGATCCTGCAATTTTTTATCCCCTTTCGAATATTGTTTTGTTATTGGCCGGAGTCATTTCGTGATAGCCGAGCATCCGTCAAATGGCGATGCCACGGCAATGATGCCGACAAAACCAATCTTATGTTGTTTTGCATAATTTTCTCTCCCTCGGTAATTCTATAAAATTTTAACATAAATTTAACATAAAAAAAAGCATTTGCAAGCAAAATAAAGTTTTGAAAGGTTATATCGAGAAGGATTTTAAAATAATTTGGCGAATTATCTTAAAGTATGTATCTCACTTTTTTTCATATATTTAACATTTGTTCAATCACAGGAGGGTTTTTCATGCTTGTAACATTAAAAGAAATTCTTTCAGACACTCGAAAAAATAAATATGCAGTGCCGGCCTTTGATGTAAATAACCTGGAAACGTTCAAGGCCGTGATTGAAACCGCCCAAGAGGAAAAGTCCCCGGTCATTGCCATGGTTCTCGATACGGACATGAAGTGCGGCAATTTGCGATATCTGGTCCCCATGATGAAAGAAGCGGCCTCCAACTCCGCAATACCTGTCTGCATTCACCTGGACCACGGTGCAGATATTGATACCGTGGCAAGATATATTGCTCTCGGATTTACTTCGGTCATGCTTGATGCCTCCACCCTGCCGCTTTCTGAAAACATTCATAGAACATCCCAGGCGGTTAAATTCGCCCACGCTGCCGGAATCAGTGTAGAAGCCGAACTGGGCCATGTGGGGGTCGGGCTTTCGGACTCGAATGAAGACATAGAGAACCTTTTTACGGTACCGTCCGAAGTGGAGGAATTTGTAGCAAAGACCGGGGTGGACGCCCTTGCGGTGGCCATCGGCACCGCTCATGGTCCGTATAGAGGACAACCCCGGCTTGATATCGACCGCCTGAAAGACATAGCAAAAACAACCGACACGCCCCTTGTTCTGCACGGCGGTTCATTGACGCCCGACGACCAGATAAAAGCGGCGATACAAGCCGGCATCTCCAAGCTGAATATCGCCACCGAACTTCGCATCGCCCTTTACAGGGGGTTGAAATTTTCGGTTTCCGAATTGCCCGAGCACGCATCGCTCCATGAGATATATGAAAAGCCCATGGAAATGATGAAACAGCTGGTCAGAGAAAAGATTCGGCTCTGCGGCAGCCAGAATAGGGCTTAGTTGAATATATTTCTCCGCTGCTTTAAGAGATATTTAGATCCATTGGCAGCAGCATTTTTAAAGAGGTGATTTTGATGCTCGCATTGAGACTTTACGGTAAAAGCGATTTGCGATTGGAGGATATCCCCAAACCTTCGGCGCCAAAGGGCGGATTGCTGGTAAAGGTTCATGCCTGCGCCATCTGCGGCAGCGACTTGAGAAATATAAAGGCGGGAGGTTCTTCCCACGGCATGACACTCCCCAGGGTCCTGGGCCACGAAGCTGCCGGTGAAGTAGTTGAAGTCAGCGATGGGGTTGAGGGATTCAACATAGGAGACCGGGTACTGCTCTCCGTGACGGTTCCCTGTGGCAGGTGCTACTATTGCCTCCGGGGTCTTACAAATCTCTGCGATTATAAGACCGCGCTTTCATACCAGTATGACGGAAGTTTCGCCGAATATGTGGCCGTGCCGAACCAGCTGGTCATGACCGGCGGCGTCATCCCCATTCCTGATGGTGTAAGCTACGAACAGGCTTCCATAGTGGAGCCTCTGTCCTGCGTTTTAAACGGCCAGGAGCTTTCCGGCACGGGTTTGAATCATGCTGTAGCGGTCGTGGGAGCCGGTCCCGTAGGCATAGCCCATGCGATGATCGCCAGAGTTCTTGGCGCTTCAAAAGTCATAATGGCGGAAATCTCTCGGGAGCGGCTTGAGATAGCCGGTAAAATAAGTGCAGCCGACAGATTGGTGGATTCCGGCAAGGAAGATTTTGTAAAAGCTGTCATGGAGGAAACCGACGGCCATGGCGCCGATGTGGTCATCGTGGCGGCCCCCTCGGGCGAAGCTCAGGTACAGGCTCTGTCCGCCGCAAGGAAGCGGGGAAGGGTAAATTTCTTCGGAGGCCTTCCCAAAAATCGCTCCACCATCACTATCGACAGCAACATCATCCATTATAAGGAACTGTTCGTACACGGCACTTCCGATTCCACCGTTGTCCATATGAAAAAAGTCTTGAGCCTGATTGAGAACAAAAAAATAGACGCGGACATCCTCATAACAAAAGCTTTCCCGATTGCTCATTACAAAGAGGCCTTCGAACTGGCTTCCAGCGGAAAAGCCCTGAAAGTAATAATAAACCCCTAGACGCCTTCCAGATCAAAGTCCGGAACATATTCGTCCGAAGCGGCGCCTTCTTCCTGCACAAAGCCGTTTTCAAGGCCATACTCGAAAAAACATCTTATGACATCGTTGTATTCTTCTGCGGAAAGCCTCCTGTTAATTTCGGGATGGCTTTTCGCCTTGTAATACGGCATATACTGGGACATGAGGCTTATATAGACTCCTTTTGGGAGATGGCGGCTTATCCACCGGAGGATTTTTTTGGAATCTTCTTTATGGCCCGGCAATATTAAATGCCTAATGATGAGGCCTCTTTTTATAATCCCATTTTCATCGAAAACCGGCTCGCCTACCTGGGATGACATCTCGGAAATGGCCTTAGCTGCGGTTTGGAAATAATTCGGAGATCCGGAATACTTCAAAGCTAAAGCGTCGTCAAAATACTTTAAATCTGGCAGGTATATATCCACCAGGCCGCCCAGGGCCTTTATCGTCTCCACATTCTCATAAGCATTGGAATTCCATACTATGGGGATAGAAAGGCCTGCGGATCTTGCCGTTTTTATGGCTTCAATTATCTGCGGCGTATAAATGGTGGGAGTCACCAGGTTTATGTTGTGGACGCCTTTTTGCTGCAATTTCAGGAATATCTCAGCCAGTTCGTCTATAGATACGGCTTTCCCGAATCCTTCCTGGCTTATCCTGTAGTTCTGACAGAAAATACATTTCATATTGCAGCATGTGAAGAACACCGTGCCGGAGCCTTTCTCTCCGCTGATGCACGGTTCCTCCCATCTGTGTGGAAAAGCTTTGGCCACCAACGCTTCTGATGCAGCCCCGCAGGCGCCTTTTTCTCCCGCCAGGCGGTTTACACCGCATTTTCGAGGGCATAGATTGCATTTTTCCAGCCAATGTCTAATTTCATCCTGATTTTTCATTATTATCATTCCCGCTAGAGTCTCTTGTGAAAGATATTATCACCTTATTACGCCGCAGTCAACAAAAGCCCCGATGCTTGCCGGGGCATTTTTATGGCTATTAAATTCCTGCTTAGGGCTTGCAGCTGTGATTGAATAGCTCCATCACTCAGAAGAGTGCCTTTTAGCAGCTTTGATTTTTCCCTGTTTAAAAATTCCAGTTTTAAACTGAAAAATATTACAGAAAATAGAAAAGACACTCTGATAAAAAGTGAGGTGAACCGCGTTGCGGGTAGTTGAAGCCACAAAAGGCGAGATTATAAAGGGAAGCGAGGTTTTCCCGTATGAAATAAAAAATGACAAGGTCCATATCAAACTGCCATTTCATGTGGATTTGAAAAGATTAACGGATGTATTGAAAGAAAAAAATTATTTTTTAGCGAACGATCCTGAGGAAAATGATTCGCAGGGGTGGGGGAAATGGTACGATGCCGAGGGCTATTATCCATACTGGATATACGAGGATGAACGCTGCCATTATTTTGCTTTTCCCCCGGAAGATTACAAACTGGTCCCCGAACCGGGATCTGCCCCAAAACACTTGCCCGTGCTGGGGACCAAAGCCATAGAAGAATTTTTCCGCTGGCTGCCGGTTTTGAAGGAAGCGGTCACTCGCGAATCTGTCCGTCTCCGAGAATGAGGTATTTTACCGTGGTGAGCTCTTTTAAGCCCATCGGACCGCGGGCGTGCAGTTTTTGTGTGCTTATGCCTATTTCGGCTCCGAAACCGAATTCCCCTCCGTCGGTAAATCTCGTTGAGGCATTCACATAAACGCAGGCGGCGTCCACCCGGGAAAGAAACTCATTGGCGCTGTCGTAATTTTTGGTGACAATGGCTTCCGAATGAGAACTGCCATAACGGTTGATATGTTCTATGGCTTCATCGATGTTTTTCACCACTTTGACCGCAAGTATAAGGTCCAGATATTCCTCAGCCCAATCTTCTTCGGAAGCGGGTTTTATTCCAGGGAATATTTGACATGTTTCGGGGCATCCTCTGAGTTCCACTCCTTTTTGCTGCAGAGCGTTCAGAGCTTCAGGCAAAAACTTGCCGGCTACCGCTTTATGCACCAACAATGTCTCCGCAGCATTGCAGACAGAAGGTCTGCTTGTCTTGGCATTTATTATGATATGTTTTGCCATTTCCAGATCCGCACTTTCATCCACATAGACATGGCAGTTTCCCACGCCGGTCTCTATCACCGGAACCGTGGAATTGGCCGACACGGCCTTTATGAGGCCGGCACCTCCTCTTGGGATAAGAAGGTCGACGTATTCCCTCATTTTCATCAGAGCCATAGCGCTTTCATGCCCGATATCCTCTATGAGTGAAATTGCACCTTCAGGAATCCCCGCTTTTTTCGCCCCCAGAACGAGGGCTGAAACTATGGCCTTATTGGAATTTATAGTTTCGGAACCTCCCCGGAGGATTACACTGTTCCCCGCCTTCAGGCAGATGCCCGCCGCGTCGGAGGTAACGTTGGGCCTCGCCTCATATATGATGCCTATAACACCGAAGGGAACATGCGTCCTCATGATGGTAAGTCCGTTGGGTCGCTTTATCACCTCGCCCTGACCCACCGGATCAGGAAGGTCTGCCAGGGCTTGCAAGCCTCTCGTCATACTGAGCATACGACTCTCATTCAGCTTCAAGCGGTCTATCAGCGCTTGGCTCATGCCCTTTTCTCTGGCGGCAGCAATATCCTTTTCATTGGCTGACAATATTTCCCGCTTCGCCTCCGATAGAGATTCCGCCATTTCAAAAAGAGCCCTGTTTTTTACATCACCGGAAAGTTCTGCAAGGACTCTGGAAGCCTCTTTTGCTCTTTTTCCAATTTCCCAAATATCCACAGTATTACCCCCTTTTCAAAAAGCAATAATGCATGCTCTTGAATGCCTTGTCTTAATCATGATAGCCCGATTACATTGCAATTTTTCTGAGGCATGAAAAAAGTACCGGGGTTTTTCCCTTCCAGCACACCATATATTAATTCCGGATTTGTCCCATCTATTATTGCCATAGCTATCCCCGCGCAGGTGGCTATTTTTGCTGCGAAAATCTTGCTTTTCATTCCGCCGGTGCCGAATTCAGACCCGCTCTCCCCTGCCAGCGCTTCAATCTCAGGAGTTATGCAGTCGACTATAGGAATTTTAACGCTGCCATTTTTAGATGGGATGCCCGTATACAGCCCGTCTATATCGGAAAGTAGAATTAAGATATCCGCTCCGATGAGCCTAGCCACTACCGCCGAAAGGGTGTCGTTATCCCCGAACACTATTTCGTCCACCGCAACAGTATCATTTTCATTTATTATTGGAATTATGTCAAAATCAAACAGCGTCCTTATTGTGTTGAGGGCGTTCTGACGGCGGGGAGCCTTTTCAATGTCTTCTCTTGTGAGCAGTATCTGTGCCACCGAGGTGTCATATTCTGCGAAAAGTTTTTCATAAAACTGCATGAGTATACCCTGGCCTACCGCCGCCAGCGCCTGTTTTATTTTTATGTCTTTCTTATTTTTAATCCCCAGTTTTCCCGCTCCGACACCTATTGCTCCGGAAGTAACCAGAATCACATTTTTCCCCCGGTTTTTAAGGTCTGCCAGAACTCTTACAAGCTTTTCCATCCGGGGTATATTGAGCTTGCCATTATCATATATCAATGTTGTGGTTCCGACTTTAAAAACTATACTGTTATATGCAAAATTGTTAAAAACATGCCTTGTCTGTTTATTATGTTGATCTGCCATCTATTCCACCTCACACGCGAAATTCATTTTTATACAATTTTATGCATAATTATAACATTATATATTCGAATAAACAATAGTTTTTTTTAGGGAATGTCTTTAAATTTGTTAAAAAAAAATGTAAAATAGTTTCAATACGGTTTTATCTGCGCAACAAGGATAATTCAGCGGCCATTTTCATTTAATTTGAAAAGTAATCGCTGCGAGGTGTTGTAAGTGCCAGTGAAATATATTAAAAAATCCACAACACTGCTGTCAAATGAATCGTCAGAAGCAAGGGAAAAGGTGGCATCAATTCTATCCCGGATACGGCAGGAAGGCGACAAAGCCCTGCTTGAATATTCGAGACAGTTGGATGGTTTTAAAGGCGGTTCTTTGAAGGTCTCAAAGGATGAAATCGCCGCCGCCTACAGGGCGCTTTCTCCGGAAATCATCAGTGATTTGAAATTTGCCGCGGAAAGAATAGAAAAATTCGCTCTGCTTCAAAAAGAATCCATCTCTCCTGTCGAAGTACAAATCTCTCCCGGCATAATTCTTGGGCATCGCATAATTCCCGTATCTTCCTGCGGAGCCTATGTGCCCGGCGGTCGCTATCCACTGCCTTCATCGGCTCTGATGTCCATAATCCCGGCCCGGGTGGCGGGGGTCAAGAGGATAGCCGCATGCTCACCTCCATCCAAGGCAACGGGCTCCATCCATCCTGCTGCTCTAGCTGCCATGGACATCGCCGGCGCCACCGAAATATACTGCATGGGAGGGGCGCAGGCCGTTGCCGCCCTGGCCTTCGGCACCGAAAGCATAAAGCCTGTGGATATGATAGTGGGGCCCGGAAATCAGTGGGTCACCGAAGCCAAGCGTCAAGTGAACGGTGCTGTTGGGATAGACTTTCTGGCGGGCCCCAGTGAGGTGCTGATTATAGCTGATGGTACCGCAAATCCCGAATTTATAGCTGCTGATATTTTGGCCCAGTCAGAACACGACCCCCTGGCCCGGGGAATCCTCATTACAACTGACGAGAAGCTTGCACAGAAAGTGATGAGTGCAGTGGAAAAATTCCTCAGGCAACTCAAGACTGCTGATGTGGCCGCAAAGGCCTGGGAGAATAATGGTGAAATCCTGCTGGTAGACTCTTCGGATGAAGCCATCACTCTTGCCAATGATATCGCCCCCGAGCACCTGGAGCTTGCGGTATCGGCTCCCGAAAAAATAGTGGACAAGCTAATAAATTACGGCTCCCTCTTCATTGGATACTGGGCGGCAGAAGTCTTCGGCGACTATATATCAGGCACCAACCATATCCTCCCGACGATGAAAGCTTCCCGCTATACCGGGGGAGTATGGGTGGGAACATTTCTTAAGATATCAAGCTACCAAAAGATAACAAAGGAAGGTGCGGAATTTCTTGCTCCCGCTGCCTGCCGCCTGGCGGAACTGGAAGGTCTTTTTGCCCACCGTCTCGCGGCGGAGGCGAGAAACCTAAAAACTATGTCAATTTGATTTAGGTGCAAAAAGGCACTTCCCTGCCTAAATGCCCCGGCACCTGCCCTAATTTTTAGCCCAGAAATCTTGTTTACAGTAAGACTCTTTCAATTTCATCCATATTTGTAACCGGCGGTAGGCAGGCAAAGTTCTCGCAGATATACGCCGTAGCCTTGCCTTCCAGAGGCTTCATATCTTTTATGAAAGGAATTAACTCCCGAATGTTTCGACCGGCATTGCCCGCAGGATGAAGCAGAACTACTGTATCAGGAAGATAACGAGAACGTATTTTTTGAATCATTTTCTCGGTGTCATCGGCATCGGAAACACCCGCTATTACGATTTCCTTGGAGGCGCCGAGCGCGAATTGCAGTGCTGTCAGCAGGAAGGAATGGGCCGAAGGATGAAGCATTACCTCTCCCGCAAACGCTTTGAAAATCCTGCGGGCATGCTCTTCAAGGCTTTGGTCTCCGGTGAATCTGGAAAGCTTTAACATATTGTATGCCGCCACAGAATTTCCGGAGGGTATGGCGCCATCGTAGATTTCCTTGGGCCTGAAAAGCAATTCTTCCCCATCCTTACCATAAAAAAATAGTCCGCCTTTTTCTTCATCCCAGAAAAGGTCAAGCATTTGCCGATTCATTTCCAGGGCTTTTTTCAAGTAACCGGCATCAAAGGTGGTCTCATAAAGTTCCAGCAATGCCCACACGAGGAATGCATAATCATCAAGATAGGCAGGTATCGCCGCCTCACCATCCCTGTATCTAGCCAGCAGCCGGCCGTCTTCCCTCACGAGTTTTGAAAATATAAAATCGGCAGCTTTTCTCGCCATGAAGGTGTATTTTTCATTTCCCGCCACTCTTGCCCCTTTCGCCAGAGCAGCAATCATCAGGCCGTTCCAGGAAGTCAATATTTTGTCGTCCTTATGGGGGCGAATTCTCTTCCCTCTTTCATTGAACAATTTTTCTCTGCAGTCTTTTAATTCTTCAATCAAATCTACCGCACGAGGAGCGGCCTCAGAAGTATTCGCCAAATATGCTTCATATGGCGGTCTGCCCGCCTTATATTTAATAAGATTCGGTATGTTTTTGCCTTCAAAATTTCCCTGAGGCGTGATATCGTAAACTTCACAGAAAAGCCGGCCTTTTTCATCTCCCAGAATATTTTTAACCTCTTCGTGAGTCCACAAGTAAAACTTTCCTTCCACACCTTCAGAATCGGCATCCTCGGCGGAATAAAAACCCCCTTCGGGAGAAGTCATATCCCGCTCTATATAATTGAATACTTCTTCTGCCACTTCTTTATACTTTTTATTTCCTGCAGCCTGGTAGCCCTCCAGGAAAGCCATGGCTATAAGGGCATTGTCGTAGAGCATTTTTTCAAAATGGGGGACCAGCCACCACCTATCTACGGAATAACGGTGAAACCCAAAGCCAATATGGTCATATATCCCACCGCGCGCCATGCAGTCGAGGGTCTTTTCCACCATTTCAAGGGCGCGCTCCTCGCCTGAATTCTTCCAATAATGCAGCAGGAAAATCAGATTGTGTGATGCAGGGAATTTGGGAGCAGAGCCAAAGCCGCCGAATTCGTCATCAAACCTGGCGGAAAATTGTTTGAAGGCTTCATCCAGTACGTATTCCCCAAGCTCTCCCGGTCGTGTTTCACCGGTTTTTTTAACTGCTTCCGTCACTCTTCGGCTTATGTCATAAATATGTTCCCGGTCCTTTTGCCATAAGTCCGCTATTTTTCCAAGGATGTCCAAAAGTCCTGCCCGGCCCCAGCTATCTTTTTTGGGAAAATAAGTCCCCGCAAAGAAAGGTTCTTTGCTCGGAGTCATGATGATGGTAAGGGGCCATCCCCCTTGACCAGTCATAGCCTGACACACGCCCATGTAAATATTATCGACGTCCGGCCTTTCTTCCCGGTCTACCTTTATGGATACATAGTATTTATTTAGAACAGCTGCCACTTCCTCATCCTCAAAAGACTCATGAGCCATCACATGACACCAGTGGCAGGTGCTGTAGCCAATACTTAAGAATATCGGTTTGTCTTCCTTTCTTGCTCTTTCGAAGGCTTCGTCGCACCAGGGATGCCATTCTACGGGGTGATGGGCGTGTTGAAGAAGATATGGAGATTTTTCTTTCGCAAGACGATTTGCAAGTTTATTTTCATGCATGTTTTCAACTCCTCGTGAATAATAGTTTATTTTTGCGTAAAACCCGACTTCTGGGTTAGCGACTACACCGAAATCAATTCTATTATTTCCATTTGCATATGAAATTCATAACGGCAATATTTTTAACCCTTTCTTGATGGTTTGAATATATTAAATTATATACGAAAAGCGGGGTGCAGCATCTATGCCGATAGCCATCGCAGTTTCGGCTCAGGGGTATGGCGCGGAGGCAGCCTTCGACTACAGGGCCGATATGACAGGGCATTCAGTGATAAAGCCTTCCAGCGGACAGGAGTTTTTGAACATGCTTGCTGAATTTTCGCAAAATCGAGGTCCCATTTATCTTATCAAGGTATTCAGCCATTCGTATCCCAGGGGCATCATCATGAGCAACTGGAGCGGATTCTACGATGAGCCCGGCCCCAATGACACAAAAAAAGCGGCCTATGTTTCAGACCTTTCCGCCCGTATCCAAAAAGGAGATATTCGATTTGCCGGAGGCTCCCAAATATTATTATTTGGATGTAATCTCGCAGGAAATTTTTCCATAAAACTTTCCACAGCTACAGGAGGAACCGTTATAGCTTCTTCCGGAGGCACATACCCAGAAATTGCCGGTGGCCGGGAAACCGGAATCTTTATAACCACGGATAAATGGGAAGTATATACGGCAGGGAGCTATTCCCACAGCGCGGGCAAAAGGCTTCGTGCCTGGTAATCCCTGATTAAAACCTGTTATCTTTGTCCTTTTCCGAGTTTCACCGCCAGCAGCAAACCTTTCTTAATCTTTACTGCTGCCTCATCCTCCAAGAATAAATTGCTTATTCCCCGGGAAGACCCCATGGGGATTGTTTCGTTCTTCAGGGGATAATAAAGGCCCTTAGTTTCTATACCGGATACTTCACAGCTCAATGGAATCAAAGAAAGAAGATCGCCTTTTTTGCCGGATATTTTTGCCTGCCCTTCTATCAGGAACATCTCCCAGTTTTCGCCCGCCAGCTTTACTTCCATGCCCCTTTTCTTGAAACTCGCCATCAGCAATATATTCGCAAGGCTGTGGTCGGGCCTATCCCCAATCCCGGCTAAAATTACCGCCTCGCAAGCTCCCTTTTGCAAAGCAATTTCCAGGGCCAGCTCCGTATCTGTAAAATCCTTTTCTGCAGGGAATGTCTCCTGGTTTATCCCGAGTTGTTTTATTCGGTCTAAATCCTCCGGCGATGCAGAATCCATATCCCCCACCACCAGATCCGGAACCAATCCCAACTCGAATGCATGGCGCACACCGCTGTCGGCGCAAATTATGAAATCGGCATTGGCAAGGTATGATTTAATACCGGGGCATGGTTTCATATCTCCGCCTGAAAAAATCAATGCCCGCATATTGCATCTACTCCTTATTATAAAAATTTTTTAACCTGCAGCTAAGCAATAATCCAGCGGATTCCTTTCTGTTCCAATTCCTCCTGCCACCCTTCGGGAGGAGGGGCATCGCTCACCACGGCATCTATTTCTTGCACATCGGCAATCTTGTAAAATTTGCTGAGTCCTATCTTTGAATGGTCTAAAAGCGCTATGGTTTCCTCGGAATTTTCCATATATTTTCTGGTAAGCAGCGCTTTGTCGGGATCGTAGCTGGTTATGCCCTTTTTAATCAAAATCCCTTCAGCGGAGATAAAGGCTTTATCCACATGAAAATATTCCATCATCTTTTCAGCAATGGAACCGGCAACTCTCATGTGCACAGGGTTTACCTTGCCGCCTATAAAAAATATACTTCCTGTAAAATATTCGTTTTTCCGGAAACTTATTAACAGGTTTAAAAGGGGAATGGAACTTGTCAATATGGTGAGGTTCTTCTTATAAAACAAATATTCCGCCATTTGCAAGGTCGTGGTGCCCTCGTCGATGGCTATAATATCATTGTCCTGCACCAGCTGGGCTGCCGCCTTGCCAATCCTCTTTTTTTCCTCTATGAATGTAATTTCCCTTTGTAAATGAGGTGGTTCCTCATGTTCTGGATTTAATTTCACTGCTCCTCCATAGATACGGGTCAATTTTCCTATTTTCTCCAGTTCTTCCAGATATCTGCGGACAGTCTCCAGGGAGACATTTAGTTCAGCTGCAAGATTGCTGGTCTCGACCTTACCCAGTAAATTCAATTGTTTTAAAATATAATTCTTCCTATCTTCACCAACTAAAGACATTTAATATCCTCCAATAGTAATCGCGAATAATTATACTTATGATTATATGACACTTAGCCCATAATTCGCAGGTTAGACACATCGTATTCTTCCAAGCAGATAGCGAATAAACGAATCTACTCCTGCTGCACCTCGGAAAGCACAGCATAACTTCCTACAG
>JANLFP010000009.1 GCA_024655905.1 Tepidanaerobacteraceae bacterium
GACGGGACGGATACAGCAGATGTAACCGTACCGGTTTCCGTCACGGCAGCTCCTGCAGCTCCGGCCATTACCACGGCAAGCCTGCCTGATGGCACGGTGAACACTGCTTACAGCCAGGCGCTTACAGCAACCGGTGATGCGCCCATCACCTGGAGCCTTGATAGCGGAAGCCTGCCAACCGGACTGACACTGTCAGGTGATGGAAACATATCCGGAACGCCGACGGCCGCCGGTACATTTAACTTTACCGTAAAGGCGGAAAACAGCGCAGGCAGCGACACAAAAGATTTGAGCATAACCATTAATCCGGCTCCTGTAGCTCCGGCCATTACTGCCCAACCGACTAATCAGACGGTGACCGCGGGAGAAACGGCCACCTTTACGGTAACGGCGACGGGAGACGCACCTTTGAGCTACCAGTGGAAGAAGGACGGCAATAACCTTTCCGACGGCGGCAACATCAGCGGGGCCGCCACCGATACCCTGACCATCAGCAATGTGCAAGCGTCGGATGCCGGAAGCTACACTGTAGTGGTAACCAATGCGGCAGGCAGCGCAACCAGCAATGCGGCAACTTTGACGGTGAATACGGCGCCTCCTGCGAATAACCCGCCAATGGCTAAAAATCCGGTGCCAACCCAAAGCGTGACCGCGGGCGGCACGGCCACCTTTACCGCCTCCGATATTGCGGAGGATGCGGACAGCGATCCGCTGACCATCACGGCCATTGTGACAGGCCCGGACACAGCAAAGGCAACGGCAAGCCTTAATAGCGGCACTGTTACCCTCACCGGCGTGGCGGCGGGCGACACATCGGTTGTGGTCACGGTCTACGACGGGACGGATACAGCAGATGTAACCGTACCGGTTTCGGTAACGGCGGCGCCGCCCACCCTGGTAACCTCCATCACCGTAAGAGGGGCAGGCGACGCGACAACAGTAGTGAACGGCGGTACCCTGCAAATGACAGCGGAAGTATTGCCTTCTGATGCCACGGATAAGAGCGTGACCTGGAGCGTGTATTCCGGAACGGGCACAGCCGGCATAAACGCTTCCACCGGATTGCTCACGGGCACCGGAGAAGGCACAGTGACGGTAAGGGCGACGGCCAACGACGGCTCCGGGGTATACGGCGAGGCAACCATCACCGTCACGGCGGCATCACTGCCGGTCATGGGCGGCAGTGTAACCATCAGCGGCAGTGCCAAATACGGCGAAACACTGACAGCGGATATATCAGGTATCACCTATACCCCGGACACCAGCGATGACGTGCCAACCTACCGGTGGAAGCGCGGCGGAGCGGATATCCCGGGGGCCACAGCCTCAGCCTACACATTGGTGCAGGCCGACATCGGACAGACCATCACCGTGACCGTCACCGCCGATGGCGTTCATGCCACAGGCAGCGTCACCAGCGATCCGACGGCTGTTGTGGACAAAGCCGACGGGCCGGCGGCCCCGGGAGCACCTTCGCTGGCAAGCAAAACCCACAACAGCGTCACCCTGGCAGCCAACGCAGCCTACGAATTCAGGGTAAACGGAGGCCTGTGGCAGGACAGCAATATATTCACGGGTCTATCACCGGAAACCTCATACACCTTTACCGCCAGGGTCAAAGAAACCGCCACCCACAAGGCATCGTCCGAGAGCGCGGGGCTGACCGTATCGACAGATGCAGCGCCGGCCCAGCCTGACACCACTCCGCCGGCCGTGGCGGACGGAACCATCACTGCCGGCGGCCTCACCCACAACGGAGTCACCTTGAGCTGGAGCAAGGCGACGGACGATGTGAGCCCCCAGGGCGCTCTGCGGTATCGGGTCTATTATTCGGATTCAGACAATATAGCATCAGTAACAGACGCGGTATATAACGGCACAGCAGCAGGAGATTACGCAACAGATATCGGCACAAAAGAAATTACCGGCTTGAATAGCAATACCACCTACTACTTTAACGTCATCGTTATGGACGAAGCCGGGAACAAAACCGCTTACACCATGACATCAGTAACCACCGCGGCCGCGCCGCCCGTGAACACCGCGCCGAAGCGCAAATCCGGCGTACCGGCAACAGCGACGGCCGTCGTGACCGTGAACAACGCCTACACCCTTGATCTGTCCACCATATTCGAGGATGCCGACGGCGACAATCTGACCTACAAGGTATCGGTGAACGGCGCCGCGGCGGTTGCGGCAAACAAAGATTATTCATACACGCCGGCTGCTGTAGGTACAACCACCCTGATATTCACAGCCAATGACGGGACAGTGGACTCCGCCGACACCTACACGGTGACATTAACGGCTTCCAGTGCCGGTGGCGGTGGCGGCGGAGGCGGCGGAGGCGGCAGCAGTAGCAGCACTCCTGCCACCCCAACATACAAAGCTGAGGTTTCGGGCATCAGCACAGCAGAAACCAGCCTGCCCGTCAGTGTCAATACCAATGCGGGCAATGCGGCCACAGACCTGGGCACCCTGGCGAAGGATATCTTTACCGGCGCGGGAACGGCGGTCCTCACAGTACCCTCCATTTCCGGCGTGAACTCCTATACCGTAGGAATACCCGCCGCTTCCCTGTCCGGCTCACAGGGCGAAGGCGCTCTGACCTTCTCCACCGGCGCGGGCAGCATCACCATCCCATCCGGGATGCTGGCGGGAATTCCGGAAACGGAAGGAAAGAAGGCAGGCATCACCATCGCCCGGGGCGACAGGACCAGCCTGCCGGAGGATGTAAAAACAGCCATCGGCGACCGGCCTATTGTCCAGCTCACCCTGACCCTGGACGGCAAGCAGACAAACTGGAGCAACCCCGACGCACCGGTGACGGTAAGCATCCCCTATAAGCCGACGGCGGCGGAGCTGGCCGATCCCGAGCATATCGTGGTCTGGTACATCGACGGCAGCGGCAACGTGGTTTCGGTACCCAACGGGCGCTACGACCCGGCCACCGGCACCGTTACCTTCACCACCACCCATTTCAGCTACTACGCTGTGGCATACGTGCACAAGACATTCGGCGACTTGGGCGGCGCGGAATGGGCCAGAAAACCCGTTGAGGTTATGGCCTCCAAGGGAATCATCAGCGGAACAGGAAAGGGTACCTTCTCCCCCGCTGCCAATATCACCAGGGCCGATTACCTGGTGCTGCTGATCAGGACCCTGGGACTGATGGCGGAATTCGATGGCAACTTTGACGATGTGGAGCCGGGCGCCTACTATTATGAAGCCCTCGGCATCGCCAAAAAGCTGGGCATTGCCGCGGGCAGCGGGAACAACCGTTTCAATCCTAAGGAAAGCATCTCCCGTCAGGACATGATGGTGCTGACAGCCAGGGCACTGGAGAAATTCAGGGGATTGAAGGCTGTGGACGCCAACGGTCTGCTGGATAAATACAGCGACAAGGGAGACATCGCCGGCTATGCGGCCAATAGCCTGGCCACACTGGTTAAAGAAGGCCTGATCAAGGGCTCCGGGGACAGGCTGAACCCCCGCGCAAATGCCACAAGGGCGGAAGCAGCCGTGTTCCTGTACCGGATCTACAATAAATACTAAAGATAAGCTTCACCAATGGAAATAAGCTAATACCTTGAGGCCGCGGTAAAAAAGGACTGCGGCCTCAAGCATTATCTCCGCCTTTTTCTAAAAGAAATGCTTTTGTTCCAAGCGGTCCAGGCTCACCTATAAGCTGGAACTTCTTCGTTAACATCAACATAATATCCGTGACAAGGGCAAACCTGCCTAAAGGCCGGGACGCAAAGCCATAGGGTCTAAGGTGCTTAAAGCGCTATGACAGCCTGGTTGCCGCAAAGACTGTGTAATAAAACCTGCCCTTTTTAGCGGCGGGTTTTTTGTTTGCCAAGGCGGATAATTTTCGGCAAAATACGACACCCATGTGAATCTTGGCACTGTTAAAAGCATCGGGAGGGCTGACACATGAAAAAATCTATTGAGAGGTTGGAGTAGCTGAATTTGCGTGCTATCAAGGCATCTGCAGCGCAAGAATTATTTCTCTCGGTTGGAATATGCACCTTCCAGCCTTATGGCTTTATGCGCGTTCATTAGATTTTTCATTTGGCAGTCCAGCTCATATTGACCGGAAAACCGCAGTTTGCAGCTCGCAGATTGCGGTTTTCTTTTTGACAAAAATCTTATGTTTTCGACTGAAAACAACAAATAGACGCCTTGCCCAATCGGCAAGGTGCCGCTCCCCTCCGCTTGTTCTTCATTTTCCGGATTAAAAAATCTCGAAATGGAGGACAAGCTCATGGAAGAACAGGAGAGCAAGTATACATTGCTGATTAACAAAAAGCGCGTCGCCGTGGGCAGAGAGGTATATAAGGCCTACTACCGGCAGAAGGAGCGCGAAGCGTATCTGGACAAGCTCGCCGGCAAGCACAACATATCCTTTGAGGAATGCGAGGAAAAAGGCATTCAGGTGGATTACCTGTTATCCCGCGCGGAAGAATCCATAGAGGACAGCGTCATCAAAAAGGAAATGCTTAAAAAGCTGGCGCTGTGCCTGGAAACGCTTTCCGAGCAGGAACGGCTGCTGATTTACGCGCTGTTTTTCCAGGGGAAAAGCGAGCGCCAGTTGTCGGCGGAAACGGGGACGCCGCAAAGAACTATCAACGATAGAAGCGCAGGATTCTCCTGAAGCTGAAAAAACTTTTGGAAAAATAAAAAATAAATCCGCTCAACCCCCTCATTTTTTCCTTAAAGAAGTGAGGGGGTTTTTTTATTCCCCCATTGCTCTTTGAAAAAAGCCGGCTTTAGCCGTCCATATCCAGCGGCTCAAATACGTTAGCCGTTCAGCCGGAAACGGAAAGCGACATTGGCAGGCACGCGAAGACTGCCTGCGGATCAGTCAAGGCGATCCGTAAAAACGATGGCATCAAAGGCGACGAGCGAGAAATGCCCGGCCATAAAACAGTCTGTGGTGGACTGTATCGCGTTGACCTGAACGGCCTATAATGATACTCCTGCATAGTCGAGGTTAGGTCCCAGAGTGCGGCCCGGAGGCTCTCGGGGAGGTGGAATTCCTGTGATATCCGCTGACCACGGATAGTTTGCGCCGCTGCCATTCGTGCTTGGGGAGCAGTGTCGAATTAAGCGCATCGTCTGAAGCCGTTTATTCAGACATGAAATGAAGAACAAGCGAAAACGCTTTGATCTTAGAAACTATGCTGCGGGACGGCCACGCCCCGCAGCATCCTTGTAGGATCAAACCACTAATGTACAGGAGGCATGAAAAATATGGATGAAAAGAAACGAGCATGGCTTTACTGCCGCATCGACGCTCCGGAGGACGAGCATGGCCGCCTCAAAGGGCAGCAGAAAGAACTCGCGGACTACGCCGGGCAGATGGGGTTTGAAGTGGTCGGAGTCTCCCAGGACACCGGCAGCGGCCTGAATTTTGCCAGAAGCGGCCTTGCCGAGGTAATCGAGGCCGCGGCTGAAGGCAAGCTGGATGTGCTGCTTATTGTAAATCTCTCCCGCCTGGGCAGGGATACCGTAAAAACAATGGATTTCATCCGGGGACTGGACCAGCTTGGAATCGGACTCTATTCCCCGCTGGAGGGTGAAATCAAGCTGACGCGGCTTGAGGAAATGTATGGCGGCCTTGCCGCCATGAGAATGGAATAAGGAGGAAGCTGGTATGAACGAATCTGCCGAAAGAATCAGCGCCAACGCCGACTATATCGGAATTCTCAATGCTTTGAACTGGCTGGTTTCCACCGGTAAGATCACCGCCGAGGACGGCAGAAAAACCGCCTTGCGTATTGCCGAACAATTGGGAGCCTCCATCTTCATTGTTTAGCGCTATTGGGTATAGCTATGACGCCGGTTGTGTGGTAGTGTATGTTGTTGACAAGAAAGGAGGCGAAAAGCCGTGAAAACAAGCCAAAATACTGTTGGCGGAGCACTGGCGGGAGAACTTCAGCCGGAAGCTCCCAGGGTTATTGTAATCAATCCGGCCGTTCAGGCCCAAAAAGACAAGCTGCGCATCGCGGCATACGCCCGTGTCAGCAGCGACTCCGACGACCAGCTGAACTCCTTCGCGGCGCAGGTGAGCCATTACACCACGCTGATCCGGGAAAACGAGAATTGGGAACTCGTCGACATTTATGCCGACGAGGGCGTCACAGGACTGCGGATGGATAAGCGGGAGGATTTTCAGCGCCTTCTCCGCGACTGCCGCAAGGGGAAAATCGACCGAATCCTGACCAAATCCATCTCGCGGTTTTCCCGGAACACAAGGGAGTGCTTGGAAACCATCCGGGAACTCAAATCCCTTGGCGTGACCATTTATTTTGAAAAGGAACACATCGATACCGGAGAAATCAGCAACGAGATGCTGCTGACCTTTTTCTCCGGCAACGCCCAGCAGGAGTCCATGTCCATATCGGGAAACATGCGGTGGAGCTATCAGCACCGCATGAAAAACGGCAAATTCATTACCTGCAAAGCGCCCCTCGGATACCGGCTGCAGAGCGGAACCCTGCAAATCCATGAGCAGGAAGCTGAAATCGTTCGCTATGTTTTCAACAGCTATCTGAACGGAAAAAGCAAGGACGAAATCGCAGCCGAACTGACTGCGCAGGGCGTCCCCACAAGGGACGGAAAAGACAGGTGGCACTACAGCACGATAGACTATCTCCTGAAAAATGAACGGTATGCAGGCGACGCCCTGCTGCAAAAACGGTACACCACCGCCGTCCTGCCGTTCCAGAAAAAGCGCAACAAAGGCGAGAAGGACAAATACTATGTCAAATACTCGCATCCCGCAATTATCTCCCGCGATATTTTCGAAAGGGCGCAGGAGTTGAACCAAAGCAGGAATATCCCTACCATGTCGAAACGCTCGATGTATCCGCTGAGCAAAAGGATTCGATGCGGAGAGTGCGGGTCGCTTTTCAAAAGGAAAACCTGCAACGGAAAAACCTACTGGGTATGCCGCAACCACAACAAAGGCAAATCTAACTGCACCGTAACCCAAATTCCGGAGCCGGAGATCTACGGAGCATTCCTCCGGCTGTACCACAAGCTAAAGCTGAACTATGATAAAATTTTATCCCCCATGTTGGACCAACTGCAGGCGCTCAAGCGACACCGAAACTTAAGCAATCTGCAGGTGGTCGAGCTGAACCGGCAGATCGCGGAACTCACTGAGCGGAATCATGTGCTGAACGGACTGAAGTCCAAAGGCATCATCGATTCCGCTCTTTTTATATCCCAAACCGACGAGCTGAGCAGAAAAATCCGCGCCTTAAAAGCAGAGAAAAACAAGCTGATGGAAAAGGATGAGGACGACAGCGCCATCACCGAAACCAGGAGCCTGATCGAAATCCTGGAGGACGGACCGGAGCGTCTGAGCGGTTTTGACGAAACGCTCTTTGACAGCATAGTGGAGCTGGTTACCGCCGAGTCCGGCGAACGGCTGAAATTCAAGCTGATAAACGGTCTGGAGCTTGCCGAACCCATAGAAAGGACGGTGCGGTAGCATGAAAAACCGATACATCCCATTCGGATACCGGCTTTCTGAAGGAGTCATCGTACCTCATGACAGGGAAGCGGAAATGGTGCGGCTGATCTTCCGGCAATACATATCCGGCGAGTCCTACGGCCGGATCGCCGCCATGCTGGAAAAAGCGGGGCAGCCCTATAGCGAAGGCTCCTCCCGCTGGAACAAGAATATGGTGGGACGCATCCTGCAAAACCGGAAATATACCGGACAGGACGGATATCCCAAACTGGTCACGGAGGACGAGTTCAGACAGTCCGCCCTGCTCCAGCAGGCAAAATATACCCGCAAGGATATACATACGGCTCCGGAGATTACAGCCCTGAAAAGGAAAGTATTTTGCAGAGAATGCGGAAGCCCCTATGAAAGGATTCTGGACAACCGGACCGGGGAGAAATGGAAATGCAAAAATACCGGGTGCCGCCGCACGGCAAAAATCACCGACACCCTGCTGACCGGGCAGATCATCTCCCTGCTGAACCTTGCCGTTGAAAATCCGCAGCGCATCGAAATCCCGGACATTGTAAGCCGATGCCATGACCTCGAAATCACAAGGCTGACCAACGAGATCAACCGGGAACTGGACAAGACGGACTGCGACGAGGAATACGCCAGAATCCTGATCATGGCCCGCGCCGCCGCCCAATACGAGAGCTGCCCGGACGGTCTCCTGCCGCAAAAGGCGCGGGAAATCAAAGCGGCCTTTGAAAGCCGTAAACTCCTAACACAGTTTGATGCGGAGCTGTTCGAATGCGCCGTGGACGCGGTCGTCGTCCAGCCGGACGGAACGGTCTCCCTGAAGTTAAAAAACGGACAGAGCCTTGAAAACAGGCCGGAAAGGAGAGCAATGCCATGCTGACGGCACAAAGCGATTTACAACCGCAAGAAAAGCAAATTATCATCATCCCCGCCAATCCACTCGTAGCCCAAAACAGGACCTTCCCCCGGCAGCTTCGCGCCGCCGCATACTGCAGGGTCTCCACCGACCAGGAGGAACAGCTCACCAGCTACGAGGCGCAGGTGGCTTACTATACCGACAAGATCATGAGCAACCCCGAATGGACGCTGGCAGGCATATTCGCAGACGAAGGCATCACGGGGACGTCGGTAAAAAAGCGCACCAACTTTCTGAGAATGATCCGTCTGTGCAGGAAGGGCAAGATTGATATCATACTGACCAAGTCTATCAGCCGGTTTGCGAGAAACACGGTAGACTGCCTGAACTACATCCGGGAACTCAAGGAGCTGGGGATAGCGGTCATTTTTGAAAACGAAAACATCAACACCATGAAAGCGGACACCGAAATTATTATCACCATGCTGGCAGGCTTCGCCCAGGCGCAGAGCGAGTCAATCAGCCAGAACGTCCGCTGGGGCAAACGCCAGGCCTTTAAAAGCGGAAAGGTATCCTTCCAGTATTCAAGAATCTACGGATACGAACGGGGCGAGAATGATAAGCCCAGGGTGGTCCCCGAACAGGCGGCTGTAGTGCGGCGGATATTTCAAAGCTATCTTGCCGGAAGCAGCGTGCCTGATATCAAGCGGATGCTGGAAGCGGAAGGCATCGCTGCGGCTGGAGGAAAGCCCCAATGGTCCGTCGGCGCCCTGCAGTATATGCTCCGGAACGAGAAATACTGCGGCGACGCCCTCCTGCAAAAGACCTTCGTGGAAAACTGCATCAGCAAGAAAACAAGGAAAAATAACGGCGAGCTACCCAAATACCTGGTTCAAAACCACCATGAGGCGATCATCGACCGTACGCTTTTTGAGAAAGTGCAAGCGGAAATCGCCCGCCGTGCCGGAAAGCGGAAGGTATCCGACAAGACCAGCAAAACCGGACAATCCAAATACAGCGGAAGGTACGCCCTGACCGAGCTTCTTATCTGCGGCAACTGCGGTACTCCCTACAAGCGGGTGACCTGGTCAAAGCGGGGCAAGAAAAAGATCGTGTGGCGGTGCATCAGCCGGTTGGACTACGGCACGAAATACTGCAAAAGCTCCCCCACCGTTGATGAAGAAAGGCTTCAGGCAGCGGTGCTGAAAGCCATCAACGCCATGATGAGCAATCGGGAACGGCTCATCGGTATCCTTAAAACCAATCTGAAAATCACGCTTTCTGAAAAAAGCAGCGGCGCGACCAATCCATACGCAATCGAAAACCGCATCCGCGAGCTGCAGGACAGCATGATGGAGCTGGTGGCGGTCGCGGCAAAGGCGGGAAACGCCGAAAGCTACGAGGACAAGTTCAGAGAAATTTCGGAGGAAATCAAATCCCTGCAGAAAACACTGGAGCAATACCAGGCGGAGCAAAACGGTCCGGATAAACTCGCCAGGCAGATGGACGACATCTGCAAGGCGCTGGAAGACGCCCCCTTTGAAATAACGGAATACAGCAACAACATCGTGCGGCAATTTATCGACACCATCAAGGTGGTGAATGAAGATAAGCTGCTCTTTATTTTCAAAGGCGGCATTACGATGGAACAACCGCTCACGATATAGGATATCCCGATGTATAGCAAATAATAAAACCATTTAGCGGAGCAAAGCAGCTCCGCTATTTATATAGAACCTTGAAAAACGGAGGTATCAGCATGAATATGGACCACAGACGCATACAACGAATCAAAGACCAATACCCTCCCGGTACCCGCATCGAACTTGTTTCCATGAGCGGCGAAGCAGATATGCCCCGCGGGTTACAGGGTACGGTGGATTGTGTGGATGATATCGGCCAGCTCCAAATGACTTGGGATAATGGCAGAAGTCTTGCCCTAGTTCCCGGCGAGGACAGCTTCCGTGTGATCACGCAGCCGGATCAAGGCATAAAAATGAAATATGAGCTGTGTGCCGCCGACAAAAATGAGGCGGCTCTTTTCTTTTCAAGCAACAGCGATGACGATATACAGCGCGGATGCATCGGGCATTTCCGATGTGACTTTGGGCATAAGGGTAAAGAGTTCTGGCATACATGGTTTGACCATCTTGCAGAGCTTATAACTCCGGCATTCAAAGAAGACTTCCAGACAGTAATAGATGAACTCCGCAGATGCGGCCCGCTTGAAAATTTGAATGCGATGGCAAAGTGGTGCCATGACCATGAGGACGCCAGATTCACAGACCAATACTGCAGCAATTCCTATGGCTTCAAGCTGGAAACCGAAGCCTACAGCTATTACATCCGCTGTTTTCCCCAGCAGGGCAATTATAACGCCTACATCTACTGCTACGACCGCCAGCAGATCGCAGAGAGCATGAAACAAACAGAACAGGAGCAAGGAGGAATGCAGCTTGAACAAGGAATGTAAAATTGAAATGCATAATATACGCTTTCCTGTTGGTTTAAGCTGGGCAGCTTGCAATGCGTATCTGGAGGTACAACAGCCTTGGAGCAGTTGTTTGAACACAATTATCCACTCCTCCGAAGTTATGTTTTTTACATCAGCTGTCGGTCATTTTTGACAAAGGAAGATAAGGAGGATGTCATTCAAAACGCAGCACTGAAGTCCATACAGTACATTGCCTCATATAACAGCAACTACCGGTTCTGGGCATGGCTAAAGGAGATTGCGTATCATGAATTTTGCCGTGTAATCAAAAATATTAAGCGCTATTCTTGCGAAATATTAGTTGACGATTTTGAACAGAAACAATATACAAACCGCGACGAATTTGCTGAATGGGAAAGTAATCAGATTGTAAGCTTTTTATTAAGTATAGTTGCCAAAGGCAAAAGACAAATCATTTTTTGATATATTCATTGTATTATTCGCGTTATCGATATATAATTATAATATGTAATATTTTCCTGTGAAGGATTGTTGTTATGGACTATATGACCGCAAGAGAAGCATCTGAAAAATGGGGCATCACGCAGCGTAGAGCGCAAGTTTTATGCGCTCAAGGAAAGATCCCTGGCGCTGTTCGATTTGGGAACAATTGGGCAATTCCGAAGGATGCTGTGAAACCGAAGGATGGTAGATGTAAGAAACATGCTAAACCGAAAGAGTTGTTCTGAACAACAGAAAGAATTCGAGCAAGTTCGTATAATGCGAATAATGGGAAGTTCGGGATGCTTGCAGTTATAGCAATAAGGGTTCATACGCTTTGTGCTGAAGGGCAAATCGAAGGGGCTTCCCGTTTCGGCATTGCATTTGCAATTCATAACATACTGAAAACCGAAAAATGCACAGATTAAGAGCGTCAAATATGTTATGAAAACAAAGTATGGCGGGTTATTGTAACTTTTGTATGGGTATATGAATCGGGTAATAAATGAATTGGGAGGGTAATATCATATGATCTTATCTGATAATGAAACCTGTATTGATATGATAAATAGTAAGCCTATTGCAAAGTCAATAGTGAAACTTATAGTTGATAACAAGGATGAACCGATCACTATAGGAGTCCACGGTGATTGGGGTGCTGGAAAATCTAGCGTTTTGGAAATGATTAAAGAAGAATTGGCCTCCCAAGAATCAATTGCATGTATAAAGTTTAATGGATGGAAATATCAAGGGTTTGAAGACGCTAAAATAGCTTTAATGGAAAGCGTTGTAACTACATTGATAGAAGAGCGCTCATTAAAGGAAAAAGCTAAAGATATAATAGAAAAAATTAAGAAGAATATTGATTGGTTGAAAGTTGCGAAAGGTGCCGGTAGCATAGCGGTCACAGCTCTAACTGGTGTTCCTCCTGTGACATTAATCACTGATGCTATAACTGCGCTAAAAGACGGTGTTAAAGATCCTGAAAAAGTTTCTGGCATCATTGAAAAGTTAGGAAAGTTCTCTAATGATTCCAAACTGTTTTCTAAAGAATCAACATCTATTGCTTTCCAAGAGTTTCAAAAATCATTTGATGATTTAATGAAAAAAGCAGGTATCAGTAAACTGGTAGTTTTAATAGATGATCTTGACCGGTGCTTACCCGAAGTTGCAATTGAGACACTTGAGGCTGTTCGTCTATTTATGTTCTCTAAATCCACGGCATTTGTTATTGCTGCTGATGAGGCAATGATAGAGTATGCAGTAAAAAAGCATTTCCCCGATTTACCCGAAAACGAGATATCAAAAGAGTTTTCTAGAAGATATCTTGAAAAACTTGTGCAAGTTCCATTTAAAATTCCTGCACTTGGTGAAGTTGAGGCCAAGACATATATAACATTGTTAATGATAAGTTCTTCTTTAGACGCAGCAGATAGCGAAAGTATAACACGCTTAATAGGACATGCACTAGAAAAGATAAAGAGGCCATGGATTGGAGAAGGTATAACAGTATCAGAAATCCAGAGCATATTAGGGGACGACAAGTATCAATCAGTAGCAGAACAGATTAGAATTTCGAATCAAATATCAAGTATTCTTTCAAAACGTTCATCAGGTAATCCAAGGCAGATTAAAAGGTTTATAAATACACTCCTGCTCAGGTATGATATAGCTCACGCTCGAGGATATGGTGAAGATATCAAATTATCTTGCTTAGCAAAATTGATGCTTCTGGAACGTTTTATTCCGAATGTCTATGAGAGTATTGCTTCTAATCTCTCACCAGATGGTACTAGTCCTTTTATAGCATATTTAGAAAGCAAGAAGGAGTCTGGACAAGAAATACCTGAAGACAAAAAAACTGAAGGGCTTGATGCTAAAGCTCCAAACATATCTGCTATTGAAAGCCAACTCAAGGAGTGGGAAAATAATGAAGAATTATTGGAATGGTTAAAGATTGAGCCTCTTATTGGGGAAGAGGATCTTCGCCCCTATTATTTTGCAAGTAAAGAACGCAAAGACTTCTTCCTTACACAAGTACAATCAGAACAAATACGCGAATTGGTTCAAAAATTGATGGGAAGCAGAATGTTGATCGCGTCGTTAACAAAAGAAATTAGTGCACTGAGTCAATCGAATGCAGAAATGATATTTGATCTCATTTGTAGTAAAGTGCAGGAAAATACTGACTATTCCAATATTCCACAAGGTATTGATGGGATTAGGGCACTAGTTGAGCTTCATCCAAAATTGCAACAAAAACTTATTGAATTCATAAAGACGTTCCCAGTAGCTACAGTTGGAGCGTGGATTTGTTCTGGTTGGGAAAAGAGTATTACAGATGATAATTATAAGAGGCAGCTTAGTGAATATATACAAGAGATAGCGAAAAACGGGAATACAACCGTAAAAATGATAGCTCAAGCTGTCCAAAAGAAATATAAATAATTTGTAACGGAGGTATTGGTATGGGCACATCCAATAGCAACTCTGGACAAAAAGGTAATACTCCTTTAGTTCCCTCATGGGTAGATGATGGGCCCGGTGATAATCCTGGAGATGACAAGCCGCTTCCTCCACCCGGTGATAGGGATCGTTTTAGATATCCGAGAAAAGAATTTACAGACTACATAAAATCATCAGGCAGAAATAGTGGCAGCCTTCATCGAGCAGCCTCTAACTATGTTCGGCATTCTTTAGGAGGTGCGTCCAACGCTTCTCAAAGACTTGGTGCTGCAAAAAGTAGTAGTACCAGATTAATAAGTGTTTTAGGAAGCATTTCGGCTAACGGTCTAAATGCAACTTTAGAGCGGCATGGTTTTAAAAACCTAATAGGAAAGCCGATCGATCAGATTTTTCTGGGTCTTGTTGATTACATTTGCCCTGATGGTGGACGGACTGATGAAGGAATAGCAAGGAATGCATTTATTGATTTGTTACCATTAATCAAAGAGATGGGTATTGAAGAAAATAGCGGAATAAATGAAACGCAGCTTCGAGCAATAATGGAAGTTTATTTTTCCAATGTTATCATGCAGAGGTTAATTAACGATATAGGGAAAAATACTTTTCGTCTGCCTGATGATATTGATGAAATTAATTTTATTGAGAGTCAATTAAGCGAGTTTATAAAAGGAACCGTTAGTGATGCTATTACGGGACTTGGTATTGATTTTCAAGAAATAAGCGATGAACGTGCGAGAGAAGTTGTTGATGGAGTTTATTTGACGGCCTATACGATTTTGGAAAATCTTGCTGAGGAGGGTGAAGAGTAAATGAGAAGGTATACATTCTATGGCTTTTATAATTACGATGAATCACTTTTTAAAGATTATTCAAAATCTGGCAGAGAAATAATTTGTGTTCCTTTTCTCGATAAGACGACTTATTTAAGATATGGGATTCAAAAAACTTTTAAGTATTTACTTAAGTTAAATGTTGTTCCATCGGAGTTGGGCTTTGACATCTTAACATTAGCTACATTAGTATACTTAGCCGATACACGTGTATCACGTGATATTGACTCTCAGGACTCATGGACAAGAGAGTTTTCTTTAGTTGTGCCTGTATCAAATCCTGATGTCTGGATACCCACAAAAGATCATTTTGAAAAAATGTTAAGGTTCCTTACTGGGGATATATGGGATATAAATTATTGTAGTAGGAATTTTAATGTTAACGAAATAACCCCGAAGGTCAAAATAATATCGTTATATGATTATGATACCGTTTCGCTATTTTCTGGCGGAATGGATAGTTTGATATTTGCGATTAACTCTTTGGAAGAGAAGAAAACTCCTTTATTTATTAGCCATGCAGGTGATGGATATACTAAAAATTATCAGAAAGAAATAATAAATACTTTGAGTAATAACTATGCGGATATTTCGTTTTCTCAACTAAATTTATGGATGTCTTTTAATAAACATATTGTAAGTCAAAGCTGTAAAGAAAACACTACCAGAAGCAGATCGTTTTTATATATATCTTTAGCGTTATTTGCATTATCCGGACTTCCAAAAGTAGATATATTGGATGTACCAGAAAATGGTCTTATTGCAATAAATGTCCCCTTGGATGATTTAAGAGTTGGATCTCATAGTACAAGAACAACACATCCGTATTACTTCAAACTATGGAATGAGATTTTAGGCATAGTTAACCTTGGAAAATCCATAAGAAATCCATATTGGAATAAGACAAAAGGTGAAATGGCACGTGATTGTCTAAATAAGGAATTATTACTTGATTTACTGCCTATATCAATGTCGTGTTCGGCTCCAACAAAATATAGATATCGTGGTAGCACTCATATGCATTGTGGGCATTGTGTGCCATGTATAATTCGGAGAGCAGCTATAAACTTTGCGTTTGGTCAGGAAAACGATAAAACACAATATTACATTGAAGATTTAGATATACTCAAACAATTGCATAATACCGAAACAGGGGCGCAGCTGCGATCTTTTGAGGTTGCAATACAAAAGCTTACTAAGAAGCCATCTATATCAGAATTTTTAATACATAAATCTGGGCCGTTAGATCATGAACCTGAATATTTGCATGAATTGTGCGATGTGTATACGAGAGGACTTTTTGAAGTTGCGTCTCTACTAAACCTTAACAAAAAGGATTGAATGCTTTGCGATACATAGACTCTCATTGTCATCTGGATTTGTTCGATAATATGAATAAATTCTTAGATGACACAAAAAACTATAAAAATTCTATAATAACAATGACGACTACGCCCCGAGCATATCAAAAAAATCGGGAGCTATGTAGCAGATACTCTCATGTATTTGTGGCGCTTGGCCTTCATCCTCAATTAATTGCAGAAAGAGAAAAGGAATTAGATATACTCTTTAAATACATTGAGGAGGCAAAATTTATTGGCGAGATTGGGATTGATCAAGGACCACGCTATTATAAAACAATAGATGCTCAAATAAGGATATTTAATGATATAATTGATAAATGTGATTGGTATGGAAATAAAATTATATCAATCCATAGTTTGCGTTCCGCAGATATCATTTTAGAAATACTCAGAAGTAATGTACGTAATAAAAGCAATAAATTTATTATGCATTGGTTCACGGGGGACATTAAGACATTACAGGATGCCATTAAGCTCGGTTGCTTTTTTTCGATAAACAGTCAAATGATTAATTCTGATCGAGGTAAAAAAATTGTTTCTATACTCCCAAAAGAAAAAATTCTTGTGGAATCAGATGCACCATTTGTAATAAAGTTTGAATCTGGCAAAGAGCATAACCAATATATGAATGAAACTGTTAGACTGATAAACGAGATACGGAAAGAAGATATCTCTCAACAAATTAGTTTAAATGGAATAGAACTTTTGTCCCAATAGTTATTCAAAAAATGGTTAGTCAGGATAACCTGAACTGCCGCAATTGATGAAAAAGTAAGGCTGTGCGCAGCAAATACGGCGAGTTTGAAATTAATGGGCATAGGACCATGAGAGCATCTTTAAGCCAATATTCAAGTTCCGGTTATCCATACTATGAGTAGTAATTACGGCATCTTTTTTTACCTAACAATACAAATCATAACATCAATATTGATACGATGTTGATCCGCGAAAAATCTAGTATTGCTGGGCTTTTTCGCGTTATTGGAGTAAAATCGAGCCGCCTTGACGGGCGGCTTTCTCGCTTTGAAATAAGGAGACAATATGAATAATCAAAATGATATAGAAATTGACTTTGATAGGAAGCGGCCCAATTTGGCTATCTGGTCAACAAAATTTCTCTTTAGGAGAAATATGTTATATTCCACAAAATAAATTAGTACTATCCCGAAAATATAGATATATATTTTCATCATCTGATGGTAATGCGTTTTGCATCATGCATGTTTAAATGATATACGGTCCATGCCTGATTTTTGGATAAAAATTGCACAGTAACAAAATGCAAAGTTTGAAAAAGCCAAGTAAAGCTGCGGCATGTGCTAATGCGGCTTTTCTTGGCTTTTCTATTGCACATGAAGTTTTACTAAATTCCTTTCCGGTTTAGGGTACCGAAACTTGCCCGTAGTTTCCTTGAATGGTAAAATATACTATGAAATTTATGATTATTTAGGAAGGTGCATAACGATGGATTATGAAAAGCTGATAGAACTGGCGAAGGAAGCAAGGGAAATGGCTTATGTGCCATATTCCCGCTTTAAGGTGGGCGCATGTGTCCTTACGGAGGATGGGAAAATATATAAGGGATGCAACATAGAAAACGCCTCTTATGGCCTTACAAACTGTGCTGAAAGGACGGCGCTTTTTAATGCGTACTCCAGTGGAGATACCCGAATTAAGGCCATAGCGGTGGTGGCGGATACCGATAAACCCGTGCCGCCATGCGGCGCATGCAGACAGGTCATGCTCGAGCTGGGAGGCGAAGGCTTGACCGTTATTTTAAGCAATATGAAGGGAGATATGAAACTCACAACAGTTAAAGAGCTGCTGCCAGGTGCTTTTTCTTCAACTGATTTGTAATATGGCGTATTAAAATGCATGGGAAAGCAAATTTACAAAGATTTATATTAAATAGAGGCTTTCCGTAATGAATTTCAAAAAAGCCACAGCCATTGAATTGCTTAAATAAAATCTTTTTAATTTGAAGGAGGCGGCAACATGCGCATGTATGACCTCATCATGAAAAAGCGGAACGGCAGAGCTCTTTCAAAAGATGAAATTGATTACATTATATCGGAATATACGAGAGACAATCTTCCTGATTACCAGATGAGCGCGCTTGCCATGGCAATTTACTTCAGAGGCATGACGCCTGAGGAGACTGCAAATCTCACGATGGCCATGGCTCGTTCGGGAGATATGATGGATCTTGCTTCCATTAAAGGAATAAAAGTCGACAAACACTCTACCGGCGGGGTGGCGGATACGACGACTCTCGTGCTGGCGCCCATGGTGGCTGCCTGCGGCGCGCCCGTTGCAAAGATGTCGGGTAGGGGCCTGGGCCATACGGGCGGTACTATCGATAAATTGGAATCGATCCCCGGTATGAGGCTGGAACTGACCGAAGAAGAATTTATTGATAAAGTCAACAAATGCGGCTTAGCCATCATGGGACAGACAAAAAATCTAACTCCTGCTGACAAAAAATTGTACGCGTTAAGAGACGTGACGGCCACAGTGGATTCCATACCTCTCATTGCCAGCTCCGTCATGAGCAAAAAAATAGCTGCCGGAGCGGATGGAATAGTCCTTGATGTAAAGGTCGGAAGAGGGGCGTTCATGAAGGACATAGAGAGCGCTAAAGAACTTGCTCGTTTGATGGTTGACATCGGAGCCTCCGTGGGAAGAAAGACTGTGGCTCATATCACGAACATGGATCAGCCTTTGGGGCTGGCCATCGGAAATTCGCTGGAGATAATTGAGGCTATAGACGTTTTAAAGGGACGGGGCTCAAAAGATTTGTTGGAAGTATGCATGGCATTGGGTGCGGATATGCTGAAAATTGCCGGTGTGGCGGGGGATGATGAGGAAGCAAAAGCACTGCTCAAAGACGCTCTTGACAGCGGCAGAGCCCTGCAAAGATTCAGGGACTTCATCAAGAGCCAGGGAGGAGATGAGAGGGTGGTGGATGACATATCCCTGCTGCCCCGGGCAAAATTCGTCGAGCAATGGGTCGCGGATAGGAATATCTATATAAGGGACTTGATGGCTCTCGACCTGGGCCTTGTAGCTATGAGACTGGGAGCAGGAAGGGAGAAGAAAGAAGACCGCATCGATTTTTCCGTGGGCATAATGCTGGGAGGCAAAGTTGGCGATATGATAAAAAAAGGTAAACCCATTGCGACGATATATGCAAATGATAAAAGCAAGATGGAATGGGCAGCGGGAGAAATAAAAAAATATATTCTGCTGTCGGACGAACCTGTTTCAAGACCGACTTTAATATATATGCGATTATCGCAATGAAAAATACATAGGGGTTGTCAAAAGCGGCTAGAGTCAGCATCGGTAAATCGAAAACGCCCTTGAAATCGCCGGCTTGCCCTGCGAAGCGTAGGGCTGGACTTTAGAGCGGTTTACCGAACGTCCGGTGCCGGGGCCGTTACTACCGCTAAAATTGACTTTCTACAGTGAAAACATTTTTAAATATTGCATAATAATATCGTAGAGAGGATGATGACGATGAGAATACTTCCGTCAAGAGAAGAAATCGATCCGAAGTATAAATGGAAGCTTGAGGACATTTACGGAAGCGATGAATTGTGGGAAGAAGATTTTGCAATCATAAAGCGGCTTCTGAGCCAGGCAGAAGATTATCGCGGCAGCATTAATTCCGCCGAGAAACTGGCAGGCATATTGGAATTAAAAGATAAAATCGGGCGGATGAATGACAGGATTTTTACATATGCAAGGATGCGCAGGGATGAGGACAATGGTCGGGCGAAATACCAGGCTTTGGCTGAGCGGGCGCTGGGGCTTTCGGTACAGGTGTCGAGCGGTCTTTCTTTTATTGAACCAGAGATTCTCGCACTTTCGAAAGAAACACTTGAGGGCTTTTTGAATGAGCGGGGAGAATTGAAGGCGTACAGACATTACATTGATGACCTTCTGAGGATGAAAGACCACATACTGGACCCGGAAAGGGAGAAGATGCTGGCCGATGCTGGAGAAATTGCAGAGGCTCCCGGCGACATTTTTAGAATGCTGGACAATGCGGATATAAGATTTCCAATCGTGAAGGACGATGATGGCAATGATGTGGAGCTGACAAAGGGCAGGTACATAAATTTTATGGAGAGCAGAAACCGCCAAGTAAGAAAATCTGCTTTCGAAGCCCTTTACAGCACGTATAAAGGCTTAATCAATACACTGGCTGCGGCTACTTCAGCCAATGTAAAGAGAGATATATTTTACAAAAACCAGAGGAAATTCAATTCTTCTCTGGAAATGTCGCTTTTTGCGGACAATGTCCCGCTGGATGTTTACTTCAGCCTGATAGATGCGGTTCATAGCAGGCTCGATCTGCTGCATAGGTACGTGAGGCTCAGGAAAAAGGCACTGGGTCTGGATGAGCTTCACATGTACGATTTGTATGTACCCCTGATAAAAGACTACGATAAAAAGGTAACCTATGAGGAAGCTAAGTATATGGTGATGGAAGGGCTTTCTCCCATGGGCGCGGAGTATCTCGAAATTTTGAGGCAGGGTTTTGACTCCGGGTGGATAGATGTCTTCGAGAACAGGGGCAAGACGAGCGGCGCTTATTCATGGGGATGCTACGGGGTTCATCCGTATGTTCTTTTAAATTTCCAGGGAAGGCTGGACGATGTGTTCACCATTGCCCATGAAATGGGGCATTCCATCCACACGTATTACTCTTTTGCCAACCAGCCTTATATTTACGCACGGTATCCGATAATTCTGGCGGAAGTGGCGTCCACATGCAACGAGGCAATCCTGATAAATCATCTTCTGGAGAAAGCAAAACTAAAAGAAGAAAAAATGTACCTTTTGAATCATTTTATGGAGCAGTTCAGGGGCACCGTATACCGTCAGGTGATGTTTGCGGAGTTCGAGAAAATAACGCACGAAATGGCGGAAAGTGGTGAATCGCTTAATGCGGAAATCCTAAGCAAAATATACCATGGCTTGAACGAGAAGTATTATGGAAAGCATATGGTTGTAGATGAACTTATAGATTATGAATGGGCAAGGATACCACATTTTTATACCAGTTTCTATGTTTATAAATATGCCACCGGTTTTTCTGCGGCTGTGGCTATTTCAGAAAAAATATTGAAAGAAGGCTCCTGTGCTGTAAAAAGATATAAAGAATTTTTGTCGGGAGGCAGTTCCGAATATCCGCTGGAGCTTTTGAAAAAAGTTGGAGTGGACCTTTCACATCCGAAGCCCATACTGGATGCCCTGCAGGTTTTTGAAAAGCTGCTGGATGAGTATGAGTCTTTGATGTGACAACCGGATATGCAATAAACGGATTATTTTCCAGCGAGCCTTGAATTCCTTGCTGAAAATTGTTAAAATAAAAGCAGTGCAAAAAATCCGGCTTAATCGCTGAAAAACAGGCAAATAGTTGGGGGGCTGAAGTCTATGCCGCCCATAAATTGCCTGCAAAAAAAGTGAAAAATAATATAAAATTCAATCTTGCTAGATTTGGAATAAGATTTGCAAATATCACTGATTAGCCAGTATATATGATGAAAATTATATTGTTTGGGCAAAAATCAAAAATATTCACATTAGGGCAGAAAAATACTTATGAATGGGGGGATGCGCAGGAGAAAGACGGGGTGGTTCCTTTAAAGACCTGTTCTTTTTAAAAATTGACAAAGGGGGATTTTGTGTTGAGATTGGGCAAAGGTATTGTTTGGGGCATCATTATTTTGTTGATTCTGTCTTTCGCCATCCCCGCATTCGGCGAGGGAGAAGCACAGGAAGCGTCAAAGCCCGTCCACTACGGTTTTCTTTCGCTGCTTCCGCCCATCCTGGCCATAGGGCTTGCCATGATAACCAAGGAAGTCTTAAGCTCCCTTGTCATAGGCATTACGGCTGGGGCGCTCACCCTTACCGGCGGCAACATCATCGAAGCCTTTAAAAAAGCAATGGAGCTGTTGATCAACACCGCCGGGGACCCCTCCTGGAATTTCCGTGTGCTGCTGTTTACGGTGCTGCTGGGGGCCATTATCGGCATGGTTTCCAGGGCAAACGGGCCTCAGGCATTCGGGCGCTGGGCTGAAAAACATATAAAAAGCAGGGGAATTTCTCTATTTATCACATGGTGCCTGGGCGTGCTCATTTTTATGGATGACTATTTCAACTGCATGACGGTAGGGACCGCGCTGAGGCCGGTTACCGACAGATTCAAGGTATCAAGGGCAAAGCTATCGTTCATCATAGACTCCACGGCAGCGCCGGTGTGCACCCTGGTGCCGGTTTCCACCTGGGTGGCCTACGTGGCGTCGTTGATGGTGCCGCTTTTTGAGCAGTATAAGCTGAATTTGAATCCATATACAGTCTATGTGCAGATGATTCCGTATGATTTTTATCCGTGGCTCATAGTGCTTATGGTGCTTATTACTTCCTTTACAGACCTGGAATACGGGCCCATGGCCGCATCCGAAAGAAGGGCCCTGTCCGGAAAAGGATTGTGGGATGCAAGCATAATGAAAAACCCTCCCGGTGATGAGTTTGCAAGTCTGGAAAAATCGGAAAAGGGTTCGGCGATCGACATGGTGGCCCCCCTGCTCGGATTGATAGTCATAATGCTCATAGCCATGGCGTACAGCGGCGGATTCTTTGAGGGCAAATCCGGATTCTTTACCGCAGTTATGAACAGCGATTCAGCCACATCCCTGGTGTGGGGCGCCACAATAACGGTCATTTTGAGCGCCATATTCTACTCCGTGAGAGGTGTCGTTAGATTGAAGGACTCCATGGAAGCCGTCATTCAGGGGGCAAAATCCATGATGGTGGCTCTGTTCATCCTTTCCCTCGCATGGACTATAGGCAAGACATGCCAGGAACTTGGAACTGGAGTATATGTCTCAAGCATCATGTCCGACACCTTTCCCACCTGGGCCGTGCCCGCCACGGTATTTCTGATTTCGGCTTTCATAGCCTTTTCCACGGGGACTTCATGGGGGACCTGGGCCATCATGATTCCGATAGTTATACCGCTGGTTGTTGCTATGAAAATAAACATACTTCCCTGCATTGCAGCGGTATTGTCCGGCGGAGTTTTCGGCGACCACTGCTCTCCCATTTCCGATACCACCATCATGTCTTCGACGGGTGGCGCCTGCCCCCATATAGAGCATGTAAACACTCAGCTTCCGTATGCGCTGACCGCTGCTGTGACATCTGCGGTGGGGTTTTTGATACTGGGATTCTTCGACCATCCGTTTGCGGTATGGATCATCACAATCGCTCTGTTCTTCGCGGTAGTTTATGTCATGCATAAGGTGTGGACCGGCGAGCCGCCGGCGAAAATTCTGGACATTTCCTCAAACGATGGAAAATAGTTTCCGGATTCGAAGTGATGTTGGGCGGGTTGTAACGACCACCGAAAAAAATCAGGATTTCAAGGGAGCTTTTCGAAAAGGCTCCCTTTTTTTGCTCCTTTTAAGCGGTTTTTGAAGAATATTATGATACCCGGCAGGAAATAAATAAAGCAAGAGGGATTTTGTTAAAAGCAAAATTTGAGACCGGGGAGAGAATTATGCTTCAATTTTTGCGCAGGAAAATTCAATTTTTGGGACGCAAGATTCGGCATTCAAAAGGTGTTAGCCCGGAACATGCAAAGGAGAAGGTCAGTCCCTTTTCCGGAAATCTGTCAAGGGATCTGGAAGAAGTCAAGTCTGTACTGGGTTTCAGCAAAGACCTCATCATAAAGGAATTTTTTATTGAGGCCCGGCAGAAAATAAAGGCTGCCATATTGATGATAGACGGCATGATTGATAAGAAAGACGTCGACGAGCAAATTCTGCGACCGTTGATTCTTAACCCCTGTCTATCAAAGATCGATGAGAGAGCCGACTCGCAAGATTTGGCCGCTTACATTGAATACAATGTTCTAACAGCCGCGGATATAAAAAAGACACCCTCAATGGAAGCGGCCGTCGACGGCATCCTGTCGGGAGATACAGTGCTGCTTCTGGATGGTTTTCCGAAAGCTTTTATTATAAGCACCCGGGGATGGGAGACCCGCAGCATTAGCGAGCCGGAAACCGACCCGGTGGTCAGGGGGCCCAGAGAAGGATTTGTGGAGACCCTGCGCATCAATACGGCCATGTTAAGGAGAAAAATAAAAGATTCGAATCTGACAATCGAGCAAATGCGGCTGGGAAGAAAAACCAAAACTGACATATGCATTGCATATCTTAAAAATGTAGCAAATCCCGAACTGGTGAATGAAGTGAAGAACAGATTGCAGCGAGTGGATGTGGATTCCGTTCTTGAATCGGGTTATCTTGAAGAATATATAGAGGATTCTCCCTTTTCCATTTTTCCTACGGTTGGTATCAGCGAAAAGCCCGACGTGATTGCGGCAAAGGTGCTGGAAGGCCGGGTTGCCGTGATGACCGACGGTACTCCCATCGTATTGACGGTGCCGCTTCTTTTTGTCGAAGCTTTTCAGAGCGCTGACGATTATTATTCAAGGCCGTACTATTCAAGCCTTGTACGCCTGTTGAGGTTCGGAGCCTTTTTGGTATCCATTCTTTTGCCGGCAATATACATATCCGTCACCACTTTTCACCAGGAACTGATTCCTACTGCACTCCTTTATACAATGGCTGCCGCGCGGGAAGGCACTCCGTTTCCAGCTTTTATTGAAGCGATGATGATGGGAGCGGTATTTGAAATCCTGAGGGAAGCCAGTGTCCGCATGCCTCGGCCCACAGGACAGGCGGTGAGCATAGTGGGAGCGCTGGTAATCGGGCAGTCTGCCGTCACGGCAGGCCTCATAGGAGCGCCAATGGTCATAATTGTTGCCGTCACTGCCATAGCGTCATTCGTAACTCCAAACCTGCTGGATGTTGGGACATTGCTCAGGGCTTATTTTAGCGTATTGAGCGCCGCAATGGGATTGTTCGGCATAATGATAGGACTGATAGGGCTGCTTATCCATCTTGTTACCATAAGGTCTTTCGGTGTCCCGTTTTTATCGCCCATAGCTCCGATGATTTTTCGAGACTTAAAGGATGTAATTTTGAGAGTCCCTATGTGGTTGATGGCAGCAAGGCCGAGGAGCATAGAAATGAGAGATTCCGTTCGCCAGGAATTTTTGCTTATGCCGGGCGAGGATGATGAAAAGGAGCCGGATAAAAAGAGGGATGCCTGATTGAAAAAGAATTTAATTTTATTGTGCATTATTTTAGCAGTCCTTTTAAACTCCTCGGGCTGCTGGAACCAGCGAGAGTTGAACACCATTGCCATTGCTGCCGGCATAGGAATAGATGTTGAAAAATCAGGCACGCATAAAAAAATAAAATTGACCGCCCAAATAGTAAGGCCTGCCAGATTGTCAGCTTCATCCGGCGAGCAAAAGGGGGGAAGCAGCTCGCAGGTGCTGGTGCTGGATAGCACTGGCGACACGGTTTTTGACGCAGTAAGAAACTTTACAATGTTATCGTCGCGAAAACTATTTTTCCCCCATAATCAGGTGATAGTTATTGGAGAAGAAGCAGCTCGCGATGGAGTGCGGCCCCTTCTGGATTTTTTTGTAAGGGACCACGAAAACCGCGGTAGAGTTTGGCTGCTGGTATGCAGGGGAAAAGCAGGGGATATACTCAGGGCAAAGGCCGGTCAGGAAGAAATACCTGCCCTTGGGATAGCTCAATTGGAGGAAGCCGGAGCTGCCGCATCCAGGACCAGACCCATGAGATTGCATGAATTCGTCAACAACCTGCTCAGCAAAACAACTTCACCCGCTGTGTCCAACATAGAGCTGGTAAAACAGGAAGATAAAAAAGCTGTTAAATTAAGCGGCTCAGCATTTTTCAAGGACGGAAAGCTGGCGGGTTTTCTGGATGAAACGGAATCCCGGGGCCTGCTATGGGTCGAAGGCAAGGTGAAAAGCGGTATAATAGCGGTATCCTCTCCGGATTCGGGCGAAAAACTCTCTCTGGAAATCATCCGGGCCACCAGCAAAGTTATACCGCATCTAAAAGATGGAAGCGTTTCCGTTGATGTCGTGATAAAGGAAGAGGGCAATCTGGGAGATGAGATGTGCGGCTATGATATTACTTCGCCGGTAAAATTGTCTATAATTGAAAAAAGACAGTCAGAAGTCATAAAAAAAGAAGTTGAAGCGGCCATCAAAAAGGCCAGAGAATGTAAAGCCGACATATTCGGATTTGGTGAGGCCGTTCAAAAGAAATATCCGGTGGAATGGAAAAGCATGGAACGGGATTGGCAGGAAATTTTCCCCGAGATAGAAATCAAAGTTGCGATTCAGGCAAAAATTCGCAGGGTTGGCATGACGGTAAAACCCCTCGAGCCAGAGTGAGATTTTTTTGAAGCGATGTGGTAACCGTGCTAGAAAAAGGCAGGATTTCCAGTCTGCATCTTACCGCTACCATAGCGGTCTTCATTATAGGGACATCTGTGCTGCTGCCTCCGGCCAGGGATGCAAAACAGTCGGAATGGCTCGCGGTATCGGCGGGAATGATTATGGGCTTATTGTACAATGCCATGTACGTGATGCTGGCTGTTCAATTTCCCGGTAGGATTCCAATTGAATACAACGACATCATTTTTGGAAGATATCTGGGGAAGGCCATATCCGCATTGCAGTTGTGGTTTGCCTTTCACCTGGGCTCTCTCGTCCTTAGGAACATCAGCGAATTTTTTGTATCCATAATGCCGGAAACCCCCATTATAGCATTTGCGGTTTTGATGATGCTGGTTTGCGCTTCTGCGGCTCGAAACGGGATAGAAACCATCGCGGACTGCGGGCCATTGATAATGCTCATCTGCTTTCTGACACTCTTTTTTGATATCTCGCTCGGAATGAAAGACATAAAAGTTTCAAATTATCTGCCGCTGTTAAATATGAGCCTGAATAAATTCTTTCGGGAGTCTTACGGTGCGGCCAGCTTTCCCTTCGCAGAAACGGTGATATTTTTAATGATTTTTCCGTTTGTGAAGAAAAGAGAAGAATTGATGACATCAACTCTAAAAGGGGTTTTTCTGGGAGGAGCATTTCTCATTTTGGAAATAATCCGCAATATAGGCGTGCTCGGGCAAATCGAGGACATATACACATATCCCACCTTTGAGGCAGTCCGGCTCATCGATGTGGCCAATATAGTCACAAGATTGGAGATAGCCATTTCCGGAGTATTCATTCTTACTGCTTTTATGAAACTCAGCGCGCTTTTTTACGTTACGGTTCTAGGAAGTGCTCATTTGCTCAAAATGAGGAGTTATCTTCCGCTGGTACTTCCGGTGGGTTCCATGATGATACTTCTTTCTCTTATAAATTTTGACAATGTAGTGGAGAATATAGAATTTGCTGCCAGAATATATCCGGTATACAGTTTTCCATTTGAATTATTAATCCCAATGATTTCGCTGCTGGTGGCAAAATTCCGCCGTCTGTCTATAAATAAACTGTCATCGGAGTAGGTTTGCTATGATATTATTGCTTGTCCTGGCTTTTATCGGAATGGCATTGTTTGAAGCACCCGGGCTTGTCAGACGGAGGTGGTGGAGGGAACTGGCGGTTTTTGCCGCAACTCTGGGGCTCGCTTTCATGCTGAGCCTGATGAGAGTAATCGGTGTTGACCTGCCAAACCCCAATAAAATCATCACATTATTGGTCCATATGTTTTTAAATGTATTACCCACGTGATGCCTTCAGCCCCATAGCCATGGCCAGAACCAAAAATCCGGTGGCGGCCAGCAGAAAATCCGCGCCAAGGCAAATGAATTCGGGTATGCCGAGATTTTTGAGAGGCGGATATGCATAAGCTAAAACAATGCCCATGAATGTGCCGCATACTAGCGGTTTCACAATCACCTTTGCGGTATCAAAGCCGGTTTTAAATTTTATTTCCAAGAAACGGAGGCTTATGTATATTGAGGCGGAAGATGCGGTTATAAGAGCCAGAGAATAGCCGTAGATGCCAACAGATGGATTTTTTACCAGCAGGAACAGGAGAACATTCGTAATAAAGAAGCTGATGATGGAATTTATCAGGGGTATTTTATTGTTGCCTGTAGCGCGCAGAATTGCCATTAATACGTGTTCCGCATAAAAAAAAGGTATACCTGCGGCAAACCCCATTATCAGTTTGTCCAGGCAAAAACCCTCGAACAATAAATCGCTGAGCGGCTTTGCCATACTTATAAAAAACCCGGCCGCTGCGAAAGAAAAAAGCGAAGTCAGGACTAGCGCCTGCTGCGACAGCCTGAAAGCGTACTCGGTGTTGTCTCTGGAAAGAGCGGCGGCTATTCGGGGAATTATATTGGATGAAAGAGACATGATAAACAGTGCGGGAAAGTACAAAAGGGGGAGCACCATCCCAGCTGTTTTGCCGAAAACTGCCATGGAGTCGGAAGCGCTGAGCCCGGAAATCTCCAGGCTCCTAGGCACCAGCAGAGCTTCCACTGAAACGGACAGCGAACCGATCAACTGGCTCAGGGAAACGGGTATTGCTATGGTCAGAATAACGGTCGGGTTTTTTGTTTTCAAAAATGGTCCCGTGGATAACCCGGCGCTTTTTTGGAAAAAAGCTAAAAGCACCGAGAGTGACGCCAGTTCCCCGACCGCAAGGGCGGTAACTGCGCCGAGCGTTTTCCCCTCTAGTCCTGAAAGCACATGACTTTTCACGACAATTGCGCCGAATAATGTTCGTATAAGACTTTCCGCAAGGATGGCCCATCTTATGGGATAAATTTCCTGAATGCCCAAAAAGTAACCGCGAAGCACTGAGGAAAAACCCACTAATACCGCTGCGGGCAGGATGAGAAGCAATATGCGGCGCTGCAGAAAAAACGCGAGAGTAATGAGAAAAACTGCGCCCAAGGCGGAAAAGCCTGAGGTGAGGAAAAAAGCCGATGAGACTATTTCTCCGCACTTATTTTTTAATTTTCTGGCATAAGCTTCCGCCACGAGTTTTGAAACGGCCACTGGAATACCAGCGGTCATCAGAGTGATGGCGGTGCCGTAAAAGGATAATGCCTGCTGATATATTCCCATACCTTCAGGACCCAGGGTTTTCGACAGGAATATTCTGTAAAGAAAACCCACTATTCCCGCGGCAAAATGCGCTGTAGCCAGAAATATTGTTTCAACGGCCCAATGGCTCATGTTGAACACATCCTTTGAAAGATGTTTTCATCATCGTATATAAAAATTATATTTGCACTATGTCAAATTTTATGTTTAAAAGCAAAAATAGAATAATTGAAAAAGTTTGACTGCATATTAGGGTTGTGTTATATTTATGTTAAAGTTATATCAATTGAAGGGTGATGAAAATTGTCCGAAGATATAAAAAAGGTATCCATGGCGGTTGTAAAAAGGCTTCCCAAGTATCATCAATGTCTGGGTCAACTTTTGAAGGACAATGTGGACAGGATTTCTTCCCAGGAACTTTCGCAATTGCTGGGTTTTACCGCTTCTCAGATAAGGCAGGATTTAAACAATTTCGGCGAGTTTGGTCAGCAGGGCTACGGCTATAACGTGGAAAGCTTATATAATGAAATCGCCAAAATTCTCGGATTGAACACCCTCCACAAGATGATAATCGTGGGTGCGGGCAATCTCGGTCAGGCTCTGGCCAACTATGAAGACTTTGAAACCCACGGATTTAAGATACTGGCGCTTTTCGATGTCAATCCGAAGCTTATCGGCCTTAAAATAAGGAATATTCCCATACGGGATGTGGATGAACTGGATTTTTTCATAAACGAAAACGATGTTGACATAGCGGTAATAGCCGTACCTTCCGATAGGGCGCACGAAGTGGCGGAAATACTGAGCAAAACCTGCGTCAGGGGAATCTGGAACTTTTCAATGGCAAAATTGCGCACCGGGAAAAATATAATTGTTGAAAATGTACATCTCATAGACAGCCTTTTTACTTTAAGCTACAGGATGAATGAGGAGAAACTTGAGGAAAGGATACTGAAGCAAAAGATGAAAAAAGTTCTAAACCGGTAGAAAAATTTTGGCTTGTGTGGTAAAATAATGATAAAGACGATTTGGAGGGTGGGCCGGTGAAAAGCTTGCGATTGTTTGCTGTCATTGTTTTTATGGCTGTTTTGATTCTGGCAGGGTGCGATGCACAGCCCGCTGCAGGCGGCGAAACGCCCGCAACTCTGGAGCAAAAGAATTCCGCTATTATTTATGAAGGTCAGGATCAGAACAAGGTGCTTTTGTACCTCGTAAAGGACGGTTTTCTGGTTCCGGTGACCCTCGGCGTGGAGCCCACGAAAGAACCGGTAAAAGCTGCCCTGGACATATTGTTTTCCGGTCTGACCCCCGAAGCGTTCCAGAATAAACTTTCCGGTGTCAGATTGAACAGCTTCAGCGTGGCCGGAGATACTGTTTCGGTGGACCTCTCCGCGGATTTTTTGAAAGATGATGAGCGAAAGACAAGAGAGGAACAATTGATATTCACCCTTACCGAATTCGACGATATAAAAAAAGTAAAAATCAGTATCGATGGGAAAACTTTGAATGATGCATACGAAAGGCCTGCGCTGATAAACCGTGTGGATTGGCCGCAAAAAGCAGCATCCTCAAAAAATGCCGGTGTTGCAAGTGCAGGAGATTCTCAGATTGATGAAAACTATCTGACTGTATATTATGTCGACAGGACCAAAAAATATATCATTCCGATTTCCTTCAGCTCTCCCAAAATTCAGCTTAAAACCGACGAAAAAATAGGGGTTATACCTCCCGATACCGAAGAGAAGGCGAAAGCAGCAGTTGAGCATTTGATTGAAGGGCCGGAAGGCATTGAGGGCCTAAAAGGGATATTTCCGGCCGAGGTCAAATTGAAAGACTTTTATATAAAAGACGGCATAGCCTATGTGGATGTCAGCAGAGACCTCATAACAAGCTTTGCAAAAGATGCACAGTATGAAGAAGTGGCGGTGGAATCGGTGGTACAGACGCTGACTTCCATTGATGAAATAGAAAAAGTGCAGTTTTTGGTGGATGGCAACAGGATGGGATCAATAGCGGGGCATACCAATATAACGTACCCCATTTCCCGACTGAAATGGTACAATATAATCGAATAGATAATTGCAAACCGGCATTCGCCGGTTTTTTAATGAGGTTGCCGAATCATGCAACTGGAATGAATCATTGTGTTACATTATTGTTACACTTGAATTTGCAGGAGGACATTCCCTGATTTGGGTCGAAGTATATATAATGGCAAAATGGTAATAAACAAAGACAAAGCCGCATAACAGGAGGTCCCGATGTTAAAAAAGACTATCCCCATCATGGTTTTTATATTTATTTTTTTATGCTTTCAACCCTTTGCGAAAGCTGCTCCGAAATCAAAAACCGCTGCAAAGCCGATCGAAATATATATCAATGGCAAAAAAGTGGAATCCGATGCATCTCCCATCATAGTGAACGACCGCACCATGGTGCCGCTGAGAGTAATCTCAGAGAACCTGGGGTCATCCGTGCAATGGGACAGCGTTCAGAAAACCGTTAGGATTACAAATTCCGCAAAGACAATTCTTCTTAAAATAAATGACAAAAAAGCTGTGATAAATAATCAGGCGGTGGTTCTCGACACACCGGCTATTATAATAAAAGACAGGACCATGGTCCCTTTGAGATTTATCGGAGAATCCCTGGGAGCTGAGGTCTTTTGGGACAATGCCGCAAGACGGGTTACCATTGCGAGGTTCCAGGCCAGGATTACCGGTTTTTCATACGATTGGGCAGGTGGAAAGCCAGCAATAGTATTGAAGGGAGATGGGCCGCTGGAATATCAGGCGGAACAGTCGCAGGAAAAAGACAAGATTGTCTTGGATATAAAAGGCCAGATGGCCACTGATAATAATGCATTATACATATACGACGATTTTGTTGAAAAGGCCTTGATGGGAAGCATACAGCAAGACCCGCCGCTTTCCAGGGTGGTCGTTGATTTGAAAAGCGACGTGCCGTATGAAATTCGCGCATCGGAAGACAAGAGCACCATATTCATTTCTTTTCTCAATGCACTGAAAGAAGTGGCTGTGGATGCGGGCGATGCAGAGGTTACGGTAAAACTCGTTACCACGCAATCAACAGGGATCAAATATTTCTTTCTTTCAAATCCGGACAGATTGGTTCTGGATATAGACAATGCGCTGCTTTCAGCATCTTCGCCGGATATACCAGAAAACGAGTACATTGAACAAATCAGGCTTGGCCAATTTGCTGTTAATCCGAATACGGTAAGGGTTGTATTTGACCTTAAAACGGGCATAAATTATCAGGTATTTCAGGACAAAAACGACATAACCGTAATTTTTTCGGAAATTAATACGGTAAGAGAAATAAATGTGGAAAGCGGCGAAAACAGTTCGGCCGTCAAAATAGACGCAAGCGGCGATATAGGGTATGAGATTAGTGCGGACAGGGCAAACAGGCAATTGCGCCTCATAATTCCAGGAGTGGCGATTGGCGAAAAATTGCTCGAAAACGATATAATGGATGTAAACGATGGCATAGTAAACAACGTTGAGTTAAAAAAGATTAAGGGCTCAAAAAATTATGACCTGCAAATAACTGTGAATTTGGATTTCTTTACCAGCTATGAACTTACAACAACCCCTCCGTCTTCGAAAATCGAGCTGGTAATTTATAAGTCCCCTCTCCAAAACAAAACCATAGTGGTGGACCCTGGCCATGGCGGCAGCGACCCCGGAGCCACCTGCGGCAATGTTCAGGAAAAGGATCTGACCCTTGATATCGGCCTTAAGTTAAAAAGCCTGCTGGAACAGAGCGGAGCCAGGGTGCTCATGACCCGGGACAAGGATATTTCCGTGAACCTGTATACCAGGTCGGGAATAGCCAATGAAGTCAATGCCGATATATTCATAAGCGTGCATATAAACGCCGGAGATAGCGCTTCTGCTTCGGGCACCGAGACGCTTTACTATCCGGATCCGGAAAAAAAGTTGCTGGCCCAGGCGATACAGAAGGCCATGGTGCAAAGCCTAGGCATTGCAGACAGGGGAATAGTGGAGAGGCCTGGCCTGGTGGTGACCAGGGAAACCCGCATGCCATCCGCTCTGGCGGAGGTAGCATTCATTACCAACAGCAATGACCGAGCTTTGCTTTTGACGGACGATTTCAGACAAAAAGCAGCCGAAGGCATAATGAACGGTATAATAAATTATCTGACGGGAAAGCTTGATTGACACGGGCGGGAAGTTCTGATATCATTACCTTGAGTTGTTAGAATAGGAGTGATATTGTGCTTTCACTTCTTGCCGGATATCTCTTTATCTTTTGCGCCAGAGTGGTGGATGTTTCACTGGCGACAATAAGGACACTCATGATAGTGCGGGGCAACAGGCTGTGCGCTGCTTTCATCGGATTTTTTGAAGTGATAGTGTACATAACAGCACTGAACAGGGTAGTGGGAGGCTTGAATAATCCCGCAAACCTCCTGGCATACGCCCTAGGCTTTGCTACGGGCAACTATGTGGGAAGCTTTATTGAAGAGAAATTGGCCTTCGGTCTTACCACCGTTCAGATAATCACGGCAAAACCTGAGATGGTTGAAGACATCAGGCAGAAGGGATTTGGCGTAACCGTTATGGAAGGCATGGGAAAGGAAGGTTCAAGGCAGGTGCTGGTGGTCTCCCTTTCAAGAAAAGCCCTTCCCATTTTGATGAATGTTATCGAACAGCGCGATCCTGCGGCCTTTATCACGGTAATGGATACTAAAGCGACATACGGGGGATACTTTAAACAAACCATGAAGGCAAAATGATTTTCCTCTTAATCGGCATAAAAAACCTCTTTTGTAATATATTTTAGTAAGATTCAATTCGAAGGAGGTTTTTTCATGCCAAAAAAGTCGATATGCTTTATAATCCTGATTTGTATGGTTTTATGCATTGCTGGATGCGGCCTTTTCAAAAAAAAAGGCGAAGAAACGATACCGCCTCCAGCGGGAGAGACCCAGCAGGTACAGGCCAATGTTAGAAAAACCGTATTTTATTTTGTGAACGACAACAACCTTCTGGTTCCGGTTACCAGAGAAATACCATGGGTTGAAGGTATAGGAAGAGCCGCCCTGGAATGCCTTGTTGACAGCCCTGAGCTTCGGGCGGAACTGGCTGAAAAGGGCCTAAAGCCTTCTTTGCCTGAGGGGACCAGGATTTTGGGGCTAACCATAAAAGAGGGTCTGGCGAAGGTGGATTTCAGCAGAGAATTTTTAAATTCCCGGGATAAGGCAGCCGAACAAAATGCCGTTAACTCAGTGGTGTATACCTTAACGGAATTTCCGGCCGTGGATAAGGTCCAAATTCTGGTCGAGGGAAAGCCGCTGAAGAAGTGTCCGAATGGCACCGTTTTGAAGGATGTGCTTTTTAGAGAGAAGATAAACATTGAACCCGGAGAAATCGCCGCTGCAAAGGATTTGGCGCCCGTAACACTGTATTTTAAGTCTAGCAGCCAAAATGGGAGTTTCACCTATTTCGTCCCCGTCACCAGGATGGTCAAAAAAAGCGATAACATGATAAAAACCGCTCTGGAGGAGCTCATCAAAGGGCCCCGCGCCAATATGGGGCTGGTATCGGTGCTGCCGCAGGATACGAAGGTGCTGGAGGCGACTCAAAAAGAATCGGAAGTGGTAGTCAACTTTTCCAAAGAGATAGAAGGTTACGGCGGCGGAGCCGATGTGGAGCAGGCGCTGGTAAATTCAGTGGTTTTGACAGTAACACAGTTTCCGGGCGTGGAGAAGGTGAGCCTTCAGGTCGAAGGCAAGGCAGGTGTGCTGCCCGAAGGCACGATTCTGGACAATCCTATTTTAAAGCCGATTTATGTAAATCCAAGCAATATTTGAGAGGATGAGATTGTTTGACAAGATTAGACGGCAGGGCCAACGACGAAATCAGGCCCGTAATTATCACAAGAAATTTCAACAAATACGCAGAAGGTTCCGTGCTCATAGAAGCAGGGGATACAAAGGTTATATGCACCGCCACGATAGATGAAAAGGTCCCGCCCTTTCTTAGGGGAAAAGGCCAGGGCTGGATCACCGCCGAATATGCCATGCTCCCGCGGGCCACGGAAATTAGAAACGCAAGAGAAACCCTGCGGCCCAGCGGCAGAACAATGGAAATACAGCGGCTGATAGGTAGGGCTCTGAGGTCAGTTGTAAATCTATCCGCCCTGGGGGAAAGGACCGTCTGGCTGGATTGCGATGTCATCCAGGCCGATGGAGGCACCAGGACGGCCTCCATCACCGGCGCTTTCCTTGCCCTGGCAGATGCCCTGAAGACCCTGAAAGAAAACAAGATCATAGATACCATACCCATAGAAAGCTACATTGCGGCTATAAGCGTGGGAATAGTGGACGGTGAAAAGCTTTTGGATTTGATATTTGCCGAGGACTCGAAAGCACAGGTCGATATGAATGTTGTCATGACGGACAAGGGTCAGATGGTGGAAATTCAGGGGACGGGAGAAGCTTTTCCCTTCACGCGTCAGGATCTGGAAGAAATGCTTAACCTGGCTCAAAAAGGCATATTCGAGCTTATTGACATCCAAAAGCAAATACTTGCGGATGTTTTAATGTGAGGCTGAAATGAAAACTCTTGTAATTGCGACAAAAAATGCTGGCAAGCTGAACGAATTCAAACAAATGCTCGGGGAATTGCCTTACCGTATCGTATCGCTGGCTGATTTTCCGAAAATAGAAATCCGCGAAGATGGTCGAACTTATGACGAAAATGCTTTGATTAAAGCCAGCATCGTTGCAGCAAAAACTGGTCTTCCGGCTCTCGGTGACGATTCGGGCCTGGAAGTGGAGGCCCTGGGCGGCAAACCCGGCATACACACGGCGCGCTATGCCGGTGAAGGTGCTTCCGACGAGGACAATATCAAAAAATTGCTGTCCGAAATGGAAAATGTTCCATGGGAAAAAAGGCAGGCGCGATTTGTGTGCAGCCTGGCACTTGTTTTTCCGGCCGGCGCATCTTTAGTCGAAAGCGGCTTCTGCAGCGGCATGATAGCCAGGAAGCCCTGCGGAGTGCATGGTTTCGGCTACGATCCCGTTTTTTATATTCCGGAATATGGCAGAACCATGGCAGAGCTGCCCGATGACGAAAAAAACAAGATAAGCCACAGAGCCCGCGCGTTGAAAAAGATAAAAAAGCATCTTGAAAGGGTTTGAAAATATAAAACAGATATGATAAAATAGACTTGACTCGATTTTTCATTTAATGTATACTATAGTATGTCTTTTGAGGCCGGGGCATAGCGCAGTTTGGTAGCGCACATGGTTTGGGACCATGGAGTCGGGGGTTCAAATCCCTCTGCCCCGACCAAATCAGAAGCCAGAGGCCAGAAATCAGAGGTCAGAATAGAAGAATTTTACCTTAGTAAAATTTGCTTAATCTGACATCCGACCTCCGGCATCTGAAATGTGCGGGAATAGCTCAGCTGGCTAGAGCGTCAGCCTTCCAAGCTGAATGTCGCGGGTTCGAATCCCGTTTCCCGCTCCAGCGCCCGTAGCTCAGCAGGATAGAGCAACGGACTTCTAATCCGTGGGTCAGAGGTTCGAATCCCCTCGGGCGCGCCATATGGTGGATATAGTTCAGTTGGTTAGAACGCCAGATTGTGGCTCTGGAGGCCGTGGGTTCGAGTCCCACTATCCACCCCATAACAGAAATCAGAGGCCAGAAGTGAGAGGTCGGAATAGAAGAATTTTGCCTTCAGCAAAATTCAAATTTAATCCGATATCGGACATCTGACATCTGACATCCGATAATGGGGCGTAGCCAAGCGGTAAGGCCCGGGACTTTGGATCCTGTATCGTAGGTTCGAATCCTGCCGCCCCAGCCATGGGCCATTAGCTCAGGCGGAAGAGCACCTGACTTTTAATCAGGGTGTCGGTGGTTCGAGTCCACCATGGCTCACCATGCGGGCATGGCGGAACTGGCAGACGCGCCAGACTTAGGATCTGGTGGACTTTCCGTGGAGGTTCAAATCCTCTTGCCCGCACCATAAAAGGATTTAAATACCTCGGCGCATGCCGGGGTGTTATTTTGTCATATATAATTTATAGATTATACATAAATTTTGTGCTATAATATTGGCAAAAGATAGGCCGAAAATGCAAGGAGGAGCATAATGAAAATCAGTCTGGAAAAAATAGAAAATAACACTGCCGTCCTGAAATTTGAAGTTGACGAGGAGCAATTCGAGCAGGCCATGGAGCAGGCTTACAGAAAGGACGCAAAAAAATTCGCCATTCCGGGATTCAGAAGGGGGAAGGCTCCGAGAAAACTCATCGAGATGCACTATGGTCCTGAAGTTTTTTATGAGAGCGCTGCTGAAATCATCCTGCCCCAGGCTTACCAGAAGGGCGTGCAGCAATATCATCTGGAACCCGTGGATCAGCCGGCATACGACATAGAGCAAATAGAAAAAGGCAAACCTTTAATCGCAACCGCAAAAGTGGTTGTGAGCCCCGAGGTAAAATTAAAGGAATACAGGGGATTAGAAGTTGAAAAAGTTGTATATAATGTAACTGAAGAAGACGTGGAAAAAGAGCTCAAAGCCCTGCAGGAAAAAAACGCCCGGCTCATCGCAGTAGAAGACAGACCATCTCAAAAAGGCGACGTTGCCGTCATAGACTTTGAGGGAAGAATCGACGGAGAGCCTTTTGAGGGCGGCAAGGCCGAAAATTATCATATTGAGATCGGTTCAGGCGCTTTGATAGATGGTTTTGAGGATCAAATCGAGGGCATGAATCCGGGAGAAACAAGAGAAATAAATATAACTTTTCCCGGAGACTACAAGGTAGAAAGCCTGGCGGGCAAACAGGCAACATTCAGCGTGACTTTGAAGGAACTCAAGAAAAAGGAGCTTTCCCCGCTGGATGATGAATTTGCAAAGGATGTAAGTGAGTTTGACACTCTGGAAGAATTAAAAATAGACATAAAGAATAAATTGGAACAGAGAGCAAAAACCATCGAAGAGGGCTCGCTGAAATCGGCTATTGTTGATAAGCTGATGGAAAACGCAGAGGTGGACATTCCGCATGTGATGATAGACAGAGAAATAGACAGACTAATTATGGATTTTGTCTATAATCTGAAAATGAGGGGGTTAGACCTGAAAACTTACCTGGAAAGCACAAAGATGACTCCCCAGGAGTTCAGGGAAAAATTCCACGACAGGGCTCATGTCAATGTAAAGTCGTCGCTCGTTCTTCAGGAAGTGGCAAAACGTGAAGACATTAAGGTATCCGATGAAGAAGCAGACGAAGAAATCCAAAAGTATGCCGAAATGTCTAAAAAAACGGCGGATGAATACAAAAAGAGCCTCAAACCGGAAGACATATCGAGAATAAAGGATATTATTCTGACCCGGAAAATATTCGATTTTCTAATCTCCAATGCGAAAATCACAGAAAAGAAGCTGGAAGACGCGCAAAAAGAGAATGACAACCCTATAGAAGGGGAGAATATGTAAATGTGCCGGCGCCAGGGGAGGACTAAATTATTCTAAGGAGGTTTTTTAATTGAGTTTGGTACCAATTGTTGTGGAACAGACCAATAGAGGAGAAAGGGCATATGATATCTACTCCAGACTTTTGAAGGAGCGCATAATTTTTATAGGAACTCCCATCGATGATACTGTATCCAGCCTTGTCATTGCTCAGATGCTGTATCTGGAATCGGAAGACCCCGACAAGGATATATTCCTTTACATCAACAGCCCGGGAGGCTCTGTAACCGCAGGCCTTGCCATATACGACACCATGCAGTACATCAAACCCAAGGTGTCTACCATGTGCATGGGGCTGGCTGCCAGCATGGGGGCCGTACTGCTCACTGCGGGAGCCGATGGCAAGAGATACGCACTTCCCAATTCCCGAATAATGATACATCAACCCTGGGGAGGGGTCCAAGGAAAGGCGGTGGATATCGAAACCCATGCCAGAGAAATACTTCGATTGAGGGAATTGCTGAACGGAATACTGGCAAAACATACTAAACAACCGATTGAAAGGATAGAAAAAGATACCGATAGGGATTACTTTATGTCAGCGGAAGAGGCCCGGGAATATGGCCTGATTGACGAGGTGATCCACAAGAGGAAGTAAGCTTAAAAGGAGAGTGTTGGGATGTTTAAATTTAGCGACGATAAGGGCCAGCTCAAGTGTTCCTTTTGCGGTAAAACCCAGGATCAGGTTCGAAAACTGGTGGCAGGTCCGGGAGTATATATTTGCGATGAATGCATAGAGTTATGCAATGAAATTATCGAAGAAGAGTTCGGCGAAGATGCCGAGATGGATTTCGCCGACATTCCGAAACCTCACGAGATAAAGGAAGTACTTGACCAGTATGTGGTGGGACAGGAGCAGGCGAAAAAAATACTATCGGTGGCGGTTTACAACCATTACAAACGAATCAATTCGGAAGTCAAAATGGACGATGTGGAACTCCAGAAAAGCAATATAATCATGCTTGGCCCCACCGGCAGCGGGAAAACCCTTCTCGCCCAGACTCTCGCCAGGATATTGAATGTGCCGTTTGCCATAGCCGATGCCACATCGCTTACTGAAGCAGGCTATGTGGGAGAAGATGTGGAAAACATACTGCTGAAACTTATACAGGCCGCAGACTATGATGTGGAGAAAGCCGAGAAGGGAATAGTATACATTGACGAGATAGACAAGATTGCGAGGAAATCGGAGAATCCATCAATTACCAGGGATGTTTCGGGAGAAGGAGTGCAGCAGGCACTGCTCAAGATATTGGAGGGGACAATAGCCAGCGTTCCGCCTCAGGGCGGCCGCAAGCACCCCCACCAGGAATTCATACAGATTGACACAACAAATATTCTGTTTATATGCGGCGGGGCTTTCGAAGGCATAGACAAAATCATAAAAAACCGCATAGGCAAGAAGTCCATTGGCTTTGAAGCCGAAATTCAAAGCCAGGAAGACAGAAACGTGGGAGAAATATTGAAGCATATGATGCCAGAAGATTTGCTGAAATACGGCATGATACCCGAATTCGTTGGAAGGGTGCCGATAATAGTAACCCTGGATGCACTGGATGAAAAAGCTCTTATAAAGATATTGAAGGAACCCAAGAATGCCCTGGTAAAACAGTATCAAAAACTGTTCGAAATGGACAATGCCCAGCTGGAATTTACCGACGAGGCTCTGACTTTAATCGCTCAGGAAGCCATAAAGCGGAAGACCGGCGCCAGAGGATTGAGGGCCATTCTCGAAGACATTATGCTGGATGTAATGTATGAAATTCCGAGGAGAAACGATATAGCCAAGTGTGTGGTGACCAGAGAGGTCATTCTGAACCATGAAAACCCCATCATAGTCACCGCAGAGCGCAAAAAGGGAAAGAAAAAGGAAGTCACGGCATAAAACAGTGCCCCGGCGTTTGCCGGGCCTTTTTTATGCCTGCGAATAATTTTATTGGCTCGGTTTTTTTTAATGCAGAAATATCTGAATGTGAGCATCGCCTCCTTAAAATCGTTTCCGCACAGCCTGATGCGACAAAATGAGAACCGTCCCCGTGTTGCATTTTACTTCCCTTTCCAGGATAAATTAATTCTTCAAGGTTATAATAAAAAATAATGGATGTTCGGGAAGGGAGGAATTTTGATTGAATGTAACTCTGAATCTATTGAGCCTGGTACAAATTTTTTTTGCAGTTGTAATCGGGCTTTATTTTTTGAATCTCTTGAAAAACCAGCAGGGAAGCAGAGTGACAATAGATAGAGAATCCAGAAAGGAAATGGAAAAACTGCAGAAAATGAAAGAGATATCTCTTACCCAGCCCCTGGCAGAAAAAACCCGCCCCGCGACTTTTGATGAAATCGTCGGTCAGGCCGACGGGTTGAAAGCGCTGAGGGCTGCACTTTGCGGCCCAAATCCCCAGCATGTAATAATATACGGTCCCCCGGGCATAGGAAAAACAGCAGCAGCCAGACTCGTGCTGGAGGATGCCAAGAAAACCGCCGGGTCTCCTTTCAAACCCGATGCAAAATTTGTGGAAGTGGATGCAACCATAGCCAGATTTGATGAAAGGGGCATAGCGGACCCGCTCATAGGTTCGGTGCATGACCCGATATATCAGGGGGCCGGGCCGCTTGGAATTGCAGGCATACCGCAGCCAAAACCCGGTGCCGTCACCAAGGCTCACGGAGGCGTGCTGTTCATAGATGAGATAGGAGAACTTCATCCCATACAGATGAATAAACTCCTGAAAGTGCTTGAAGACCGTAAAGTTTTCCTGGAGAGCGCCTATTACAGCAGTGAAGATCCAAACATCCCGAAACACATACACGAAATATTTCAAAACGGCCTGCCAGCTGACTTCCGCCTGATAGGCGCTACCACGAGGACACCGGATGAAATACCTCCAGCTATCCGCTCCAGATGCCTCGAGATATTCTTTCAGCCGCTATCACCGGAAGATATAGGCAAAATAGCCCAGAATGCGGTTAGAAAGATTAATTTCGAGATGGATGATTTTTCTTTGAACATCATAAAAAAATATGCTACCAACGGGCGCGAGGCGGTTAATATAATACAAATGGCTGCTGGGCTGGCCATGACCGATGGAAGGCGAAAGCTGGAAGCCAAAGATGTTGAGTGGGTCATAAACAGCGGGCAGTATCCTCCCAGGCCCGAAAAAAAAGTAAGCCCGGTGCCGCAGATAGGGCTTGCCAATGGCCTCGCGGTTTACGGCCCCAACATGGGTACCCTTCTGGAAATAGAAACCACTGCCATTCTTACCCAAAAGGGCCGCGGGACTCTATCCGTTACAGGAGTGGTGGAGGAAGAGGAAATGGGAGGTACCGCCCACAGGCTCAAGAGAAAGGGAACGGCTAGAGGCTCTGTGGACAACGTGATGACGGTTTTAAGGAAGTATCTGGAGACAGACCCCAGGGATTATGATATCCACCTGAATTTCCCCGGCGGCGTACCAATTGATGGCCCTTCAGCAGGCATAACCATAGCCACATCCATATATTCAGCCATTACCGGCATTCCGGTCGACAACGAAGTGGCCATGACTGGGGAACTTTCAATAAGAGGCTTTGTAAAACCAATCGGCGGGGTTGTGCCAAAAATCGAAGCGGCCCGCAGGGCGGGAGTAAAAACTGTCATCATACCCAAGGAAAACTGGCAGGAAATGTTCAAGGCTATGGACATAAAAATAATAGCTGTGGATAGAATTGAAGAAGTTATGGAACATGCCCTGATTTTCTCAAGATATAATTCCATAAAAGAAACACTGTTAACCGAGGCCGGAAATCGAAGATAGAAAGAGAAGGGAGGGAGGAGTTGAGAAATATTTATAGAATATTTTTTTATAGAATTAATATGAAGGTTTAAAATCGTAGGGGGAATTTTTGTGATAAGAAAAAATATCGGACGCGAGCTGCCCCTGCTACCGCTCCGGGGGTTGCTGGTATTCCCGAATGCGGTGCTGCACTTTGATGTGGGAAGGGATAAATCAATCGGGGCTCTGGAAGAAGCAATGGTCATGGACCAGAAAATACTACTGGTCGCTCAGAAGGATGCAAAGACTGATTTTCCGGATAAAGACGATATATATACGACTGGAACGGTGGCAAAAATAAAGCAGCTTTTGAAAATGCCCCAGGATACCATCAGGGTATTGATAGAAGGGCTCAACAGGGCGGTGATAAAAGAATACATTCAAATCGACCCCTTTTTCAAGGTTAGAGTAGAAGAAGTGTTTGAAGGAGATGAAAAGGCGACTCCTGAAGAAGAAGCCCTGATGCGAAGTGTCATGAGCCTATTTGAACGGTACATGGATCTTTCAAGAAAGCTGCCTCCGGATGTGATAATATCTTTGAACGGTGTTGCAAATCCCGGCCGTTTTGCAGATATCGTGGCATCACAGATGGCAATCAAAACGGAAGACAAGCAAAAAATTCTGGAGACCCTTTCATTTAAAAAAAGGCTTGAATTATTATTCCAAATAATATCTCAAGAGATAGAAATCCTGGAAATCGAAAAAAGAATAAACAACAGGGTTAAGAAACAGATAGAAAAAAGCCAGAAGGAGTATTATCTCAGGGAGCAGATGCGCGCCATACAGAAAGAGCTTGGCCAGCAGGATGAAAGGATGCTGGAAGCCGACGAATACCGGGAAAAAATAAAAGCACTGGGACTTTCGGGAGAAATGGAGGACAAGATTCTCAAAGAAGTGGACAGGCTGGAAAAAATGCCTCCCGCTTCCGTGGAAATATCAGTTGTGCGGTCATATCTTGAATGGATTGTTTCGATGCCGTGGAATGTGCTTACCGAAGACGTCATGGATATAAGGTATGCTGAAAAAATATTGAATGAAGAACATTACGGCCTTGAAAAAATAAAGGAGAGAATTCTGGAATTTCTCGCCGTGAAAAAACTTTCCGGAAGGATAAAAGGCCCTGTTTTATGCCTCGTGGGCCCTCCCGGAGTGGGCAAAACATCTCTGGCCAGGTCGATTGCGAGAGCAATGGGCCGGAAGTTTGTCAGGATTTCTCTGGGCGGCGTGCGCGATGAAGCAGAAATAAGGGGTCACAGGAGAACATACGTTGGGGCTTTGCCAGGAAGGATCATTCAGGGAATGAGGCAGGCGGGTTCAAGAAATCCGGTGTTTTTGCTGGATGAAATCGATAAGATGAGCGCGGATTTTCGGGGGGACCCGTCGGCAGCGCTTCTGGAAGTACTGGACCCTGAACAGAACAACGGTTTTTCCGACCATTATATAGAATTGCCCTTTGATTTATCCAGGGTTTTATTTATTACTACAGCCAATACTCTTTACAATATACCGGGACCGCTTCTCGACAGAATGGAAACCTTAACAATCCCCGGGTATACGGAAGATGAGAAACTTGAGATAGCAAAAAGGCACCTCATACCAAAGCAGCTTTCGGAACACGGCCTCACCCAGGATAAAATCACATTTGCAGATGATGGTTTACTCAAAATTATTCGCAGCTATACAAGAGAAGCCGGTGTGAGGAACCTGGAGCGGGAAATCGCCGGAATATGCCGGAAAGCGGCGAAAACCATAGTTGAAGGGGAGAAAACCCTTTTGAATGTAGATGCCGCTTTGGTGGAGAGATTTCTGGGCAGCCCCAGGTTTTACTATGGAGTAATTGAAAAACAGGATCTGATCGGGGTTGCAACGGGTCTGGCATGGACCGATGCAGGCGGGGACATCCTGAGTATTGAAGTGACCGTAATGAAGGGCAAAGGCAAATTGATACTCACCGGAAAGCTGGGAGATGTGATGCAGGAATCGGCCCATGCGGGTTACAGCTATGTTAGGTCTAGGGCCGAAGAACTAGGCATAGAGGAGGATTTCAACGAAAAATACGATATTCACATTCATGTTCCCGAAGGCGCGATACCCAAAGATGGGCCGTCGGCGGGCATTACAATGGCCTGCGCTTTAATTTCCGCGCTTTCGTCCAGGCCGGTGGATAGAACCGTGGCCATGACCGGCGAAATAACGCTCCGCGGCAGGGTGCTGCCGGTGGGAGGAATAAAGGAAAAGGTGCTGGCAGCTCACAGAGCAGGCATCAAGACAATAATAATTCCAGAGGAAAACACCAAAGATTTGGAGGAAGTCCCCCGGCATGTAAAAGACGATTTATGCTTCGTATTCGTAAATAATATGGATGAAGTGCTGGAGAGAGCCCTGACAAGACATCCCGAAAAACACATCCCGCCGGTGCATGAAGGTGACGGAGCCCGGATGAATGTTTATCCGTCTTGATTTATTTTTGCGCTCAGGAAGGATTTTCCGCTGTTTGTGTAGAAGTATTAAAAACATCAAGGATAGTGCGAGGCAAAAAATGGCATATAATTATTTTAAATGACTCAAATAACGAGGAGGCTTTTCCAATGAAAAAGAGGTTGTATGTTTTGCTAGCCGCCATAATTTTCGGCACGCTGATTTTCAGTTCGGCGGCCATGGCGGCGGGCGGGAGCGCAAAAAATGTAAAGGCGTATTTCAACAGCATTAAGATTTATGTGGATGGAAAGCAGCAGGCCAGCACACCGGAACCCTTCATTTACAATAACGTTACATACGTGCCCATCAGGCTGGTAAGCACTGCGCTGGGAGCAAATGTATCCTGGGATGGCACCAGAAATGCGGTTGTTATAAGCAAAACCGCGGCAACTAATCAGGGGGAATCTACTCAGGCTTTGCAGCAGCAGATAGCCGATCTGAAAAGCCAGCTTGCACAGAAGGAAAGCCAAATAACCCAGCTTACCCAGCAGAACACGTATCTGCAGATAAGGGTTTCGGATCTGGAAGCCAGCCTGAAAAACCAGACATCAAAGAGCAGCGTCAATGCGGCAAAAGACCTGGAAGACTACCTTTACAACAAGTATTCCAAATGGAAGAGCATGGAATTCGACTATGATGTCAGCGGTGATGAAGACGACCTTGAATTGACGATAGGCATCGACCTTTCAGACTACAAAAGCAAATGGAATTCCACCAGCCAGAGTTCAATAAAAAGCTGGCTCAATGATATTTTTGACTACGTGCAGGATGAATACCCCGATGCGGATTTTTCGGGCACCATAGAAGATACGGACAAAGATAAAACCCTTGTAAAATTCAGTTCGTCAGGCAGCAAGCTGACCGTGACTTTCAAATATACCGAGTACGATTTTGATGATCTCGAAGATGAATTGAACGACGAATTTGGAGACAATCTCGACGATTACAGCAGCAAGTTCGGCAGCATGACCGCAGATATTGCTGTGGACGGCGATGAAGATGATGAGGAAATATACATAACCATCACCGTAAACACCTCAAAATACGGAAGTGAATGGGATGCCGTTAAGGAGACGACCTATGCCGAAAAATGGATTAAGGACATTGTAAATTACGTTCTGGATGAATACGACGATTATGATGTATCGGGAGAAGTGGAAAACCAGAGCGGCAAGACCATGATGTCATTCGATGTGAGTTCCTCAGGAAAAGTTACGTTTGACTGGGACTACAGCTACTAATAGTAATTCGGGTCTGACCTAATTGTTCGAGATGGCCGGGTGATTTTTTGCAAAACCTTGAGCCCAGGATACCTCCGGTGGTACCTGGTGCAAGCGCGGGATGAGCCCTGAGGCCGACATCTTAGGCAGCAACGAATGGCCGGGAAACTTCCCCGAAATCAGGGCTGAACCTGCAAGCGGCAGGATGGGAAAAGGTGGGCAGGCCCGGCATAAAAAAGGATGAAACAAAGTGTAAGTTGAATTGAAAAAAGGGCTTCGGCGCATAGAGCCGGGCCTTTTTTTGTACTCCGCATCAAATTTGCGGCACACTTGGCCGAAAGGGTTCATAACATATAATAGATTGCTGCAAAGAGAAGGGAGGTTTTTAAATGATCCGCTACGTGGTGCGTTCGGGAGACACACTTTTTGCCATCGCTGAAAGGCATGGCACTACCGTGGAAGCCATCATGTCGGCTAATAATCTTGCCGATCCAGACATTATATTTGTAGGCCAGGTGCTTTTGATTCCTGTGGAAGGTCCTGCTGTCCCGCCAATGCAGCCGTTTCCCCCGTTTCCTCCGGGACCCATGCCGCCTTCGGGCCCTGCGCCTGGACCTCGCCCCCGCCCCAGGCCGACCGTAACCAGGGCTTTTGACGGTATTGAGTATACCTTGAGCCTTAACAGAGCAAGCTATAGAATGGGTGAACCGGTGGTGATAAGGCTGCGCAAAAAAAACATACTGTCGGTTCCGCTTACCCTCACTTACAGGACTTCTCAAAAAGTAGATTTCAGAATTACAAAAGACAACAATCTCATATGGCAATGGTCGAGAAATCAGTTTTTCACCCAGGCGATTATTTCTGATACTTTTCAGCCGGGAGAGCAAAAAGTTTACAGGGCGATTTGGGACCAGAGAGCCGATGACATGCTGACAAGGCCGGGAAGATACAGGCTTACGGGGTGGAATCTGGCGACACCCGGCATTAGGTTGAGCCTGGAATTTGAAATAACAAGATAAAAATTTTATAATGCGGTATACTGGAGAAAATAAATATATATTCTCGTGCAATGGGGTGGAATTTATGCTCTCACAGGAAAGCACTCCCATCTTGGACGCGCTTAAAAACTACATGCATGAAAACACCATCTCTTTTCATGTGCCCGGTCACAAACACGGCGTGGGTAATCCGGAATTCACCGAATTCATAGGCAAGAACGCCATGAATATAGATTTGACAATCATGCCCGATCTGGACAGCATTATGCATCCGACCGGAGTCATAAAAGATGCGGAAACTCTGGCTGCAGAAGCTTTCGGCGCTGACCGGGCTTTTTTTTTGGTGAACGGCACTTCTTCGGGAATACAGGCGATGATTATGGCAGCCTGCCGTGAAGGGGACAAAATTCTTCTTCCCAGAAATGCCCATAAATCCGCCATAAGCTCTATAATTTTGAGCGGCGCCGAACCGGTTTATATAAGGCCTGAAATCAGCAAAGACTACGGTATTGCCATGGGTATAACGATGAGCGAAACATCGAATGTAATCAGAAAAAATCCCGGAGCGAAGGCTCTTTTTATCATAAACACAACTTACTACGGTGTAGCCAGCCCGCTTTTGGAACTTGCAAAATTGGCCCATGAAAATAATATGGCGGTGCTGGTGGATGAGGCTCATGGCGCGCATCTCGCCTTTCATGAAAGCCTTCCGCATTCTGCCATGGAGGCCGAAGCGGATTTGTCGGCATCGAGCACTCACAAACTCGCCGGTTCCCTCACACAGAGCTCAATGCTCTTTTTGAAGGGAGAACGGTTTTCGCCGGAATATGTGAAATCCATCCTGAACATCTTCCAAACAACAAGCCCTTCCTATATTCTTCTGGCGTCGCTCGATTCGGCAAGAAAAAATATGGCTTTGCGGGGACGCGAACTTGTTGCAAGGGCCGTAAATCTCGCACAATGGGCGCGGTATAAAATAAATCACATCAGAGGGTTACGATGCATGGGCAGCGAAGTTCTGGAATTTGGCCGGGGTCTTGACCTGGACCCCACAAAGCTCTGTATAAGCGTCAAGGAGCTCGGCATAACGGGATATACAGCGGCGAAAATTCTTAGAGAAAAATATCGCATCCAGGTGGAATTGTCGGATTATTACAATATTCTGGCGGTGGTGAGTATAGGCGATACCAAAAGCACGGTATCCGCGCTGGTCAAGGCTCTGGCGGCAATGGCAGGGGATTTGGGGGCATCAAAAAAAATAAAGCCTCCTCATGTGCCAGAGCTTCCGATTCCTGAACTGGCGCTGCTGCCTAAGGAGGCTTTTTTCAGCGAAAAGCGGCCCCATGATTTCAAAGAATCTTACGGCAGGATATCGGGAGAAATGATAATGGCATACCCTCCGGGCATTCCGATTATATGCCCCGGTGAAATAATCACCCGCGATATAATTAATGAAGTCTTGATGCTCAAAGAAGCGGGAGGCCTTGTTCAGGGCATGCAGGACAGACACCTGAATTATATCAGTGTTATAAAGTAAATTTTATTCATTGCACAAGCCGTGAATATCATATATAATAATTACAGAGCGGAAAATATTTGATTGAGAGGGGATCTGCCATGATGGTCTTATTTGACCCTGGAGTTGAGCACAGAATTATGGTCTGTGTTACACCCCAAAAAAGCTGCGAAAGGTTGATAGAAAGGGGAGCTGCCAGGGCCAAAGAAGAAGGCGGGCAGTTCGTGGTCATATACGTGAACAAAAGGCTTGAGTTGAACCGCGAACTCAAAGAGCACAAGATCCTGCTGGAGCTGTTCGAAACGGCTAAAAATCTGGGAGGAACGGTTTCGATACTGTCGGGGGACAAGATTTACGACACTCTGGCCGATTTTGCGAAGAACAACAGGATAACCCATATCATCGTGGGGAAGTCCCTTCGGTCGGCCTTCGAAATTCAAAAACACGGAGAGATTATAAATCCGCTGATTAAAGAGGTGGAAATGAGCGGAATTAGAGTGGAAGTGGTGGATTAAAGTTTATGTCAAGGGGGACCCTTTCTTGAGCAACCTGTGGAAATATCTTTATCAAAAAGATACAAGAGCTTTCTTTTATTTGAATCAGAAATTGAGGTGCAGAATACTTGATATAATCATGCCCCGCATTACCCATTTGGGCGGGGCGATATTCACCATGCTTTTATGCTTCGTGCTTTATACTTTCGGCCAGAAAGACGCAAAAATTGCCGCAGCCGAGGCATTCGTAACCGTAAGCGGAAGTCAGGGAATCGTTCAGCTTTTTAAAAGGCGGATTTACCGCAAAAGACCGTATATGGTGCTCCCCGAGGTCAATACATTCTGGAGCAAGCTATTGAAAGATTATTCCTTCCCTTCAGGCCATACCACAGCCGGTTTTTCAATGGCGGCTATTTTGTCGATATATTTCCCTTCCTACAGCCTGCTGACATATTCACTTGCTTGCGCCGTGGGGATATCCCGCGTATATACCGGCATGCATTATCCTTCTGATGTTTTAAGCGGGGCTTTTTTGGGGACCGGATTTGCCATCTTCACTCATACCGTAAGGTGCATGCTCTAGGATAAAATGAGAGGTTCGAAGCCTGATGAAGAATGGGAAAGTTTTAATTCTATCTGAAAAATTTGGAACGGGTCATGAAATGGCTGCCGCCTCCATATTAAAAGGGATTAAAAAAATATCGCCGAATACTGAAGTGACGATAATTAATTTTTTCCAATATTTTCAACCCTATTTTTCAAGGATGACTCTGAATCTTTATTTGAAAGCTCTGGATTTCAGGCCCGAAATATGGGGTTATTTTTATGAGAGGGAACGGAACAAGAAGAGGGCTACCATTTCAAAGAAGATGATTCAAATGGGAGCCTCCTCAATGCTGAAAAGAATGATAGAAAGAGAAAAACCCGATGTGATAGTGTGCACGCACCCCTTTCCGTGTTGCGTGGCATCCCGACTTAAGCGCAGGGGGATGTATTTTGCACTGGCCGCTGCAATTACCGATTTTGACGTCCACGGCTTCTGGATAAATGAAGGCATAGATGCTTATCTGGTGGCACATGAAATTATGATTGAATCTATGATGAAATTCGGAGTGAATGCGGATAAAATATTTGCCACCGGAATCCCCATAGATCCGAATTTTGATGATTTTAAAGGCAAGGTTTTGGCAAAGGAAATTCTGGGTTTCGACAAGGACCTGCCAGTTGTTTTGATGGCGGGTGGAGGGCTCGGGATTTCCGGCATTGACATGCGATTGATTGAGACCCTTGCCGGAGAACCTTTGCAACTGGCCGTCATATGCGGAAAAAACAAGGCGGCCCGGCGCCGTCTGGAAGAACTTGCAAGGCAGAATGGTTTTGAGAATGCAAAAATATACGGATTTGTGGAAAATATGTGGGATTTCATGGAAGCAGCAGACCTCATGATATCAAAAGCGGGCGGTTTGACCATGGCCGAAGCCCTAGCCAGAGAATTGCCCATCATAATATACAATCCGCTTCCCGGCCAGGAAGAAAGAAATGCCAGATTTCTGCTGAGAAACGGTGCAGCCCGGTATGCCAGAGACCGGGAGATATTGATAAGAATGGTGAAGGATATGCTTTCTGATGAAAAAAAGCTGCGGTACATAAAATTCCGCGGTTCAAAGCTTAAAAAAACCGCGTCGGCTCGGAAAGCTGCAGAAATAGTATTGGAACTTATTGAAAAAAATGTGGCGGGGTGGTGTCATGGAATTAGAAAAACTGAAAGATCCTAGCATAGACAGATTGTTCGATGCAGTGCTGCTTTTAAAAACACGGGAGGAATGTTACAGATTCTTTGAGGACATATGCACCATTGGAGAGGTCCAGTCTCTGGCCCAAAGACTCCAGGTGGCGGAAATGTTAAAAAGCGGCCATACATACACCGATATTGCAAGGATTACCGGCGCAAGCACAGCCACAATCAGTCGTGTCAAGCGCTATTTGAATTACGGTGCCGATGGATACACTATGATACTGGAGAGGCTTGAAAGAAAGCAAAAAAAATAAAATTTCGCGCGGTTGAAGCGCTTCTTTTTACAGGAGGAATCCGATGAATTTTTTAAAAGAATTGAATCCGGAACAGAAAAGTGCGGTAATGCATCCGGGCGGACCACTGCTCATCCTAGCAGGAGCAGGCAGCGGCAAAACCCGGGTACTCACATACAGAGCGGCGTACCTGATTGAACATATGGGCGTCAAGCCGGAAAACATACTGGCCATAACCTTCACAAACAAAGCCGCCAGAGAAATGAGGTCGAGAATAGAAAAGATGCTCCCGCAAGTGCGCGGCATTCTGGTGAGCACCTTTCATTCCGTATGCGTGCGCTTTCTGAGGTCGGATATCGACAGGCTTGGCTACAAAAGCAATTTTATAATCTTCGATACCCAGGATCAGCAGGTGTTGATGAGAGAATGCATCAGATCTAAAAATATAGATGAAAAAAAGTATACTCCCGCAGGCGCATTGAGTTATGTGGGCAGAGCCAAAGAAAGTCTTCTTTCGCCGGATAAGTGCATGAAAAAAGCAAAAGATATAAGGGAAAAAACCCTCGCAGGTTTATACGAAATGTATCAGGAAAAGCTCAGGGAAAACAACGCCATGGATTTTGACGACCTCATAATGAATACGGTAGAACTTTTCAGGCATAATCCGGATGTGCTATCGTTTTATCAGCAGAAATTCCAGCACATACTGGTGGACGAGTACCAGGACACCAATCGGGCGCAGTACGAACTTGTTAAATTATTGGCAGAGGGGCACAGGAACCTGTGTGTCGTTGGCGACGATGACCAGAGCATATACGGCTTCAGAGGCGCGGATATTAGAAACATACTCGATTTCGAAGAAGACTTCCCCGACGCTGCGGTGGTGCGGCTGGAGCAGAACTACCGCTCCACCGGCAATATACTGGATGCAGCAAATAGTGTCATTGACCACAATCTCGAGCGCAAAAAAAAGAAGCTGTGGACACAAAACGAAACCGGCGGGAAAATCCGCTGCGCAACGCTAACTGATGAACATGAGGAGGCTTTTTTTATTGCCCGGGAAATAGAAAGACTGATACGGGAGATGCGCCTGGATTTCGGAGATTTTGCAGTGCTTTACAGGACCAATGCTCAATCCAGGGTCCTGGAGGAAATTATGCTGAAAATGGGCATTCCTTACAAAATAGTTGGAGGTTTTCGGTTTTATCAGAGGAAAGAAATCAAGGATCTGCTGGCATATCTCAGAGCAGCCATAAATCCTTTGGACAATGTAAGCCTTATGAGAATCATAAATGTGCCCCGCAGGGGAATAGGAGACGCCACTGTTAATAGCCTGAGGGCTATTTCCGAAGAACAGGGCATCAGCATATACGAAGCATTGAAAAGCGCATCTTTATTCGTGCCTGCCGCATCCAGCCGCAATAAGCTGCAAAAGTTTGCGGACCTGGTGGACGAGCTTGCAGCAAAGGCTTCAGGCATGAGCGTTTCGGAATTCATAGATTATGTGCTGCAGAGGACGGGATACATTGCGGAACTCGAAGCGGAAAACACTCCTGATGCACTGAGCCGCATGGAAAACCTCAAAGAAATGATAGGAGCTGCCAAAGAATTCGAAAAAAGGATGCCGGACGGCAAAGTGGAGGATTTCTTGGCAGAGGCTGCCCTGCTTTCCGACGTGGATGAGCTTTCCGAAAATGAGCAGGCGGTGGTGCTCATGACCCTGCACAGCGCGAAGGGATTGGAATTTCCTGTGGTGTTTCTGGCGGGCATGGACGAAGGCATTTTTCCTCATTCGAGGTCGATGCTGAAACAGGAAGAAATGGAAGAAGAACGACGCCTTTGCTATGTGGGCATTACCCGGGCCAAAAAACTTCTTTATCTGACCAGGGCTTGGCAGAGAAACCTTTACGGAAATGTTTCGCATTATTTCGCTTCAAGATTTATCGACGAAATTCCTGACGAGTTGCTGGAGGAAATGGTGCCGGAGAAAGAAGGCTCGCGGCAAAAAGTTGCAGCGGCGAAGGAGAAGCCGGACTCTTCCGAACGTTTCTACGCTGCCAAAGCTTATGCCCCTTCATCGGAAACTAGTGGATCTTCGGGCTTGCGCGCGGGCATTGCTCCCGGCGACAGAGTGAAACACTCCAAATGGGGGGAGGGCATAGTTGTGAGCCTTGACGGAATGGACGAAGATGCGGAGATATCTATAAACTTTTCTTCCGTGGGATTAAAACACCTGATGCTGAAATATGCGCCGATTATCAAGCTATAAGGCGATTATTCGACAATAAAAATATTTTGCACGGTTTTTTGTTTTTTTGCTTGACATTATGAAGATGATATGAATATAATGATATTGAAATCAAATATGCTTATCCTTCGTTAGGTGAGGCTTCTGCACAGACAGATGCCACTACCCGGAAACGTCGAAAGACGCCAATGGGTCAACAGGTATTGCCGGATTAAGGTTCTACCTAATGTGGCTGAGATCCATTCTCTAGCTGTGCACGTGTCGAAACTCGACGAGTGGGGGATACGGACGCATAATAATCTTCCCGCTCGGGAAGATTTTTTTGTGAGGTGAGGGAACATGGGGAAAATCAAAAATGTGGTATTAACCATGGGGCTTGCGGCACTGGCCATTGCTTTCGCATATTTTGCGTACAAGGGGCAGCAAATGAATATCCAAGGACGTCCCATGTCCACCGATATAATTTTCCTGCCATACTATGCAGCAAGATCCTTTTTGCGAATGATGGCGGCTTATATATTTTCGCTGATTTTTTCAATTGCCTATGGATATAAGGCAGCCACCGACAGCAAAGCCGAACGCATACTCATTCCCGTGCTGGATATACTGCAGTCGGTGCCCATACTCGGTTTTTTCCCGGCAGCCGTATTCTTCTTCGTGTCACTTTTTAATGGCCACACCATAGGCGTGGAGCTGGCGTCGGTTTTCCTCATCTTCACAAGCCAGGCCTGGAATATGGCGTTCGGGTATTACGAATCGCTGACCACCATACCAAAAGATATATACGAAGCGTCGGAAGCATTCAAGTTGACAGGCTGGCTGCGATTCAAGCATCTGTTTTTGCCATCGGGAATCAGCAAACTGGTATACAACAGCATACTTTCCTGGGCGGGAGGCTGGTATTTTCTGATTGCTGCGGAAATAATAGCCATAGGCCCCATTGAGTATTCCCTTCCCGGCCTGGGCAGCTTTCTCATCAAAACCATGGAAAAGGGTGAAATATTCAAAACCGCATCAGGCCTAATCATGCTGCTGGCGATTATCGCACTCATGAATATTTTTTTATGGCAGCCGCTGACCCTATGGGCGGATATTTACAAATACGAATACGGCGGTGCAAAGCAAGAAGACCATAAGAAGGGCCTTGGCTACTGGATCTGGTGGCAGGCTCCGCTTTTCCCGCTGATCAGGCAGTGGATTTCGGAAAAGGGGTTTTACTTAATTGAAGCCGTAGGCAGATTTGTATTTGACGGGATAGAAAAAGCCTTGAGTTCCAGCCGCTTTGCCCGCATTTTTAAAGCATGCCGCAGTATAATTTCCTGGGCTTTTCGAATCTTATTTCTATACATTTTAGGAAGAAGCGTTGCTGCACTCATAGCCATTTTTGCTGTGCCATTGGACCCTATGGTTTTTGAAATACCTCGGGCGCTGCTATATTCTTTCGTCCGACTAGCGGCAGCATATGTAATATCGCTCTTGTGGACCCTGCCTGCGGCCTTGTGGATTGGCCATGATGAACGGGCGGAAGCTTTTTTTATGCCAGTGTTTCAGATTCTGGCATCCGTACCCGCCACGGCTCTGTTTCCCGTAATGGTTTATGCGTTGATAAAGCATACCGGCGGCATGGAGCTTGCTGCCGTCCTGCTTGTACTTACCGGCATGCAGTGGTATCTTTTATTCAATTTGATTTCTGGCGTAAAAAGCATACCGCAGGATTTGAAGGAGGCTGCCAGGATTTTAAATCTGAACGGATTTCTATACTGGCGAAGAGTAGCACTTCCTGCCCTCATGCCATCACTCATTACCGGCAGCATAACGGCTTGGGGAGGCGGATGGAATGCTCTTATAGTTGCAGAGTATGTATCTTATGCGGGCAGAATATATAAAACATTTGGCATAGGATCGCTGCTGGATGGTGCAACTTACGGAGCGGGCAATTTTCAGCTTATATGGTCCAGCCTCATCGCAATGATGATTACCATTGTTGGCGTCAATAGATTTTTCTGGAGAAAACTTTACAGCATCGCGGCTTACAGATTCAAAATAGAAAGTTAGGAGGTGCCGGTGTGAAGTTTCTGGAGGTAAAACATGTTTCAAAGACCTATACCGATGAATCGCGTTCGCTTACGGTTTTAAAAGATATTTCTTTTGCAGCGGAAGAAGGAGAGTTCATATGCGTTATAGGACCGTCGGGTTCAGGCAAAAGCACTCTTCTCCGGATGATAACGGGACTGGACAGGCCTACAGGCGGAGAAATTTATTTTAAAAACCGTAAGGTGGAAGGGGTTGCCGATAAAGTAGCCATGGTTTTTCAATCATTTGCCCTTTTTCCATGGCTGACAGTATTGGATAATGTTACTATAGGCCTTGAGGCAAAGGGAATAAAAAGAAAAGATCGCATAGCCATAGCTGAAAAATATATAGACAAAGTCGGTCTGGATGGTTTTGAAGAAGCCTTTCCCAGGGAGCTTTCCGGCGGCATGAAGCAGCGGGTTGGCTTGGCAAGAGCTCTGACGATGGAACCTGAGCTGCTGTGCATGGATGAGCCCTTTTCAGCCCTTGACGCTTTTACTGCCCAGAACCTGCGGGAGGAAGTCCTGGACCTCTGGCTGGATGAGAATCTGCCGGTAAAAACTGTGCTTATGGTAACCCACGGTATTGAGGAAGCGGTTTTTATGGCCGACAGAATAATTGTACTTTCAAAAAGACCGGCAAAGGTTGTGGCCGATGTCAAAGTAGATTTGCCGCGGCCGCGTAACATGAAAGACAGGGCATTTTCTGAGACAGCGGACAGAATTTATTCCCTTATTTTTTAAAATCTGATATAATAGATAGCAAAGCACGCAACCGTATTTTGCAATTCAAACTCCGAAAAAATTAGGGGGTTATGACATTTATGGATATTGAACCTTTACCCAGCGCGGGTATAGGAGAAGTCCTTGGGCTTCTGGAAATGCTGGAAGATGCTCGGGGAAGGGAAGACATATTCGAGCTGGCAAAGGATTTATTCATGGAACTGGACGATATAGGTCCGGTAATTGAGGCGGCAAGAATACTTGGGTTTGTGGATACTATAAATGGGGATATCTCCATTACCGAATCGGGCGCCACCCTTCTGGATGCTGACATCAATGAACGCAAGAAAATTCTCGCGGGTTCTATTTTAAAGCTGCACGTATTTAAGAGCGTTATTGATTTTCTGATTAAAAGGAATAAAAATGCAAAACGCGATGCTGTTATAAAATTTTTTTCGAAAAAAATGGCGGATGAGGATGCTGAAAAACTTTTTGAAACCATGGTTGAATGGGGTCGTTTTGCCGAAATCCTTAGCTATGATGCCAAAGACGGAATACTATACCTTGAAATATAATGTCACGGGGACGGTTCTTTTGACATTTTTTTCGCTGATGTTCATGCTGTTCATGCCGCATCTTGTGCTGCTGTTTGATTCTTTGGTTGACATTATATTTTGGACGATAGAAATACAATATATGTTTAAGGGTGGTTGATATGCCCAGGCATGCAAGAATTCTCAGTGAAAAGATGACATATCACGTGATGATGCGGGGAAACAATAAGGAAAAGGTATTCTTAAATGACAAAGATAAGAATAAAATGATTAATATTCTTCAAGAAAAAAAGATTTCATGCAATTATTATTTACTTGCATACTGCATAATGGATAACCATATCCACTTGATTTTAAGGCAGGGGAGCGAAGATTTACCAACCGTAATCAAAAAAATTGCAGTAACTTATGCGCATTATTATAATATCGAATATGGTCGCGTGGGCCATGTGTTTCAAGATAGATACCGTAGTGAAAACATAGATAGTGATAGATATTTGCTGGCTGCTGTAAGATATATAAATCAGAATCCGCTGAAAGCCGGGCTGGGCATGATGGAAACCTACAGATGGAGCAGTTATGCCGAATATTTGAAAGGGTCGAGCAATTTGATAGAAATAAAAGAAGTTCTTTCAATAATTTCCGAAAATCAAGATAAAGCCCTGAATGAATTCATTAAGATGCATCATGAAAACATTGAAGACAAATTTATAGATATTGAAGAAAACAAGAGAATAAATTACGACAATGTTAATGAGTATATAAGTAATTTCTTGGAAGAAAGAAATTTGTGTTTAAGCGATTTGAAAAAGGGTGAAAATAAAAATGCTGTGCAAGAGTTGATACAATACCTGCTATGCGAATCAAATTTTTCCAAAAGGAAAATTGCCGAAATAATCGGATTAAACCGAGAAATAGTGAGAAAAATTACGATAATGTCAAGAGAACCGTCCCCATGACATTGGAGGAAAATTTATGGAGAAAGAAAAGGCTGAAGTAATAATTAAAAACTTAAGGGAAAAAATTAATTATCATAACAGGCAATATTATGTTTATGACAATCCTGTCATTTCCGATGCTGAATATGACAAATTAATGAGAGAGCTGGAAAATCTGGAAAAGGAGTTTCCCGAGCTTGTCACCCCCGATTCGCCCACTCAGAGGGTAGGCGGAGAGCCTCTTTCTTCATTTCGCCAGGTGACCCATAGGCTTCCCATGATGAGTCTTTCAGACGCCTTTGACGAGGGGGAGCTGAAGGATTTTCACCGGCGGGTGACGGATGCGGTGGGAGATAAAGTGGAGTATGTAGCCGAACTGAAGATAGACGGCCTGGCCGTTTCCCTCACGTATGAAAACGGACTGCTTACGACGGCGGCCACCCGGGGAGACGGCACTGTGGGTGAGGACGTCACGCAGAACATAAAGACTGTAAAAAGCGTACCTCTTCGGCTGGACTTTCCCGAAGATAAAAAGCCCTCGATTATAGAGGTGAGGGGAGAGGTGTATCTTCCCAAAGACGGATTCAAAAAGCTCAACGAAGAACGGGAGGATATGGAGCTGCCGCTTTTTGCCAATCCCCGCAATGCAGCGGCGGGGTCGCTGCGGCAGTTGGATCCGAAAATCACGGCAGCTAGACCCCTTTCCACCTTTATGTATGCGCTGGGATATGTGGAGGGCGCGGAATTTGCCACTCATTACGAGGTGCTGGAATTTTACAAGGCCTGCGGCCTGCGGGTGAATCCGCATATAGCGCTGCTTGAAAGCTTTGACGAAGTGATAGATTACTGTATGAGCTGGAGAGAAAAAAGGGAATCCCTTCCTTATGAGATAGACGGCATAGTCATAAAGGTAAATTCCTTGGAGCAGCAGAGAGCCCTTGGCGCTACTGCAAAAAGCCCCCGCTGGGCGATTGCCTATAAATTCCCGGCGGAACGGAAGACTACGGTAATAGAGAATATAATCGTGCGGGTTGGCAGGACGGGGGTTCTCACGCCCACGGCCGAATTGAAGCCGGTGAGACTCGCCGGCTCCACTGTAAGCAGAGCCACCCTGCACAACGAGGATTATATAAAGGAAAAGGATATTCGCATAAAAGATACGGTGGTGGTGCAGAAAGCCGGCGATATTATACCCGAAGTAGTGGAGGTCGTAAAAGAAAAACGCACCGGCGAAGAAATAGTTTTCGAAATGCCCCACCGTTGCCCCGAATGCGGTGCCGAAGCGATAAGAGTGCCCGGCGAGGCCGCATACAGGTGCACCGGTGTTTCCTGCCCCGCCCAGATAACAAGAAGCATCATCCACTTTGCTTCCAGAGACGCAATGGACATCCGGGGCCTGGGGCCGGCCATAGTGTCCCTGCTTCTTTCGGAGAAGCTCATAAAGGATGCGGCGGATATTTATAGGCTTAAGAGGGAAGACCTGGTGCCGCTGGAGCGCATGGGAGAAAAATCCGCAGCCAATCTGCTGGCCGCCATTGAGAACAGCAAGAGCCAGCCTTTAAGCAGGCTGATATATGCCCTGGGAATCCCCTTTATAGGTTCAAAATCCGCTTCCATTCTGGCGGATGCCTTCGGTTCAATGGAAAATCTGGAAAGGGCTACTTATGAAGAGCTGGTCGCGATTCCTGAAATAGGCGACAAAATGGCCGAAAGCATTGTCACCTTTTTTAAACAGGACCAGACGAAAAATCTCCTTTCCCGCTTGAAAGCCGCAGGCGTTTGTATGGAGGCAAAAAAGCGGGATGAAGGGCCTCTGCCCTTAACAGGCATCACCTTCGTGCTTACCGGAACCCTGGAGCATTTCACCCGGGTCCAAGCCACTGAAATCATAGAAAAACTGGGCGGAAAAGTGACCGGAAGCGTAAGCAAAAATACAGACTATGTGGTAGCGGGCAAAGACCCGGGTTCCAAGTATGACAAGGCTGTAAAGCTGGGAATTAAAATAATTGATGAAAAGCAATTCATGGAAATGATTGTTCAGCATGGGGGAAAATCCTGAAAGCATTAAAATGGCATGCCTTTGCAATCAAAAATAGAACATCCGAGCATGGCCAGCAAATATCATGCGGCTTTGTGTAAAAGCAGAAGTGCCCAAAGAATGGGCACTTTTCATCTTCTATATGAATCTTGTATATTTCGGCAGACCTTTTTCGTAGGGCACTTTTGCCTCCCCCTGCACCAGGGGGAGCATATAATCTATGGCTTCCCGAGTTACCTGGCGGTTTTCATTATCTATCCATTCCGCCGGGAAAACCTTTATTTTTCCCGCCACTTCCGATAAGGGAACCGTTGAAGTTTTAAAACCCTGCTCAGTCCTGACGACGGCAACCATGACATCCGTCAGGCCTTCCATGGCATATTTTACGCCGTCGGCTCCCACCATGACCGCCACGTCATTGTCGACTCTGGAGGCAATATGAGCGGCGCACCTCTGGAGAATGCTGAGTTCCACTGATTTTACACGCTTTTCGATATTTGCCTTTACCAGGTTTTCCAGGTATTTTCCGACGCCTCCCATCTGCAGGTTGCTGAAGGCGTCGGCTGTACCTTCCCTCAGATAGGCGTACTGGCCGTCTTTATTTTTCAAACCTTCCGAGGCTGCAATGAACACCTTTTTCTTCCTGCTGTAAGCCCTCTCCACATCCTTCAAAAATTCGTTTTCATCAAAGGGGACCTCCGGAAGATAGATTAAATGGGGAGAATCTATCACTTCGTCTTTAGCTAGAGCGCTGGCGGCGGTAAGGAATCCGCTGTCCCGGCCCATGATTTCCACTATGGTGACAATGCCTTTGTCGTACACATCGGAATCCAGCGCCATTTCCTTCACCGATGAGGCCACATATTTGGCGGCGCTGCCGTATCCGGGGCAAAAGTCGGTAAAGGGCAGATCGTTGTCTATGGTCTTTGGTATGCCAACAGCTTTTATGTCATAGCCGACCTTGAGGGCGTATTTTGAAAGCCTGTCGGCCGTGGTCATGGAATCATTGCCGCCGATGTAGAAGAAATAACCGATGTCGTATTTGTCAAATACCTTAAGGACCGATTCAAATTCTTCCTCTTTCAACTTGTGCCGGCAGGAACCGAAAGCCGATGAGGGGGAATAGCGCAGGATTTCCAGAGCAGCATCGTCGATGTCTGTCATCTCGATAATGTTATCTTTCAAAATACCTTCCACGCCGTATCTTGCAGCAAATATTTTTGCGCCGGCTTTTTTAGCTTCTTTGATTATGCCGTAGCAGCTGGCATTGATGACGGCTGTGGGGCCTCCCGACTGGGCAAAAAGTACATTTTTGTGCATTTAGTCCCCTCCCTGAAATAATGTTATACGTTTGAGTCTTTCCTTATTTGATATTTTACAATAATATTTTTAAAGAGACAATCTATTTTATCATTTTGTCGTTCTTTTTATTGGAGATATATAATACATGATTTACCAATATTTATAATGGTGATTGAATATAGCACCTTTTTTATGGTATGATATATGTCAAGAGGTGATGTCACATGAAGACGACATTATATGTCAATAGGAAACTGTTAGAGGAAGCTATGCGATTGCTGGGCACCAGCAAGATGACTGAAGCAGTAAATAAAGCCCTGGAAGATTTTATTCGCCGGAGCAAACTTGAGAGGCTGGCCAACCGTATAGGCAATACCGACCTGGCTTTAAATCAGTCTGAACTGGAGGAAATGCGGAAAGATGAGTTTTAAGTATCTGGTTGACACTTCCATATGGATCGAAGCTTTAAAAAAAGATGGTGATTCAAAAGCGCAGGAATGGATGAAAATGGCATTGTTAGAGGAAAAAGTTGTAATTACTCCTGTTATAAAAGCCGAGATATTATCCGGTGCAATAAATGAAAAACAATTTGCTCAGCTTAAAGAAGAACTTGACTCATTGGTTGTCCTGGATAAGGAATCCGCTGTATGGGATAAAACCGCATTTCTAAATTTTACTCTACACCGGAAGGGGATAAATATACCACTGACCGATGTCCTGATCGCGGCATGGACTTTAATATGCGATTGCATTCTAGTCCATCACGATAAGCATTATGAAATGATAAAAGATGTTGAAAAGAGTTTGAAAACACTTTGTTTTTATTGAAAATCTCAAAAACTTTTTAATTTTGAAGTGGAAAGAAAAAAATGGAAAAGTAATATATAGTTTTAAAAAAGGCGCTTGCATACAGCGCTTTTTTTTAATATTCAAGTCAAGTTCCGGAATTTTTCTCATAAAAATAATAAGGGAGAGGTGGGAAGTTTGAGGAGATACCTTGTTTTGTTTGGTTTTCTGATAATATTTTTAGAATATATTTTTTTGTCTAACATTATAGAGCGAAAAGAGGTGGGATTTATCGAAACGATATTTCAGAATCTGATTGAACAATACGGAAAACTGGATTTTTTGGGCTGCTTTGAGGCTGCTTCAGCGCCCGAGGTGGTCTCCACAGACCCAATGAGGGGTAGCAAGGCAGTGCCTGTCTATGCTCCCGTGATTATCAATTTCAATCGGGATATGAAAGAAGTAAAAATAATAATTTCGGGGATGGCAGGAGATGTTGAAGCAACTGGGAGGACTGCTACATACAAGCCCCATACGGTATTTATGCCGGGGAAAAATTATGAAGTAACCGTGCACGGCAAATCCGTGACAGGAGAGGAGATGGAACCATACAGTTTTAACTTTTCTACAGTCGATATGGGAGATAAATTGTGGGTAGAAGTGAATCTCCGGCTTCTCCAGAAGGTTGTTGTTTATCGGGGAGACAGAGCGATAAAATCCATGCTGGCATCGGGAGGCTTGCCAGGGCCTGAAAACGAGACGCCACTTGGCTTTTTTACCATAAAGAACAGGGGAGAGAGTTTCTGGTCGGAGAAGTTCAAGGAAGGCGCCCTGTACTGGGTCAGGATAAAGGATGACTACCTTTTTCATTCAGTGCCACGCGACGCCGAAGGCAATATTATCGAGGAGGAACACAGAAAACTGGGCCTTCCCGCCAGCCACGGATGCATAAGATTGAGGGATGATGACGCAAAATGGTTTTATGAAAATGTTCCCGACGGGACAATGGTTGTCATCCATGAGTAGAATTCGGGTATCGGGTGCTGTTCCAAACTAAAGAGCGGCAACTGCACAGCTTTTCGGTGTTCTTGGCCATCTTCGGCAGCGGACCTGATTTCTGCATAAAATCAAATTTATATACATAAAAGAAAGAAGGTATTTTGTTTATGAATCAGATTTTTGCCTTTCTTATTCTTAGCGGCATACTGGTGGCTTCTATTAACGGCAGGGTCGATGTTGTGGTGAGTTCGGCCATATCATCGGCGGAAGCCGCCGTAGAAAGGGCAATAAGCCTGATTGCGGTGGTCAGCCTGTGGCTGGGTATAGCACGGGTGGCGGAAAAGGCGGGCCTAATAGGCGCCATGAGCAGAGCGATAGCCCCGTTTTTTCGATGGTTGTTTCCCTCAATACCTGAAGGCCATCCGGCACTCGGATGCATTTTAATGAACCTTTCGGCAAACATGCTTGGTTTTGGCAATGCTGCCACCCCATTCGGGCTCAAGGCAATGCAAGAACTCCAGTCGTTGAATGAACAGCCCGATACCGCATCGGAAGCAATGTGCACCTTCCTCGCAGTAAATACTTCCAGCGTCACACTGGTGCCTGCTACGCTTGTGGCATTGAGGGCTTCGGCAGGTTCCAGAAATCCGTCGGAAATAGTAGGTGCCGTACTGTTCGCTACAACGTGTTCTACTATGGCGGCCATAGCGGGCGATTATGTTATGAGAATGGCAAACAAGAAGTTCGTTAAAAGGTGATGATTATGACTGTGGAAATGATGAATAGCGGCGCGTCATGGGTTTTACCAATTTTGATTTTTTTGGTTTTTGTGTACGCCAATATTAAAAAAGTGAATATATTTGAAAATTTTGTGGAAGGAGCAAAGGATGGCCTGCTAATGGCCGCAAGACTGTTGCCGTATTTGATCGGAATCTATGTGGCCGTCGGGATTTTCAGGGAATCGGGAGCCATTGATATTCTTGTGAATTTGCTTTCACCTATTCTTTCCCTGGTCAAAGCCCCTGCAGAAGTGCTGTTTTTATCCATAGTCAGGAGCCTGTCGGGGCCGGCAGCCCTGGGAATGATGCTGGAAATATTCGACACTCACGGGCCCGATTCCTTTATCGGCAGGCTGGCTTCCACTCTTATCGGCAGTACAGATACCACTTTTTATATCATTGCGGTGTACTTCGGATCGGTAGGAGTGCGAAAAACCCGCTATTCCATACCGGTAGGGCTTTTCGCGGATTTTGTAAGCTTCCTGGCATCGGTCTACATAGTAAGAAAAATGTTTAAATGAAGAAATTCTTGCGCTTCATGGCTGCGAGTATGTTCGGGCGGGCTTTAGGGTAAATTTCTTCCATGCGATCCAGCAAGACTTTCATTTCATTGCGCTTGGTGGTTCCCGATACGGGGCAGGGGTTTTCAACGACCGGCAGATTTTTGGCGCCGGCAATAGTTTTTATGATTCTTTCTTCGAGATAGATGAGCGGCCGTATCAGTGTAAGGTTTTTGCGCGAAAGATAAGTTTTTGGTTCAAAGGTAGCAAATCTTCCGGTGAAAATGAGGTTTAAAAAAAGCGTTTCCATAATGTCATCGGCGTGATGAGCCAGGGCCACCTTGTTGCAGCCCAGCTTTACGGCGGCGTTGTCCAGTGCCCCGCGGCGCATTTTGGAGCAGAGGGAGCAGGGGTTGGAGTCCTTCCTGACGTCGAGCACCAGAGGGCCAATTTTTGTTTCCACAATTTCGAGAGGAATATGTAATTCATTACAATATTTTTGAATAGACGAATAATCCATACCCCATCCCATATCTATGGATATTGCCATCATTTCAAAGCGGAAGGGCGAATATTTCCGCACTGCATCCATTATGAACAATAGAGCGGAAGAATCCTTTCCCCCCGATACTCCCACCGCGATTCTGTCATTTCTGTCTATCATCTTGTAATCTATGATTGCTTTTTTGACCTTTGTTAAAAACCATTTGCCATAATTTCGGTCCATGTATTCCTCCGTAGGGATCAAGAGTTTTACTACTTTGCTATCAGTTCTACAGCCTCTATAGTCTTTTCCACATCCTGCTTTTCTATGCCATAATGTGTTACAAATCTAACGGAGGCACCGTAACCCCCATTTATTTTTATACCGTAACCATGGAGCCGGCGGGCAAACTCATTACCGTCTATGCCAATGCCGCCGATATCGCAAATTACAATATTGGTTTGTACTGTGTCCATATCTATCTTAATTCCAGGTATGGTGTTTAGCCCTTCAGCCAGGAGCCGGGCGTTGTCGTGGTCTTCCTGCAATCTTTTAGTCATTTTCTGAAGCGCTACAATCCCCGCCGCTGCCAGAAACCCGGCCTGGCGAAGGCCTCCGCCCATCATCTTGCGAAATTTCCTGGCCCTTGATATAAATTCTTTGCTGCCCGCCACGATTGACCCCACCGGCGCGCAAAGTCCCTTGGAAAGGCAGAACATAACCGAATCCGCATATTTTGCTATTTCTTTTGCTGGCACATTTAAATAAGTTGCGGCATTGAAGATTCTGGCACCATCCATATGGACGGGTATGCCATGCCTTTGCGCCACTTCATGGGTTTTCTGCAGCACATCCATCGGGATTACGGTGCCGCCGGCCCGGTTATGGGTGTTTTCTACGCAGATGAGGCTGGTGCTGGGCTGATGGATATCGTCTTCCCGGATGGCTGCTTCTATATCTTCAGGGTTCATGGCCCCGTGTTTGCCCTTTATCAGCCTTGCCTGCACGCCGGAGAGATATCCTAAACCTCCCACTTCATAGGTTATAATATGGCACTTTTCCTCCAGAATAATCTCTTCTCCCGGCCTGGTATGGGTCATCACACAGACCTGATTCCCCTGGGTGCCGCTGGTGACGAACATGGCGGCTTCTTTGCCCATCATATCGGCCGCCATTTCTTCCAGCTTATTGATGGTGGGATCTTCTCCGTAAACATCATCTCCTACCTCGGCCTTATACATTGCCTCCCGCATCTCCCGGGTCGGCATTGTGACGGTATCGCTCCTCAAATCGATAAATTCCATATTATGGCCTCCTGCTCGCTTCGATTTTGTGTGCTTAACAATAATTCTATATTAAAATTTAAAATCCTGCCGGAGATTTGCCGAAGCAAAATTTATTGATTTGCATCAAAAAATACTGGTATAATAGGTTAGGGAACACACTTTTTTTGTGAGGCAGGAAACTGCAGGAAATGGAGAAATGCTCCCGATGTATATTTTAAAAATCCGGGCAGGAGGTGGCTGATTATGGATTACAGGATAAATATTCCCGATAAAGAGTTTTATACCTGTGAAGATTATGCAAAGCTGCCGGAAGGTGCTCCATGTCAATTAGTAGGGGGTAAACTCATTACGACTCCTTCACCTACTCCATATCATCAATACATCTCCTCAAGAATAGAAAAAAACTTATTGATTTTGTGGAGGAAAGGGATTTAGGTCTGGTTTTTTGCTCCTTTAGATGTTTATCTGGAAGAAAATGAATCACCGTAAATAAATTCTAATTTAACATATAACCTCATTTCTGACTTCTTATTCAAGGAGTGATTTTATGAAGAAAACCGCCCATATTCGTGTATACGGCATAGTGCAGGGAGTAGGATTGAGGTATTCGGTCTTTCGAAAGGCTGCTGCGCTTTCGCTTACGGGATATGTAAAGAATCTTTCCGACGGCAGTGTAGAAATTGTGGCTGAAGGGGAAGAGAAGGATATAAAAAGCCTCCTGGATTACTTAAAGACGGGCCTTCGATGGGCTCAGGTTGATGATGTTGAGGTAATATGGGATGGATATCAAGGGACGTACAAAGATTTTGATATAAGGTATTAGAGATACATGATGCAAAACGCATCACCATCAGATGATGAAAATATTTATCTATATTTTCGGGATAGTTATTTTAATTTGAAGAATTTCTATGGGAAACCGGCAGTGGGTGGATAAAGCCTGAGAAATGCAGCCGGAGAACATTTTGATGCTTGCTGTATACTATTTGAGGAGTTATCCGAAATGGAACAGGGTTCTCTTTTTGAAAATAATAAAAAAATAAATTCACCTCTGGCAGACAGAATGAGGCCCAGAAATCTTGATGAATTCGTGGGGCAGCGACATCTTTTGGGCAGAGACAGGGCTTTAAGAAAACTCATAGAAAATGACAGCATCACTTCCATGATATTATGGGGGCCGCCGGGTGTGGGCAAGACAACACTGGCGAGGATTATTGCGGAGAAGGCCCACGCCCACTTTGAAACCTTCAGCGCCGTGCTCTCTGGCATAAAGGAGATAAAAGAGGTTATGAAGGAAGCCGAAGAACGAAGGCGCTATGGAAGGCGAACACTGCTTTTTATCGATGAGATACACCGATTCAACAAATCCCAGCAGGATGCTTTTTTGCCCTATGTGGAAAAGGGCGATATCATACTGATAGGAGCCACCACGGAAAATCCTTCCTTTGAGCTAAACAGCGCACTTCTTTCCCGTTCCAAGGTATTTGTCATGAATCCCCTGACGCCCGAAGACCTGGTGATCCTGTTAAAAAGAGCCGTGTCGGATAAGGAGCGGGGCCTGGGCAAGCTCAAAATTGAGGCGGAAGATGATATTCTGTATAGAATTGCCAATTTTGCCAATGGTGACGCGCGAATAGCGCTCAACACCCTTGAGATGGCAGCGTTGAGCTGCCGGCCTACTGAAGAAGGAACCTTACATATAACCGACCCGGTGCTGGAAGATGTGATGCAGAAGAAAACCCTGCTGTATGATAAAAAAGGAGAGGAACACTACAATCTGATTTCTGCGCTCCACAAATCCATGAGAAACAGCGACAGCGATGCATCCGTATACTGGCTTGCCCGGATGCTGGAGGCGGGGGAAGACCCCCTTTACATAGCCAGACGCATGATACGTTTTGCTTCCGAGGATGTGGGCCTGGCGGACCCGAGAGCTCTGGAACAGGCGGTGGCAGCCTATCAGGCGGCTTTTTTCCTGGGCATGCCTGAGTGCAGTGTAAACCTCGCCCAAGCAGCGGTATATCTGGCGCTGGCTCCCAAATCCAATGCCCTTTACATGGGATATAATGCCGCTCGAAAGGATGCTATGGACACCATAGCGGAGCCGGTTCCGCTGCACATCAGAAATGCCCCTACAGGACTTATGAAACAGCTAGGTTATGGCGAGGGCTATAAATACGCCCATGATTTTGAAAACAAAATAGCGGATATGGATTGCCTGCCGGAGAATCTGAAAGGGAAACAATATTATTTGCCAACGGAACAGGGGATGGAGAGGAAATTCAAGCAAAGAAAAAACTACCTGGAAACGCTGAAAAAAGTTGAAAGGGACGAATAAAGAGCGATTGCAGTATTAAATGAAATAAAAGAGAAGGAGGGGGGTAAAAATGGTTGAGAAGATAAGAGTAATGGTAGTGGATGATTCTGCATTCATGCGGAAATTCATTTCGGACATGATTAATGCGGAAAATGATATGGAGGTGGTCTTTTCTGCGAGAGATGGAATAGAAGCTGTGGAAAAAGCTCCGACGGTGAAACCGGATGTCATAACCATGGATGTGGAGATGCCCCGAAAAAACGGGCTTGAAGCTTTGAAGGAATTAATGGCGAGCGAAGAATGTTTCCAGGTGATAATGCTCAGCGGCATGACAACGCAGGGGTCTTCGATAACAATGGAGGCTTTGTCGCTCGGGGCTTTTGACTTTGTTCAAAAACCTTCGGGCTTCACATATTTCAAGATTGATAATATAAAAAATGAGCTGGTCGAAAAAATAAGGTATGCCTGGCAGAGAGGCAAAAAACTGAAGGAAAGAAAGGGCAATCGGAGTTGTTTGAAAGCACGCCGGCAAGAAAAATACGATGCAGGAGGCAGCAGAACTAAAGATGCCGCTGTTTTATCAACTAAATATGATGAAAGAACCGCATCAGATGCCGAGACGCTGAAACTCACAAAAAAGATAGAAGCCCTGGCGCTGGGAGCCTCCACCGGCGGTCCAAAGGTACTGTATGATGTGATAACGGTTCTTCCGCGGGATATAAATATGCCGGTTTTTGTGGTGCAGCACATGCCCGCCGGATTTACAAAGGCTTTTGCGGAGAGGCTGGATTTGAACAGTTTTCTGACAGTTGCGGAAGCGGTGGATGGTGAACCCATTATACCGGGGAGGGTATATATAGCGCCGGGAGGATATCACATGACTGTGGATGGCAGTCAAATCAAACTTGATACGTCTCCTCCGATACATGGTGTGAGACCGGCGGTGGACAAATTGTTTATTTCCGCTGCCCAAAGATATAACGATGCTCTGCTGTGCTGCATTTTTACGGGAATGGGAAGAGACGGGGCAGCCGGAGTGAAGGAAGTGAAATCCCGGGGAGGAACGGTCATAGCACAGGATGAAGCCACTTCAGTGGTTTACGGCATGCCGAAAGCGGCGTACGATACGGGGTGCGTGGACATGGTTTTGCCTGATTTCAGAGTAGCGGAAGAAATAATAAAATTGATTAGAAAAGCCGGGAGATAAAAAGGAGGCCGAATGAGTGGATTGCTTGACCGATGTGGAAGGAATCAGAGTGGGCCACGCCGGAGACCTTCAAGCGGCCACAGGCTGCACGGTGGTGCTCTGCGAAAGCGGCGCTGTAGCTGGAGTGGATGTGCGGGGAGGGGCACCAGGGACCCGCGAGACGGATTTGCTTGACCCGAAGAATCTGGTGGAAAAAGTTCATGCGGTATATTTGAGCGGCGGAAGCGCCTTTGGCCTCGATGGAGCTTCCGGAGTGATGCGCTATCTGGAGGAACGGGGGATCGGCTTTGACACAGGCATCGCTAAGGTCCCCATTGTGCCGGGAGCGGTAATCTTCGACCTATCAATAGGAGACTCCAAAAAAAGGCCTGATTTTAAAATGGGTTATGAGGCGTGCCTGTATGCCTCGGATAAAAATGACATGATGGGCAACGTGGGTGCCGGCACAGGCGCCACTGTTGGCAAGTACTTGGGAGACGAATTTTCTATGAAAGGAGGCCTGGGCACAGCCTCCATAAGAGCCGGCAACCTTTTGGTAGGAGCTTTGGTAGTGGTGAACTGCCTGGGGGATGTGGTGGACCCGGAAAACGGAACCATTATTGCAGGGGCACTGAATACGGAAAAGACGGGTTTTGCCAATACCATAGAACTGATGAAAAGAGGCTTTTCGAGCGGTGCGGGCTTAGGGCGAAATACCACCATAGGGGTGATAGCCACCAATGCCGGTCTTTCAAAGGCAGGCGCCAATAAGGCCGCATCCATGGCCCACAACGGCCTCGCCAGGACTATAAGGCCGGTGCATACCTTGTACGACGGGGATGCCATATTTTGCCTTGCTGCGGGTAAAATCGATGCGGATGTTTCCACCGTTGGAGCCTTGGCAGCTGAGGCGGTCGCCAAGGCAGTGATCAGGGCGGTGGAACAAGCCGAAACTTTGTACGGAAGAATATGCTGCAGGGATTTGAGGGGGCCATCATGAGAAGAGCCGATATGGTTTTTGAAGCGGTAATAAAACTTTGCGGCAAACAGTTGCGGGAAAAAGGGCGTGTTTCAGGGGTTACGGCCCGGGAAATTGCCCGGGATTTACAGAGGTTTTTCATGGAAAGGGACATGTTCATTAAGATGCCGCCGGAGGTTCCGCCTTTAGTGGCAAGGTCCTTTGCGGCACTGACGCCCGGATTTGTCATTTTATTTGCGGTATGGGCAGTAAATACGGCATTGATAAAAAGCGTGAATCTGGCACTTCCGGAGGCGATAAACAACGTTATCGGCATTCCCTTAATGAATCTGGGATCTTCGCTGCCCGCCACGCTGATTGCGATTATAGTGATTCAACTGCTGTGGTGCGTGGGCACACAGGGGCGGATATCGTTTTGATATGCGTGCCGGGCACCGTGCCGGGAATGGATCAGGACTTGTGCCGGCGTCAGATAGAGGCGATCCACGAAACGGGGAAGATGGTACTGACAGCCATAGGGACTTCCCAGGAAGGGTCAAGCAGCCACGTTATAGAGCAGATCGCATTGATGCCGAAAATGGCCGGAGCGGACATTCAGCATATAGGGGATGCCGGCTATGGCGGAATCGCCCTGCCGGAAAACATAATGGCCCTTTCCGTTGCAATCCGCGGAAAGCGCCACACCTACAGGCGCATGGGATACTCCATGAGAAAATAAAGACGACATGGGTCAGGCGGAGTTTTGTTTATAAGCTGACGGTGGTATCATAGCCACCGGCTTTTTTTATATACCGGAAACGTGAGTGTTCTATAGCCGTTTTCCATTTATTCCACTGACCACCAGTTGCTTTATAATTATAATGCTTAAATGGCCGTCTTCAATACCGTATTGCAATGCAGAGGTAAAGATGTTAAAATATTCTAAAGAGAGGGGGGAAGGGTTATGGCAATGGCTGATCCCAAAAAGGAAATTGCCGCCGGGATGGACGAGCCGCAGAATAATGAGCCTAAAATTACAGAAATGGGTTATTTTTATTTATCCCAGCAGTTAATAAATATATCGCAAAATGTGGCCGACCTCAGAAAAGAAATAAGCGATATTCGAAACAGCATTGATATAAGATTCGACAGCCAAAGAAAGGAAACCAATGATCTAAGAAATAACATTGATATAAAATTCGACAATCAGAAAAAAGAAATCAATGATTTAAGAAACAACATAGAAGTAAGATTAGATAATCAGCGAAAAGAAATCAATGATTTAAAAAATAACATCGATATAAGATTTGAAAGCCAGAAAAAAGAAATCAACGATTTAAAAAGCAGCATTGACGCCAGATTTGACAACCAAAACAAAGAAATTAATGTTTTAAAAAACAGTATTGATGCAAGGTTTGATAACCATAAAAAGGAAATCGACGATTTAAAAAACAATATTGATATAAAATTTGACAATCAGCGAAAAGAAATGATGGATTTAAGAAAAGACATTGATCAAAAAATCAACGATCTCAGAGATGAAATAAAGGAAAATAACCGGGACTTAATTCAGGAAATGAGGAATCTGCGTTTATGGTATATAGGAACCCTGATAACCGTAGTACTTGCAGCAGCGGGCTGGTTTATAACAAGATAGATTTGATTGGCATTTTATGAGGACTTGTAAACCAGTATTTGAGGTATTCCAGTGGAATCAAAAAATTATTCAAACCGTTCCATTTTAAATAAACAGAGTGGAACGGTTTTTTTATTAATTATGTATTTTACTTAAGTGTTGAAATTTATTTTTAGAGAGAATTTATTTAAATTTTTATTTTATAGCAATAAATATATTGACAACTTACATACTAATATGTTAGTATGTAAGGGAAAACAATCGAGTGAAGCATCAGACTAATGATAATGCGGGTGATATTATTTGAAGCTGCGTATAAAAGATTTAAAAGATGAACACCTCTGGCAGAAAAAAGGATATAAACTGCCTTTATTTGATATCGATAAAGTAAAGGCAGACACGATGAAAGAACCGGTATGGCTTCATTTTGGCGCAGGAAATATATTCAGAGCCTTTCCTGCCGCATTGCATCAAACCCTTCTGGATAGAGGCTTGTGTGACAGAGGAATAATAGTTTGCGAATCATTCGACGAGGAAATCATTGATAAAGCGTATACCCCCTTTGACAACCTCAGCTTGATTGTCACCTTAAAAGCTGACGGAAGTATTGATAAAAAAGTTGTGGCCAGCATAGTTCATGCAATAACAGCAAAAGGCCATATGGACGAGCTTGTTAAAATCTTCACTTCACCTTCTCTTCAGATGGTTAGCTTCACCATAACCGAAAAAGGATATTCGCTTAACAATTCAAAGGGAGAATATTATCCGGAAGTAATCAGCGATTTCGAGGCTATTCCTGAACATCCCAAAAGCCTCATGGGGATGATAGCCGCCTTGTGCTACCGGAGATACATGGCAGGCAAGCTGCCGATAGCACTGGTGAGCCTGGACAATTGTTCACATAACGGAATGAAACTCTACAATGCAGTAAGAACTTTTGCCAAGCGCTGGGCTGAAAAAGGGTCGGTTGATGCGGGATTTCTAGAATATATCGATGATCCGCACCTTGTATCCTTCCCTTGGAGCATGATTGACAAGATAACCCCGCGCCCCTCGGAACAGGTGAAGGCCATGCTTGAAGCCGACGGCTATGAGAGTGCCGGCATTGTGCGCACAGCTAAAAACACATATGTATCTTCTTTTGTCAATACCGAAGAGGCTCAATATCTGGTGATTGAAGATTCCTTCCCAAATTCGCGGCCGCCCCTGGAAAAAGCCGGTGTCATTTTCACCGATAGAGAGACGGTGGACAGGGTGGAAAAGATGAAAGTTTGCACCTGCCTGAACCCCCTTCATACGATCCTTGCAGTTTACGGATGCCTGCTGGGATATAATTCCATATCCGAGGAAATGAGGGACAAGCACTTGAAGAAATTTATACAAAAGGCGGGTTTCGAGGAGGGACTGCCCGTAGTAGTCGATCCGGGCATTATCAGACCCGAGGATTTTATAAACGAAGTAATAGAAAAACGGCTGCCCAACCCCTTTGTGCCGGACACTCCCCAGAGGATCGCCTGTGACACGTCGCAAAAGATCCCGGTGCGATTCGGTGAAACTCTGAAGGCATATATTGCTGCTGGGAAGGATTTGGACAAACTGACGTATATACCTCTGTTCTTTGCGGGCTGGCTTCGATACCTACTAGGAATAGACGACGAAGGCAATCCATTTACACCAAGCCCCGATCCGATGCTGGAAATGCTGCAAGGATATCTCAAGGGGATTTCACTCGGCGATAAAGGACCCTTTACGGAAATTCTGAGGCCTATTTTATCCGACAGCAAAATTTTCGGTGTAAACCTGTATGAACATAACCTCGCATCAAAGGTCGAGGCCATGTTCGAGGAACTTGTGGCAGGCAAAGGTGCAGTAAGGAAAACTTTGGAGAAATATATAATATTTAAAAGCTTATTATAGCTAATTAAAGCTTATTAAGCTATTGCATACTGCAGTAGCTAAGAAATAAATAAAAGGGGAGGAAGTTAGATGAAAAAATTTTTATCAGTGGTGCTGTTGCTTGCAATGGTTTTGGTGGTTATTACGGGGTGTTCTGGTAAATCCAAGCCAGAAGGCAATGAAAATTCTGCTCCAGCCGATGATGGTAAGGTTTACACACTCAAAATGTCAACACAACTGAATGAAACACACCCAATGGTAGACGGATTCAAAGAGCTCGCAAAACGAGTGGAAGAAAAAACCAATGGCAAGCTTAAAATCGAGGTTTATCCCAGCGCTCAGCTAGGTTCTGATGAGGATGTAATCGAACAGGCAATTCAAGGTGTAAATGTAGCAGTGCTCACAGACGGTGGCCGAATGGCAAATTATGTTAAAGAAATGGGCATTATTGGCATGCCTTATTTTGCGGACGGTTATGACGATATATTGAAGGTCACCCAGAGCGATATTTTTAAAGAATGGGAAGATCAGCTTGTAAAGGAAGACGGCATAAGAGTCCTTTCGTTTAACTGGTATGACGGTGCAAGGCATTTTCTCACGAATAAGCCTGTTACAAAACCTGCAGATCTTAATGGTTTGAGGATAAGGACACCGGGGGCACCGGTTTGGTCAGAGTCTATAAAAGCCATGGGGGCTACTCCTGTTTCAACGCCGTGGACTGAAGTATACCAGGCTATGCAGCAGAAAGCTATTGATGGAGCAGAAGGACAGTATACAGCTACCTATACATCGAGATTATATGAAGTTCTCAAGTATATAGACAAGACATCTCATTTCCAGTTGGTTAATGGCATTATTGTGGGTGAGAAGTGGTTCGATACATTACCTGAAGAATATCAGAAAATTCTGCTAGATGAAACAAAGGCGGTTGCCGCTGAAAATGCTCAGCTTGTTATGAAGCTTTCTGATGAATATGAAAAAAAGATGGTTGAAAAGGGTATGAAAGTAGTAAATGTTGACATAAATGCCTTTAAGGCTGCAGCTGATAAAGCTTATGATGTTCTCGGATACAGAGAGCTTCGAGAAAAGATTTATGCTGAAATAGGCAAAAAATAGCCGGATGGTGAATGAAGTGAAAGCCTTATATAATTACTTTTGTAAATTTGAAGAAATGGTCGTTCAGATATTTTTATGCTCTATTGTGTTTTTGGTTTTTTCATCAGCCATATGCCGTACTTTAAAAGTCCCAATCAACTGGGCTGTAGACCTTTCTTTATTGCTCTATGCATGGACAGTATTTCTGGGAGCCGACATGGCTCTCAGAAATGCTGACCTTGTAAAAGTGGATATGATAGTCAAAAAATTTTCACCAGCCAAACAGAAGGCAATTTATATACTTTGGCAAGTTGTGATAATTGTCTTTCTAGCTTCTCTTATCATGTATGGTGTACCATTAGCACTGGAAAGTAAAAAGCGTTTATTTCAGACATTGGGGATAAGTTATTCATGGGCAACAATCAGTGTGCCGGTAGGTTCTACTCTTATGATGATATCAACCGGTATAAAGCTTTATAAAGCTGTAAAAACTCCGGCAAACAAGGGGAAGTGAATTTATGTTACTTGTATTGATAATATTTTTGATTTTACTGGCTTTTGGCATGCCGGTAGCCTTTGCCATAGGTGTGTCCGGTGTAACATTTTTTCTTATGACACCCGAAATACCGTTCTCCATAGTTGTTCAAAGGGTTATAACCTCAACTCAGTCCTTTACATTACTGGCGATTCCACTGTTTATATTTGCAGGTAATTTGATGAATAACACGGGCATAACTAAAAAGCTTATAAAACTGTCAGACGTGCTTACCGGACACATGTACGGCAATATTGCGCAGATAAGTGTTGTTCTTAGCACTCTGATGGGGGGCGTATCCGGTTCATCCACGGCAGATGCAGCTATGGAAACACGGATTCTTGGGCCTGAAATGCTCAAAAAAGGTTATTCAAGAGGATACAGTGCGGCGGTTAACGGATGGACATCATTAATAACTTCAACAATTCCTCCCAGCATGGGATTTGTCATTTACGGTTCAATCGGTGAAGTATCTATAGGCAGGCTTTTTGCCGGCGGTATTGTACCCGGATTCCTTATGATGGCGGCATTAATGACAGCAGTATCTATATCCGCAAAAAAGCGCGGATATATGCCTGCTAAAGAAAAACCGCCTTCATTAAGAGAGGTGCTCATTGCCCTTAAAGAAAGCATCTGGGCTCTTATTTTCCCCATCATACTAATTGTTGGGATACGTTTTGGTGTATTCACACCCTCCGAAGCTGGCGCCTTTGCGGCAGTTTATGCCATTTTTGTTGGTACCTTTATATATAAAGAACTTACGTGGGAGACATTTAAGAAGACATTAAGGGATAGTGCCATGGACATCGGTGCAATAATGCTTATAATTGCTTTGTCCGGCATAATAGGGTACGGAATTGTATATGATGGGGTATCCCAGAAATTGGCTGCACTACTCCTGGGCATAACATCAAATCCCACAATACTCCTATTTATTATTATCGGCTTTCTTATTCTAGCTGGCATGTTTATAGAAACCACAGTGGTAGCATTGCTTCTAACACCTATCTTGCTGCCCGTGGTCACAAGAGTTGGAATAGATCCTGTGCACTTTGGTGTGATTATGATGACTAACGTTACTATGGGAATTATGACACCGCCTCTTGGAGTGGCATTGTATACAGTATCATCTTTGATGGAATGTCCGCCTGAAGAAACGGTAAAGGAGTCAATACCATTCTTTATCGCATATGTAATAATAGAAGCATTGCTTATATTTTTCCCGCAGCTGGTTCTTTTCATTCCCAATCTTATATTTGGCTAATGGACGGTGATTTAACTTTGAAAATGGTCTTTAGATGGTTCGGGAAAGGATATGACAAAATTCCTCTTGAGTATATCCGGCAGATTCCGGGGGTATCGGGTGTTGTGACCAGCCTCATGGATATACCGGTAGGTGAGATCTGGCCTTTAGAGAGGGTAAAGGCTTTAAAAAAGGAGGTCGAAAGTTGCGGCCTTGAGGTTGAAGTAATTGAAAGTGTGAATATCCATGAGGACATCAAATTGGGAGAAAAAACAAGGGATAGGTATATAGAGGCTTATATCGAGACGATGGGAAACCTGTCCCAGATAGGTGTAAAGGTTATATGCTATAATTTCATGCCCGTTCTGGACTGGGCTAGGAGCGACCTTGCCAGGCCATTGAGTGATGGTTCGAATACAATGGCATATAATCATGAGCGCATTTCAAAAATTGATCCGAGACACTTGGCCGATCAATTTGACAAGCAGTCCAACGGATTTGAGCTGCCTGGCTGGGAACCGGCGAGGCTCAAGGAGATGTCGGCTACAATTGAAAAATATAAAAGTATCAGCGAGGATCAATACTGGAAGAATATCAAATATTTCCTTGACAGTGTAATACCTTACGCTGAAAAATATGACCTTAAGCTGGCCATACACCCCGACGATCCGCCATGGCCAATATTCGGCCTTCCGAGAGTGATAACCGGCAGGGATAATATAAGAAAATTCCTGGACCTAAATAAGAGCCCTTATAACGGCATAACCCTCTGCACCGGGTCTCTGGGATCAAATAGAAACAATAATCTTCCTGATATTATAAAGGAGTTTGCAGGTGAAGGAAGGGTGCATTTTGCACACATCCGAAACCTAAGATTTGAATCAGAAAAGGATTTTTATGAAAGCGCGCATCTTACCCAATGCGGCTCCTTTGATATGTTTGAGATAGTCAAGGCTTTCTATGATTCCGGCTTTGAGGGATATGTCCGCCCAGACCACGGCCGCATGATATGGGGAGAAACCGGCCGACCAGGATATGGACTCTATGACCGGGCTCTTGGTGTCACATACATTAACGGTTTATGGGAAGCCATTGATAAAATGAGTCGGAAACACTAGTTTTTGGTAGTTTAAGAGCAGATTGACATTTATTGGAGCAGCACATATAATCATTATCAGAAAAAGGGAAAGTAGGTATATACGGTGCTTGAAGTGTTAGAAAGGGACAGGAGAGAAACCGCAAGAGAATATGTAATGAGGGTATTGCAGCAAAATATTGTAAATTTAAACCTTAAGCCCGGGCAGGCTATAAGTGAAAATGAAATTGCCGAACTATTAGGCGTGAGCCGCACTCCTGTAAGGGAAGCCCTTATAGAGCTTTCCAGAGCTTCGATAGTGGAGATATATCCCCAGAAGGGGACATATATTTCGTTGATTGATTTGGAAATGGTTGAGGAATCCCGTTTCATGCGATGCGTACTGGAAAAGGCAATAGTAGAACTTGCCTGCGATATGCTTTCCGAGAATGATTTTGTTGCCTTGGAAGAAAATCTCAGTCTGCAGGATTCCTGCGTGAACCGCAGAGACTACAAGCGTCTTCTAAATCTTGACAACAAATTCCATGAGCTTTTGTTCAAAGCCTGCAACAAGGAAAGAACCTATAATCTTATCGCGAGCATGATGACACATTTTAACAGGGTGCGTATCCTAAACCTCGCAGAAATGGATATGCAAAGGACTGTGAACGACCATAAAGAAATACTGCAGGCAATAAAGAATAAAGACAAGGAAACGGCAGTGTCTTCAATAGAAAGACATCTTACACGGGTGATTTTTGACCAAAGCTATCTGGCGGAAAAACATCCGGAATACTTTAAAAACAATTAAGTTTATTTTTGATGTGCATAAGAGCTTCCCGTTCGACCTAAAATTGCGTGGGAGGCTTTTTGCGTTTTATTGTTTCACTGCGTAATATTGCGCGATGTCAAAAGAACCGTCCCCATGACATAATTGAAGATGTTTGTTTGGAATTGTTTTAACGGGCATAACATGGTAAAATAAGTTCGTATGCAAGGTAAAGATATATTTGATGAAACAAAAATGTACCCGGGGGTGAATTTTTTTTGGGCCAGGAAGTAAAAAAATCGCTTTCCGCCGAAGCAATGGCTGCGGCTCTTGTTATGCAGCAAAATGAGATTACGGAGCATGCATCCTATAAAGCGATTGCTGCGGGAATGAAAGATGGCAAGAATAAACAAATTTTGGAGCGGATCGGCGAGGAAGAAAAGATTCATTATGAAATATGGAAAGGCTATACGGAGCGGGAGATGAAGCCGCAGGCGTTGAAGGTATGGTGGCGGAAACTGCTTGCATTATTATTGGGTTTTACTTTCACTATAAAGCTCATGGAAAACAATGAAGCCGTTGCGCAAAAAAGCTACGCTGCTTTGGCGAAAGAGGTGCCGGAATGCAAAACGATTCAGGAACAGGAAAATGAACATGAGAATGCGCTTATGGGAATGCTCGAAGAGGAACGGCTGCAGTATGTGGGTTCAATGGTGCTGGGGCTTAACGACGCACTGGTTGAGCTGACCGGCACGCTGGCGGGACTTACGCTTGCACTGCAAAATACCAGGATCATTGCGCTGTCGGGACTCATCACGGGAATTTCTGCAACGCTATCTATGGCTTCCAGCGAGTTTTTGTCGGCAAAGAGCGAAGGCCGGGATGACGCGCTTAAATCCTGCGTTTATACAGGCATTGCCTATTTGGTAACAGTGGCGCTGCTCATCCTGCCTTATCTGCTGTTTACGCCCCAGAACTACATGTTTGCGCTAGTGACGATGCTGGCTGTAGTGGTGCTGATTATCGCCGCCTTCAATTACTATATTGCAGTGGCGAAAGACCTGCAGTTTAAGCGCCGTTTTGTGGAGATGGCTCTTATCAGCCTCAGCGTTGCAGCACTGTCGTTCATCATCGGGATTGTCGTCAAGAACGTGCTGGGGGTTGATATTTGATAATCCGGCTCCTTTTTCTACAACAATGGCAGCAAAGGGGAAGACGGATAGTCTAAAGCCGCATCCATCTTTTCTGATGATTGCGCACGTTGACAATGAGTGCTAAATACGCTAATATAAATAACTAGAAAAGCTATGCAAAGCTTTAAAGAATCAAATCGATGATGGGGACAGTAGCCCGAAGCAGACTCTTTAGCGAGCGGGAAATGGTGAAAGCCCGCGGGATGCTTTGGTTGAACATCACCCCGGAGTGCGGGGCTGAAATGCTTAAAGTAGGTTTCGCCGGTGAAGACCGTTATTCTATCGAGCGGATTTGAAAGGTTTGAAGCCGTAGTCGCATAGTGCAGCTCTGGCAGCAGTATTCCATACTATGAAAAAGAGTTCTGTTCGGAGGCAGCAAAACCTTTGAATCCATAAGGGTGGTAACGCGGGAGAAATCTCGTCCCTTAAAGGGCGGGATTTTTATTTTTTTTACATATAATCGAGATTGAAATTATTCTGAATTTTTCATTGCTGCGATGGATAAAGTATTTCGAACCATAAGGAGGTTTTGTATGTTCAGGAAAGTAGAACCCACCATGAATTTTGCTCCCATAGAGGAGAAGATACTGGAATTCTGGAAGCAAAACGACATATTCAAGAAAAGCATTGAAAACAGGCAGGATGCCCCCGACTATGTGTTTTATGAAGGCCCTCCTACGGCAAACGGCATGCCCCATGCGGGACATGTTTTGACTCGGGTGGTAAAGGACCTGATACCCCGATACAGGACCATGTTGGGCTATAGGGTCGATAGAAAGGCGGGATGGGATACCCACGGGCTTCCCGTCGAGCTGGAAGTGGAAAAACAGTTGGGCATCAGCGGGAAGCCGGAAATCGAGAAATACGGCGTGGAGGATTTTATAAAGAAATGCAAGGCCAGCGTGTTCACATACGAGCAGGAATGGCGCAGGATGACGGAGAGGGTTGGTTTCTGGATAGATATGGACCACCCGTATGTCACATATCACAATGACTACATCGAATCCGTATGGTGGGCGCTGAAGAAGATATGGGAGAAGGGCCTTCTATATAAAGGCCATAAGGTGGTGCCCTACTGTCCCCGGTGCGGCACCTCACTTTCCAGCCATGAGGTGGCCCAGGGGTATAAAGACGTGGAAGACCCGTCGGTGTTTGTAAAATTCCCTGTGAGAGGAGAAAAAGATACTTATTTTCTGGTGTGGACCACCACGCCATGGACCCTTCCGTCCAATGTGGCGCTGGCGGTGAAGGACGATTATACTTACGTAAAGGTGGAGCACAACGGGGAAAAACTCATCCTCGCGGAAGCAAGGCTTCAAGTGCTGGAAGGGGAATATACGGTTCTGGAAAAGTTCCCCGGCGAAAAACTCGCATCCATGAAATACGATCCGGTGTTCCCGTTCTTTGAAAAAGAAAGGGAACGGGCTTATTATGTTGTCTCGGCCGATTTTGTGACTCTCGAAGATGGTTCGGGCATAGTCCATATGGCTCCGGCCTTCGGCGAGGACGACTACCGGGTGGGACAGAAATACGGCCTGCCGGTGCTGCAGCCTGTGGATGCTCAGGGAAAATTTACGGCCGAAGTAGCCCCATGGGCGGGCATGTTCGTAAAAGATGCCGACAAAGGCATAATCAAAGACTTAAAGCAGAGAAACCTTCTCTACAAGTCTCAGAAGTACCTTCACAGCTATCCATTCTGCTGGCGCTGCGACACGCCGCTTTTGTACTACGGGCGCAGCAGCTGGTTCATAAAGACCACCGCCGTAAGGGACAGGCTGCTGGAAGTAAACAGGAGAATAGGATGGCACCCCGAGCACATAAGGGATGGCCGCTTCGGCAACTTCCTGGAGAATGTCATAGACTGGTGCCTGAGCAGGGAACGCTACTGGGGGACACCCCTTAACATATGGATATGTAAGGATTGCGGTCGCCAGCACGCGGTTGGAAGCATAAAAGAATTGGAAGAAATGAGCAAGAACACTATCGGTGACATAGAACTCCACAAGCCTTACGTGGATGAAGTCGTGCTTGCGTGTCCCGATTGCGGCGGTGAGATGAGAAGGGTGCCGGAGGTCATAGACTGCTGGTTTGATTCCGGGTCCATGCCCTTTGCGCAAAACCATTATCCTTTTGAAAACGGGGATTATTTCAGCACCCATTTCCCCGCAGATTTCATCGCCGAGGCCATAGACCAGACCAGAGGCTGGTTCTACAGCCTGCTGGTGATTTCCACGCTGCTTTTTGACGAATCACCGTACAAGAACGTGCTGGTAATGGGCCATGTGCTGGATGAGTTCGGCCAGAAGATGAGCAAACACAAGGGCAATGTGCTGGACCCGTGGAAGGTTTTGAATGAACAGGGTGCGGATGCCATGCGATGGTATCTTTATATAGCAAGCCCTCCGTGGAGCCCCAGCAGATTTTACCAGGATGCCGTCAGCGAAGCGCAAAGGAAATTCCTGGGTACACTTTGGAACGTCTACTCCTTCTTTGTGCTTTATGCAAACATCGACGGATTCGATCCAAAGAAATATTCGCTTTCGCCGGAAGAAAGAAGCGAAATGGACAGGTGGCTTCTGTCAAGGATAAACAGCGTCAATAAAAAGGTAAGGGAAGAGCTGGATGAACTGGATATCACCGGTGCTGCCAGGACTCTGGAAGACTTTGTGGATGACCTGAGCAACTGGTACGTGCGCCGCTCGCGGGAGCGCTACTGGAAATCCGGTATGGACGGCGATAAAATAGCGGCTTACCTTACACTGTACGAGGCTCTTTCGGATTTCATCAAATTGTCTGCGCCCTTTGTGCCCTTTATCACCGAGGAGCTTTATCAAAACCTCGTGAAAGTTCCGTATCCGGAAGCCCCCGAGAGCATTCACCTGTGCGACTATCCTGAAGTGAATGAGGCGCTCATCGATAAAACCCTGGAGCACAAGATGGAACTGGCCAGGAAAATAGTGGAACTCGGCAGGGCCGCGCGGAACAAGGGGAAGATAAAGAATCGCCAGCCACTTCGCAAGATGATGGTGCAGCTTCGCAATCCCGAGGACGAAGCTCTGCTTTCGGACCTGTCGGATGTTATAAAGGAAGAATTAAATATAAAGGAAATTGAATACATCCATGTGGCGGAAGAATATTTCATCTATTCGGTAAAACCCAGGTTCGATCTGCTCGGTCCCAAATACGGCAGGCTCATGTCAGCCATTTCTAAAGAGATAGCAAAATCAAATGCTATTGACCTTATCAATAGGGCCCGGGAAGAAGGCCAGGTAGTAATTGATGTAAACGGCGAGAAAATCACTATAGCCCAGAATGAGCTGGATGTCAGGGCTCAGGATAAGGAAGGTTTCTGCGCCGAAGGCGAGGGCGGATACTATGTGGTGCTGGATACTACCATTACCCATGATCTTATGCTGGAGGGCATAGCCCGGGAGATGACCAGCAAAATACAGAACATGAGGAAGGAAGCCGGCTTTGAGGTAGAAGATAAGATTCACCTGTATTACACCGGCGATGAGACTATCGATGAGGTCATGGGAAAATTCGGCACAGAGATTCAAACCGATACACTGGCTCTGTCGGTAGAAAGAACTCTGCCGCCGGAAGATGGCTTTTACAGAGTATGGGACATAAATAACCACAAGGTAAATATTGGGGTTAAAAAGGCCTAAAAAAGGAAGCAAAATGAGTCAGGGTACGGTTCCTTGACTCACTGACTCATTTAATAAAAAAGAAAGACGAGGCATAAAGCTCGTCTTTTTAAATAAGTAGAGGAGGAAGCCTGAACTCACGGCATACCTATGGAAAATACTGTCAATGGCATATGCCCTTTTAATCTGGAGATAATGCTCGATGGCGGACAGTCTTTTTTGTGGAACAGGCAAGAAGACGGTTCATATATAGGTGTGATAGATAATCATGTGCTGAAGGTTCGCCAGCAAGATAATCTTTTGAAAATAATTAGTTCATCATCTATGGACAAAAGCACTATCGACCGCGTGATGGACTATTTTGACCTTCATAGAGATTATAAATCCATAGAAAAATGGTTATGTGAATATGAAGAATTAATCCCTGCCGTAAGATACTGCAGCGGCAACCGCATTCTCCATCAGGATCCGTGGGAAACCACCGTATGTTTCATAACTTCGGCGAACAACAGCATACCGAATATCAAAAAGACTATAGCGCGAATCTGCGAATATTTCGGCCAGCCACTGGAGTATGAAGGGAACACCTATTACGCATTCCCGCCTCCAGAGGTTCTGGCCGAAGTGCCGGAAGAGGAATTGAGGAAGACCCGGTGCGGTTTCAGAGCAAAATATATCGCAGAAACTGCTAGGATGGTGGCAGGGGGAGAAGTGGACCTATATAACCTGCATGAGCTCCCCACCCAAGAAGCCCGGGAGCAGCTAATGAGGTTTCCTGGAGTGGGCAGGAAGGTGGCTGACTGCATCCTGCTGTTTTCCATGAGAAAATATGATGCTTTTCCGATAGATGTATGGATAAAAAGGGTGCTGGAACACCTTTACTTCAAAGGACAAAAAGTGTCATTAAACAAGCTTCAGGAATTTACCGCGAAAAGATTCGGCAGTATGAAGGGATTTGCTCAACAGTATCTGTTTCATTACACCAGGACTTTATGGGGAAAAGAGATATGCGAAAAATAATTTTTGCGTGTTTTTGTTTTTATATGGTTTATATGGGCAGTATATTGACCAGGCAACGCTTTTGTATTATACTATAATTAGATGATTTTCAAAATATCTAATTTGGTGGTGCAATTATATGAACGAAAAGTTTAAATTCCGTCTGCCCATAGACTGGTGGATAATAGTTTTAATCCTTGCCCTTTACGCTCTGGGCTTTGCGCTGTATCCCGCACTCCCGGATATGATGCCCAGCCACTGGAACCTGGAGGGAGAGGTCGACGGGTATATGGCAAAAACCGGCCATATTGTTTTTTTCCCGACCCTTATATTGGGGCTGTATTTATTGATGTCATTTGCTGCTAAAATAGATCCGGAGTCGGAAAATTATAAAAAATTCCGGGGTGTATTCCGGGGATTCAGGATTATGCTGGTAATGGTCCTTTCGGGAATATACGTGGCTACTCTTTTATATGCCAAGGGCATTCCATTGTCAATCGGGAAAGTATCGATTTTCAGCATAGGCGTATTGTTGATATTTATCGGCAATTATTTCGGCAAGGTGCGCCACAACTATACCTTCGGCATAAAAACGCCATGGACGCTGGCCAGTGAAGAGGTTTGGAACAGGACACACCGTGTATCGGGTCCTCTCTGGGTAATTGCGGGCTTAATCTGGGTATTCAGCATATTCCTTTCGGAAAAGACTGCATTTGTCATAGATATGACAGCATTGGGATTCGTTGGGGTGTATGGGTTTATATATTCCTGCTGGCTTTTTAATAAGCTGAAAAATGTTTCATAAGCTTTTCGTTAGGAAGGTGCCGATTTTTTATGAGCCTTAATATGATATTTAAAGCCCTTGCCGATCCCATACGCAGGAAAATTTTGATTATGTTGAAAAAAAGGGATATGACGGCCGGAGAGATTGCCGAACATTTCAATATAACAAAGCCCAGCATTTCCCATCATCTAAATACGCTGAAACAGGCGGGCATGGTGATAGACGAAAGGAAGGGGCAGAATATATATTATTCCATAAACACGTCGGTATTTGAGGATGTGGTGAGCTTCGGGATAGAGCTCCTGCAAGAAATCGATCGAGAATAGAAGAAGTTCGCAAGAAGATGCAGTGTGTTTCCTGCATCTTTTTTAATTTAATCTGAAAAGGCTCCGGTAACCCCTTCCTGTCCATATGAATATTATAAAGAAGGTTGAATTTTAAATATTATGGGAGGAGTGATGATTTTGAAGCGGTTGGCGTTGCTGATGCTGTTTGTGATGCTATTTTCGATACTGGCGGCTGGATGCGGGCAGCGGGTTGGACAGCAGGCAAAACGGGAAGAAAAACAGCCGACTGTGCAGGTTTCACAACAACCTTCGGCGGGTGAGGCCGGAGAGACGAAGCCTGCTCCGCTTTCGCCGCCGGTCAAAGTTACGGTAGGCCTGAAGCAGGTGGTTTCCGATGCAGGCGTTCTCATCGGGCTTGCTAAAGGTTATTACAGGGACCTCGGCATCGAAATCGAGATGGTGCAGTTCAATACCGGCCAGGATATGATTAACGCTCTGGGGGCGGGGCAACTGGATGTGGGATGCACGGTTACGGCATCTGGGCTCTTTAATGCCATGTTGAGGGGCATACCGATAAAAATTGTTGCGGACAAGGGTATCAATGTGGCGGGTCAGGGATATTATCGGCTGATGATAAGAAAAGATCTTGCGGAGAAAATCGGGGACTTCAAAGATTTAAAAGGTAAAAAGCTGGCGGTGGTGGGAACTGCGTCCCTGGATGAGATAGCACTTGACCGGGTGCTGAACAAGGGAGGCATGACCACGAAAGATGTGGACCTTCAGGTCATCAGGGCTTTTCCTGATATAGTGGCTGCCATGAGCAACGGCAGCATTGACGGAGGCATGGTAATAGAGCCTTTCGTAACAGCTGCCGTTTCAAAGGGAATTGCTGATCCGTGGAAAGATCCGTCGGAATATGATCCGGATGCTCAGACAGCACTCCTGGTTTACGGTAAAAGCATGCTGGAAAAGCCCGAAGTAGCAAAACGGTTTATGGTGGCGTATGTAAAAGCACTAAGGGATTACAACGATGCCTTTTTTAAAAATATCAAGCAGGACGAAATAATTTCCATTTTGTCCGAATACTCTACGGTAAAGGATAAAGAGCTGTACAAAAAGATGTACCCGGTGGGCCTCAACCCAAATGGATATGTGAGGATGAAGGGTATACAGATGGACCTTGATTGGTACAAACAAAAAGACCTTTTAAAGGGAGATTTGAAGGCGGAAGATGTGGTGGACAACAGTTTCTGCGATTATGCAGTGCAGGTCCTGGGAAAGTATTAAAATCAACCACTTCAAATGGCCTGTTTTAGAAGTTCGAGATTCGAAGCTAGAGGTTTTAACAATAGAAGGATTTTGACTCTTCGGCAAAATCCGATTTAATCGAAGTTCGAACTTCGAATCTCGAACTTCGAACAAGGTTTTCGGCCCTTTTACTGAAAGGAGTGGCATCACGAATGAGCATGGCGGAAGAACAAATTGAAAAGACCTTCGGACAGGTAATAGTAAAAGAAGAAAAGGCAAGAATGCAAAGTAAAGCAGTTGCCGGCAGGGAATTGCTGCTAAAAGTTCTGGCTTTTTTGTCCCCTTCGCTGCTGCTCGTATTGTGGGAAATACTGTCAAGGCTTGGTGTGATAGATGTCAGGCTGTTTTCCAGCCCTTCCAGGATATTTTATGCTCTGATTCCCATGTTATACTCCGGAGAATTGCTTTATCACACCATGGTAAGCACCCGAAGAATAGTCCTCGGGTTTTTGGCAGGGGCGATACCCGGCGTGGCAATAGGGCTTTCTATGGGGCTCTTTCCTCCGGTGAGGGCAAGTCTTATGCCCATGGTAGCGGCTACATTTCCGATTCCCAAGCTGGCCGTCATGCCGCTTATCCTCATCATATTTGGTCTGGGAGAAACGTCCAAAATTTTTACAATAGCAATTGGTGTGTTTTACCTGGTTTTAATCAACACCATGGCCGGAGTTTTAAATATAGATGAAATTTATCTGGATGTGGCAAAAAACTTTGGAGCGAGCCGTCTGCAGTTCTATACCACCGTGGCCCTGCCCGGAGCGCTTCCGATGATATTTGCTGGTTTCAAACTGGGGATGGGCACCGCGCTACTGCTCATAGTCGCGGCTGAACTTTCGGCGGCAAAGGCCGGTGTGGGATGGATGGTATGGAGGGCTTACGATATGTTTGACATTGAGAAGATGTTTGTGGCTCTGATTACCATGGCATTTCTGGGATATGTGTTTTCCAGCTTGCTGGATCTCATAGAAAGGATAGTGATACCGTGGAAGAATCCAAAGGGCTGAATTGCTTCTTTTCCACCGAAGCTATACTTACGGAAAATCTGACTAAGGTATTCAAAACACGCGTTGGCAATATCATTGCTCTTGAGGATGTGAATATTTCCGTAAAACAAGGAGAATTTCTGTGCATTGTGGGGCCCAGCGGCTGCGGAAAGACTACTTTCCTGAGGATACTGGGGGGGCTTGAAAAACAAACTTCGGGAAGGTTTTACATGCGTTCCAGAAACCCCCAAAAACCCCTCACATCAATGGTGTTTCAGGGAGATTCGATATTTCCGTGGATGACCGTTGCGGAAAATGTGACTTACGGGCTTAGAATAAAAGGCATTCCGCCAAGAGACAGAAGGGAGGCCGCAATTCGGTTTTTAAAGCTCATGGGTCTTTTGAAGTTTATTGATGCATATCCTTACCAACTGTCGGGCGGCATGAAACAGAGAATAAATGTTGCCAGAGCTTTTGTGAGCGACCCGGAAATACTTTTGATGGATGAACCATTTGGCGCGCTGGATGAGCAAAACCGCCTGATTCTTCAGCAGGAACTCCTTAAGATATGGGAGGGGAGCGGCAAAACATCACTTTTTATCACCCACAGCATCGATGAAGCCCTCATGCTCGGGGACAGGGTGATGGTGATGACGGCGCATCCCGGGAAAATCAAGGCCATTGTTGAAGTGGATATAGAAAGGCCCAGGAATATCCTTTTACTGAGATCATCACCAGAGTTTGCGTCACTTTACCGGGAAATCTGGCATCTTCTTCAGGAAGAAGTGGAAAAGGCTAAAGCCCGGGAACTTTCGGCATGATGGAAGGGGTATACCAGAAGACCGAAGTTTGATTTGCTGTTCCGGATAAGGCAAAAAAAGTCTGCAAAAGGAGAGATGCATTTGGATGTATTGTCCAATATAGCTCTCGCAATTGCTGTGAGCATCGATGGTTTTTCAATCGGTGTAATTTACGGCATGAAAGGGATTAGAATACCGCTTTTTTCACAGATAATCATTGCTCTTGCAACATCCGCTGCCATTTCCGCATCGATGGTCTTGGGGAAGGCTGTGGAAGCTTTTTTGAATCCCGGTGTTGCAAGGCTTGCAGGTGCCGCGATTTTGTTTGCCATCGGCATTCGTTCCATCGTGGAGGCAGTAAAAGAAAACCATTCTTCCGATGTGTCGAAGACCATCGCTGCTTTAAAAATCAAGCCGGTGGGTTTGGTTGTGATGATTCTGAGAGAGCCTGACGTAGCCGATCGCGATGTATCGGGCGTGATAGATCCCCAAGAGGCCTTTTTGCTGGGAACAGCTCTGGCTATGGATGCCTTCGGCGCAGGAATAGGAGCTGCAGCGGCCGGATTTAATGTAATGCTCACCATCATCCTTGTTACCATAATGAGTGTTGCGTTTTTATTTTGCGGGCTTCACATCGGAGCGAGGCGGATACCAGGCTCAAGAAACGGTTTGGCAAGGTTTTCGCCAGGAGTGCTTTTACTCGCCCTGGCAATGACAAAAGCCTTTCGCAGATAATATGTATTCAAGCCGGATGAGAAATCCGGCTTTTTTTGATATAATAGGTTATAGTGAAAATCGCACCAGGAGGTAGCAAATTGCAAATAGAAAGATATTATAAAGATGTGGCGGCCACCGCTGTAATTACAGCTATCATAGGAGAAATATACATTTATCCCTTCGGCACGGAATTCCGCTTTACCGCGGGGGTTATCGCCATATCTTTTTTAGCACTTTATTTTTCGCATATTTCCGAACTGGTGTTGATACCGTGCTCGGGAGCAGCCGTATTTGTTTTCAGGCTTTTTCTGAGCATGGCTGTCCGCCATGCGCCATTTGCCGCGGCTTTAGATTTGCATTACCCTTCATTCTTTTTCTACCTTGCTTATGCGGTGCTCCTGAAAGCAGGCAAGATAAAGAGACTATTGCACTCACCGGTCAGCTTCATTTCCGTCATGACACTGGCCGATGTGGGGGCAAATTTTGTGGAACTGTTCATAAGGCATGAGATGAGCATGGAATATTTTCAGGATATATTTACTATGGTCGTCGGAGTGGGCCTGCTCAGAAGCATTATTACCTTCAGCCTCTACTGGCTTATCGAGAGATACAGGATTCTAATAGTCAAAGAAGAGCATCAAAAAAGATATGCGGAACTTCTTCACCTTGTATCCGAATTGAAGGCGGAACTGTTTTATATCAAAAAATCCACGGGCGATCTGGAACATGCCATGAAAGAGGGATACGAAATATATCGGATATTGAGTTCCGGCTGCAAAAGCGAGGGTAGAGAGAAACTCGGGAAAAGGGCCCTGAACCTGGCAAAAGACATACATGAAATAAAAAAGGATTATCTGCGGATAATTTCCGGAGTACAGGAGCTTTTGCCCGAAGAAAAAATTGAGGGCATGAAGCTTTCCTCCATCGTTTCAATCATAAGGGCAAATACCGAGCGCTTGATAAAAGCATCCAACATAAATGTTGAAATAAATACATCGATTGAATTTGACCCGGTTGTCAGAAATTATTTTTCCATGTTTTCCATTATCAATAATCTTGTCTCCAATGCGCTGGATGCCGTTGAAAACAGAAAGGGACTAATTCGTATAAGGGTGTGCATGAATGACGATTGGCTTAATATCAGCGTGACTGACAACGGTAGGGGGATAAACCCCAAAGACCTGCCATACATTTTTGAGCCCGGATTTTCTACAAAATTTTATGAAGATGGCTCAATTTCCACAGGTTTGGGGCTTACTCATGTAAAAAACCTGGCGGAGGATATAGGGGGAAGCATATCGGTGGAATCGATCGAAGGTAAGGGGTCAATATTTAAAGTGTCGCTGCCTGTTGATAATTTACAGTAGATTCGACATCAGACCACGAACTTCGAATTTCGACAAGGGAGGCCATGCCGCATGCCTTTCAGACTGATGATAATTGATGATGACAAAGCCGTAAGGCGCATTCTTTCAGGGATTATAGAAAATAACGGGCTTGGAGAAGTTGTGGGGGAAGCGGAAGACGGCGAAGAGGCCGAGAAAAAGATTGCCGCTTTAAGGCCGGATATCGCATTAATAGACCTGCTTCTTCCGGGCAAAGACGGCATAGAGGTTATCCGGACTCTGAGGCAGAGGAACATCAAAACCCATTTTATAATGATTTCTCAGGTGGAAGATCAGGGTATGATTTCCAGCGCTTACAAAAACGGTATAGAATTTTTTGTTCACAAGCCTATAAATGCTATTGAGACCGTGAATGTTGTTTCAAAGGTGGAAGAAATCATCAGTCTCAGGGCCACTTTTGATATTATCAAAAGCACGGTTATTAATGTGACCGGCGAGACAAAGCCGGCAGGAAAGGAGCACAAAAACATGTCGAATATCAGCTATTTTCTGGCTGATATAGGCATACTGGGAGAAGCGGGAAGCGAGGATATAAAGGTAATCATTGAAAACTACGATGAAGTAAGGCAAAAAATGAATAACCTGCAAGACGTTTACCAGTTCTTAAAGGAATATTATGAGAAAGATGGAAAGAGAAAATCCTCCGATATCAAAGCCATAGAAATGAGGATACGGAGAGCCATAAGCAAAGCCCTGCGGAATGTGGCATCTCTGGGCATAGAGGATTATGACAATGAACAGTTTCTGAGGTTTTCGACCACTCTTTTCGAATTCTCCGAGGTAAAAAAAGAAATGGATTTTTTAAGAGGCAAACTTCCTTCGGGAGGAAAAATCAATATAAAAAAATTTTTGGAAGGCAGCGCATTGCTAATTTGAGGCAGTGACAGTGACAAGGGGTGACAAGGGAACGGGGTACCTGTCACACCAGGCATGACAAATGCATGACAAATGCCCCGTCCCCTTGAGTCCCCTTGTTATGTTAATTCGAAACGACACTTGCCTTCGGTGGGTCCCCGACTGGGGCGGCACGCAATTCAAAGTTCGAAGTTTGAATGGGAGGCATTGCCCAAAAGGCAATTCCGACTTAAGCGGCGTGCCCCATAGCTTTATTCCTTGAAAATTTCCGCCTCTGTATTATATATCCCGCGGCCAGCAGCATCGCGCCGATGAGGTCTGTCTTTATACCGGGGGTTACCAGCAGTATGCCGCCTATGAAGAATATGACGCGCTCCGGCAGGGATTCGTCCGCAATCAGGAATCCCGCCACTGCCGAACCCACGCCAATAATGCCGATGACGGAAGTGATGGCGATTTCGATTATATCCGCCGCGTGGACATTTATCAGCAGGAGCGCGGGGTTATATACGAAAATATATGGCACAAGAAATGCCGCCACGGCCAATTTGGAAGCATTTATGCCCGTCCTTAAGGGATTTGCCTTGGCAATACCGGCACCGGCAAATGCAGCCAGCGCGACCGGAGGCGTTACATCTGCAATGATGCCGAAGTAGAAGGCGAACATATGGGCCGCCAGAACCGGCACTTTCATCATCAAAAGTGCGGGAGCGGCTATGGTGGAAGTGATAACGTAGTTGGCAGTCGTAGGAACACCCATGCCAAGGATGAGGGATGTAATCATGGTGAAAATCAGAGTCAGAAACAGATTGCCATTTGCTACGCCCACCAGAGTGCTTCCCAATTTAAGTCCCAGACCGGTCTGAGTTACGACGCCTATTATAATGCCTGCACAGGCGGTAGCCGCTATTACTCCCAGCGCACTCCTTGCTCCCTGCTCAAGACCTTTGACTATATCCATCAAACTTATCCTGGTGCTTTTTCTGAGCATGGAGCAGCCGATTGAAAGAACTATGGCATACAGAGCGGCTTTCATGGGAGTATATCCTGTGACCAGAAGATACACTATGGCTAACAGGGGCAAGAAAAGGTGACCTCTTTCCAAGAGTATTTTTTTAATCTTTGGAAGTTCATCTTTGTTCAGGCCCCGGAGCCCCAAACGTTTGGCTTCCAGATGCACCCCCGTCCAGACTCCGAAATAATACAGAAGCGCCGGAATGACAGCTGCGCCTATGATTTTAACGTAAGGTATCTGGGTAAATTCAGACATCAAAAAAGCCGCCGCACCCATGATGGGCGGCATGAGCTGCCCGCCTGTGGAAGCAGTAGCCTCGACGGCGCCGGCAAACTCAGGCTTGTATCCAAGGCTTTTCATCATGGGAATGGTAAAGCTGCCGGTTCCAACCACATTTGCCACAGAACTGCCGGATACGGTTCCCATAAGGCCGCTGGAAAGCACCGCCACCTTGGCAGGTCCGCCGGAAGCCCAGCCAGCCACGGCATTGGCCAGATCTATGAAAAACTGACCCATGCCGGTTTTTTCCAGATAAGATCCAAAAAGTATAAAAAGGAATATAAATGTTGATGATACTCCTATTGGTATTCCAAAAATGCCTTCAGTGGTATAAAATTGATGCTGTACAAGTGTTGGAAGGTCCACGCCCCTGTGGGCGAGTTGCCCCGGGATATAACGGCCAACCAAAGCATAAGCCAGAAACAGGCAGGCGATAGTGACCATGGGCCAGCCCACCACCCGCCTGGCAGCTTCCAGTATCAGCAATAACGCAATGAGACCCGCTATATAATCTGCCGTAGTTACTGTCCCCGCCCGCAAAACCAACTGTTTGTAAAATATCACTATATACATGGGAGTTGCAGCCCCGGCAACGGCAAAGATCACATCGGCGGGGTGGATCCTGTCCCTTGGCCAGCTCGCCCTGGCCGGGTATAAAAGAAAAATCAGGCACAGGCCGAAAGCGATGTGTATGGAACGTTGGATCATGGCGTCCAGGACACCGAAAGCCGCAGTATAAAGCTGAAACAGGGAAAAAGTAATGGCAATGGCTGCTATAAGCTTTGCCGCAAACCCCGTAAGCTTTCGGTAATCGGATTCCTTGTCAAACTTTCTGAGAATATCTTCATTTTCTGCCACGGCTTTTTGATAATTCTCAGACATTTATTTTCACCTTCTTCGGATATTTTTAACATACCACTTATCGACAGCGCTTATGATGATCAAATCTTCGGGTTTTGCGAAATCCAGCAGTTCATAAGTTTTTCCGCCTATATTTATTTGATGCCTCGGAATGGGAGAAACTCTTATGGGGATAAAATTGAATGTCCTGTTGAACTTCAGATCAAATTCCCCTCTATCGTTGCTGAACTTGCCATTGGCTTCGCTAAAGGGGAGACCCACGCCAAGGGAATAATATTTGGTTTCCTTCAAGGTTAGTTTGTTATCGCCTTCGATATTGTAAATCTCGTATACCGGCGTTTTTTCTACCGAGTGGATAAAACTCAGCGTAAATTCCCTTTCCGGAACAGGCATTACCGTCCGTGTATTTTGTTCCACATCCCTGATTATTAATGCCTTTTGTTTCACAATGCGGAAGCTGGAAAAAAATAGTCCGAGCGAGATTATTGTTATCAGTATAAATATTTCAAGCTTTAGTTTCATAAAATCTGAGCATTGGAGTGATTCCAATGCTCAGCAACCCCCCTCAGGTCAGCTTGTTATTTTTCCTTAAAGTATTTTTCAGCTCCGGGATGAAGCGCTATCGACATCCCTTCCTGACCGGTTCCGGGTTTAATCATCTTGCCCGCTGCATGAGCGGCCGAAATCCTGTCCAGATGCTCATACATGGTCTTCACAAGATTATATGCCATATCATCGGACATTTTGGAGCTTACTGCCAGCATTGACATAACGGATACGGTTTTAACATCCTCCGTCTGACCGTTATAAGTATTGGCAGGGACAACGGTCTTTGTATAGAAAGGATACTGCGAAATCAATTTATCCGCAAAAGTATCTTCAATGGTGATCAGTTTGACCTTATGCTGGGCTGCGATATCCTGGACTGCTGCAGTTGGGAACCCTGCAGTCACGAAAGCGGCGTCGATGTTGCCGTCTTTTAAGTTTTGTGCGGCTTCGGCAAAAGAAAGATACTGGGCGTTTATGTCATTATAAGTAATGCCTGCTGCCGCCAATATCTGGCGGGCATTGGCTTCGGCACCGCTGCCGGCTGCGCCCACGGCTACCTTTTTGCCCTTCAGGTCCTCGACAGTGTTGATGGGCTTATTCTCCAGCGTCACAATCTGAATGGTTTCGGGATATAGTGTTGCAAGGCCTCTTATGGCATCATACTTTTGGTCCTTGAACATCTCGGTGCCATTTGCGGCATAGTAAGCGATATCGTTCTGCACAAAGATGACGTCCGCCTTGCCGTCTTTTAAAAGGTTGACATTGGCTACCGAAGCGCCGGTGCTTTGAGCGGTGGCATTAACTCCCTTGATATTGCCGTTCCAGATTTCCGCCAGGGCTGCTCCCAGCGGATAATAGGTGCCTGCCGTTCCGCCGGTGGCCAGATTAAGGAATGTCTGCCCTCCGGAGCTCTTAGCCTGGTTGCTGCCGCTGCTGCTATTGCTGCTGCCGCCGCAGCCGGCAATTAAGATCGCCAGCAACATGATGACCAGAAAGAGAACCGTTAACTTTTTACTCATTATTTTCTTCCCCCTTTAAAAACATAAATTTATGAAATTCACAATCAAATTTATTTTATTGCACAAGTAACTGAATTCAACAGATTCCTACGGAATACCACAAAAACTAAATTCATGTATACAGTATAATTATTCAAAATATGATATCGTGAGAGTATCAAAAAAAATTCAAAAACTGCCTGTGACAGAATAAAAGATTTTAAGTATAATATAACCTGTGACAGAATAAAAGATTTTAAGTATAATATAAAATGGAAGCAAGCAGATAAGAACCGGCAGCGACCGGCTAAATGCGGGGATGGGCTGCCGGATGCATGCAAAATATGTGGTATAAATAGGAAAACTGTGCTTGCGATTTTTGAACAACTGCAATCAAAAATTAGGAGGGTTCTTCATGAAAAACGGATTTTTAACGGCTGTAATCGTCATCGTGGTAATGCTGGCTGTGGCAGCCATGTTTATCTTCGGCAGCTACAACGGGCTAGTGAGCTCCGAGGAAAATGTGAACAGCAAATGGAGTCAAATAGAAAACCAGCTTCAAAGAAGGGCAGATTTGATCCCGAATCTGGTGAACACTGTCAAAGGTTATGCGGCCCACGAGCAGTCTATTTTTAATGAAGTCACACGGGCCCGGGAGAACCTGATTGGAGCCGGGACGGTTGCCGAAAAAGCACGGGCAGACGCAGAACTTACAGGAGCCTTATCCAGGCTTTTGGCCATTGCGGAAAATTATCCCAATTTAAAGGCGGATGCCAATTTCCGGCAGCTGGCCGATGAACTGGCCGGAACAGAAAACCGCATTGCCGTGGCCCGCATGGATTACAACAATGCCGTTCAGATTTACAACACCAGGATAAGGCGATTTCCAACGGCTATAATAGCAGGCATGTTCGGATTCGAGAAAAAGGACTACTTCCAGGCTGAACAAGGCGCAAAAGAGGCACCCAAGGTGGATTTTGGAACCGAGAGCGGCAGCAACTGACTTGAGTCGGCGAGACGCGAGTCGAGGAGCCGTTCCTGGCTCGTGCCGCATACCTTGCCGTAAGAAAGAAGGGATAAAATTGAGAAAAATCGAAATATCATGGAAAATGCCTGCAGGCAGCGGAAAATGTCTTGTTAAATCCGCGATGATGATGCTCATGGAAGTGGTATTTATTTTAAATCTTTCGGCTTTTTCATCCGCTGCGAGTGCCGAACCCATACCTTCCAAGCCCGATTTCATAAGCTACGTTTATGATTATGCGGGTCTCATCGATGATTCCGATGAGGCGCGGATGAAAGCCGTCGCTCGGATCATAGACATGAAAACAGGAGCACAGATTGTGGCAGTTGCGGTCAATGATTTGAATGGCATGTCGCTGGAAGATTATTCTTTAAAGCTTTTCAGGCAATGGGGCATAGGCGACAGAGAAAAAAACAACGGCATTCTGCTTCTGGTTAACAAAGAAAATCTTCTGTCGGGAATGAGCGGAAGGATCAGGATAGAAGTTGGATATGGCCTTGAAGGGGCCATAAATGATGCAAAAGCGGGAAGGATTCTGGATGATTTTGCTCTGCCCGCTTTTGAAAAAAAACAGTATTCGGAGGGCATTGCCGATGCATATATGGCCATCGCCGGTGAAGTTGCGCGGGAATACGGCCTGGATATATCAGAAGGAGAACTTTCCATGCTTGAAAATTATAAAATAAAAGAAGATGACGGATTGTCCCTTGACATTATTATCGGCATAATCGTTTTCATTATTATCCTGTCATTCATGATTCCTAGGCGAAGCAGAAGAAAATATCATGGAGGACCTTTTGACGGCCCGTTTTTCGGCCCCTTTGGCGGAGGAGGCTTCGGCGGGGGAAGCGGATTTGGTGGCGGTGGAGGTTTCGGCGGCGGTTCCGGCGGCGGAGGAGGCGCAAGCCGATAGAGCCGTCGTGATAATTCAGCTTCTATGTTAAGCCGATAAGCGTTATGTCTTGATGTACCTTGAAAAAATTCATATTTGTTGAATATACGCCGCTTTTCACATTTATGCTCGATTTGTATATATCCAAAAAACATAATATTATAATATATAGAAATATAATAGTTGAAAACGATTACTATCACAAACAACAGGCATAATAGCCGGAAAGAGGGGAGAGGTTTTATGAAACAGAGACTGGTGGTCATCGGAGCCGTGGCATCTGGAGCCAAGACTGCCGCTAAAGCCGTCAGGGAAAACCCGGAACTGGAAGTGCTGGTGCTGACGGAAGAGGATTACATTTCCTATGCAGGTTGCGGCTTGCCCTACTATGTGGGCAATGTAATCAAGGAGAAAAAACATCTTACTGTAATGAATCCTGAAAAATTTAGGGATAGAGGAGTCACGGTGCTTCTCCACACCCGCGCGGAGAAAATAGATCCTTCGCGGAAATCGTATTTGCCAGAGACCTTCAAACAGGCGAAGAAAAAGAATTCTCCTATGACAAGCTGGTGCTGGCCACCGGTGCAAAGCCTATAGTGCCGCCCATCCCCGGCGTGGAGCTTAAAAATGTATTCACTCTTCGCACCATCGCCGATGCTGTCGGTATAAGGGAAACCGTAGAAAAACAGGGTATAAGAAAAGCCGTAGTGGTTGGGGGAGGTTTTATCGGCCTGGAAGTGGCGGAAAACCTCGTGCTGCAGGGAGTTAAAGTTGTGCTGGTGGAGCTCCTTGACCAGATTCTTCCAAACTTTGATAAAGAGATAGCGCTGCTTGCGGAAAAACACATTAGAGAAAAAGGCATCGAGATATATACGTCGGAGAAGGCTGTTTCCATTGAGGGCCAGGATGGCAGCGCGGTGGCTCTTATAACGGATAAAAGGAAAATCGATGCGGAAATGGTGATTTTGTCCGTCGGAGTAAAACCAAACACTCAGCTTGCCGCCGATGCGGGCATAGAACTGGGCGTGAAGGGCTCAATCAAAGTGAATGAAAATATGGAGACAAGCATACATGATATATATGCCGTGGGTGACTGTGCTGAAAATATTAACCTGGTAACGGGCAAGCCCGCATGGTTCCCCATGGGTTCCACCGCCAACAAGATGGGCAGGGTGGCGGCGCTGAACCTTTACCCGAAAGGCGAGAAGGAAAGCCTGCCGGGCGTGCTGGGAACTACGGTGGTAAAACTGTTTGGTATTAATGCGGCCAGAACGGGGCTTTCCGAGAAAGATGCAAGAAATGAAGGCTACAATATCGTGACGGTGCTCGTGCCGGCTGGCGACAGGGCCCATTATTATCCCGGCGCCAAAAACATCATCACAAAACTGATAGTTGACAGGGCCACCCACAGGCTTCTGGGAGCCCAGATAATAGGCGAAGGCGTGGTGGACAAACCTATCGATATAGCCGCCACAGTCATAACTTTACGGGGCACAGTTGAAGACATGTCCAAACTGGACCTGGCTTACGCGCCACCGTTTTCATCGGCTATGAGCACAACCATAGTGGCGGCCAATGTTGCGCGAAACAAGCTTTTGGGCAAAGTCGACGGGATTTCTCCGCTGGAGCTGGAGAAGAAGCTGTCCGATCCTGCGCTGCAAATAATAGACGTCAGAGAAGAAGCTGAGTATATGACGGGTGCCATTCCCGGAGCGAAAAATATCCCGTTGAAGGATATAAAAAAGAGAGCTTCCGAAATCGATACGGATAAAGAGACCATAGTAGTATGCAAGATAGGGTTGAGGGCGTATCTGGGCTATCTTACGTTGAAAGGAATTGGCGTTAAAAATCTTAAAATACTGGATGGCGGCGTTACAGCGTGGCCTTTCAAACTGGAGTAAGGAGGTGCGAAAGCTTGGCTGAAATCAAGATTGATGCAAAGTTCCTGCAATGTCCCGGGCCCATTGTACAGTTGTTCAATGCCGTAAAATCTTCGCAAAGCGGCGACATTATAGTGGTAGAGGCTACTGACCATGGATTTTATAAAGATGTACAGGCCTGGTGCAAAAAGACCGGAAACGAGCTCGTAAGTCTGATAGATGGCGATGTCATTGTGGCAAAGGTAAGGAAAGCCTAGGAGGTATGGCAGTGGGAAACAAAAAAACGATCATAGTTTTTTCGGGGGATCTGGACAGGGCCATGGCAGCCTTTATTATAGCTACGGGAGCTGCTGCCATGGGCGACGATGTGACCATGTTCTTCACCTTCTGGGGGCTCAACATTTTAAGGAAAGCGAAAAAGGTGCAGGTAAAAAAAGATTTCTTAGAGAGAATATTTGGGATAATGATGCCGAGGGGGCCTGAGAAACTGGGGCTTTCAAAAATGAATTTCGGCGGTCTTGGTGCAAAAATGATGCGGTATATAATGAAGAAGAAAAATGTCAACACTCTCACGGAACTCATGGAAAACGCCCAGGCTATGGGAGTCAAGATTATTGCCTGCACCATGTCTATGGACGTGATGGGTATAAGGAAGGAGGAACTAATCGACGGTATTGATTTTGCCGGAGTCGCAACATATCTGGGCGAAGCTGACGAAGCCAATATGAACCTTTTTATATAAGCAGTATTTTAAGCAGCCGAAAATCGGCTGCTTTTCATTCATTTAATAAAAAGAAGGAAAACGACGTACTACTTATGCGGCATTGACCCGTTCGAATTCATTATAATTCATTTGATATAGAGAAAAGCTGAATCAAAATTGCTTTAACTTATGTAGCAGCAAGGGCAGTGTTCGCTTTCATTTTGTGGTATAATATAATAATAGAGCAAATTCAATGCACACCACATATTAATCCATGAAAATATTAGGATAGCACAACATAATTTTAGCAATTCATAGAAAGGAAGGTTGCCGATGAGGGTTACAGTAGCCGGACTTGGAGAGATGGCATTTGACGGGCCGGTGGAATTAATGGAATTGGCTCGGGCGTATGAAGAAAAATCGAAATATCGCGCGGCTTGTGCCATAGTAAACAATAATCTTCGAGAGCTTACATACACTTTGAATGAAGATGCTGAGGTGGAATTCTTAAATCTGTCAACGGAAGTCGGTATGAAGATTTACGTGAGAACACTCACTTTTTTGTTTATAAAAGCATGCCATGATATCTTTCCCGATTGCAGGGTCCACATTGAACATTCCCTTGGAAACGGTCTTTATTGCGAGGTTTATCGGAAAGAGTCCTTGGATGAGGAAGATGTGGAAAAAATCGAAATAAGAATGAGAGAACTGGTAGATGCGGATATCCCAATCAAAAAGCAGAAAATGCCTACGGGAGAAGCGGCCCTTTATTTTAAAAAAATGGGCTGGGAAGACAAGGTAAGGGTTTTGAGATACAGAAAGGCCCCGTTTGTCAATCTATATGAACTTGACGGACTGAAAGACTATTTCTATGGGTATATGCTTCCATCCACAGGATATCTGAAATGGTTCGAGCTCAAATTTTATCTTCCGGGAGTCATACTGCAATTTCCTTCCAGGTCAAATCCGGTGGAAGTGGCGCCCTACCGAGAGCAGGCCAAGCTGGCAAGAGTTTTCCGGGAAGCGGAGCAGTGGGCCCATATACTGAATGTAGCCGATGTGGGGGCTCTAAACGATTTCATAACTTCGGGCAAATCCGGCGAGATAATCCGCATAGCCGAAGCGCTGCACGAAAAGAAGATTGCCCAGATTGCGGACACAATATATGAAAACCGGGATAAAATGAGACTGATACTAATTGCGGGCCCATCATCATCGGGCAAAACCACCTTTGCCCAGCGCCTGATGGTACAGCTCAGGGTTAACGGTTTAAGGCCGGTATCCATTTCTCTTGACGATTATTTCCTCGAACGGGATAAAACTCCTCTGGACGAAGAGGGCAAACCAGATTTTGAAGCGCTGGAAGCCATTGATTTGAGGCTGTTCAACCAGCAGCTGACCAGGCTTATTCAGGGGAGAGAAGTTCTGCTCCCAAAGTTTAACTTCCATACCGGGAAAAGGGAATACCAAAGCATGCCTATAAAAATAGAAAAAGACCAGCCCATCATCATCGAAGGAATTCACGGCTTAAATGAAAGACTGACCTCATCAATACCCAAAGAAAACAAATTCAAAATCTATGTGAGTGCTCTAACCCAGCTCAGCATAGATAACCACAACAGAATTTCCACCACCGATACAAGGCTTCTCAGACGCATTGTCAGAGACAGTTGGGCAAGGTCCGCCGATGCAAAAAGAACCATAGCCATGTGGCCTTCGGTTTTAAAAGGTGCGGAAAAAAATATATTCCCGTACCAGGAAGAGGCGGATGCCATATTCAATTCTGCCATGGTATACGAGCTGGCGGTGTTGAAGAAGTACGCAGAACCGCTGCTGGAAAAAATAAAGAGCTCGGATCCGGAGTATATTACGGCAAAGCACCTATTAAAATTTCTGGACTATTTTGTACCCATAATAGATGAGAGAGATATTCCGCTTACCTCAATAATCCGGGAGTTCATCGGAGGCAGTTGTTTTCGGTGAATGAAATTTTTTGCCCATCCTGCATTACGCGGGGAGAGCCCTACGGTCGATGCCTCGGGGCGTGAACCACGGTAATATTGTTGTAAATTATTTCCATCTCATATTTGCTACAATCATCGCTCAAACATTTTTTGCGCACTTCCGCCCTAGGTATCACCAGAGTGACTTCATGGGGCACTTCGATGTCCAGACTTCTTCTCAGCCTTATTATAAAACCGGGCAGGATCACCATCAAGTTGTCATCCTGCCGGGGTCTGTCTTTTAAACGGTTAATCCACTCTTTCACGCTCAAAAAGTAATTTTTTATTTTCAAGGCGTTCCCCCCTTATATGCTGATGCCCATTAAATTTTTATGCCGCCTTTTATTCCTTTATTAAAGAATATTCTCGAATATAAAAATAAGTGATTTATTGCCGGCGTTTTATGCTCCATCTTTTTGGATGGCCTGTAATGCTGGACATGGTGAGCATGGCGTATTTTCGAATGATTTGACTTTAACCTTTCGGTATGCTATAGTTTAAGAAGTGGAAGTCACCACTTCTATTCATTTTTTTAGGAGGAATGCATAAGTGCAGGGAAAAGTCAAATGGTTCAATCAGGAAAAAGGTTATGGGTTTATCGAGGTTGAAGGTGATAAGGATATTTTTGTCCATTATACAGCCATTCAACAGGAAGGATTTAAGACTCTGAAAGAAGGCGAAAAAGTAGAATTCGACGTGGTGGAAGGCCAGAAAGGTCCTCAGGCCGCCAACGTCGTGAAAGTTGATTGAAAGAAAGAAAAGGCCCGGTTTTTATCCGGGCTTTTAATTTTTGACAAAAAGAAGGATTTTTATGGCGAATGAGGAATAATATAAATATAATCTCTTAACAAAAACTTAATATAAACTCAAATATTCCCAGAAGGGAGAGAAATTTTTATGAAGGTAACGGTCAGCGGTAAAAATGTTACAGTAACAACTCCACTGAAGGAATACGCTGAAAAAAAAGTGGGAAAGCTTGAAAGATTTTTTGAAGGCAATGTGGAAGCACAGGTTACTTTGAATGTGGAGAAGGATAGACACATAGTCGAAGTCACAATACCAATCAACGGCATGATACTGAGGGGCGAGACCGAAACCCATGATATGTATTCTTCAATAGATATGGTGGTAGACAAACTAGAGAAACAGATAGAAAAATACAAGACAAAAATTGCCAGGAGCCTAAGAAAATCCCCATTTAAGTTCAATGGAACAAATGGCGAATCCATAAACTTGCAAAAAGTCGAAGACGAATCCAGAGTGGTGAGAGTGAAAAAGTTTGCCATAAAACCGATGGACGTTGAAGAAGCAGTATTGCAAATGGACCTTCTGGGCCATGATTTCTTTGTCTTCCTTAATTCCGACACCAACGAAGTAAACGTGGTATATAAGCGCAAAGAAGGAGATTATGGGCTTATCGAACCGGAACTGTCATAGCTTCAAAGGCCTGCTTTAAGCAGGCTTTTTTTTGAAAATTATTCATTGTTTAGCAGGAAATAGCAAATTTAAGTAGAATTCATTATATGTATGCTCATATGCGGGAAAAGTTTTTTGATGAGATGCATCAAGGGGATTATACAATAATTTTTGTGAGAAATTGCGGGGTGTTTAGATGTCGGAAAATATCGACAGGGACCAATTTATCAGACACTGTGAAGGAGTAATCAAAAGCATAAAAGATATCATTTCGGCTAAAATAATCACCACACCTGAAGGCAAGATATCCGAGATTCATGTAATAGCAGGTTCCAAAAGAAACCCCAAACAGATAGTGAGGGACATCGAATCCGCCCTTATAGCCACTCTGGGCTCGGAAATAGATCACAAAAAAATCAGCGTGGCTCAGGTCAACAGCGATAATGAGAGTATTTTCGATGTGCGCTTGAAAATAGACAGCATAGGAGTAAAAAATTTCAAATATAATTTTGAAACAACGGTCACTTTAAGCGACCATAACGGAAATATATATGAGGGAAACGCAAGGGGCCCCGTTTCAAACTATGGGCGGTTGCGCACCGCGGCGGAAGCCACCTTAAGCGCAATCCAGCAATACCTCGGAGAATCTTTTGCATTATCCCTGGAAGATATTATAACTTTTAAAATCGGAGGGAGAGAAGCCGTAGGGGTTCTGATTACCATGCTAATAGAGGGGAGTGAAGAACATTTTCTGGGCAGTGCCATAATTAAACTGGACAGGGTTGAATCCACAGTGGCGGCAGTACTGAACGCAGTCAACAGAAAAATAAGCTTCCTGATAAAAGAAAATACAGTTTAAGGGCCGACAAATAAGAGCGAAGCGGTTTTATAGCCTGCTTGAAATAGCGGTAGAGCAGAGCACCGAAAAAAGGGGGCTATAAAATGAAGCTAAACGGTATGTTAGTAAAGATTCTTCTGGCACTTTTTGCTCTGGTTTTAGCTGGTGGTGCCAATTTTAAGATGTAATAGCTATATTTTCCTTAAATTTGTCGGCCTTTTATTTAAGATAAAAAGGTGAGAAGAATTATGGAGCGAGGTTTGAAGTATTTTTATATATATGTATTTTTGCTCATTTTAATAGCAGCAAGAATTATGATAATATCTTGGGAAATTATTATTTGGCAAAAAATAATTCCGATTGTACTTTTTACGTGTCTCGCTTTTTTAGCTGAAATATTATCAATAAATTTGCCAAAATATGGCGAGGTAACGGTCGGGTTTGCAATTTTAATGGCTTCAATTTTAGTTCTTGGAACAAAGGCGAGTATTTGGGTAGCCTTTATGGCGGCGTTATTTTCAGAGATAAAAAATATTTATAAAAAGCCTTTTTACAAATCGCTTTGCAATATAAGTGTATATGTTATCATGGTTGGCACATCTGGTTATATTTATGAATTTTTAGGTGGAATACCAGGGAATGTTAATTTGTATTACGATTTTTTTCCAATCTTTGTTTTGATTTTTACGTATTTGATTATTAACGTGAGTCTTATTACTTTGGGTTTTTCTATTTTAAATGGGGAACATCTGTTAAACATTTTTTCCAGCAATTTCAAGTGGGCTTTGCCCAATTATGTCGCGCTGGCTCCTTTGGGTATTCTTTTGGCCATTATTTACATAAATGTGGGAAGTCCAGGGGTTTTCCTTTTTTTGGTGCCCCTTTTGATAGCCCGCCATTCCTTCCAGCTCTACATGAATATGAGGAAGATTTATCTGGAGACTATCCAGGCTCTGGCTACAGCAATCGAGGCAAAAGATCCCTATACCAAAGGCCATTCCGAAAGGGTGGCTTTATACGCATCTATCATTGCCGAAGAAATGAATCTATCGGAGGATTTCCTGAACACCTTGAATTTTGCAGCCCTACTTCATGATATAGGCAAAATAGGCATTCCCGATGAAATATTGAACAAACCCGGCAAACTTTCCGAAGAAGAATTTGACAAAATTAAGACCCATCCGGTGCTGGGAGCAAACATAGTGAAAAAAATCGACTTTTTAGCCCAGGCTTCTTCATATATAAGATTTCATCATGAACGGCAAAATGGCCGGGGTTATCCCGAAGGCCTGGAAGGCGACGCTATTCCGCTGGGTGCCGCCATACTCGCCGTGGCGGACGCCTTCGATGCCATGACTTCAAACAGGCCGTACAGAAGTGCATGGAGTTTGGAGGATACACTCAATGAAATTGAAAGAAATTCCGGCATTCAGTTCAAATCCGATGTGGTTGAGGCTTTGAAAAATGCTATTAAAAAAGGGAGAATTAGTTTAAATGCTGATTGACTTTCTGGTTATATCCATAATCATAGGCATCCTGAGAGGAGGCAGCTTGAAGAATCTATCTGCCATACCGATCAAGAATCTGGAACTCATATTTGTTTCTTTCATAATTCGATATTTGCCGCTTGTGCTAAAGGGAGACCTCTATAATATTGCTGCTAGGTATAACTTCATAATATCATCGGCCTCCTATCTGCTTTTGATTTATGCACTTTTTTCCAACCGGCATATAAAAGCGATGAGGCTCGTAACCGTAGGAGTGGTGTTGAATTTTATTGCTATAGTCGCAAACGGCGGCAAAATGCCCGTATCCATACAGGCTCTGGATATGACGGGGTTGAACGAATTAAAACCGCTGCTTTTCGATCCGTCCTATCTTTATCATAAAGCAATTGATTCGGCTACAAAACTGAGTTTTCTGGGCGACATTTTCCCCCTCCCTCCCCCTTACCCTAGGCCCAGGGTTTTCAGCCTGGGGGATCTCATGATGGGGATCGGCGTATTTTCGATTGTTCAGCGTGCGATGTTGAAAAAAAGTGAAGCGGGTGGTAAAATAATATAGAAAATTTATAAGGAACCTTGCGGGTTCCTTATAAATTTTGAATGGCATATTTCATGAAGGGAAATCGGAAACGGTTTTTCATAGATTAAACCGGAGGAAGGCGAGAAAAATGCTCGGCATTTTAAACAGGATACTGGGGAATTCCAATGAAAAGGAAGTCAAAAAGCTCGGCAGAATAGTGGAGGAAGTAAATAAATGGGAACCGGACATGCAGAAACTTTCCGACGAAGAGCTGAGAAAAAAGACGGATGAGTTCAGGGAGCGTCTTTCACAGGGGCAGACCCTTGAAGATTTGCTGCCGGAAGCGTTTGCCGCGGTAAGGGAGGCTGCCAGGAGGACTCTCAACATGCGGCCATTTGATGTGCAGGTGCTGGGAGGCATCGTGCTGCATCAAGGGCGGATAGCCGAGATGAAAACCGGCGAGGGTAAAACGCTCGTTGCAACCATGCCGGCGTATTTGAACGCCCTGACGGGCAGAGGTGTCCATATAGTAACGGTCAACGATTATCTAGCGAAAAGGGACAGCGAATGGATGGGGAAAATTTATAATTTTCTGGGCCTGGAGGTGGGCCTCATAATCCATGACCTGGATTTTGAATCCAGGAAGAAGGCGTACAACGCAGACATAACTTACGGCACGAACAATGAATTCGGCTTCGATTACCTAAGGGACAATATGGTGCTCTCAAAGGAGCAGATGGTTCAGAGGCCCTTGAACTATGCAATTGTGGATGAAGTCGATAGCATCCTTATAGACGAAGCCAGGACTCCCCTCATCATTTCAGGTCAGGCGGAAGAATCTACGGAAATTTATTACAAATTTGCTAGATTCGTCCCTAGGTTGAAAGAGGGCGAAGACTATACCGTGGATGAGAAAGCGCACAGTGTCATGCCTACGGAAAAAGGCATAAAAAAGGCTGAGAGTTTTCTGGGCGTCGAGAATCTATACGATGAAGAAAACATCGAGCTGCTTCACCATTTTCAGCAGGCTCTGAAAGCCCACGCGCTCATGAAGCTGGACAGGGACTATGTGGTGAAAGACGGCCAGGTCATCATAGTCGACGAATTCACGGGCCGTTTGATGTTCGGGCGAAGGTACAGCGACGGTCTGCACCAGGCAATTGAAGCCAAAGAAGGCGTAAAGGTGGAGCATGAAAGCAAGACCCTCGCCACCATCACTTTCCAGAATTACTTCAGAATGTATAAGAAACTGGCAGGCATGACGGGCACCGCCGCCACCGAAGAAGAGGAATTCCGGAAGATATACGGGATGGATGTTGTGGTCATACCCACAAACAAGCCTATGATAAGGGTGGATTATCCAGATGTCGTATATAAAACCGAAAAGGGCAAATTTGAAGCTGTGGTCAACGAAATAGTGGAGTGCCATAAAAAAGGCCAGCCGGTGCTGGTGGGCACTGTTTCCATAGAAAAATCCGAGCGGCTGAGCGCCATGCTTAAAAAGCGTGGAATACCGCATGAAGTATTGAACGCCAAGTACCATGAAAAAGAAGCGGAGATTGTAGCAAAGGCAGGCCAGAGGGGAATGGTCACCATAGCCACCAATATGGCGGGCCGCGGAACCGATATAGTGCTCGGAGAAGGTGTGGCGGAACTGGGAGGCCTTCATATAATAGGTACTGAAAGGCATGAGGCCCGACGCATAGACAACCAGCTTCGGGGCCGTTCCGGCCGCCAGGGAGACCCGGGTTCATCCAGGTTCTATGTATCTTTGGAGGATGACCTCATGAGGCTGTTCGGTTCCGATAATATTAAGGGCATAATGGACCGCCTGGGCCTGGAAGAGGACCAGCCCATAGAACACCCTCTGATTACCAGGGCCATAGAAAACGCCCAGAAAAAGGTGGAGGCCAGAAACTTCGATATAAGGAAACACGTTCTGGAATACGACGATGTAATGAACACTCAGAGGGAAGTCATATATTCCCAGAGGCGCAAAGTCCTTGAAAAAGAGGATTTGAAAGAAAGTATAAAGCAGATGATAGCGGATGTGGTGGACCGGCTGCTGGATATTTATGCTGGTAAGGAAATACACCCCGAAGAATGGAACATCAAAGGGCTGGCCGAATACATGGCGGATATATTCCAAATTAAGGATGCCATTGATTCCGCCAATCTCGAAAACATGTCCCGCGACAATGTTCGAAGCGCGCTTGTAGAAAAAGCCCTGACCTCATACGAAAAGAAAGAGCAGGAGCTTGGCAGCGAAAACATGAGGGAACTGGAAAGGTTCATCATGCTCAAGGTTGTCGATCAGAAATGGATGGACCATATTGACGCCATGGACCAGCTTCGCGAAGGCATCGGCCTTCGAGCCTACGGCCAGAGAGATCCGATTATAGAGTATAAAATCGAAGGATATGACATGTTCCAGGAGATGATTGCTTCGATTCAGGAAGATACTTTGCGCTATTTATTCAGAGTCCAGATCAAATCTGCACCCCAGCGGGAGCAGCAGCGGGTTTATAATGTTTCCTACTCCCACGGTGGTGGCGATGAAAAAAGGCAGCCGGTGAAGAAGGAAAAGAAGGTGGGCCGCAACGACCCGTGCCCATGCGGCAGCGGCAAGAAGTATAAAAAGTGCTGCGGACGCAATGTTTAAGCCCGCGCAAGACCATGCTCTCTTAAAAGAGAGGCAAGAGCGCTTCTCAGGAAATTAGCAATCATAATATAATAATATGAGAAGAAAGTGAGTGATGCTAGTGCTCGAAGAGTACAGAATAGAGCTCGAATCCGCCAGGCGGATTTTGTCGGAACTGAGGGATTCTCTTTGAAATAGGGAAGCTCAAGGAGGAAATAAAACAACTGGAGAACGATGCTGCTGCCCCGGATTTCTGGGATGATCAGGAAAAGGCTCAGAAGATGCTGCAGAAGTTGAACGCTTTGAAAGACAAGGTGGAGAAATTTCACAAGCTGGAACAAAAGCTGGAAGATGTGGATACGCTCATAGCGCTGGCTGAAGAAACGGGAGATCAGGATATTCTGGGAGAGATAAAACAGGAAGCTTATACTCTAAAAAACATGCTGGAAAAAGCCAGGCTGGAAACGCTGCTTTCGGGGAAGTATGATGGCAACAATGCCATCGTGTCGCTACACGCTGGTGCAGGCGGGACCGAAGCCCAGGACTGGGTGCAGATGCTGCTGCGGATGTATTCGCGCTGGGCCGAGGATAGAGGATACAAAGTGAGCACACTTGACATGCTGCCGGGAGAAGAAGCTGGCATAAAAAGCGTCACCATACTGGTTGAAGGGCCGAACGCCTACGGATATCTCAAATCAGAAAAAGGCGTGCACCGGCTGGTGCGCATATCGCCGTTTGATGCGGCCAACCGGCGCCACACGTCTTTTGCATCGGTTGATGTGATGCCCGAAATCAATGATGATGTCGAAATCGAGATAAAACCGGAAGACCTTAAAATAGACACGTATAGAGCCAGCGGAGCCGGAGGCCAGTATGTGAACAAGACCGAATCGGCCGTGCGCATCACCCACATTCCTACGGGGATAGTAGTGGCCTGCCAGACGGAACGATCCCAGCAGAGCAATCGCAACACCGCCATGAAGCTATTGAAGGCGAAACTATTCGAGTTGCGCCAGGAAGAGCAGCAGAAGGAGATTGACAAACTGCGCGGCGTGCAAAGAGAAATAGCCTGGGGCAGTCAGATACGCTCCTATGTCTTTCACCCGTACAGCCTGGTCAAAGACCACAGGACCAATATGGAAGTTGGAAATGTCCAGGCAGTCATGGATGGAGAAATAGACGATTTCATCAACGCTTATCTGAAACAAAAACAGACAGAGTGATTAACTTGTGGAAAGACTTTCGAATTTTGTATTGACAACAATTTTTTATGCTGCTATAATTAGACCAATGATTTAACCCAAAGCATTTTTTGAAAAACAGAATATGATAAAGGTTAATTGATGACCTCTTATCAAGAGAGGTGGAGGGACTGGCCCGATGAAACCCGGCAACCTTCAGGAGCTTGCTCCTGAAATGGTGCCAATTCCTGCAGAAGCAAAGTCTTCTGAAAGATAAGAGATGCTATGATCGGAATATTTAGGCCTCTTTACTTTCGGAAGAGGCCTAATATTTTTTTAGCATTTTTGTCCAAAGAAATTTTGTGAAAGGAGAATTTTAAATGAGTTTGGAACGCAGTTTCAAAGAAATCAATGAACGCATCAAAAAAGGGAAAGCGGTGGTCCTGACCGCCGAAGAAGTCATCGAGAAAGTAAAAGAAAAAGGAGTATCGGCTGCTGCTAGAGAAGTCGACGTGGTGACCACTGGGACGTTCGGCCCCATGTGCTCCTCAGGTGTTTTTTTGAATTTCGGCCATGCCGCACCGCGCATCAGGATGCAGAAAGTATGGCTTAACAATGTCCCGGCATATACCGGCATTGCGGCTGTTGACGCATACCTCGGCGCCACAGAATTGCCGGAGGATGATCCGCTAAACAGCAATTATCCCGGCGAATTCCGATACGGTGGAGGCCATGTCATAGAGGAACTGGTATCCGGAAAACCCGTTAAATTGAGGGCAATAAGCTACGGCACGGATTGCTATCCCCGCCGCGAGATTGAAACCACAATCACTCTGGGCGACATCAACGAAGCCTTTCTGTTCAACCCGCGCAACTGCTATCAGAATTACAATTGCGCGGTTAACCTGAGCGACAGGGTGATTTATACCTACATGGGCACTTTAAAACCCAACCTTGGAAATGCGCATTTTTCCACGTCAGGCCAGCTCAGCCCGCTGCTGAAAGACCCGTATTTTAAAACCATTGGAATAGGTACCCGCATCTTTTTGGGAGGCGGCATAGGATATGTAGCCTGGAATGGAACCCAGCACTTCCCATCAATTCTCAGGGATGAAAGTGGCAGGGAATTGAACGGTTCCGGCGGAACCCTTGCGCTCATAGGCGATCTCAAGCAGATGAATGCGCGATGGCTTATGGGTACCAGCTTTCGCGGCTACGGAGCCACCCTTACGGTTGGCGTTGGAATACCCATTCCCGTATTGAACGAAGAAATTCTATACCATGCTGCCAAAACCGATGAAGAACTTTTTGCTCCTATAGTGGATTACAGCGATGCTTATCCCAACCGCAAACCGGGAAACCTGGGCTTCGTAAGCTACGCCGAACTGAAGAAAGGAACCATCCGGGTGATGGGGAAGGATGTTCCTTCAGCACCTCTGAGCAGCTACCCAAGAGCGCGCGAAATCGCCGGCATTTTGAAACAATGGATTCAAAAAGGCGATTTCCTTCTGGGAGAGCCGGTTCAAAGTCTGCCCGGTCCTGAATCAGGCATCAAAGCAAATGTGCTCGAAGAAAAATAAAGAGGAGGGCTTATTGTGACCAACAAAAAAGTTGTTTTGAAATTCAGCGCACAAAATGCGGATAAACCCATTATTTACCATCTTGTCAAAGACTTCGACCTCATTATAAACATATTGAAGGCGTCCATAAATCCGCACAAAGAAGGGACCATGGTGCTGGAAATATCGGGAGACAGATATGAAGAGGGCATATCTTTTCTGGAGGAGCAGAGGGTTTCCGTCCTGCCGCTTAATCAGGAAGTCGTGCGCAACGAGGAGCGCTGCACCAGCTGCGGGGCATGCACGGTTCACTGTCCCACCCAGGCCCTTTATATCGACAGGCCTTCAATGGAAGTCAAATTCAATGATGAGAGCTGCATACTGTGCCTGATGTGCGTAAAAACATGCCCCGTGAAGGCCATGGAGGTAAGAATTTGAGTGAAGTACGAGCCCCGCGTTTATCGAAATATATACAATCAAGGCGACCTTCATCATTTTAAGGTCATGGTGGAAGAAACGGATTTGGACATTGCCATAAGAAAAGACAGATTCGAAGAAAAGATAGAAAGCCTGACTTACGAATTAGTTCGCAGGGAGCGAGAACTTCTGAAAGAATATATAAAGCGCGATCCCGTTTTTCTTTCCACCCTGGAACCATACCGGCCGCTTCCGGATGCTCCTTCATCGGCCGAAGAAATGAGCCGGGCTGCGGGCCTTGCGGGCGTAGGCCCGATGGCGGCTGTGGCGGGGTATTTTTCAGAGATGGTGGGAAGGAAGCTTTCGGCTTATTCCAGCGAGGTCATAGTGGAAAACGGCGGCGATATATGGCTGAAGACGAAAAAGGTCCGACGGGTTGGGGTATTTGCCGGAGAATCCCCATTTTCAAACCGTATAGCCCTTGAAATAGCCCCGTCCCATTCGCCACTCGGCATATGCACATCTTCCGGCACGGTGGGGCACAGCTTGAGCTTCGGCAGGGCCGACGCCATGGTGATCGTATCGGAATCGGCAGTCCTGGCAGATGCGGTGGCCACCGCTGCCTGCAACATGGTAAAGACCGAAGAGGACATGGAGGCAGCCGTAAACTTTTCCCTCAGCATCCCCGGCGTCACGGGAGCTCTGTGCATAATGGGCGAAAAAATGGCAGCAGCCGGAAATATCAAACTTGTTCCCATTCAATTTATATGAGTCAGGGGACGGTTCCTTGACTCACACACCTGATTTGTTCAAAGACCTATGAAAATTAGGTCTTTTTTATTAAGCTTAAAAAGAGGAAAAACGACGGTCATGGTAGAATATTGTAAACAATATCGAATTATTTTGGGAAGATGAAAATGGACTTTTTTCAAAAGATTGCCGACGGCATTCTCGATGTGTTATTCCCTCCTGAACCCTACTGCACAGTATGCGCAAAAAAACTTGAGACGGGAGAACGTTACATATGCAGTGCGTGCGAAAAAAGGCTGGCCCCCATTTTACCGCCCGTATGCAAGAAATGCGGCAGGCCTCTGGATACCGATTCATTATGCAGGGACTGCCGGACAAATGAGCGCACTTTTGTACAGGCCCGTTCTTTTGGACATTACGATGGTGTTTTGAAAGAACTCATCCATCTTTTCAAATATGGCGGAAGGCGGGAACTGGCAAGACTCCTGGGCGGCAGGATGGTGGGGACGCTGGCAGTCCTTTCATGGCCTGATTTCGACTATATCGTGCCGGTGCCCCTCCATGCCGGAAGGGAGCGGGAAAGGGGGTTCAATCAGGCATATCTGCTGGCATCGGTTGTATCCCGAAGTTCGGGTGTTCCCATCTACAGGGGGCTTATCAGGGTGAAACCTACGGAGCACCAGACTTTTCTTGATAAAACCCTGCGGAAAAAGAACCTTGAAGGAGCTTTTAAGGTTGAGAACAAGAGCAGGATAGAAGGGAAAACGCTGCTTTTAATAGATGACGTCTACACCACCGGCTCAACGGTGGACGAGTGCGCCCGCACAATAAAGAATGCCGGCGCTGATAGTGTGTTTGTACTGACTTGCGCAAGGGGATGAGAGGAGGTGAAATAATGGAGCTTCGAAACTGCCCTGTCTGCGGAAAGCTTTTCGTTTATACCGTAAGAAATATGTGTCCGAATTGCGCGAAAAAAGATGAGGAGAACTTTGAAAAGGTGCGGCAGTATCTCTATGATGTTCCTAACGCAACGCTGGATGAAATAACGGAAAAAACAGGCGTGCCCGCAAAAAATGTGCTTGAATACCTAAAGGAAGGCAGGCTGATGTTGAAAAAAACCAATACGAACATTTTAAGCTGTGAAAGATGCGGTGCTCCGATACTGACCGGAAAGTACTGCGACAAATGCGCCGATGAAATGAAAAAACAATTGGAGCGATTAAAAAACAGGGCTTTTGGAATAAATGAAGACATGAAAGGTTCCCTTCACCTTTCGAAATTGCAGAGACGAGAAAAATAGAAAGAATAGGCGCAAATTCCAAGAAATAAAGGGATATATGAAAATAAAAAGGGTTATGCTTCTATTTCAGCAGTTATCTTTTGACAATGTAAATTCGATAATAATAACGACAGAAAGTTGAAATCAGGGGGCAGGGATTATGAATATTTCCCGCAGTCAACTGGAAAGTTGCGTTAGAATTTACAGGGAGCAGAGCGGAAAGATCCGCAGAGACAGCGAGAAAGAAAAACCCGACAAGTCCGGTGCAGATAGCTTCATCTTATCCGCGGAAGCGAAAGAATTGCTCCAAGCCATAAAATCCGCAGGCACCGAACAGGACGTGAGGGAAGAAAAGGTAGCCGCATTAAGAGAGAAAATAAACAGCGGCACATACAACATCGATGGAGAACTGGTGGCTGAAAAGATGCTGGAAGAGCATTTCGGCAGCGCATATATCTGAATTTCCTTGTAGAATTAAGGGGATGGGGGCTTTTCGATGGAAACCGAAAGGGACGTATATTTTTCGGAGCTCATTGAGGAATTAAGCAGTGAACTTTCCATTTATAAGGAATTCCTGGCTTTGGCCGAGAAAAAAACAGGGGTGCTTGTAAAAGGCGATGTGAAGACCCTATCCGAGATAACCGGCATTGAGCAGAATCTTGTTTTGAAACTGGGCAGGATAGAGGAAAGACGGTTGAACATCGTAAAAAGGATAGCGGCTTCATCCGGTAAGGATATAAAGGATATTGGCGCCGAATTTTTTGAGAAAACCTTATCCTCGGACGAGCTTGGCCGATTCAAAAGCGTGTCCTGTGAATTGAAAAGGGTATTGTCCGAGCTAAAGCAAAAAAACAGCACTAATGAAAAACTGATCAGACGGGCTCTCGACTATATCAGATTCTCTCTGGAGGTTATAACAGAAGCAGGCAAAGATGCATCGGTATATAACGCCCGGGGGAATAATTCCGGGCAGGGAGCTTTGCGCGTCATAGATAAAAAAGCATAGGCGGTGAATCAATGTATTCCAGCTTTTTCGGCATTGAAATTGCAAAAAAAGCCCTGTTCGCCCAGCAGGCGGCACTGAACAATGTGGCGCATAATGTAGCCAATGCAAATACCGAGGGCTACTCCCGCCAGAGGGCGGTTATGGAAGCCACATACATGACGCCCTACGGTGGGGCGGGCTTTACCGGTTTGGGTTTAAAGCAGCTCGGGACAGGCGTCGAAGTCCAGGATATAACAAGACTCAGGGATTCTTTTAAAGATATGCAGTACCGCCAGGAAAATTCGGATCTGGGCTTTTGGGAATTTCAGGCGGATTCTCTGCAGCAGATTGAATCGGTTTTCAATGAACCGTCCGATAACGGCATATCGTCTGTACTTTCGGAGTTCTGGGACTCATTGGAGGAGCTTTCCAAAAATCCGGAAGCCTCCGAGGTGCGTGAGACGGTAAAAGAGCAGGCGGTTAATCTTGCAGATTTAATAAACAGCACCGTAAACCAGCTTCGTGAGATATATGACGACGTAAATTACAGAATATCCGTTAAAGTGGATGAAATAAACACCATAGCAAAACAGATATCCGAGCTGAACGCCCAGATACAGAGGACCGAGATTACGGGAATTACGGCAAATGACCTCAGGGACAAGCGTGATTTGCTGCTGGATGATCTGTCGAAACTGGTTGACATCAGTACCTATGAAGATCAGAACGGCAATTTCACGGTTACGGTGGGAGGAGCCATTCTGGTCAAAGGCTCAGGCTGGGAGAAGATGACTTTCGATTCGCACAATCCTTTGGATGGCATAAAATGGGAAAATTATGGCACAAAGGTGAACATGTCCAGCGGCGAGTTGAAAGGCCTGGAGGATCTGAGGGACAACAAGATTCAGGCTTACATAGACAAGCTTATTAATTTTGCAGCCACCTTTGCGACCGAGTTCAACAATATGCATGCCGCCGGATTTGACCTTGACGGCAACCCGGGGGTGGAATTTTTTAAAATATCCACGGACGGCGACAGCATTATTTCTGTAAATGAGGAGATTGTTAACGATACGGACAAAATAGCCGCATCGGGAACAAGCGGCGGAGTGCCCGGGGACAACCAGAATGCAAAGGCGCTGGCAAATCTGAGATACAAAAAAGTAAATATTACGGAAAACGGCAGCACCATTACCTGCACCCTTGATGATTATTACGGCGCGCTCATATCGAAGCTGGGCGTGGATTCCCAGGAAGCCCAGCGCATGGTGGAAAGCCAGCAGGTGCTGGTGAGCCAGCTTGAAGAGCAGAGGCAGGCTGTATCTTCGGTTTCCATAGACGAAGAGATGTCCAAGATGGTGATGTATCAGCACGCATACAATGCGGCGGCGCGGGTAGTCACCGCCATTGACGAAATGCTCGACAAGATAATCAACAGCACGGGCGTAGTGGGAAGGTAGGGATGAGTCATGCGCATCACTCAGGTGATGATAAACGAAGCTTTCATGCGAAATCTTACCAACAACCTTAAAAGGATGAGCGACAGGGAGGATATGCTTTCGTCGACGAAGAGGGTTCGCAAGCCATCTGACGATCCGGTATCGGCAGTGCTGGCCATGAGGCTCAGGAATACTCTTTCGGGCATCGAACAGTATACAAAAAATGTCAATGATGCCCTTACGTGGCTGAAGAGCACGGAAACAGCCCTGACCAACACAAACGACATTTTGCAGCGCATCCGCGAACTGACCGTTAAGGCGTCCAACGGCACGCTTACAGCCGATGACAGGCAGACCATCCTTGACGAAATATCCCAGCTAAAAGAGCAGCTGGTGCAGGAAGCCAACGCCAGCTACAATAACAGATATCTCTTCGGCGGGTATATCACCGATGAGAAACCTTTCGAAATGGTGGACGGCAAAATCGTATCCAATACCAAATTGTCATTGCCATATTCTGTTTCTGTCATAACAAGCGGAGGCACGGGCATTACAAAGGCGGAACAGATAAATGTGAACTCCCTGGGCAGCAGCGTCAAAGTAGGCGTATACAGCATAGTCGTAACGAATTATGATTCTGCAGCAAATACGGCCGATATTGAGATATTGGATGCAGAAGGCAATACCGTGGCAAAAAGCGCCGGTGTCTCGACGAATAGCGATAATCAAACGATATCAGGAGAAATAAGCGGCACGCCCGACAGCTCCTGGGATTTTGTGCTGGATTTGTCTTCTTATCCCATTGCCGGCAACGGAACTGGCGAAATAAAGCTTACTGCGGGCAGCATTAAATACAACCTGGGGCTGAGCAACGATATGGATGTAAATATAATAGGCACCGACTTTTTTGCAAAAATATTTTCAACCATAGAATCCATCGAAACAGATATCAACAACGACGATGCGACGGCATTGTCAAACCGGCTCGCAGATATAGACGGCAACATTAGCGATGCGCTGAAATACCTGTCTCAGGTGGGAGCCAAAACCAACCGCCTGGAAAACACCAAATCGCGGCTTGATACAAATTACACCGATTACACCGAACTTTTGTCAAATACCGAAGATGTGGATATAGCAAAAACCATTATGGAACTCAAGATGGACGAAAATGTATACATGGCTTCACTCGCAGTGGGCGCGAAAATCATCCAGCCGACTCTGGTGGATTTCTTATCCTGACGCGGTCTGCGCGTAAAGCCATATAAAGAGTGATAATATGCTTTCGTACGAACTTTACATAAAAACCGAATTAGGCCGGATAGGCATCGAAACATACAGGGGCGACTTTTCGCTGATTAAAAAAGACCCGGGCTTTGACATGAAGGTAACAAAGCCCGAAATTTATATTTCCACGACATATCCGGAAATTGAAATAGATTCCTCGCGCTGCAGGGCGGAAATGGGGAACCCGTCGCTGCCCGAAGCGGTACTGAACTGGAGGGACGAAGGCAGACAGGCGGCCATGGATTATATCGATAAAAAAGTTGCTCAGGGCAATCTGCTGGGAGATATAAGGAGGAAAGTCTCCATAGGCGACATTGCCTACAAAAACGCATTTCCAGATCCGCCCGAGTTCAACATCGACGCCATCCCCAAATCAAGACCCCTTATAACCCTGAAGGAGGGGCGCGTCGATATCGATTTTGCTCCCGGGGATGTGAAGGTTTCGATGGACGCATCTCGCGCCAGATTCCATTACGAAAGTGCGCGGGTGAATATTTTTCTAGAAAAAGAGCCGTATATTGAAATAAAAGCCGTTTACGTGGGAAAACATCTGGATGTAAAAGCGTAAGGTTCAGTACCTTCCTGCCGGAGATTGCCCGGCAGCGGACCGGGTTTCTATAATTTCTATAATAAGAATTAAATGTAGATTAATTATAAATGGGGGCTTCAAAAATGTTTATAGACAGCAAGAGATTCGGGCACCTGGAAGTGGATGCTTCAAAAATAATCATATTCGTAAATGGCCTCATGGGCTTTGAACACTTAAGGAAATACGTCATACTGGACCATCCCGGCAGTGATGTGATAAAATGGCTGCAGTCCGTAGACGACCCGCATATTTCATTGCCCGTAGTCGACCCCACCTACTTTTATCCCGACTACTCTCCGCGCCTCCTTTCCGATGACCTGGACATCCTCGGGATAAAAAGCATCGAAGATGCGGTCATCCTCTGCATACTGACAGTCCCGGCGGATATTGAAAGAGCCACGATAAACCTCAAGGCCCCGGTAGTTTTGAACCCCGCCTGTCGCCTGGCGGATCAGCTTATTGCCGAAAACCCCGAATATCTCGTGAGACACCCGCTCAAACTAAATAAAAGTTCGCAAGGGCGGTGTTTTTGATGCTGATACTGTCGAGAAAGACCGGCCAGAGTTTCTCCATCGGCAAACACATAACCATAAAGATCCTCGAAGTAGAAGGCGACAGAGTGGGGCTCGGAATAGAGGCTCCCAAGGACATGAAAATCCTGCGCACGGAGCTTTATGAAGAAATCATAAATGAAAACAAACAAGCGGTGAACGTTTCGGACGATGCGCTGAAAAAATTTTGAAGTACGTAATTCTTAACCCTGAGACGGATGATATTCCACGACCTAGATTTTTTGTGCTTTCGCTGCTTGTATTGATATAAAATTCTAAAATGTGGTATGATAACAAAAAAGACATATTGAGGTGATACTCATGGCTTCAATAAAGCCGGTAACCTGTCAAGAGGATATTATGAAGGCACCCGTGGAAAGTGATATACTGAATAAACTAGTGAAAATCTTTAAAAAATATACTTCTATTGAAAAAGTATTGCTTTTTGGCTCAAGGGCAAGAGGCGATTTCAGCAAAGTATCCGATATAGACATTGCAGTTTTTTCAGAGGATATTTCTGATAGAGACTTTAATCTTCTGATTGATGAAATAAATCAAATAGATATCGCATTATCTTTTGATGTCGTTCATTACGATAAACTGGCCAAAGCGTCTTTAAGAAATGAGATACTGAAAGATGGAGTGGTAATGTATGAAAGAGAGAATCATTGAAAGATATGAGGATTACAGAAAAGCTCTCAAAAGCCTGGAAGAAGGGCTGCAAATCGAGCCGTATGATGATATTATCGTCGATGGTGTCATTCAGAGATTCGAATTCACTTTTGAACTGGCATGGAAGCTCATGAAAGACTGCCTGGAATATGAAGGTATTGAAGCAAAAAGCCCCAGATCTGCTATCAAGGAAGCTTACCGGATTGGGATGGTAAGTGATGGCGACGGCTGGATAAATATGATGATCGACAGAAACAAAACATCCCGCATCTACGATGAAAATGAAGCAAAGGCGATATATAAAAAAATAAAAGTAAATCATATACATCTGTTAAAAGAGCTTTTGAACAAAATCCAGCAGAGATTGGAAGGATATTAAATGGTATAATAATACTGCAGGCAATTATTGAGAAAATATTTAAAAAACGGAGGAATATACATGCCTTCGACAGAAATGACAGACTATAGAGAGTATATGAAAAAGATGTTAGAGATTGAAAAACAAAAACTGGCCGAGCGATATGAAAAAGCCTGGGGAGTCGCAAAGCAAATTGCCTATCTTCTTCGCCAAAAGTACGGTGCAAACAAGGTATGGGTTTTCGGCTCTCTTACGAATAAAGAGATGTTCAACCAGTGGTCAGATATTGATATTGCTGTCGAAGGAATACCAAGCGAATATTATTATAAAGCCGTGGCTGAAGTTATCTCCTTCTCAAAGGAGTATAAAATAGACATGGTAGACATTTTTGAGTGCAGCCCCTTGATGCAAGAAAATATTAAGAGAGAGGGGATATTGATATGATTAACAAATATCTAACTCTATCCGCCAGAATAAAACAGGAATTGGCAGAAATAAGTTTAAGCATTGAACGGGCCAAAAAAGCATGGGAAAAAGCTCATGTTCAATCAGATTCGTTATTTTTGGACAGTGTCGCTTTAAATATTCATGACTTTTACGGCGGGCTTGAGCGAATCTTCGAACTGATAGCTGAAAGCCTCGACGGAATAAAACCGTCAGGAGCAAACTGGCATCAGGAATTGCTCCGTCAGATGACTATAGAAATACCACAAATAAGGCCTGCGGTTATAGATATCGATTTAAGAAAAGAGCTGGATGATTACAGGGCATTTCGGCATATCGTGAGAAATGTTTATGCCCATAATTTTATTCCTGAAAAAATGAAACCCTTAGTAGAAAAAATAGATGATATTTACAGCAAACTCAAAGAACAGTTGGAAAAATTCTGCGATTTTTTGGAGAAGATGTAGATGAAGCATTATCCTTTGCCGCAGGAGCTTATAAATAGATAAAATGGACGCCGATAATTATACGTTTATATATAAGATCTACAAAGCCATGGGAAAAGATAACGAAGCCTAAGAAGTCAATATGGAAGTCAATATGATAATAAAAGAGATATATCCTGAAATAGATCTTGCGGAGATGGTTATCTAAAATTATGTATGATATAATGATTTAAAAGGATTTGTACAAGTTTAAGGATGGGATCTAAGATGCGAAGCAGTGAGCTAAAGTCATACGAAAATATAAGCATAATTGAATCCATAAAAGCAAAGCCGTTTTTGAAATGGGCTGGAGGCAAAACACAGTTATTAGACGAATTGGATAGTAGATTGCCCTCGCATATTAAAACAAGCAGGATTATTGATAGGTATGTGGAACCCTTCGTTGGCGGTGGTGCTTTTTTCTTTTTTTTAAAAAGGAACTATTTTGTAAAGGAATCATTCTTGTATGATTCAAACAGAGAATTGATAGTAGGTTATAAAGCCATCCAAAACAACGTATATGACTTAATATTTGAACTTGAAAAGATTGAAAACAAATATCTAAAGATGTCGGATGCTGAAAGAAAGAAGTACTATTACCAGATAAGAGACGAGTATAACAGGCAGCAAGCTACATTTAATTATGAAAATTATAATGGCAGCTGGATAAAAAAAGCTGCATATTTGATATTTTTAAATAGGACATGCTTTAATGGTTTGTTCAGGCAAAACAAAAAAGGTGAATTCAATGTGCCGTTCGGCAGATATAAAAAACCCGGTATCTGCAATAAAGAAAATTTGCTGGAAGTTCATGAAGCCTTAAAAAACACTGAAATATTTTCTATGGATTTTGAAGAAAGCAAAAAAGTCATTCAAAAAGATACATTTGTTTATCTTGACCCTCCATATCGACCCTTAAACCAAACATCGAATTTTACGAGTTACGATAAAGATGGTTTCACTGAACAGGATCAGATTAGGCTGGCAAATTTCTTCAGGCAAATGGATAGAAATGGTGCTTTTTTAATATTGAGCAATTCCGATCCTAAAAATGAAGATGCAAATGACGATTTTTTTGATTTGCTTTATGCTGGGTATAAAATAGAACGAGTAAATGCCAAAAGAAGTATCAATAGTGATGCCGAAAAACGTGGGAGCATCAGTGAATTGATTATAAGAAATTATGAGTGAATAAAAGGCGGGGAGCGAAATGGACTCGGTATATTTCAAAGTTTTAAAGGTTAATGATGTGGAAGATGTTATAAATAGATTTCATGACACATTAATAGATACAAACAGAGGTTATAACTTTTTCGTGGATTGGCCTAAGATCAAAAAGAATGTAGAAAAGTATAAAATCGAATTTAACATTTTAAATACCCTGATTGGCAGTAAAGATTTTGAATCTGAATTAAGAAACATATTAAAAAAATATCCTGAGGTTGTCCCAACTATCCCGATTTTAATTGCGATAAGAGAAAAGAAATTAAAGGTTGTAAAAAATTTTATTGATGAAAATTCTGATATAGTTTATTACGATTTTAGTAAGAGAAAATTATATTCTAAAGAGATAGATGATTTAGTGGAATTTTTTGATAAAACGGGATTAAAACAATTCTTTCTTGAGATATCATCAAAAAGCATCCAGGATTATGTGACAGGCGTTGAAGTAGGCATGGACACCAATGCCAGGAAAAACAGAAGTGGCGATGCCATGGAGTTGATTTTAAAGCCTATTGTTGAAAGCATTATTTCAAAACACAAATCATCTTACAAAATGTTATTTCAAAAGAATTTTAAGTATTTGGAGAAACAGTATGGTATCAAAGTAACACCTTCGATAGCAAATAGAAAAGCAGATTTTATTATTATTAAAAATGATAATAAAGTCATCAACATCGAAGTGAATTTTTACTCAGGGTCCGGTTCGAAACCTCAGGAAATCGTCGATTCTTATATAGAAAGGCAAAATGAATTAAAGGAAAAAGAATTTGAGTTTATATGGGTCACGGACGGTATCGGCTGGGGAGGGCAGAAAAATCAAATACATAAAGGATTTGAAAAGGTTAAATATCTGCTAAACCTTCATTTTGTCCGCACAGGGTTACTGGAGGAAATTTTATGGAGGATATAGCTTTTAAAAAAGAGATTACCACCGTCTGGTCCTTTCCTGAAAGAGGCCATTGGAAAACACATAACGGGAAATACCGGGGGAATTTTGCACCACAGATACCTAGAAATGTTATATTAAGATACTCCCGCGAAGGGGATATAGTCCTCGATCCTATGGTGGGGAGCGGGACAACTCTCATAGAAACGAAAATATTAAACAGGCGCGGAATAGGATACGACATAAATCAAGAGGCTGTTGAACTAGCAAAAAAGAACCTGGATTTTAAAGGTGATTATAAATACGAACCGATCGTAAAAACAGGTGACATAAGGAACCTGAGCGAAATCAGTGATGCAAGTATTGATCTTATAATAACACATCCACCGTATTTGAATATCATAAAATATTCAAATGGTATCGATGGGGACTTATCAAATATATCGGGAGTGAGAAAATTTTGCGATGAGCTGGAAAAAGGGGTAATAGAGTTATACAGGGTATTGAAAGAAGATAAGTACTGCGCAATTTTAATAGGTGATACCAGAAAGAGCAACCATTATGTGCCCCTTGCATTTTATGTAATGAATCTTTTTCTCAAAAATGGATTTATATTGAAAGAGGATATTATAAAGGTTCAGCATAATTGTAAATCTACTCCATACTGGGAAAGTCGGGTTGAAAAATACAATTTTTACATGATAATGCATGAGCACCTTTTTATTTTCCGAAAACCCAAAAAAGGCGAGGATTTAAGCAGGGTTAGATATAGTATGGGACTATATTAAGAAGTTTCAGTTAAGTCAGCAGGCAATAAAAGCGATATGAAAAAGCGTAGAAAGTCGCAAAGCAAACTGCATATTTATATAGATTATTTTTATATAGTTCAAATGATGAATTTTGCCAAATGATTAAGGATGAGTTTTTACATATTATTTTTTAAGATAAACTAAATATGTAATCTTTATTTGATGTGAAGCTATGCTAAATACAGAAAATTATACGGGTTTAGGGAACTATAAATGTCAAAGTGCAGCATTAAACCAACAGATGTTATTTGTGAAATCTCTTATTGAACAATCGATCATCCATATTTTACAGGAATTCTCCGAAGAAATAACTATAACACTGCAATTGCCATGTCCAACATTAATGTGAAAGGAATATACTTTTACATCATATATTACATAATATTTCAAAATCCTCTAATTTTCTCTGTGTTCCATGTGTTTAATGGATTTGTATAAACTAAACAATGTTTAAGAATATCTGAGCAAGCTAATAAGTCAAATGATGTTGAAATTACAAGACAAACAATAAAAATTGGTAGAAAGCACGAAAAATGCCTAAACTCGGGGGTAAAAGATTTAATCCTAAAACCGATAATTAAAATGAAAATAAAATTTCGGGACCGGCCGGACCGAAAGATTAGTTTCATCCGCAGGGAAGCGGGAAAATAAAATCAGGGAGGATGATTACATGATTATCAACCACAATATCAGCGCCTTGAATGCTTACAGGCAGCTGACAATCAACAATTCATCAATGCAGAAATCTCTGGAAAAGCTGTCATCCGGCTACAGGATCAACAGAGCCGGTGACGATGCTGCGGGCCTCGCCATTAGCGAAAAGATGAGGGCGCAGATCAGAGGATTGGATATGGCATCCAAGAATGCTCAGGATGGCATCTCCATGATTCAAACAGCTGAAGGTGCTTTAAATGAAACCCATAGCATCTTGCAACGCATGAGAGAACTGGCAGTTCAGGCAGCAAATGACACAAACACTCAGAATGATCGTAATGAAATTCAAAAAGAAATTAATCAGTTAGCAACAGAAATAACTCGTATATCTACCGATACTGAATTCAATACAAAAAAACTTCTTAATGGAGATATGGGAAAAACTGCTCAATTGGGTGTTGGTTCTGCCATATTTACCAATCTCCAGGCAGTAGGCGAGGATTTGACTAGTGGGAGTTATACATTGACTCTGACTGACGCAGGAACTGATACCTTTACAGTAACTTCAGGGGCTACTGCAGTTACAGCGGCAACAATTCAAGATGACATAACAGTTACAACCGGAGCTCATATTAAGTACGGTTCCTATACATTGAATGTAACTAACTTTGATGGAACGGGCGGAACTGCTGATTTTGAGCTTATTGGACCGGATGGAACGAGGACAATAAAAACAGGACAAGCAATTGATTCTGATCTGGATATTGGTGGGCTGACATTTGCTTTTGGCACAGAAAATGTAACAGGAGAAGGTACAGTAAAGTTCGATTTAACTTCTAATGGTTTGGAAATTGATTTGTCAGGTGATAAAACAGTAAACAATTCCGCTATTACAAGTTATGCTGGAGAAACTCTTAATATTGGTGGTTTTCAGTTTATAGTACTTACTAATCACGGCAGTAGTAGTGATAATAAAGCTATAAATGTTATTGATAAATCGGTTAAATTCCATATTGGAGCAAATGATAGCCAAAATACCTCAATTGCGATTAATAATATGAGTGCACAAGCTTTGAATGTTGATTCACTTGATGTGACTACACAGACAGGTGCTAATGCAGCTATTACAACTATACAAACCGCAATAGATACAGTATCTGCTGAAAGATCCAAACTTGGAGCTTTACAGAACCGTCTCGAGCACACCATCAACAACCTTGGCACCGCATCAGAGAACCTCTCTGCAGCAGAGTCCCGCATCAGAGATGTAGACATGGCTAAAGAAATGATGGAATTCACCAAACAAAACATCTTGAATCAGGCCGCAACAGCAATGCTGGCCCAGGCCAATACACTGCCCCAGTCTGTCCTGAAGCTTTTGAGCTAGGATAAAAAGGCTAATCGCATATGGCAAAATTAGAGAAAAGTTTAAAAGGCTCCGGCTAACCGGGGCCTTTTAAAAAAGTGTTTTTGGCGGAATTATTTGATTTGCAACACATATATGATATAAAAAACCGGGGAAATCGGGTGATATTTTGTTATTTCATTTGATATAGTTGAATAAAATAAGTTTTAAATACTTTATTGAATGAAAGGAGAAACATAAATTGTATAAAATTTATATTAAAAATCTGTCTCCTGAAGACACATAGAGCCAATTTTAAAAGAGGTATCAGGTTCAAGGTCTCATAAGAAAACTACAAAGACAGTATTCAAGTGAAGACCGTTCTATATTTTTGGAAAGTGATGACATAGATAGAATGATAAGATATTCACATGAATATGGACAAGGTGGTTACCAGGATAGAATAAAGAAATTAATTGAAAGAATAGAACTTATAAACAATAATTTAAATGAATTATTGAAAAGCTATAATAGATGAATCAAAAAAGATTTACAATAAAGTGTCAACACCCTAAATGGAATTAAGTATTTGAGAGGAGAATAAGGAAAAAATCCCCTCAGCATCATAGTAAAAGTTGTCATAAATTTTTTATAAGGGAATTCTTTAGTTTTAGAATATATTTCCACACGCCCGGTGTGGAATTTTACCATTAACACTTTTCTTTTTTTTTGATTGCAGCTTGGATGATTATTCCACTCGGTGGCTTTAGCCATTAAAGATCAACAGGTAGCTGAGGTGAATCAGTAAGTCAATTATGGCTATTGCCATCTGTTCATCGTTGAAGAAGGTTGGCCGAATTCCAGGTTAGTAGCGATTATTATACTATGGCGATTATAGCTTTCTAAAATTACCGCTCAATGGAATCTAGTAGAAAGTTCTTTAAATAACATTGCAATTATCCATTAAATGGATGATAGTTCTTGGTCAACTTTTTCAATTTCATAACGCCAATGAAATACAACGGGTTCCTGATTTAACTGTTCCCAATATGATTCGATTCGCTTACAGTATTCTTCTGTTGAATCTGCTCTGATTCCACGAAGCACGCTTCGGGCCATCTTGCTAAATAATATCTCGATAATATTGAGCCAGGATGCGTGTTTTGGGGTAAAGATAAAATCGAAGCGACCAGGATGTTCTTTTAGATAAGCTCGAGTCTCTTTTGAAGTATGGGCTGAGTGGTTATCGCAGATGATCTTTATAACCCAGTCTGTCGGATAATAATTATCGATTTTCTTCAGAAGTTCAATGAACTCTTTACTGCGGTGTTTTTCTCTTACCAAACCATGAATTATACCGGTTTGTAAGTCTATCCCTGAAAGTATCGATACCGTCCCTAACCGGATATACTCATGATCCCGTGATACACCTGGATATTTGCCCGCAACGGGCAGACGATCATCTGCTGTATTCTTTAAAAACTGACAGCCTGGTTTTTCGTCAACTGAGACGATTACTTTTTTCTCAACAGGCTCTCCTTTTTTGATGCGTTCTTGTTGCAAAGTCGCTTCCTTATAGGTCATCAGAACATGGGCTTTCTTGATATCAAAGTCAGGATCTCGTCGTTCCAAATAATAATTAATCTTCCACGGTTGAAGCGACTGCTCTGCAAGAATGCCATGAATTACACTTTTACCAGCTCTGGCCAGACTGGGAAAACCAGATTCATTGGCGTGCTTACGGACATGTTCAGCCAGGAGTTGTATAGTCCATAGTTCATGAGGGTATCCAAAGTCGACGGGTTTCCTGCAAGCTAATTCAATCACCCATGCTTTAGCTTCAGAAGAAATCTGCAAAGGTCTTCCGGAGCGGGGTAAGTCAATAAGAGCTGTCTGAAATCCGAGCTCGAGAGCCTTATCGATACATCGTTCTATTGTTGGTCTACTAACATTAAATTCGCGAGCCATCTGTGATACAGTTTTTCCGTCAGAATAATCGAGTAAAATTTTGGCTCGTAAAACTTTAGCATGAGGCTCTACTCTAGATCTAGCAAGCTGTTCTAACATCTTGCGTTCCTCATTTGAAAATTGTATTTTTGGTCTAACCCGTCGCGACATATATAACCCCTCCATTTTGATATTCTGGAGGAAATTATATACCATATATTTCTATAATGCAATGTTATTTTATGAACATTATACTAGTTTCCATGGAGCGTATGGTGAATATTTACCAAGCTAGCCAAAGCAAGCTTAGTTAAAAAATCGAAATGATCTGGCGTATTATTATATTGCCTTTTTACATTTGACAACTGTAATTGCTTGAGAATATTTGAAGCAGAACTTGCATTTTTTATAAGTGAGAGGACCGGAACTAATCACCATCTCCTACTCGATTTAAAGTTAAATATTAACTTTGTATCTTTTAATTTTAATTATGGTAATATAAAACTTAAACCAGATTGAATGGTCTAGATAAAGATTTTATTTGGCAAATTTTTATATAGGGGGTTATCTTAGTGATACCTTTTACAATAAGTATGGATACATTAGAGTGTATAAAAAGATTTATTGAAATGTCAGATGGAGAAAAATTTTTAGTCCACTCTGAAGTATTTGCAGAAAGACTTCAATCGGGAATTAAAAAATCATATGAAAAACGTGAACCTGATATTGTAAGTATTATTAAAAACATAGTAAATTCTGTTAATGTCCTTGAAACAAATGATCGACATTTTAAAATCTTAACAAGTTCAGTTTTTATACACGGAAATAAATCGCAAGTAGAATTTGAATATTATGGCAAGAAAACAAAACGAGAACTGGGAGATATAATTTTTATTTTATCTATAGTTTATAAAGGTGAAAAGTATTTTGAAAAAATGACTATTAATCAGGTTAAAAAATCTAATAATGTATCCTGGACATTTTATACTGATAGTTCTAAAGAGCAACTTTATTTACTTTCGAAGTTTCCTACATTCAAAGGAAACAATGCTTTGTTAATTCCGGGAAAAGAATATAATCTTTTAAATTTTTCTGGCTGTTTAGGGACATATGGTTTGCTTTATCCTCCTGGGGAATTTGCTTTAATTAGTTCAAAATTATTGGCAATTTTGACAACAACAAAAAGATCAATTCGATTGAAAGATTTATTCATAAATACTCCATCTTATAATTTCCAATTCACGTATTTTTGTTGTTTTAAAAATTATTATAGGAAGAGCCTTTTTTGTTACACATGTTGTCCAGCTTTTTTTTGTCTACCGGTTTATAGAAATTCGTATATATCATATTATACTCATGATTTCTCAGATAAATATTTAAGAGGATTAATTGGTGAATTAATATACGCAAAAGATTTACTGTTTGATAATTCTGCATTTCAATTTTTACAAGATTTAATGATGGCCATTCAATGGAAAGCAAAAAAAGAAAAAAATAAAGAAATGATAGATTTTATTGCTTCTTATCGTCGTAATATAAATGGTGGAGATGGTGGCATTGATGGACTTAGTGAATTCAATTATGAATATGGTGGTATGGGTATAATATACACGGTGGTGGATTTAGGCAGTGAATAAAAGATACTGCGATTACCCTTGCAAATTTAGTGTCGATAGCGGATTTAAATTAACCCACTATGGCTTTTTTTAAATTAGCTTTGGTATTTAGCATATTGTAAAACCCTGTTTTCACCTATCTTTCAGAGTGATAGCTGCTCTCCTAACTGACATAGCCAGAACCAAAAAAGGTTTAAAAATTCACACCAAAAAAGTATAATAGACTAAAACATCAAGCGAAAGTGTGAAAGAAAATACTGATAACAGAAAAATACAAAGAAAAAATATACGGAACAATATCATGCTATGACAGAATCATAATCTAGGGAGTAATACCCGGATGGTGCTATGCCCAGGGAATGATCGCATATTATAAACAAATGGCATAAAAATATTTGATTATCCCAGGTTTGCAAAACCGCTAAATAAAGAAATCAGACGAAATGCAAGAAAAATAGCAAAAGAAAATGGCATGGAAATTGAATTTATCCAGAAACCGGGAATATTTAGAAAAGATGATCGCATAAAATAAATTATTTCATAACATGGAGAATATCCGGGCCTTGTGCGCACGAGAATAAAGACACATGGGTGAAGTATCAATAAAAAGTGTATGACAAATTTGGCATTATCCTCAGAATAGAATGCGACGTAAACTATATTTCACAATTTTGCCATATACGGGAAGTGAAGCATCTACACCCTTTATGCACTTTTCGGCATACTCAGGGCGGCCAACCGCAGGTATTTGGAGTTATCTCTACATTTGACGATCCTATATATGACCTGAAGAAACTCAACAAGCAAGTTATTTGAAATAATAGCTCGTGGAGAATTCAACATTAAAGGAATCCGAAACAAAGACATTCAACTTTGCTGGAGATTATGCTCTGGCTTTTTTATTAAAAATCTTTCCCCGCGCATGAAGGAAAATGTTGATAAATATCGAATCATAAAACAATATTAGACCGAAAAATATATCTTGATTTAAATAAATTGGCCTTGACTAATATAACTTATAAGTTATATAATAGGGGTGCAAGGATGACGGAGGAAAAGCAGGGAAAATGTAAAATTATTTATCCAGAAGAATTTAACTCGAATTATATTTTTACTTATTTTTCATTTAATGAAGAGTTAAAAGTCCTATTAGAAGAGAGCGGCCAAAAGAAAAATTTTTCGCGAAAATATAAAATCAAATTATCGTTTTTAGAAAAACTAAAAAAAATGTATTTACCAGAAATCATTTGAGCAACTAAAAGATAATGGAATAATATATTCTATGAGGTTTGTTGATAAACTGAATATACGGATATTATTTTCTTTCTTTAACGATAGAGGAAGAGAAATTATAATATTATTAAATTGTTTCCAGGAAAAGGAAAACAAAAAGAAACAGAGCAGCAAAAGTTATGCTAAAGCGATCGAAGTTGCAAAAGAAAGAATAAATGAACTTGTCAACTCAGGTCTAAGACTCAGTTAAAGGGGAAAATTAAAAAGTAAAGGTTAAATGGAGGGTTGAATATGGATTATAAAAAAACACTGGGAAATCCCTATGAATTAATCGATGAAATAGCTGATGATGAAGAAAAAAAATATTTTGAATTGGATGATATATTAGTTGATATAGCTGTTACCTTAATAAACTATAGAGTAAAAAATAATTCAACACAGAAAGATTTAGCAAAAAAATTAGGATGTACCCAGGCAATGGTTTCCAAACTGGAAAGCGGAGAGTATAATCCAACTATTGAACAATTATGGAAAATATCATCGGCATTAGGTCTGGAGTTTAAAGTCATTTTTAGAGAAAAGGAGCAAAATGTAACTGTTTGGGATGTGCCTGAAGATAGTATTTTGACTTTTAATTTTGTAGGTGAAGCAGCATGATGGACTCAAACAAAATAATTGCAAGTTTTCAGATGATTGCAAGTAGAGTTGTGAATTTTAAACTGGAAACTAAAGAAGAAGTGGGTAAGAACAAAGAAAAAGTAAATATTAAGAATGATTTTGATTATGAAGTTATAAAACTAGAAGAGCATGATGAGGCTTATTATGGTGTAGTTCAGTTTAAATCTAACTTTGTTGCCAAAAAAGGTAAAAGCATTTTGTTTAAAATAAATATTGTCTACGAAGGGAAATTTGTAGGCGATAAAAATGCGTTAAAACAAGAAGATTTTAAAAAAATGCTGGAACTGAATGGGGTTGTTGCTCTTTCCCAGTTTACTAGATCATATGTCTTGTCTGCCACAGCACTGGCAGGAATTAACCCCCCTGTGAGAATGCCAATGATAAATATTCATCAATTAAGAAAGTTGAAAGAAGAGGAAATGAAACAATCAGAAAAAACATAATCTCTCAAATGTCATGCAATGCAGTGTCGCAAAGTTACCTTTATTTTAAAAAACAATTAAAGGCGATACGTGACTATCAAAGGCACAATAAAATGAGGTTTAACGAACAATCCGATGTCGGGGTCATCACTACCACCAAGATTGACTTTCTACAATGAAATCAACCTTAGATTTTAGAAGGAAGAAGGCATTTATGGAAAGAAAATTCGAGATATATTGATTTAATACCGTGTAATTCTCAAAACGGAGGATATTTCAGTTTAACTTCTGCAGCAAAAAATCCGATAATTTTAATAAAGAAAAGTTCGATGCGGAACAAAGGATGAAGGCGAAAAGCTGCAAAATTATTTCTTAAAGGGTGGATTTTTGTGCAGATAGGAAGTGTTAAAAGTTCAAGCCTTCAGGTGGAGAGAGTTTTGCCGGGGCTGGAGGCGGAAGGGAAATTGCCGGCAGGAAACGGCAGGATTTCTTCTGAAATGGTTGCGGCAGATGAAAAGGATTGCAGCAGCCAGGCTAAAGATGGGGAGTTTGGAGATTTCACCGGTGAACTGAAGGATTTCGCCCTGGAGATAAAAAACACCCGGTTCGAATTTTCCGTGCATGAGGCCACAAAAAGGGTAATCGTAAGGATTTACGACATGAATACGGATGAGCTTATAAGTGAAATCCCGCCGGAAAAGTTTTTGGACCTCATAGCAAATATATGGAAGCAGGTGGGGCTTATAATCGACAAAAAGGTTTGAAAGTCAAACAAATATAAATAGGAGGTGCGGCAAATGGCAAGTTCGAGTTCCAGCTCAAGCTCAAGCTATATATCTAGCACGCTGCGCATGAGCGGTCTTATGTCGGGCCTTGATGTGGATTCTATCGTATCGAGTCTCATGAAGGCCGAACGGACGAAGGTGGACAAGCTATATCAGCAAAAACAGATTTACGAATGGCAGCAGGAGATGTACAGGGATCTCAATCTTAAGCTCAAGTCCCTGTATGACAATGCCTTCAATATGAAGCTTCAAGGCACATATCTTAAATTTAAGGCTACCGGGACTCTGTCCTCTGGCGTATCGGCGGACGCGTATTTTACGGCTACGCCAGGCTCTTCTGCCGCTAGCGGAGATTATGCAATAAAGGTGAATGCCCTGGCGACGAGTGCGCAGCTTACCAGCGGCGATTCCATAACCAAAGCCCTGAAGGGAAATGCTATATCGGGTTCCGTTACGGTTGATTCTACCTCAAATAGTTTCATCATGTCGGTGGGCGGGATAGAAAAGACCGTAACAATTGCCGAGGGGATTTACAGCGATGTATCATCGCTGGCGGCAGCGGTGCAGTCGGCGGTCAACAGCGCCTTCGGAGAAGGCAGGGTAACTGTCGGCACGGATTTGGGAAGCCTTACATTTGCACCTGCTGAGGGGTATAACAAGAATGCGACAATCGCGTTAAAGGATGCGGACAGCCAGAACATACTCGACAAGCTTGGCTTTTCAAGCGGAGACTCGTATTCCGAGATAAGCATATATAAGTCCATATCGTCACAGGCTTCAAGCTTTAAGGCAAACCCTGGAGACAGCTTCAAGTTCACAGTCTATAGCGGGGACAAATCCGCTGAATTTTCATTTGACAGCAGCGCCACCATAAATGACATACTGAAGGCGATATCATCGAATTCTAACCTTAATGCGACTGCCTCTTACGACAGCCTTACCGACAGGATTACCATCAAGAGCAAAGATACCGGTGCGAGTACTTCGATAAGAATTGTAAATACCGAAGGCAATCTGTTCGGTGAAGACGGCGTGCTCAGGGTGGCATCGGGGGAACCCGCAAAGGGGACCAACTCGGAGATTGTGTTCAACGGCATAACGGTTGAGAATGAGTCAAATATCGTTACTGTAAGCGGAATACAGTTGAGCCTGAAAAAGGTTATGTCCGAAACAGCTTCTTTAAAGGTTGAATACGATACAGACACCGTAGTGGATACGATAAAAAGCTTTATTTCCCTTTACAACGACACCATCAGCGCCATTAACGAAAAGCTTTCGGAGGAGCGGTATTATGATTATTCTCCACTGACCGACTCCCAAAAAGAAGAGATGACAGAAAAACAGATTGAAGCGTGGGAGGCGAAGGCAAAAAGCGGTCTTCTGCATTCCGATACGCTGCTGATGGGAATCATCAATAATATGAGGCAGGCCTTATATACTCCTGTCAGCGGGCTTTCCAGCGAAATGGATACGCTCAGCGAAATAGGCATTACCACCGGCACATACTCTGAGAAGGGGAAGCTTTATCTCGACGAAGACAAGTTGAAAGAAGCCCTTGCGAAAGATCCGGAAGCCGTAATGAAATTGTTCACCGCTTCTGACGACAGCGATTCTTCGAAGAATGGCGTGGCGGTAAAGCTTTACAGCATACTAAAGTCCGGAATCCAGAGCATTACCAATAAGGCCGGAGGTGGCGATTATCAGCTTTACGACAACAGTACGCTGGGCAAGACCATCAGCGATCTTAATAATAGGATAAGCGATATGGAAGATCATCTTAAAGATGTGGAAGAAAGTTATTATAATAAGTTCACAAAGCTGGAGGAAGCCATATCGTACTATAACCAGCAGAGCCTGTGGCTGTCGCAGCAGCTGGGGCTCGGAAGCTCATAACGAAAAAGTGGGGGTAAAAATGATAGACGCATACAGACAGTATCAGCAAAATTCCATAATGCTGGCTTCGCCCCAGAAGCTGGTGCTTATGCTTTACGATGGTGCGGTGCGGTTTATAAAAACCGCCAGGGAAGCGATGGAAAAAAAGGACTATGAGGGGTCGAACTATAACCTGATCAGGGCGCAGGATATTATTTCGGAACTGAATTGCAGCTTGGACATGAATTATGACATATCCAAAAATTTAAGGAGCCTTTACGACTTTATAAACGGGAAGCTCATCGAGGCAAATATTAAAAAAGATGTTTCAATAATTGACGAGGTCGAGCCACTTCTGGAGGATTTGAGGCAGACATGGTACGAGGCGTCAAAAAGGGTGAAATTCCAGGTTTGAGGGTGTAAAATGGTTGATGATCTGCAAATGTTTTTAGCATCGAAAAAGGGCATAGTTGAAGAGATAAGAAATACAACGCTGGATATCTTAAAAGCGCTTGAAGCGAAAGATGCCGAGCTGGTGCTGAAGTTGCTGAAGCTAAGGAAGCAGCAGATGGATAAGATCGACGAGATGGACAACAATGCGGCTTCGGCGTTCAGCGGAGACCGTAATGCACTTCAAAAGCGCATCGAAAGCGACATGGAATCAAAAAACATATTTCAAAGCATAATGTCCCTGCTGAAAGAAGTTAAAGGCAAGGACGATGAATGCATGATAAAAGTTCGAAAACTTCGTGATGAAATATCCGTTGATTTAACAAATTTAAAACAGACTGGCAGGGCTTTAAAAGGATATGGGGCGTCACAATCCCAACCTTCCGGATATGGTGCTTTCATAGATACAAAAAAGTAATTTTTTTCTTGCATTTTTTAACAAATGTGTGTATAATGATATAAGGCATAACTTAGGTCTGTGGTTGAAAGTCGATGCCAGGGCCGTAGGCGAAGCGACTCCCAGCGGTGGTGGCTTCCACTCGCAGTATGCGGCGTTGTTTGGGAAAACCAGGTCAGCTAAGGAAGTGCCGATAAAATCATTTAAAGTGAGGGGTTTTTTTAATGGCATTTCAGGACAAAACATTGGTATGTAAAGAGTGTGGGAACGAGTTTGTTTTCACTGCCGGCGAACAGGAATTTTATGCAGAAAAGGGTTTCGAGAATGAACCCACCCGCTGCAAAACCTGCAGAGACGCCCGCAAGAAGAGAATGAGCGACAGCGGTTCGAGAAGGCAGCCGAAGCAGATGTATGACGCGGTCTGCGCTGACTGCGGAGCACCCACACAGGTTCCCTTTAAGCCCAGAAACGACAGACCCGTATACTGCAGCGCTTGCTACCAGAATCATCGCATGGCCCAGAACGCTTAAAAAAGGGAAATCAAGGTCCGGATAAAACCGGGCCTTTATTTTTTTTGATATAAATTGCATATTGCAATTATATACTTTATATTGTATAATTATACCTGACTTTAAATTTGACTTTGAGAGAGGGGAACAAAATGATAAAATTCAAGCGGGCAGCAGTACTCGTGTTGATCGTTGTTTTGATTGCGAGCCTGCTGACTGGTTGCGGAAGTAAAGCGGCTTCCACTGCTCAGCAGGGTCAGACTCAGACCGAGCAGGGCCAATCATCCCAACAATCGGCTTCCAGCAGCAGCCAGAGCGCGGGCGAAGAGGATATCGTGCAGAAGATAAAGAATTCGGGCAAACTTGTAATGGCAACCAGCGCGGATTATCCTCCGTATGAGTTCCATGACATTTCAGGCGGCAAGGATGAAATAACTGGTTTTGACATAGACATTGCAAAGGCAATTGCAAAAGAGCTGGGAGTCGAACTGGAAATAAAGGACATGGCATTTGACGGCATACTCCCGGCTTTGCTCGCCAAAAAGGTGGATATAGCTATTGCAGCCTTCACCATTACGGAAGAACGCAAAAAGAGTGTTAATTTCTCAGACCCATACCTGGACGGAGGTCAACAGATAGTGACCTACAAGGGCAGCGGCATCAAAGGCAAGGAAGACTTAAAGGGGAAGACCATAGGCGTGCAGCTCAGCACCACGGGCGAGGCTGAAGCCAAAAAGATTCAAGGTGCAAAACTGAAACAGTTTGACAGAGTGGATGCGGTGATGCTGGATCTTATGAACAAGCGCGTCGATGCAGCAATTGTAGGTAAAGTTGTGGCCGATGCGTATATCAAACTGAATCCGGATAAATATGAGATGGCCGGGGATAAGTTGAATTCAGAGCAGAACGGCATCCCCATAAGGAAAGAAGACACCAAGCTTCTGGAAGTTGTGAACAAGGTTTTGAAGGACCTCAAAGACAGCGGCGAATATGACAAACTGGTGCAAAAATGGTTTGTGGACTTCAAACCTGTAGAGAAGAAGTAGCGTCAGGGCTCTTTGCAGAGCCCTTAATATTTGAGAGGAGCATTTCTTAAATATGAATCTGGATTTTTCCATTATAAAGCCGTATTTTAATCTGTTTTTGGTTGGAGCCTTTGTGACCGTCAAAATAACGGCGCTGGCGGTACTGATGGGCATTGTCATTGGCCTTTTTGTTGGAATGGGAAAGCTGTCGCATTTCTGGCCCATCAGAATTTTGTGCGGCGCTTATGTGGAGGTCATCAGAGGAACACCGCTGCTGGTGCAGATATTTATTTTCTATTTCGGCCTTCCGCAAATCCTGGGAGTAAATATTCCCGAATACCCTGCGGCCGTTATGGCCCTTGGAATCAACAGCGGCGGATATGTGGCGGAAATAATCCGCGGAGGCATTCTGGCAGTGGAAAAGGGCCAGATGGAAGCCGCCAGATCCCTTGGCATGAGCCATAATCAGGCTATGCGCTACATCATACTCCCTCAGGCTTTTAAAAAGATGATCCCGCCTCTTGGCAATGAATTCGTAACTCTTTTGAAAAATTCGTCTCTAGCAACAACCATAGGATTTTCGGAGCTTACCCGAGCAGGGCAGATTGTGGCAGGCAATACCTATAAGCCCTTTGAGCCCTATTTTACAGTGGCGGCTTTTTATCTCGTAATGACCTTGGGATTTTCCAGACTCCTGGGCATCCTGGAAAGGAGGCTGGCCGTCAGTGATTGAAGTCAGGGAATTGCAAAAGAATTTCGGGCGATTGGAAGTTTTAAAGGGAATAACCAACAAGGTGGAAAGAGGCGAAGTGGTGGTGGTCATTGGCCCTAGCGGCTCCGGCAAAAGTACGTTTCTGCGCTGCCTGAATCTGCTCGAGAAACCCACAAGTGGTGAGGTTTACATCGAGGGAAAAAACCTCATGGACCCAAAAACCGATGTGAATAAACTGAGGCAGGACGTGGGCATGGTATTTCAGCACTTCAATCTTTTCCCCCACAAGCGAGTCATAGAAAATATTACACTAGCACCCATGAAGGTTAAGGGTGAAAGTCCGCAGGAAGCCCGGGAACGGGCTATGCAGCTGCTGAACAGAGTGGGTCTGGCAGACAAAGCGCAGAGCTATCCCGCACAGCTTTCCGGCGGCCAGAAGCAGAGAGTGGCCATAGCACGGGCTTTGGCAATGAATCCCAAAATAATGCTTTTCGATGAGCCAACATCGGCCCTCGATCCGGAGATGATAAAGGAAGTGCTGGACGTTATGAAGGACCTGGCGCGGGATGGCATGACCATGGTGGTGGTCACCCATGAGATGGGATTTGCTCGGGAAGTCGGTCACAGAGTAATATTTATGGACGAAGGGAAAATACTGGAAGAAGGAAAGCCGGAGGATATTTACAACAGGCCCCAGCATCCGCGCACGAAGGATTTCCTCAGCAAAATACTGTGACAGGCAAAGCCTGCTGAAGGCTGAGTCTGTTCCATTTGCCCCTCCCATAAGAGCCCGGTCTCGCCGGGCTTTTTTACTGCGGAAAAACAGTCATGCAGAAAAGACTGTTTTTAAATCGATGCACAAATCATCGAAGATGCCGGCTTACACCATATCTTCAGCGGAATACATTTCCGTCCGCCGTAGCGGGAGGCGACAGAATCTAATTTAATACCATGAGGGTTTTATTTTCAGGAGAGTTTATCCAGCATTCTTTCACACCGGCTGTTTCATACTTTGCAAATATTAAGACAATATCCTTTTGTGCGGTATTTTTGGAGACAGTAATATCCTATATTTTCAAGTATTTAAGTAATTTGCCGCTTGTGCTATAATCAAAAAAGAGAATCTTTGATTTTAAATCCCCGAGTACAAGGCGAAAGGTTTAAAAGCGGCAGGCCTTCTTGAAACTTTTGCGGCATTTGCCATTATAAAGTATCGATGCCATCGGTTTCATGCTGCTGATGTTACTAATTCTAGTCGAGGAGAGATTTTTGTGAAATTCAGAGATTACCACGTGCATCTTGAGCAGGGGCCATACACTATTGAGTGGATAAAAAGATTTATGGAGGAAGGCAAAAAAAGGGGAATTGCTGAAATCGGTTTTTCAGAACACGGCCACAGGTTTGTCCAGGCAAAGGGCCTATACAGAAGTCCGGGGTTTAGAGGGCAGTGGACCACCGGTGAAGCCGTTCAAAACATAGAAGAATACATCGAAATAGTGGAAAAGGCTAAAAGCATGGGATTTCCAGTAAAACTCGGCATAGAGATGGACTATATACCGGAATGCGAAGCCGAGATACGGGGATTTTTGCGTGAATACCCATTCGACTATGTTCTTGGTTCCATCCACTGGATTGGAGACTTCGGCTTTGACAATCCCGAAATGCTGGACGAATGGAATTCATGCGACGTAGACGAAACGTACCTTAAATATTTCGATATTTTGCTGAGGGCTGTAGAATCCGGGATGTTTGACTGCATAGCCCATCCGGACGTGATAAAAGTATTCGGCCACAGGGCCATGGGCGATATGAGCCGGATATACGAACTGGTGGCTAAAGCCATGAAAAAGATGGGAATCTTTGCGGAAGTGAACACCGCGGGGCTCCGCAAGCCTGCGGGAGAAATGTATCCTTCGCCTCTAATGATGGAATATTTTGCGGCATACAAAGTCCCTGTCATGATAAATTCCGATGCCCACAGACCCGAGGATGTGGGAAGGGATTTCGACAAAGCCATTGATTTTGTAAAACACTACGGTTATGAGTCAGAAGGCGTTTCTCTTACTCAACCGGAAAATAGATATGTTTTTAAGGGTTGATGAATATGTTCAATATTGTGCTGGTTGAACCGGAAATACCGCAGAATACCGGAAATATAGCCAGAACCTGCGCCGCTACCGGTGCTGCTCTGCATCTGGTGGGGCCTTTGGGCTTTTCCCTTGAAGACAAGTATTTAAAACGGGCGGGGCTGGATTACTGGCATTTGGTGAATGTCCAATATTATGAAAGCTATGGAGAGTTTGAAGCAAGATATCAGGATTCGGCTATGTATTTTCTCACCACTAAGGCAAAAAAATGCTATACTGATGCAATTTTCCAACCCGGCTGCTTCATCGTATTCGGCAAAGAAACCGCCGGCCTTCCTATGAATATACTTGAGGCTCACCGGGAAAGCTGCCTAAGGATACCCATGATAGACGATGCTAGATCGCTTAACCTCTCAAATTCCGTTGCCATAGTTTTATATGAAGCCCTGAGGCAAAATGGATTTAAAGGTTTAAAGATTCAGGGCCCATCCAAAAAATGAGTAATGGGTTGGGTCAGGGGACGGTTCAGTGCACAAAGATTAAATCTATCCGTTTCCTGACCCTATTTTTCTTTTTCAAGTATTATTCAAAAAAATTTATTGACAAAATACAGAAGCACAGGTATAATTGTATACATAAAAACATAAAAACAGGGAGAGATGAATATGGCGGCGGAATTAACGGGCAGGAAAATAAAATTTGTGGATACAACTTTAAGGGATGGGGAACAGACGGCAGGAGTTGTATTTGCAAATCACGAAAAGCTGGAGATTGCGAGGATGCTGGATGAACTGGGAGTAGACCAGATTGAGGTCGGGACGCCGGTAATGGGCGGAGACGAAAAGGCGGCCATAAAGGCGATAGCAGAGTCGGGTCTTTCGGCCAGCATAATGGCATGGAACAGAGCAAACATAGAGGATATAAAAGAGTCTCTTGACTGCGGCGTGGATGCGGTGGCCATATCCATTTCCACATCCGACATTCACATTAAAAACAAGTTGAAAAAGAGCAGGGAATGGGTTCTGGAAGAGATGGCTAAAGCTGCTGAATACGCTAAAAGTCAGGGCGTATATGTTTCCGTTAATGCGGAAGACGCATCGAGGACGGATATGGATTTCCTAATAAAATTTGCCCTGGAGGCTAAAAAAGCCGGAGCTGACAGGCTGCGGTTCTGCGACACTCTGGGCATATTGAATCCGTTTAAGACAGCACAAATGGTGGAGGAATTGATATCCAAAACTGGCATAGAAGTAGAAATGCACACCCATAATGACCTGGGTATGGCCACTGCCAATGCGCTGGTCGGAATCGAGGCAGGGGCATCGCATGTTGGCGTTACGGTGAACGGCCTGGGTGAAAGAGCGGGCAACGCACCTCTGGAAGAAGTGGCCATGGCTCTCAAATATTCTCTTGGTTACGATGTCAATATAAAAGCGAATCTTTTGAAAGAAATATGCGAATACGTGGCACATGCTTCTGCAAGGCCTCTTTCCCTCAACAAAACCATAGTGGGAGAGAATATATTTGCTCATGAATCGGGCATTCATGCCGATGGTGTAATAAAAGATCCTTCAACATACGAGTTTTTAGATCCGGCGGAATTGGGGCTAAAAAGAAAGATTATAATTGGGAAACATTCCGGTACAGCTTCCGTAAAAGCCAGATTGAAGGAGTACGGCATAGTAGTTGATGAAGATTTGGCGAAGGAAATTCTGGACGAAGTGCGCAGCATGGCCGTAGCACTCAAGAGACCCCTTATCGACAGGGAGCTTATATCCATATATAAGAAAACATTGAATTTTAATCGAAAAGCTGTATAATAATGCATTAGATGAATGTCAAAAAGCCCGGCTAAAATTGCCGGGCTTTGTTTATACCTTAAATTTATTGACCAGTGCCGTCAGATTCTCTGCCAGTTTTGCAAGCTCCTGGGCCGATGTTGCAATATTTTCCATAGTGGCCGTCTGCTCTTCCGATGTGGCTGAAACTTCTTGTGCGCCTGCGGCAGTTTCCTGAGAAATGCTGGATATATTCTGAATCATCTCTACTATGTGTTCTACATTTTGATATTGTGTGGAAAGTTCGGAGGAGATTTCTCTTGACCGCAATGCAGTTTCGTCAATTTGCTCCATCAAGACGCTTATCCTTTCATTGATTTCATTGATAAGCGATTGACCTTCATCCACCTGGAGATTGCTTTCCGCCATGGCGTTTACGGCAATCTTGCTGCTACCCTGTATCAATTTTACTATCTGGGCTATCTGTTTGGCGGCTTCTCCGGACTGCTCCGCAAGTTTTCTCACTTCATCCGCCACGACTGCAAAACCGCGGCCGTGTTCGCCCGCCCGGGCTGCTTCTATAGAGGCATTCAGCGCAAGAAGATTGGTTTGCTCGACAATGTCGCGAATTATTCCCGAAATCTTGCCTATTTCAGTAACCTTCGAATCCAGTTCCTGCATTATCTTATTGGCCCTGTCTACCGTGGTTTTGATGATCCGCATTTTTTCTGTTGCATTTTCGATTCTCTGCCGGCTTTCTTTTGCCTTGTCGGCCATTTCTTCTGCCGAAGAAGCTGTTGAATTAGCATTTTCCTCTACCTTGCCGTTGGAGACCACCAGTTTATCCACTATTTCAGAGATTTCGGCAAGTTTTCTGGCCTGTTCATTGGCACCAACGGCAATCTGCTGTATGGCACCGGCGACCTGCTGAGTTGCCTGATTGCTTTGCTCTGCTCCGGCGGCGAGTTCTTCTGCTGATGCGGACATGTTTTCTGCTGCTTTGATGACCTCTTTGACTAGATTTCTAAGATTGGACACCATTGAATTAAAAGATGAAGCAAGGATTCCGATTTCCGTGGTATCCTTAATTTCTACATTTTCCGTCAGATTTCCTGAAGCTACGGTATTTGATACATTTACTATGTGCTTCAAGGGTTTCACGAGTACATTTCCTATGAAAAGGCTCGTTCCAAGGCTGAGCAGCGCCATAAACACGGCAGCTATGTATACGGTGCTGGTGACTTTATTCACTTTAGAAAAAGCCTCTTCTATCGGCTGCTGCACGAATATTCCCCATCCCAATGATTTCTGCTTGCCATATGCCACAAATCTTTTTACTCCTCCGAGTTCGTACGTGGTGAACCCAGATTTTCCTGCCAGCGCTGCCTGGACGAAATCATATTTTGAGCGGTTTTCACGGGCTTTTACGATTTTATAATCCTTGTGGGCTATGACATAGCCATCGCTATCGGTTATATAAGCAAAACCTTCTTGACCAATTTTCATGTTCATCACAATTCTCGTAAGGCTTACCAGCGAAACATCCGCGCTTATTACACCAACAGGGTATCCTGAATCGGATAAGATGACATTGGATATGGATATGATGGAATTGCCCGAAGTCTGGTCGACCTTCACTTTAGATACGCAAAGGCCTTTTTGCGCCATAGCATCCTTGTACCATGACTCATTTTTTACATCATAATTGTCTGGAAATGATGCAAAGGGCACCGCGAAAACCTTGCCAGAAGTATCAGTCACATAAATCCTGAGTATCTGGGGATTTTGCTGAGTCATATCGTACAGGAAAGGAGTGATCTGGTCCTGATCCATGGTCCTTACCGTTTTCGTGGTTGATAGGAAGGTAATGATATTTTTGTTTTGTTCCAAAAAAAGGTCGATATTTTCGTTTAAATTGTCAACAATAATGCTGACTTTGTCCTGGACTTCATGCATCATGGAATCTTTCACGAAATAGTTGATAATAATTCCCATGGCGATGAGAGGAATCAGGGCCATTGCGGTGAGATACACAGCTAAACGAATCTTTAAGCTTTTGTTCACATAAAACCCCCCTGATATGTTTGTTAGTTTGGTAAAAATAAAAAATGCCCTTTCGGGCGAAGTAATAATAATGCAGCCTGGCAACCATAGCAAAGTAAAAACTTTGCCTTAGGCCCATGGCTTTGCGCCCGCCCCTTTCGGGGAGTTTGCCAAAAAAAAGACATTGTTTATCTAATTATATCTAATTTTGTAAAAAAATGCAACCAAAAATTAGGAGCATTTGCCATTCACCCCACCTCGATTCACCTTTGAATTTGTTGTATCAGATAGAAATGATATAATAGTATTGAAGGCTTTTTTGACAAAATCATGGAAAGGCATTGCCATTCAGGTTTTATTGGAGGTTTGAACATGGACCAGCACAGCAAAATTAAACTTGGTCAGCAAATTGACATCGATATTGATTCCATGGCTCATGAGGGTCAGGGAGTTGGCAGAGTAAACGGTATGGCAGTTTTTGTAGAAGGAGCTTTGAAAGGAGAAAAGGTAAGGGCGCGGGTGGAAAAAGCGGCAAAAAATTACGCCATAGCTCATGTGGAGGATATACTGATTCCTTCTCCGGATAGGATAAAACCTGTCTGTCCATACTTTTACCGTTGCGGGGGATGTACCCTTCAGCACCTATCATATCGGGGACAGTTGGAGTTTAAGACCCAGAGAGTAAAAGAATGTCTGGAAAAAATTGGCCGTATTAATACAATAGTCCATAACACCATCGGTATGTCCGACCCTTGGAGATACCGCAACAAAGCCCAGTATCCGATAGGTCGTGATGGAAGCAGAACGGTTCTGGGTTTCTATGAAAAGAGGACTCACAACATAGTACCATCGGATTCATGCCTGATACAGCATGACATAAGCAATGAAGTATCGAGGGTAATAAGAGAATGGGCAGATCGATTCAATGTCTCCATATACGATGAGAAAAAGCATACGGGGCTTTTGCGTCATGTCATCACTAAAATCGGTTTTAAGACAGGCGAAGTGATGGTTATTCTTGTGGTTAACGGGAATGAAATCCCACGCGCAGAAGAACTGATTGAGATTTTGAGAAAGAAGATACGAGGTTTTAAAAGCCTCATATTGAACAATAACGACAAAAAAACTAATGTGATATTGGGAAATAAAAACACCGTGATTTTCGGTCCGCCATATATCCATGATTATATCGGTGAGATTAAATTCAGCCTGTCTCCCGTGTCTTTTTTTCAAGTAAACCCGATGCAGGTTGAAATACTTTACGGCAAGGTCCTTGAATATGCAAGGCTCACCGGAAGGGAGACGGTTATAGATGCATACTGCGGCATAGGAACAATCACGCTGTTTTTAGCCAGAAGAGCCAAAAAAGTTTGCGGCATTGAAATAGTTGCCCAGGCGGTACAGGATGCCAGGCATAATGCTGGAATAAACGGCATAAATAATGTGGAATTCATCGAAGGTGCCGCTGAAGATGTAATGCAAGAACTTGTTAAAAAAGGCGATATGGCTGATGTCGTTGTTATGGACCCGCCCCGTCGGGGATGCGATGAAAAACTCCTTCAGGCTGCCGCAGACATGGAACCACAGAGCATTGTATATGTTTCTTGTAATCCGGCCACCCTGGCGCGGGACCTCCGTTTCCTGGAAGACAGGGGCTACAGAACTCAAGAAGCCCAGCCGGTGGACATGTTTCCTCATACTGCACACGTTGAGTGCGTGGTCTTGATGTCAAATGTAAAAAACGAATAAGCGCCTGAAAAACGGCTTGAATACAGGGTTTTCCGGTGATTTGCCGCCCGCCGAAAATGTGCTTTTGGGCGGCGGAGGCACAGGGAAGCCCTGTATTTTTATGTGTGCAATTGTTCGTGGAAACACATCCACAGCCTTTCGGGGCGACTCTCGGCGGGCGGGGTTGTGTTGACGGAAAAGACGGGGTTTGAAATAGTTTGATGTGTTCGAGGGAACATGTCTGCCGGAACCATCAGCGGCAAAAAACGTCAAATCATATGCATTCGCTTGATAATATTTTCCAGCAAGTATACGATGTTGCTGACGGCGGCCGCATTGAAGCGTGATTTTCCGGCCGCAGGATTTATGCAATGCCAGCCGTGCGGCGGATAACACAGGGCACACAAAGGAGGGACGGTTGGATATGCTCCCGATATATCTGGCGATGCTTGACGGCGAGGAAGAAAAAAGCAAATTCGAATCGCTTTATCTTGCAGATAGAGTATGCATGCCACATGGCAGAACTAATGAAGAATAGGGAAACCGGGCAGAATACCCGGATTTATGGTGCGTCTTGTTTTAGGCAGGGTTAGGAGGATTTGGTTATGAAAAAATGGATAATATTTGATGCTATGGGTGTGATTTTTGAAGTGGGAGATGATACTAACAACTTGCTAGTGCCTTACATAATGAAATTGAACAACAGCATTACGTCTAAACAAATAAATAAGTTGTACATTGATGCCAGTTTAGGGAAAATTACATCAAGTACTTTTTGGGATAGGTTAGGGTTTAAAAATAATTATCCTGAAATAGAAATCAGCTATTTGGACCAATACTTAACACTTGATAAAGAATTTACCATTACTGCAGAAATACTAAAAGAAAAATATAATTTGGCCTTGTTATCAAATGATGTCAGTGAGTGGTCTTTATATCTTAGGCAAAAGCATAATTTAAACAGGTTTTTCCAAGAGATAGTGATTAGCGGAGATGTTGGCTTCAGAAAACCGTCTGATGAGATTTATAAAATACTACTGGAGAGAATAGGATGCAATGCAAATGATTGCGTAATTGTTGATGATAGACACAAAAACCTTGTTCCTGCTATGAAAATGGGAATGAAGGGGATTAAATTCAATAGGGAAAAAATTGCTGCAGATGGTGCTGCAGATGATTATAAAGGATTTGAAATTAAATCGTTTATTCAGTTGCCAAATATATTGCCGAAAGTATTTGCCTAAAAGATATTAAAAGTCGTGAGACAGGTTCCCTTACGGTCAATCGAGCCGCTGATTCCTTTTACAGCAACAACATCAAATTGCCATTCGGGAATCTTTGCAGCTTGCAGTCCAAAGCTCCAAACATGTTCAACCGGAGCGGAGACGGTAAAATTGAGACCGTTTCAAAATTTGTGTAAACCTCTTGATTGATGTAAGATAAAAACATCAGCCAGGAGGTTTTTCATTATGGCAAAAAGAAATGAAAGTCCGGAGGACAAAAAACGACGTGAATTAGTGCAGGCATTTCTAAAGGATAACCCGATCAAGGATCCAAATGACATTCAGGAGATCATGAAGGAAATGATGCGCCAGGTGCTGCAGGGCGGCCTTGAGGCAGAGCTTGATGAGGAATTAGGCTATACCAGGTATGATTACCGCAATACAGAGACCGATAACAGCCGTAATGGTTTCTCTAAGAAAACCATGCACACCAGCATCGGAGACATGGATATCGACGTTCCCAGAGACCGCCAGGGGGTATTTGAGCCTCGTCTGATCAAGAAGTATCAGAATACGCTTACGCAGGATATTGAAGCGAAGATCATCTCCATGTACGCCAAAGGGATGACAACCGGGGACATCGAAACCCATATCCGTGATCTTTACGGAATCGAAATGTCCGACAGCACAATCAGCCGTGTGACCGACAAAATCCTTCCCATCGCAAAGGAATGGCAAAGCCGGCCGCTGGAGGAGATCTATGCGGTGGTCTTTATGGACGCCATCCATTACCATGTAAGGAGCGAAGGCCAGATCATCAAGAAAGCGGTTTACATTGCCATTGGGATTCAAATGGACGGAATCCGGGATGTTCTTGGGATGTGGGTAGGAGAAAACGAAAGCGCGAAGTTCTGGCTTTCCGTCATGAACAGCCTGAAAAATCGGGGAGTTCAGGATATACTGATCGCCAGCGTCGACGGGCTGACCGGGTTTACGGAAGCAATCTCTACAGTCTTTCCAAAAACGGAAATCCAGCGGTGCATAATCCATCAGATCCGAAACAGCACAAAATTTGTCTCCTACAAAGATTTAAAGGCACTGATGGCCGATCTGAAAAAGGTCTATACTGCCGTAGATGAGCAGACGGCTTTCTATGAGCTGGATGCCTTTGCTGAAAAATGGGACAAGAAATATCCAAAAATCTCGGAATCCTGGCGCAATAATTGGCCGCAGCTGTCCACCTATTTCAAATACCCGAACGAAATCAGAAAGCTCATCTACACGACGAATGCCATCGAAGGCTTCAATCGGCAGCTTCGGAAAGTGACCAAAAGCAAAACCGTATTTCCAAGTGATGACAGCCTGCTCAAAATGCTTTATCTCGCAACCATGGATATCACGAGAAAATGGATCGGGCGCCGACAGGATTTTGGGCTGATCCATTCTCAGCTTCTGATTTATTTTGGGGACAGGCTTGAATAACCGACAGAGGACCATAATTTTGAAGGCCAAAAAACTTGGTTTTTCTTGACGTGCCCAAAAGAGTTTGTATAATACTTTTAAGGGGTGAGGACCTGAATTTTTAGCCCTTACCCCTCCGTTATTTCACGATATCTTACATCAAATATTCGAGCTTACACAAAACTTGGGATATACCCGTAAAATCCAATTTTATAAATCCCATTCTATTGTTCGCCTCCGTATTTCTGAAATCTAATATTAAAACCTATTTTGCAAAATATCCTGCAGCTTTGAAAATTCAATTTTTGCATGTTCATCCATCGCTTTTTCAAAATCTTTAGAAAGAAAAATTTTAAAAATCACATCAAATATTTTTCTAATACCATTAAAGCCCGCAGTTATTTCATGAATAACTTTCACTCTGTTCTTTTCTTCCTTAAAAGATATAGAAACCCAAACCGGCAATTTTACGATCTTTTTCATTTGCCAGACAATTTCCACACCTGGGATAGCCCTCAAGACCACCGCATTTAATGTCACCCGGTATTTGCCTATATACTCATCCATAAGTACAACATTGCCAATATTGCCCGGATAGCGCTTTAGTGTACGAAATATAAGATGTGTCCCTTTCCACCATTTTTGATATTCTTCAGTCGTACAGTTTATCAAAAAATCATATATTGCTTTTCCTGTAAGACCTTCCACTTCCACTTCGGTTTTAAAAATAACCATATTTCACAGCCCTCTTCGTTAAACTTGCAAACAACTTTAACTCTTCCTAAAAAACTCCTCCTATAATCATTCATCATGTTATATATTTGCAATCCAATAAACATTCATCGGCTTGCCGTCAACATAAGGTTTTGTTTCGGCCAGTACCCCGCCGCACTTTTCGATGGTTTTGATGGAAGCAAGATTGTCCGAATAGCAGCCGAGCATGACACGGGATAGGCCGATGCTTTTTGCATGCTGAAGGGCCATTTTCAGGATTTGCGTTGCATATCCTTTGCGACGTTCACTCGGCCTGACCGCATAGCCGATGTGCCCGCCGTATTTGGATAAAAATTCGTTATCAAGATTATGGCGGATATCAACCATCCCAATAATCCTGTCATCTGCTTTCCTCACAGCAAAAAAGGTGTCAGCAACAACCCAATCTTTCCTTGCGGTTTCGGGGCTGCTGTTTCTTTCGACGTTTTCAAGCCACTTGTCGTACTCCATCTGATCCAGCAGGGCGCTTCCGTTTATTATCTTTTCGCCGCAGCTGAAAAATTCCCGCTTGAATTCTTCCGCGCTGTTCTTATGCGACGGCATTGGTCTGACCAGTTCAAGTTCATCCATGTTTTATCTCCCGGAATACCCAAAATTTAAGTATTTGCAAAGTAAGTATATAACAAATGCCATATAAGTAAAAGGATTAAAACCAAGAAGCAAAAATGAAGCAAAAATACTTGTATGTGTTAAAAAGCGTCGGTATGCCATTGCAGATTATATATGCATACGCTAGCCGCCTCTGTTTTCAAGCTTTCTAACCGATTTTACGTTGTATAGAATTACCGACGTCACGCATAACAGCAATCCGGCGATGAAAATGAGAAACCCCGTTCCCCTGCCGCCGCCGGTGCCGAAAATCTTTCCCATATTACCGGCAAGCGCTCCGCCTTCGAGCAGCGAGGGAGTGAACACATAATCCGCAAGCACGCCCGAAAGCGCATAAGCGGCAACATATCCAAGCTGGGAAATGACCCCGATAAGTCCCCACGCCCTGCCCTGCAGGTCGTTTCTTATGTTGGTGCGGATGAGAAAATCCAGGCTTGCGTTTGCAAACGGGAGCATTGAAAAGAACAAAAACCCCGAAGCACAGATAAGCACAATGCTTTCGCGCAGTCCGAACACCGCCATGAATATCCCTGAGCAAAACAGCGAAACCGACAGCATCTTCACATAACCGCTTTTTATTGGAATAATTCCAATAATCACGCTTGACGCAAGCATTCCGGAAGCGGCGATTGTTAAAACCGTTCCTAATGCGGAGCTGTCGGAAAAAGCAAGTATCATCGGGGCGGAAAGCGTTTGTATGAAGCCGATGGAAAAAGTGATTGCAGACGCCATTACAACAAGAACAAGCACGCCTTTTTTTTCGCTGACCGCGCCCCAGCCGTCTATGAATTCACGGACAAAAGACTTCGCCTGTTCATGTTTCTTTTGTGCAAGGCCGCTTCGCACAACAAGCGTTGAAATAGCGGTTACGAAAAATGTGCAGATGTCGATTGCAAGAAGCAGCTTTATATCCGAAGCTATAAGCAGAAACCCTGCAATGACGGGAGACACCAGATATCTTGCCGAGCCGGCCGCCTGGACGAGGCCGCTTGCCTTTGTGTACTGCTCCTCATTAAGCAAATCGGTAATCGTGGCTTTGTATGCGGGTTCAAGCAGCGATGAAAACGCCGAGCTTATTGTGACGCCCAGGCAAATCTGCCACAGCCGCACTTCTCCGCACAGCATGCAAATCAGGATGAATGCAACTCCAACCGCAGACAGGCTGTCGCCCAGCACCATCAGGAGCCTGCGGTCATAGCGGTCCGCAAGCACCCCCGCCGGCGCGCTCAAGAGAAGCGACGGCATAAACGCAAGCAGGGTTACAAGCGCCACCGCCGAAGCCTTGCCCGTCTGCGAAAAAACGTAAACCGAAAGCCCGAAAGACGTCAGCCCGCTTCCTATGGCTGAAACGAGTTCTCCCGTCCACAGGAGGAGAAATTTTTTGAAGGATTTTCCCGGATCATTCATGGCTGCCTCCATTGCTGCCGCCGAACGCCCGCGCAATGCACATGAGGCTTCCTCTTTCGGCGCCAAGCAGCCTTTCAGTGTTGAAAATAAACGCCTGTATGCGTGAAGCGCGCTCCTCGTCCGTCATTTCAACCGTATCGTCAAAAATGCTGCTGGCGTATGCCACAGCCACTTCCATGCATTCGTACGGGAACGGCGTGCTGAACTGTCCCTGCTCAATGCCCTCGCGGATTATTCCCGCCAGTATCGGAGTAACGCCGCTGATGATGACCTTTTGCATTTTATGATGCATAAGCGCGTTCTGCGGCTTGTGGATATGCTTCATGATTTCCCTGCCGCTGCCGCCGCTTATGTTCATTGCCATTACAACGCGGACAATCCTCTCGTTTACGGGTATGCTCCTGTCCGCGGCAATTTCCCGCGCCGCGCCTAAGAGGCGGACTTTATACCGCTCGATAAGCGCGTCCATGATGTCCTCCTTGGACTTGAAGTGATGATACAGCCCTCCGCGCGCAATTCCCACCTTTTCGAGAATATCGTTTGTGCTCGTGCCGTCAAAGCCTTTCAGGCGGAAAAGCTCATCCGCCGCGTCAAGTATCTCGTTTTTGCGTTCTTCTGCGTCCTTTACAATCCTCATTTTTACATACCCTCTCAACAGACCGACTGACTGTCTGTTATATAATAACACGGCTGTCTTAAATAATCAAGCAGAATGTAAAAATCATGGCTTTACTCCCGTTTTGACAGTGACAAGCACGTTCATTCGGTCTGATGCCATATAAATATCCAAAATTCAAGCATTTCCAAATCAGCGCATTACAAATGCCGCGTAAGCAAAATGGCTGGGACAGGATTGCGTCGGCAAAACCGCGAAAGCCTGCCGGATTCAAAAGGGGGATAAGGCGTACCATGGCGAAAGTTATATCGAGGCGCAAACAAGCACGATGATTCGCCGTTGTTTGCATAAAGGCGAAAACATAAAACAAAGGCCCGGGTGTATTGACTTGCTTCCAATGATGTGATATATTTATAACAAAATATTAGAAATATATCACATAAGGGAGGGGAATACCATTGAAAAATAAACTGGGCTATTTAAGTCTTCTGTCGGTATTGGGCATTTTGGGATTTTTATCGGGCAATAAGGCATATCTGGGATTTTGGGGTTTTCTCTATTACATTCGGTATTTCTTTGTTATACCGGACGAATTATTTAAAGCCAACGTTCAAAAAGCGGCAACGCCAGCATTCTTCACCGGCCTTGCGTCGTCGGCGGTTACAATTATGCTGAAAGCGCTGTTGAACAACGACGCGCTGCTGGCGGTTGGCATGGGGCTTGGGATGGCCTTGTCCATTTTCGTATTCTCCGTCATACTGCTTGTGTGCGAACTGAGGGAAAGCGGCGTCGGCTTATGATTATCAAAACCAAAATCAAGGAATACAGAGCTAAATACAATATGAAGCAGGAAGAATTGGCGGCTTTGGTCGGCGTAAGGCGCGAAACGATCGGCCACCTGGAAAACGGCAGATACAACCCGTCCTTAAAGCTGGCGCTTGACATAGCGAAGGTTTTTCATGCGTCAGTCGAGGACATCTTTGAAATCACGGAAGAATAACGCGGGGGCGGATATGAACAGGTTTTTAGGTTTATTGGTTAGATTAAAATGGCTCGGCCTGATAGGGCTGCTGGGGAGCGTCATCGGCAACGCTTATCTCAGAAAATTTTGGCTTTTCTTTTTGCTTGGCCTTGTTGAAATATTCATCAATCTGTCGGCGTCGCGGCAGAGCGTGCGGCAGCTTTTCTCTTATCCCCTGATATGGTTCAGCCATCGTTTTTCTCTTCCTACAAAAGAAAACTATGCAGCCGATACGGACTTCATATTGCCTTTCCGGGGACAATGGTACGTCGCAAACGGCGGCGTGGATAAGAAAACCTCCCATTCCTGGCATGTGTGGCCCCGGCGTTATGCCTATGATTTCGTCATGATTGATGAAAGCGGGAAAACCCACTCCGGAAGCGGCAGGGAGCTGCGGGATTATTACTGCTACGGTCAGGATGTCCTGGCGCCCGCCGACGGCGAAGTCGTAAGCATGGCCTGCAATCATCCGGAAAGCAGGGCGTACGGCGACGGCAGGATCGAATGCAGGGCGAAGGATATTAGAGGAAACTACATTACGCTCAAGCATAATGAAAAGGAATTCAGCACCATTGCCCACCTCATGCTGGGCAGCTTAACCGTTACCTTGGGCCAGAAGGTCGTACGGGGGCAGGCGATCGCCAAATGCGGCAACTCGGGGAACACAAGCGAACCCCATGTGCATTTTCAACTAAACGACGGAAAAAGCTTTTTCGCTTCCGCGGGGCTGCCTGTCAGGTTTAAAAACGTACTCGCAACAGGAAACGGAAAAATGCATCCTGCGGAATATATCTCGAAAGATCAGTTTGTGAAAAACATCCAGCCCGGTTTAGATTTCTTGCATAACCGAACGCAGGATTAGGACGCCTTCCCGGATTTCTCTCGGCTCCAAATGCCCGAAGCCAAGCAGGAGCTTATTTGAATGCCTGCCCTTTTGTATGGCGTGACGCTCTACCGAAGCGATCCGGATTCCGTTTTCCTTGCATCTTTTTATGAATGCCTCGTCGAATCGCATGGCCTTAAATTCCACTGAGAGATGCAGACCCGCGGCGTCGCCGCAGGCGCGCCATACATCCCCGAAAGCCTCTTCCAGCGCGCCGAGCAGCGCGGTTCTGCGTTCTCCATACAGCTTCCGCATCCGCCTTATATGGCGGTCGAACTTTCTCGTCCGCATGAATTCAGCCAGCACCGCCTGTTCAAAGGGCGGATTTTGCACATCCGTGTGCATTCTAAGCTCACGCCATTTGGGCTGCAGTTCTTTCGGCAGGATAACGTAGCCTATGCGGATGGCCGGAAACAGGACTTTGCTGAATGTCCCCACATAAACAACCCTTTGCGGATCCATGGCGTAAAGCGGAGCGACCGGTTCTCCGGCATAGCGGAATTCGCTGTCATAATCGTCCTCGATAATATAGATATTGTTTTCCCTTGCGTGGCGGATCAATTCCGCGCGGCGGCCGGCAGGCAGGATTGGGCCTAAGGGAAACTGGTGGGAAGGCGTGGTATAAACCGCGCTGACCGAAACATCTTCAAGGCATTCCACATTGATTCCTTTTTCATCTACGGGTATCGGTTCAACTTCGTATCCTGCGTTCAAGAAGGTCTGGAGTATTCCCCTGTTGCAGGGATCTTCAATTGCGATTTTATTCCCGCGGCCGTAGAACAGGCTGGCGATGATGTGAAGCGCATGGGTCGCGCCGGATGTAATAAAAATATCTCCGGCATCCACATTTAGCCCCTTGCTCCGGAACAGCCACGACGATATTTCGGCGCGCAGCTCCGGCGTTCCCTTAGGACTTGCGTAGCCAAACCGCTCCAAGGGCATTTCTTCAAAGGTTTTGTGAGCGATCTGCTGCAAAAGGTAGCGCGGAATATGCCGCAAGTCAGGCCATCCTGTCTTGAAATCAACCCTGTATCGGGTTTTATTTTTTTCCTGATAATTTGAAATCCGCTCAGGAGACTTGTCTATGCGCAAGCCCTCGGCAACGCGTGTCGGCGCGCCTTGGCGGCTCAAAACAAACCCTTCGGTTATCAGCATGTCATAAGCCTCGCACACGGTTTGGCGCGAGACATTGATTTGCTCCGCCAATTCCCTGGTGGAAGGCAGAGCTTCCCCGGCCTTCAGGCTGCCGTCCAGAATGCGATCTTTCAATGTCTGATATATCTGGCGTTTAATAGGAATTTCGCTTTGACGCTTTAATTCAATCCTGTACATTTGCATGCCTCCACTGGACTGGTCAAAATCGTGTTAAACTGGCGCTTTATTCATGACAGTTTGTTAGGTACAATTATATAGCGTATTTGGTCATTATTTCAAGCAATTTAGGGAGAAACATTATGAAGATTTTAAGTCCTCATTCAAGAGGCATGCTTTTTTTGACAGGCGCTTTCGCTTTGGCCGGAACTTCCGTAATATCGGCCAGGTTTGTCACAGGAAGGCTGGGAACGTTCACAATAACCGCCGTCAGCTTGTTTTTCGCGCTGCTTCTTCTTGTCCCGCTGGCAAGCGGCAGGATTATCGAGTCAATCCGGGGCGCGTCGGCTTGGGACTGGGCCTGTCTGTTCCTTCAGGCGCTGTTTGGCATTTTCCTGTTCCGCATGTTCCTGCTGCTCGGCCTGCTCCATACAAGTTCCGCGGAGGCAGGCATTCTCACCGGAGCGACGCCGGCGATAAGCGCCGTTCTTTCTGGACTGCTTTTAAAGGAAAAGATGGGCCCAAGCAAGATAATCGGCATATTAAGCACAGTCGCGGGTGTTCTTTTTATTCAGGGCCTGTTTATGCCCGGAAAATGCTTCATGCCGGAGCACATATTTGGCAATATTCTTGTATTGTGCGCCGCGGCGTGCGAATCCATTTTCAACGTTTGCTCCCGCATCGCAGTGGTTAGAGCGCGGCCTGCTGATAAAGCCGCCATGCCGCCGATGGTAAAAACCGTGCTAGTATCTCTTATCGCCATGTCTCTTTGCCTCATTCCGGCCTGCTTTGAACAGCCTGTCGGCTTTCTTGCGAAGCTGGGATTGCAGGGATGGCTCTCGCTTATATGGTATGGAGTGTTCGTCACCGCGCTGGCGTTTCTGTTCTGGTACTCGGGAATCAAACGATGTCCCGCCTCTACGGCCGCTGCCTTTTCAGGCATGATGCCGTTTACGGCGCTGCTGTTGTCGGTTTTGATATTGGGCGAACACGCCGCCATACAGCAATGGTGCGGCGGGATATTGGTCATTTCCGGCATGGCGCTGATAGGGCGCGAGAGAAACAAATTGAGCGATCAGGAAGCCTTTTAAATTGGGAAAGGATTGGTGAAACAAAATGCTTAGTATTCAAAATGAATTGCCTAAAGCTTCAAGCAAGTGTTTGGTAGGTTTTCTTGTCATGTCGGGCATCAGCGCCCTTAATTACAGCGAAGCGCTGGACAAGGCAAGATGCAAGCTGGAAGAAGAAATCAGAGAGAGGTACGGGCCGATGACCCGGCAGGAATTGAAGCATATTTATCCAATAGGAGCGTATGTCTCCTATTACAAAAAGTATGGGTACACATATCATGTGCTTCAGCAATTGGAATCAGTAGCCCATGGCAAAAGCATTCCGAATGCTTCCACGGTAGTTGAAGCGATGTTCATGGCTGAACTAAAAAATATGCTTCTGACCGCCGGACACGACCTGGAAAAAATAAAGCAGCCGCTCATTTTACAAGAGTCATCGGGAGAAGAAAGCTATGCGGGCATTAACGGCAAGCTCGTAAAAACAGTACCCGGAGACATTATGATAATGGACGGGGAGTCGGTTGTTTCCAGCATATTGAAAGGGCCGGACAGCAGGACGCGCATCGGAGAGAAAACACGTCAGGTTTTGTTTACAGTGTATGCCCCGGCCGGAATAGACGAAAAGGATATCGTCCGGCACTTAAATGATATTGAATCCAACGTGCGCGTTTTTTCGCCAGATGCCGAAACGCGTGTTAAAGACGTGTATGGTAATTTTTGAGATTTTATATATCTCTTCATATTGCTCAGTAGGCAATTACAGTGATGGCAGTGGCAAGCAGCAGAAATGATATGGCATTTAGAAAGGCGGAATTAATTTGCATTACAAACTGCAAAAAGTACAACAAGAAATATTGTTGCGAACCAAAAGACAAATTCGGCATGGCAACACCTGCCGGACTTAAATAGAAGCTGAGCGTATGGCGGGTGCTGCCGTGTAGGTTGGAGCTGACGAGGTTGATATTGTATGGTCTGGACTTCATACAATAT